>NZ_CP010048.1 GCF_000973505.1 Blochmannia endosymbiont of Polyrhachis (Hedomyrma) turneri | reverse complement strand
TTTTTATTTTTATTTTTTAAGGTGGTGTGTGTGTAGTATTTTTTTGTTTGTTTTATACTATAGTGAATTTTATGTTTTTTTGCAAATTTTTTATCTTTATTATTATTATTATTATATTTATTTGTGTTTATGTATTTTGTGTGTTTTGTTTTATTATATATGATATTTTATTGTGTTTTTTGTATTTTTTATATGATTTGTGTGTGTGTTTTAGATGTGTGTTTGGGTGGTTTTTTTGTGTATTTTTTATTTAATGTTGTTAATGTGTGAGAATATTTTTGTTGTAACAAATATTTTCAGTTTATACTCTATTTATTCACAGTTTATTATCCTAGTTATTCACAATATATAAAACAGAATTTTTCTCTATAGTGATAGCTTGGTATTTTTGATATGATGTGTATGATGATGTTATAATTATCTTAACTAAGTTACTAATTAAGTTTTTAGGTCTGTAGCTCAGACGGTTAGAGCGCACCCCTGATAAGGGTGAGGTCGGTGGTTCAAGTCCACTCAGGCCTATTGTTAACGTTGAATGATAAAAGGTGAAAATTATGCCAATTCGGGTATTAGACGAGTTGCCTTCGGTGGGTTTATTGCGTGGGGAAAATATTTTTGTTATGAAACAATCGCACGTCAATATTGAAATTAATTATGAACATGATGCAGTTATTAAAATTTTGATTTTAAATTTAATGCCGAAAAAAATTGAAACTGAAAACCAGTTTCTTAGATTGTTATCAAATTTTCCTTTACAGATAGATATTCAGTTATTATGTATTAACCATCGTAATTCTAAGCATACTCCAATTGAGCATATACAAACTTTTTATTGTAGTTTTATGGATATTTGTGACGCACAATTCGATGGTTTAATTGTTACAGGTGCTCCGTTAGGATTGGTTGATTTTTGTGATATTGTTTTTTGGTCTGAAATAAAAACTATTTTTTTGTGGGCGTTAGAACACGTAACAACATCGTTGTTTATTTGTTGGGCTGCTCAAGCGGCGTTATATGTATTATATGATTTACCTAAAGTTACTAGAAAAGAAAAGTTAATGGGTGTTTATTTGCATAAAACATTAAATGTTCATGCTTTATTGACACGAGGTTTTGATGGTTATTTTTATGTTCCTCATTCTCGTTACAGTGATTTTTCTGCTGAAGTTATTCGTCGGTTTACAGATTTAGAAGTTTTAGTTGAATCTGATATAGCAGGGGCGTATTTGTTTACTAGTCACGATAAGCGTTTAGTGTTTATTACAGGACATCCAGAATATGATTTATTGACTTTGGCACAAGAGTATTATCGTGATTTAAAGAATGGATTAAGAGTGGTTGTGCCTGAAAATTATTTTCCAGAAAACAATCCCAATTTGCTTCCATTAATGAATTGGCGTAGTCACGGATATTTATTGTTTTCTAATTGGTTAAATTATTATGTATATCAGAAGGTCCCTTATGATATAAGGGACGGCGTTAAATAAATAATTTATAAATTTTTTTTTGTTTTTATTATTTTTTAAATTGTTTTTTTAGTGGTATTTATCTTGCTGTTTTTTTACATTTATTTTATCTTGCTGTTTTTTTACATTTATTTTATCATATTTTTTTATTATAGTTGTTTTGTGGATGCTGAATTAAATAAATTATTATTAAGAATTATCCGTGTTTTCTTTAAGTTAATAAGGTAATTTGTTTGTGATATTTAATTATCATTACTAATAATTAAATTATGAGTTATATTATATACGATATTTATGTAATTTGTAATTTTATAATTTAGTGTGTCATAGTATAGCAGGTAGTAAGTAAATTAATTACATAATTTTAAATTAAAGTACTGTTTTGAGTGTGTTTATAATTTTGTATTATTTGTTTTTTATTTTTTTGTGTAATTAATTCGTATCAAATGTTGAAGAATAGTTATATTTTTAGAAATATATTATAATTTTTAATTAATAAAATTTTTAGTGTATTGAATTGTTTGATTTGGGGTTTGTGTGTTATGAAGGATATTAATCCTACTACTACTACAGCGTGGAAGGAATTACAGAGTCATTTTGATAATATAAAAGATATTCGTATGATTGATTTGTTTAATCAGGACAAGGATCGTTTTTCTAACTTTTCCGGTGTTTTTAATGATGAAATTTTAATTGATTATTCTAAAAATCGTCTTACTCAAGAGACGCTTATGAAACTTTTTGCTTTAGCTGAAGAATGTGATTTAAGGAGTGCTATTGTTGCTATGTTTCATGGGGTGAAGATTAATCGTACCGAAAATCGAGCAGTGTTGCATATTGCTTTGCGTAATAAATGTAATATACCAATTTTTGTTGATGGCCATGATGTGATGCCTGATATTCATTTGATGTTATTTAAAATGAAAACGTTTTCTGAAAGCATTATTTCTGGTGCATGGAAAGGATTTACTGGAAAATCTATTACTGATGTAGTGAATATTGGTATTGGGGGTTCTAATTTAGGGCCTTATATGGTTACTGAAGCTTTAAAGGCTTATAAGAATCATTTGAGGATGCATTTTGTTTCTAATATTGATGGCACTCATATTATGGAAACATTAAAGTCTGTGAATGTAGAGACTACATTATTTTTAATAGTCTCTAAAACTTTTCTTACTCAAGAGACTATGACTAATGCATTTACTGCTCGTTTGTGGTTTATGGAATTTGCAAAAAATGAACAATATATATCAAAACATTTTATTGCATTGTCTTCAAATTTCACAGAAGTTGGAAAATTTGGTATTAGTATTGATAATATTTTTGAAGTTTGGGATTGGGTAGGTGGTCGATATTCTTTGTGGTCTGCTGTTGGTTTATCGATTGTGCTGTCTGTGGGGTTTGAGTGTTTTGAGCAACTGCTGCTTGGAGCTCATGATATGGATCAACATTTTTATCATATGCCTTTTGAAAAAAATTTTCCTGTTATTCTTGCTTTGATTGGAATTTGGTATAATAATTTTTTTTGTGTAGAGACTGAAGCTATTTTACCATATGATCAATATATGCATCGTTTCGCTGCATATTTTCAACAGGGTAACATGGAATCTAATGGAAAATCTATTGATCGTTGTGGTAATTTAGTTACTTATGAAACAGGACCTATTGTATGGGGTGAGGTGGGTACAAATGGTCAACATGCTTTTTATCAGTTGATTCATCAAGGTACTAAGATGGTTCCTTGTGATTTTATTGCGCCAGTTGTTAGTCATAACCCTATTTATGATCATCATGTTAAGTTGTTATCAAATTTTTTTGCGCAAACTAAAGCATTAGCTTTTGGTGAATTGTGTGATAATGTTAAAGTACATCAATCATTTAAGTTTTTAGATTTTTCGGATGGTGTTGTTAAAGGATTTAATGCGAAATATGCTACCCCACATAAAATATGTATGGGCAATCGTCCTAGTAATTCTATTTTAGTGCGTAAATTTACTCCTTATACTTTGGGTGCATTGATTGCTTTGTATGAACACAAAATTTTTACTCAGGGTGTGATATTTAATATTTACACATTCGATCAGTGGGGGGTGGAGTTAGGGAAGCGATGTTCCGATATTATTCTACAAGAATTAAAGAGTAATCATATGGTATATATGCATGATAGTTCTACTAATGGTTTGATAAATTGTTATAAGGATTGGCGTGATTAATGTTTTATATTTTATGATGTTTACATATTTTTTTATTGCTTGTGGTTATTATCTGGACGTGTATCCTGGATGTGGGAGATTGACAGGTTATACACGTTATATACATTGGTATTATATTCAAATTTATTAGGTTAGTGTATGGTTGTTTTTTTTATTTTTAAATTTTATCAGTTATTTTTGAGTAATAGTTTTTTGATATTTGAATTTAATTGAGTTATTTATTTTGAAATAACTAATTGGATTAGGAATAATTAGTTTTTTATATTCTAATATTATTTGGGTATACTTAATCTAATATAAATTTGGTATGAGATTTTTCCAGTAGTTTTTTTTTATGTAATTGCCAATGTTTGGGAATAATTTTTATAATATTATTGTTATTGATTTTTGAGTTTTCTATGTAAATCCAAGCGTTTTTGGTGAGATATTGAAATTTTTCCAATAGTTGTATAGTGCTCAGTATATAGCACCATTTTTCGAATGGTGGATCTAAAAAAATAATATTGTATTGATTTTTTTTATTTGTGGGGTTAGCTAACCACGTGTTGCTGTTTGTATGTATAATTGTAGCTTGTTTTTGTGCATTTAAGAGTTGTATTGTTTGGTACAATTTGTTACTAATTTTTTTGTTTTTTTCTAAAAATGTTACTGTATTAGCATTTCTAGATAGTGCTTCTAATCCTAGTGCTCCACTGCCGGCAAAACAATCTAAACATTTAGATTCATTTATTACTGGTATTAGCCAGTTGAATAGCGTTTCTCGTATTTGATTCGTAGTGGGTCTTAATGAGTGGTGTTGCGTTATGTTGATTTTTTTTCCTTTCCATCTTCCTCCAATGATGCGTATTTTTCCTTTTTTATTTTGTTTTGTATGATGATTTTTGTTTATGGTGGCAGCGAATTTCATTGTAAGTAAGTTAAATATTTTAGTAAGGCTAGGAGATTAATTTGGAGTATAATAATGAAATTTCATAATGAAGTGTATATTTTTTTAAATTTGATGATTTAAAGATATATTTTTCTGATATTTATTTTTTATAGTTTTCTAATAATTTGTTACAATTATTCATTTCGTGGTTAATTTTGAAAATTGTGGAGTCATTGTAGTGTACAACAATAAAATATTATTTACTAAGTTAAAGAATAGTTTAGTGAATACTCGAAAGAAATTAGGAGATAGTTTATTTACATTGTTTCATGGTGCTAAAAAAATTGATGATACTCTACTAAGTCAATTAGAAGATCAGTTATTAATTGCTGATGTTGGTGTGCATACGGCTAAGAAGATTATTACTTCTTTATCGTATCGTTGTTCTTCTGCATCGAATTTACTTGTTGATCGAGATGTTTATTTTATTTTACGTGAAGAAATGTCAAAGATATTATCTGTTATTGATCATTCATTAATGATACTTGAAAAAAAAAGACCATTTGTCATTTTAGTGGTTGGTGTTAATGGTGTTGGTAAGACAAGTGTAATTGGGAAGTTAGCATATCATTATCGTTGTGAGGGGAGAAGTGTAGTTCTTGGTGCAGCTGATACTTTTCGAGCTGCAGCAGTTGAGCAGCTTAAAATATTAGGTGCTGAAAGTGGTGTTTGTGTGATATCGCATAATTGTGGTAGTGATCCTGCTTCAGTTGTTTATGATGCTTTTCAATTTGCTAAATCAAAGTACATAGATGTTTTAATTATAGATACTGCTGGTAGATTGCAAAATAAAAGCCATTTAATGGCTGAATTAAAAAAAATTGTTCGAGTTATTAAAAAGTTTGATATTAATTCTCCTGATGAGATTATGATTGTTTTGGATTCTACAATTGGTCAAAATTCTGTTAATCAAGTATTGTTATTTAATGAGTGTATTGGAATTACAGGTATTGTTATGAGTAAGTTAGATGGTACTTCTAAAGGTGGTGTTTTATTTTCTATTGTTGATCGATTTAATATTCCTATTAGATATGTATCTTGTGGAAAATTGATTTCTGATTTACATTGTTTTAGTGTTAATGATTTTGTTGAATCTATTTTTAATTAGTTTTTTAATATATACTGGATAATATGGATAATGTAATTATTGAAGTAATATTATTCGATCGTGTTTCGGTTGTGTTATGTAGTGTTTATTTATTATAAACATTAATCATTATCTGTTTTATAAATATTAGTATTTGTTATTGCAATGGGGTGATATTTTATCTGCATTGGTTTTAATTTTTTTTTAGATATTGGTTTTTTTAATACAGCCTTTTTTAATATAGATGTTTTTATTGTTGTATGTAAAAAATTTTTATCGGGTATTATTTGTAAATAGTAAGCGTTTAAATTATATTTTAATGTGTTATGTCTGAGTTGTAGTTTTATTATTGTTTATAATGGTTGTATTAAATTAAATTAAAGATTGATAATTATCGTTGGTATAATTGTGTTTTATTTGTATAGTGTTGTTATACAGTTGTTGTGTTGTTAATGTGTGAAATACTTGTTATAATTAATGCATGTGTTATCAATATATGTGCTGTATTTTGTTCAGTTAGTAATTTTGTTGCTGTATTAGTGATTTAGTTAGTGTTGCAGATATGATGGTATGATTAAATGTATTAAGGAATTTCTCAGGATGATTCGAAATATGAATAGTTTAACTTTATTGCCTCAAGGAACTTTAGATGGTTATATTAGAAATGCTAATATGTATTCTATGTTGACAGCGGAGGAGGAGCGAGAGTTAGCTGAACAACTGTATTATCATGGTGATCTAGAGGCAGCTAAACGGTTGATTTTATCTCACTTACGTTTTGTTATTCATATTGCTCGTACTTATTCAGGTTATGGTTTGTCACAAGCGGATTTAGTTCAGGAAGGAAATATTGGTTTGATGAAGGCTGTTCGGAGATTTAATCCTGAATTAAATGTTCGTTTAGTTTCTTTTGCTGTACATTGGATTAAAGCTGAAATTCATGAATATGTATTGCGAAATTGGCGAATTGTGAAAGTGGCTACTACAAAGGCACAAAGAAAGCTTTTTTTTAATTTAAGAAAGACGAAAAAACGTTTGGGTTGGTTTAATCCTGGTGAGGTTGATTTAGTTGCTAAAGAATTAAGCGTTAGTAGTAAAGATGTGCGTGAAATGGAATCACGAATGTCTGCGCGTGATATGGTATTTGAGTCACCTTTGGATGACGAATATCGTGATGGTGTCTCTATTTTATATTTTTTGCAGGATAAATACGATATAGCGTTTGAGTATGAAGAAAGATGGGATGTGAATATTACTGAGAAAATAGGTCGAGCTTTAGAGTTTTTGGATGAACGTAGTCGTCATATTATTCGTTCTCGTTGGTTAGATTTAGATACTAAAAGTACTTTGCAAGAATTAGCTAATCAATATGGTATTTCTGCTGAACGTGTTCGTCAATTAGAAAGGAATGCTATGAGAAAGATGCGATCAGTGATTGAGTCAAAAAAATGTATATGTTAATGTGTGTTTAGTAGTGTTTTTTGTGTTATATAATTATAGTTATAATGAGTTAATTGTTTTTATTGTTTAGTGTTAGGTTGTTTGATATCTTTTTTGTATTTTTTTGTAATATTAATAGATAGGTGTTGATTGGTAATATACAATTTAATATTGTGTTGTTAAAAAAAATTATTGTTAAAAAAATAGATAATATATAGATGACAGATGTATTATTTTATATTTTGTGTTTATTTGTGAATATGATTTTTTTGAAAAAATATAGGTGATGATTTAATAATTTAGGTAGTTATTGATTGTTCTTGATATTGGTGGTTTTGTTTGTTTTGTTAACATTAGTAAGTAGTAGTAAATAGTATGTTATTTTGATTTCGTTATAATTGATTAAAGATTTAAGTAGTATATAAAATACATTATTTTGGAGAAGATCATGCTTGTTTTGAGTCATATATTAGGTTTTCCTCGGATTGGTTTAAGGCGTGAGTTAAAGCAAGCGTTAGAGAAGTATTGGAGTAGAAAAATTAATAAAAGTGAATTGTTTTCTGTTGGTCGCGAACTTAGGATTCGTCATTGGCGTCAACAGCGGGATTCTGGTATTGATTTTGTTTCAGTAGGGGATTTTGCATGGTATGATCATGTTTTAAATACTAGTTTGATGTTAGATAATATTCCTGATAGGTTTCGTGTTAATCATAGCGGTCATGAAAGAAAGAGAAATAGCAGTAATTGTGTTGATGTTGATACATTATTTCATGTTGCACGCGGTGCAACAGTGAATATTAGTGAGAAAAGCATCATAGCATCTGAGATGAAAAAGTGGTTTAACACTAATTATCATTATATTGTGCCCGAATTTATTTATGGACAAACTTTTCGATTAGCTTGGATGCAGTTGTTTGATGAAGTAGATGAGGCATTGTCTTTAGGTCATAAAGTTAAAGTAATTTTGTTAGGACCTATGAGTTACCTTTGGCTAGGAAAAATGCGTAATAATACATCACATAATACATCACATAGTAGATTGTCTTTATTGCCAGAGTTGTTATTAATCTATCGGCAGATATTAAAAATGTTATCTGAAAAGGGTGTAATTTGGGTGCAAATTGATGAACCAATACTTGTATTGGAGTTGAGTGAAAGATGGTGTGAAGCATTTTTTGATGCTTACAGGGCTATGCACGGTTTTACAAAGTTGTTACTAACAACTTATTTTGGTAGTATTCATCATCATATGAATTTTATTTCAAATCTTTTAGTAGATGGTTTACATGTTGATTTAGTGTCTGGAAATGATGATTTGAATGTTCTTCATGCAGGGTTACCGGAAGATTGGGTATTATCGGTGGGTGTCATTAATGGTCGTAATATTTGGCGTGCTAATTTAAGTTTTTGGTGTAATAGGTTATTCCCATTTTTAGGAAAACGTGTTATTTGGGTCGGTTCTTCTTGTTCTTTATTGCATGTTCCAGTAGATCTTGATGCGGAAATTTTATTAGATAGTTCATTAAAGAAGAAATTTGCTTTCGCTATTCAAAAATGTAATGAATTAAGAGGTTTATGTAATATTTTGAACAATGCTGTTGTGAGCAATGATTTATGCACTGACAATATTGTATCAGAAAATAGGTTAAACATTAATTTAGCAACTGCTGTAAAAAAAGAACATAAAAAACATGTTGATGAGCAAATAAATTCTGATTATCTTTCTCGTTCGAATTATACATATCGTATGCAGTGTCAACGTTCTAGGTTTAATTTACCATTATGTCCTGTTACGACTATTGGTTCATTTCCCCAAACTGCCAAAATTCGTTCAGCTCGTTTAAATTTTAGGATTGGTAATTTAGATCAAGAGTCTTATGATATTATTATGAAACAGTATATTAAAGATATTATTTTAGCACAAGAGGAGTTGGGTTTAGATGTTTTTGTTCATGGTGAGCCAGAGCGTAATGATATGGTAGAGTATTTTGGAGAGCATTTAAATGGATTTTTGTTGACGCATAACGGGTGGATACAGAGCTATGGATCGCGTTGTGTAAAACCGCCAATAATATTTGATGATGTTACACGTTCTGGACCGATCACTGTAAAATGGATTACTTATGCTCAATCTTTAACTAATAAGCCAGTAAAAGGGATATTAACTGGTCCTGTGACAATTTTATGTTGGTCGTTCCCTCGTGAAGATGTGACTCAAGAGGTTTTGGTCTCGCAGATTGCTTCAGCGATACGTGATGAGGTGTGTGATTTAGAGAAATGTGGTATTGGTATTATTCAAATTGATGAACCTGCTTTGCGAGAAGGATTACCTTTGAAAAAATCATGTTGGAAAAATTATTTAGCATGGGCAGTACGGTCTTTTAAGTTTATTACGTCTGTTGTGAGTGATGATGTTCAGGTGCACACTCATATGTGTTATGCTGAATTTGATGACATAATAGATTCTATTGTAGCTATGGATGTAGATGTTTTGAGCATTGAATCATCTCGGATGAGTGTAAAATCATTGGAAATATTAAAGAAATATCGGTATAATGCAATTGGTCCTGGTGTTTATGATATTCACTCGCCTAATGTTCCTTCTAAAGAAGTTATTTTGAATCGTTTAGAAGAACTTATTGAGTATATTGAAATAACTCGTTTATGGGTGAATCCTGATTGTGGTTTGAAAACTCGATCTTGGATAGAGATCAAGCAGTCGTTATTTAATATTGTAGGTGCAGTAAGGGAGTTTCGTGTTAAAAATCAGTAATAGATAAAATAGTTATTAATAATTTTGTTTTATTATTGGAATTTTTATGAGATATATTATATAATACGGTTTGTATATTTTATTATTTAGGGTAAAGAGGTACTATAGTTGATCGGTTGGTATAAAAGAGTGTTTGCGGTTTTTGTAATACAAAGTGGTGTAATTGTCTTGTTGTTTAAATTTTAGAGTGTTGTTTTGGTTGTTTTGAGTGGTTTATATGTTGATTTATTATCAGTGTTATGATAAATTAAAGTTTAGTATTATTATTTGATTTTTATTATTTTATGTTATTAACTACTGGTCATGTTTTTCATTTACGTTTAAATTCTTCTGATTTGCGGGGAGCTAAGGTTGCAATTCTTCCTGGTGATCCGGCAAGAGTTGAAAAGATTTCTTTGTTGATGAAAAACCCAGTCCATTTAGTGACTCACCGTGAATTCGTTGTGTGGTATGCTGAAGTTGATGAGCATGCTGTAGTTATTTGTTCTACTGGTATTGGTGGCCCCTCCACATCTATTGTGGTGGAAGAGTTGTCACAGTTAGGTGTCCGTGTTTTTTTTCGGGTGGGAACTACTGGGGCTATTCAAGAGCATATTAATATAGGTGATTTATTGATTATTGAAGGGGCTGTTCGTTATGATGGGGCTAGTTGTCATTTTGCGCCAATAGAATTTCCAGCAGTTTCTGATTTTTATTGTAATACAGCCTTAGTAAAAGCTGTTGAACAGCTTGGTATGAAATACCATATTGGTGTCACTATGTCTTCAGATACATTTTATCCCGGACAGGAAAGAATTGATACTTATTCTCAACGTGTCATTAGATATTTACGGGGATCCATGGAAGAATGGAAAAATATTGCTGTTATGAGTTATGAAATGGAATCTTCAACCTTATTAACTATGTGTAAAACACAGGGTTTACATGCTGGTGTTGTGTTGGGAGTCATTGTAAATCGTTTTCAAAAAGAAACCCCGAATATATCGGTGATTAGCGGAGTGGAAAGCTGTGCAATTCTAACTGTATTAGAAGCAGTTCGTTATTTTTACAATAGTTATAGTCATTTACTTATTACATCATAGTGTAAGTTCATATTTATTAGAATATTTTATTATTTCATTAATAAGGTATTATATTTATGATTTTTTGGTTGTTTTTGGGTGGTTTCGGTGGTGTAGTGTGTGGTATATTGTGCAGTTTTTTGTGGTTTTTTGTTAGATTTAAAGAGCAAAAGCTTGAATGGTTAAAGCAGCGTGTTGGTTATGAACATACATTTCAGTCGCTTGTGAAAGATTTAGATAGAGAATTGAGTGTACGCAAGGATGTTGAGCAACGATTACGAAGTGATGAAGAAATTTTAAAAAAATTATATGCTAAGATAGCTGTATATGAAGAACAGATATCTGTTTTGTTGTGTTATCGTCAAAAACATGATGTAGCTATTGATGAGCTCCGTGTCCAGCGAGAGGTGAATGTTGTTCGTGAGTTTGAAATTAAGCAGATGATGTTGCGTTTAGAGGAAAAAAATCTTGAAATATTAGAAAAGGAGAAGTTTTTTTTTAATTTTGAACAACAGTTTTCTCTTAAATTTGAAAATTTAGTTAATTGTGTTTTTGAATACAATAATAAAAAAATAAATATACAGAACAAATCAAGTCTTGATAAGTTATTATTGCCTTTAAAATTACAATTAGATGGATTTAGTCAGGAGATAAAAAATAAATTTTCTCAAGAAGAATGTGAGAGACATACCTTGTTGCATGAAATTAATAATTTAAAAGGTCTTAGCCAAAGAATGGCTGAAGAAACTATTAATTTGACTCGTGCTTTAAAAGGTAATAATAAATTACAAGGAAATTGGGGTGAGGTAGTTTTAAGTAGAGTTTTAGAGTCGTCTGGTATGCGAGAAGGATATGAATTTCATACTCAGGCTAATTTTTCAACAGATAATGGACGTCGTTTGCAACCCGACGTTATTGTGCATCTTCCTGATAACAAGGATGTGATAATTGATGCCAAAACTTCGTTATTGAGTTATGAACAATATTTCAATGCAAAAAGTGCTGATGAGCGAAAGATAGCGTTGACTAATTATATTAGTTCATTACGTTCTCATATGAAATTATTATCGAAAAAAGATTATCAGTCTTTATATTCTACTGTCCAAACCTTGGATTATGTTTTGATGTTTATACCTATTGAATCTGCTTTTATGATTGCATTAAGTCAAGAATCGGCATTATTAACTGAAGCAATGGAATATAATATTATTTTAGTGAGTCCAACTACATTGCTTGTGGCTTTACGTATTATTAACCATTTATGGCGTCATGAATATCAAAATCGTCATACTAAAGAAATCGCTGAAAGAGCATCTCGTTTATATGATAAATTTCGGTTGTTTATTGATGACATTAATAAACTTGGACAATATCTTGATAAGGTTCAAGATAGTTATCAATTAGCAAAAAATAAATTATTTGAAGGTTCTGGAAATTTAATTAGTCAGGCTGAAAGATTTCGTTTATTTGGTGTTAAGATTAAGCGTCCTATTGTGCTTAATAATAGAAAGGAATCTTCTAGTAATTTATCATGTTGTTCAATAGATGAAACGCATGATGTTTCTTCTAAGACTAATTAAATTAGTAATAGTATATATAGATAATATATATACAGTTAGTACTTGGGTATGGATAGGATAGGTTGCTGTTGGGTATTGGATTTATATTTATTGGTGTATATTATTGATATGTTGTGTGGTTTTGAGTTTTTGATTATTGTATATATTTTGTTGTAATTTAGATTCCATTGCTTGTTATTTTTTTAGTATGAAAAAACGGAAAAAAGGTTATTTTGGATTTCGTGAAGTATACAATGATGAAAAAAAACATTTAGTAAATAATCTATTTCATATTGTATCAAAAAGGTATGACATCATGAATGATGTCATGTCATTTGGCATTCATAGGTTGTGGAAAAATTTTTTGGTGAAATATAGTGGAGTGCGATCTGGTTATAAAGTATTAGATGTTGCGGGTGGCACTGGGGATTTAACTATTAAATTTTCCCGTTTAGTTGGTAAGGATGGTATAGTTGTTTTATTAGATTTTAATGATTCTATGATAACGATTGCTCGTAAGAAATTACGGGATCTTGGAATTGTTGATAATGTTTATTATGTACAAGCTGATGCAGAATATTTACCTTTTTTAGATAACGTTTTTGATTGTGTGTCTATTTCTTTTGGTTTGCGTAATTTAGCAGAGAAGGAGTTATCTTTATCTTCTATGTATAGAGTTCTTAAACCTGGTGGTAGACTATTAGTATTGGATTTTTCTCAACCTGTATGTAATTTTGTAGATGAGATTTATGATTTTTATTCTTTTTGTGTTATACCTTATCTTGGTCAGTTAATTGTTCGTGATTTTGATAGTTATCGATATCTTGTTGAATCTATTCGGATGCATCCTGATCAAAAACATTTATTAAATATGATTTCTGAAGCAGGTTTTAAGAATGTTGAATATTTTAATATGTTTTTTGGGATTACAGTATTGCATCGTGGTTATAAATAAGATTGTGGTAATTATAATAGAATATTTTATTAGTTAAATAGCATGGTAGTCTTTAGTGGTATTATACGTTATTAAGTATTAATATTAAAATATGAATATGTTGAGATTTATGTGTAAATGTTTTAATAATATGATTATTCAATTTATTAATTTATGAGTACGTTTGGCATTTTGCAAATGATATATTTTCTAGTATTGTAATAGTATCAGGTGATTTGATTGTTTTATTTATTCGTCATATTATTACTTCTGTGTAATTAAATTGTATATTTTTTATAAACAGATATAAAAAATATAAGTGTGGATTTTATTGTTTTTATTGAATATTGTTGTTTTTTTAATTCAAAAAAGCGATAGGAATAAAGAAACATACGAATTATTATTTATTGCAATATCAAAAGAATTGGAGGTTAATCCAATGATTTTTAGTGAATGTTATCGTTTGTATTATATTATTCGTGTTATATTAAATTATGGGTTAGTGGAGTTTATTCCGGAAAATAAGTTTTTTTTTCCTATAAGATTGTTTGTTCGTGTAATATTTCAGATATTGAATAAGCATCCTCAATTAATATTGGAAGAGAGATTACGTTTAGCTCTTCAAGAGCTTGGGCCGATTTGGATAAAATTTGGTCAAATGCTTTCTACTCGTCGTGATATATGTAGTGATTCTATTGTTGATCAATTAAAAATTCTGCAAGATCGTGTAGAACCTTTTGATGGTTTGCTTGCTAAGCAACATATTGAACGTGCTATAGGTCATTCATTAGATGTATATTTTTATGATTTTGAGCAAAATCCATTGGCTTCAGCATCTATTTCTCAGGTGCATACTGCTAGATTGAGGAAAAATAATAAAGAGGTGATTATTAAGGTAATTCGTCCTAATATTTTGTCAGTTATTCAGTTAGATATTCAATTAATGTATAGGTTAATTGTTATACTTCCAAAATTTTTATTAGGTAGAAGGAAGCTACAATTTATAGAAATTATTTCAGAATATAAAAAAACTCTTATGTGTGAGCTTGATTTATTGCGTGAAAGTGTTAATACCATCCAGTTGCGTCGTAATTTTCATGAAAGTGCTATTTTATATATTCCTAAAGTGTATACGGATTATTGTAGTAAAGAAGTGCTTGTTATGGAGCGTGTTTATGGAATACCTGTAAGTGATTTACACTCTTTAGAGAAGCAGGGTGTAAATATGAAATTATTAGCGGAGCGTGGAGTTGATATTTTTCTTACTCAGGTGTTTCGAGATAGTTTTTTTCATGCTGATATGCATCCTGGTAATGTTTTTGTAAGTTATGAACATCCTGATGATCCGCAGTATATTGGCATTGATTGTGGTCTTGTGGGGTCATTAAATAAAAAAGATAAGTATTATTTAGCAGAAAATTTTATTGCTTTTCTTAATCGTGATTATCGAAAAATAGCTGAGTTACATCTTGATTCTGGTTGGATACCGTTGAATACAAATATTGAAGATTTTGAATTTGCTATTCGTATGGTATTTGAACCAATTTTTGAAAAACCGTTGGAGGATATTTCATGTAGTCAGGTTTTGTTAAGTTTGTTTAGTACTGCTAGACGATTTAATATGGATGCACAGCCGCAGTTAATGTTATTACAGAAAGCATTATTTTATGTGGAAGGCATGGTAAGATATTTGTATCCCAAGTTAGATTTTTGGAAGACTGTTCGTCCGTTTATAGAAAAATGGGTTAAAGATCAAATTAGTTGTTTAATGGTTTTTCGGTGTTTGCGGGAAAAGTCGCCTGTTTATTTTAGTAAGTTACCAGAATTAGTAGATTTAACGTATGATGTTTGTAAGCAAGGTCGATTTTTAAATCAGACAATACATAATTTGATATTGCATATTAATTTAAATCGTGTTAAACAAGGGCATGCACGATTTTTATTTGGAATTGGTGCTATTTTTGTTTTTATTGGTATTTTGTTGTTTATTAAAGATGAAAGCATGATGTTGTTTTCATTTTTTTTAGTATTAATAGGAATAATAACTTGGATCATTGGTTGGAATCAAACTATATAATATATTTTATTTATATGTTTGATATCACAGAATGCATATTCTATATGTTACTTTGTTAAAGATATTTTTGTTATTTTTTGTGTTTATTTTTATGGTATAAATATTAATGTTTAATGTTTGTTATATAGTATTTAAGTATATTAATTCTGGTTGCCATTATTTCAATGGTTTGCTATTTGATTTTATGAGTTTGATATTACAGAACTGATTAAATTTATGAAATATCGTAGTTTGCGTGATTTTCTTGCTATTTTGGAAGCAGGTAATGATTTAAAAAAAGTTACTATTTCTATTAGTCCTTATTTAGAAATGACGGAAATTTCTGATCGTACTTTACGAATAAGCGGGCCAGCTTTATTGTTTATGAAACCGACTGGTTATTCTATGCCTGTTTTATGTAATTTGTTTGGTACTTCCAATAGAGTGTTGCTTGGTATGGGTACAAATGATATGGCTTCGTTGCGCGATATAGGGAAATTATTGGCCTTTTTGCGTGCGCCTGATCCTCCTCATGGTTTTCGTGATTTTTTATATAATAAGATACCGCAATTTCGACATATTTTCCATATGCCTACCAAAAGGTTAAATATAGGCTCGTGTCAAGAACAAGTTTTTTTTGATAAAGAAGTGGATTTAACAAAATTCCCGATTATGCATTGTTGGCCTGGTGATATTTCCCCATTAATTACATGGGGATTAGTGGTAACTCGAGGTCCTAAGAAAAAAAGACAAAATCTTGGTATTTATCGTCAGCAAGTTATTGATAAAAATAAAACTATTATTAGATGGTTATCGCATCGTGGCGGCGCATTAGATTTTCAAGAATGGTGTAGATCGAGTTTAGGAAATAATAAATTTCCGGTTAGTGTAGTTTTAGGTGCGGATCCTGCTACATTGCTCAGTGCTGTTGTACCAGTGCCGGATACGATATCAGAATATGCATTATCAGGTTTATTTCGTGGATGTAAAACTGAGGTAGTTAAATGTGTTTCCTGTGATTTAGAAGTTCCAGCACATGCTGAAATTGTTTTAGAGGGATATCTTGAACGGGACAAAATGGCTATGGAAGGTCCTTTTGGTGATCATACAGGATATTATAATTCTGTAGATTCTTTTCCAATATTTACTATTACGCATGTTACAAAAAGAATGGATGCTATTTATCATTCGACTTATACAGGCAGGCCTCCAGATGAACCAGCTATACTTGCTATGGTTATGAATGAAATTTTTATTCCCATTTTACAAAAGCAGTTTCCAGAAATTGTAGATTTTTATTTACCTCCTGAAGCTTGTTCATACAGATTAGCTATAGTTGTCATGAATAAAAAATATCTTGGTCATGCTCGGCAGATTCTTTTTGGTGTTTGGTCTTTTTTGCGGCAATTCATGTATATTAAATATATTATTATATGTGATAATGATATTGATGCACGTAATTGGAAAGATGTAATATGGGCGATAACTACTCGTGTGGATCCGGTGCGTGATGTTATTATTATTGAGAATACCCCGGTGGATTCTTTAGATTTTTCTACTCAAATTTCTGGTTTGGGTTCTAAAATGGGTATAGATGCGACGAATAAATGGATGGGTGAAACAACTAGGGATTGGGGGGTTCCTGTTAAGATGGATGATAAAACTAAGATTTATATTGATACTATTTGGGAGATGTTAGATATTATGAACAAATAGTTATATTGTTTTTTAAGTGTGGTGTTTTGTGAAATCTTTATTTATTATGATGGTCAGTATTATGTTTTTAACTCATGTTTTTGGGACCGAGTTTTATGAAGGGCAGCAATATATTTCTTTGGAAAAATCAGTGCACAATGTTCCTCAGTTATTAGAGTTTTTTTCTTTTTATTGTCCTCATTGTTATCAGTTTGAAGAAGTATATCATATTTCAAAAAATATAAATAAAACGTTGCCGAAAGGTATTAATATTGTGAAGTATCATGTTGATTTTTTGGGTGAATTAGGAAAAGAGTTTACTCAGGCGTGGGCAGTTGCAGTGGTTTTAGGTATAGAAGATAAAATGAGTGCTGCAATGTTTTCTGAATTACATAAGCAGGCTATTCATACTATACGGGATATTCGTTTATTATTTATTAAGTTTGGTGTTACTGATGAAGAGTATGATGTGTTATGGAATAGTGTGCAGGTTAAATCATTAGTTCTTAAGCAACGGCAAGCGGTATCTAATTTTCAGTTACATGGAGTGCCTGCGATTTTTGTGAATGGGAAGTATATGATTAGAAGTGATGGATTAGATACGTCGTCCATGGATGCTTATATTAGAGAATGTTCTGAGGTAATACGTGTGTTAATTTTTAAGATAATAAGTTGATGTTGTCAATGATGTTGGTATATATATTAGATAGTATTTTTGTTGTTTTGTAATAATTTTTGTAGAACATGTATATATAATTATTAAATTGCAGTTATTGTTGCATGATATTTAATTATTGTTGTAATTTTTTATGTAAATAATTTTTTTAATGGTTTTTTTAGATAAGTAATTTGTCTTTATATGGGGAATATACTATGGTTTGTATTGTGGATATATATATGATTAATTTTTTGTTTAAGGTTTAAAAGTGTTTTGTTTATTTTGAATGATATTGTAAGAATTAAATTTTAGTGAGTATCTGTGTCATTATGGGAAAAGATTTAGTGATTTTAGTAGATGGTTCTTATTATGTTTATAGTGTGTATTATGCATTTCCTAGTTTATTTAATAGTTCAGGTGAACCGACGGGAGTGATATATGGTGTTGTTAGTATATTAAGAAATGTGTTCATTAAGTATAAGCCTAAGTATATGATAATTGTTTTTGATGCTCCTGGTCGTACATTTCGGGATGATTTATTTCAGGATTATAAGTTATATAGAAAATCTATGCCGTTAGATCTATCTGTACAACTTCCTGTGGTATATAAAATAATTCAAGCTATAGGTTTTCCGGTTATAGTTGTTCCCAGAGTAGAAGCAGATGATGTTATTGGCACTTTAACGGTGTTGTTTTCTCATAACTGTCAGAATAGTTATATTTATATATTTAGTGGTGATAAAGATATGATGCAGTTGGTAACGTCTAATGTTTTTGTGATGAACACCAGAGTTGATACCTTGTTTACTTGTCAGGAAGTTAGAAAAAAATTTGGGGTATCTCCAAGTATGATGATTGATTATTTGTCATTATTAGGTGATCATTCTGATAATATTCCAGGTGTTCCTGGGATAGGAATAGTGACAACTAAATTTTTGTTACAACATTTTGGGGGTATTGATGTTATATATCAGAATTTGGAGATGATTCCTTTATTAGTTGGATTAAGAGGCGCAAAGTCAATATTTTTGAGATTAGAAAAATATCGTGATTTGGCGTTTTTATCGTATGAGTTAGTTACTATTAAACAAGATGTGTTGTTAGGTATATCATCGTGTGATGATTTATCTATAAAGTCTTTAGATATTGAAGTTTTAATGTCTTTTTTTGAACGATATGAATTTAAGCGTTGGTTAAGTGATTTGAGTACAGGAAAATGGTTGTAAAAAAGTTTAAATCATGGAGTGTTTTTATTGATATGTATGTACAATATATATGAGATTATAATTATAAATCATGTTATATTTGTGCAGTATTAGATCATGATTATTGTTGTTATGTATTTTAAGATGCATTTTTTGAATATATAATAATAATTGTAATATGTATCGTGGAATAGTAATGATAGTAGGAACGGTATTTCAAAATAACATTTGTATATATTGTATATTTTTTATGGTTTACTTTTTTTTATTTTTTTTTGAAAATTTTTTATAGTATTTTGAATTTATTAAATATTTAGTGTAATTATAGAAATTATAAACAAGCATTGTTATTATAATTTTTTTTGTAGTTATTGTTTTTTTTATTGCAGCACCAATTTTTAATAATGTATCGTAACTTATTTATTCCTTTTGCTGTACGTGATGAAAATATTAAAATTTGTGTATTTTGTGAATTGATTGTTTTTGAGATTTCTTGTAATTGTATAGATGATGAATGATCTGTGATTTTATCTGATTTATTTAATAATAAAAGTGTAGGGGTATTGTTTTGGTTGTTTTGTTGTACAATAGCTCTGTCTGTCTGGTTAATGGATCGACGTATGTCTATTAGAAGAATTACACCAATTAGGTTTTTTCGTTTTTTTAAGTATTGATTAATAGTGTTTTCCCATGTTGTTTTTATTGTTTTTTGTGTTTTAGCGTATCCATATCCAGGAAAATCTATAAATCTAATTTTTAATGTTGGTATTTCAAATAAGTTAATTAATTTTGTGCATCCAGGTTTTTTGCTTGTTTTTGTTAATTTTTGATTAGTTAGTATGTTGATTGTGCTTGATTTTCCACTATTAGATCGTCCCATAAAGGCGATTTCAGTTATGTGATCATTTGGGAGCTGGTTAATATTTGGAGCACTTAATAGATAATTTATTATGTGATTCGTATATTTCTTCATAACAGGTAAAAAACTATTTTTACATGAGATAACAATATTTATTTATCTATAAATTTTATATGTTGAACATGTTTTTTATAGATTATTTTCTGTTAATTTGATGATATTTTTATTATTTTTACTTTATAAATGTATATTTGTATTATATTATATATATTATATTATATAAATATATTTTATATAATAGTGTTATGATAAAGTGTATAGAGCTTATTTTTTTTGTTATTGGGATTTAATTTTACAATTAAAAATAAGCTCATTTATTGTTTATTATTATGTAGGGTGTGTTATTTTTTGTTTTTTATATACTATAATAAAGTTCAAATTCTACGGGATGCGGGGTTGTGCACACTTGAATGTTTTCTTCATTTTTCAATTTAATATAGGCTTGAATGCTATCGTAAGTGAATACGTTTCCTCGAGTTAAAAATTGATAATCATTGTTTAGTGAGCATAGTGCTTCTTCAAGTGAGTGTGCCATTTTTGGGATTATTTTAATTTCTTCTTGTGTTAAAGAGTATAAATTTTTATCCATAGCTTTTCCGGGTGTAATTTTATTTATAATACCATCTAATCCTGCCATTAATAAAGCTGAAAATGCTAGATATGGATTTGCAGCAGGATCAGGAAATCTAACTTCAATTCTTGTGGATTTTGGGTGAGTAATTGTTGGAATCCGAATTGCGCTAGATCGGTTGTATGCAGAATAAGTTAATAACACTGGTGCTTCATATCCTGGAATTAATCGTTTGTATGAGTTTGTTGTTGGATTTGTTATTGCATTAAGTGATTTAGCGTGTTTAAGAATTCCACCAATATAAAATAATGCTGTTTCGGATAAATTTGCATATTTATTTCCAGCGAATATATTATTTTTATTTTTTAGTAGTGAAATATGACAATGCATACCAGATCCATTATCATTTATAATGGGTTTTGGCATAAATGTTGCTGTTTTATTAAAATTATGTGCTACATTATGTACGACATATTTATATATTTGTATTTCGTCAGCTTTTTTTGTTAATGTATTGTATTGTGTAGCTATTTCGTTTTGTCCGACGTGTGCTACTTCGTGATGGTGTGCTTCTACGTTTAATCCCATTTTTTCCATAATCACAGACATGGTAGATCGTAAGTTATGTGAGGAATCTACTGGAGGTACTGGTGCATAACCATGTTTTATGTTCGGTCTGTGTCCTTTGTTGCCATTGGGGTAAATTTTATCGTTATTCCAGGTGGCTTCGATATCATCAATAAATACTTTTCCACCAGAGATATCTGTTTTAAAATAAATATTATCAAATAAAAAAAATTCAGGTTCTGGGCCGAAAAATACATCGTCAGCTATTTTTGAGTGTTTTAGGAATTTTTCTGCTTGTTTAGCTATTGATCGAGGGTCTCGATTATAATTTTTCATTGTTGTAGGTTCAAGGATATCACATCGTAGGATTATAGTTTTTTCTGTGTAAAATGGATCTATTATAAAATTGTTACTATCGGGCATTAAAATCATATCCGATTCATGGATATTTTTCCATCCATGAAGAGATGAGCCGTCAAAAATTTTTCCATTGTGGAATAAAGTGTCGTTCACTTGTTGAGATGGAATTGTGATATGTTGTTCTTTTCCTTTTGTATCTGTGAACCGTAAGTCAACAAATTTTATTTTTTGTTCATTGATAGCATGTAAAATTTCGTTGATGTTAGATGTCATTTGTTGATCCTTAAAAATGTGATTATAATTTGTCATGATAATAATAAAATATAGTAATATTTTATAATTGGGCAAGTTGTATTTTTATTTAGTGATTTTATTATATGTGTACGTGTTTGTTAGGTAGTGAGTAGTGATTATATACAATATACATGCATGATGTATATTATATATTTTAAATTATGTGATATTGTAATATAATTCCTTTTTTGTTTTCTATTTTGTATATTGGTGTAATATGGGTTTTAATGGATGTTTTTTATATTTTTTTATTTTTTTCAATATATATTATTTAGTTTTAGTATTATGTGTTTAGAAATATCATTTAAAATTTACTATATACTGTTTATTATTATATTAAAAATGTTTCATGTTTTGTAAATTAGATTAGCACTATGATGGTTTTTTAGTGATTATTTTTTATATTTGACATTAGAATGTAATATTTTGCGATATATTTTACATTGTTCAAAATTATTATGTATTAAAAATGTAATTTTTTAGTTAAAAATTGAGATATTGAGAGTTTTAAATTTCAGTTATTGAATAAATTTTCGTGCCATTGTTTTAAACATGGTTTTTGATGTATGTAACGTAATTTTTCGGAAATAATGATAGATTGTAAGTGTAGTAGTGCTGTGTTTTCATTATCGTTAATGATTATATAGTCGTATTTTTTGTAGTGTTGTATTTCATTTTTTGCTGTTTCGATTCGTTTTGAAATGTTGTTCTCTGAATCTTCTGCTCGTTTGTATAAACGTTTTTTGAGTTCTTGCATTGATGGTGGTAGTAAGAATATGCTTATAACGTTTGGTATTTTTTTTTTAATTTGTTTTGCTCCTTGCCAATTGATATCAAGTATGATATCAATTCCTAATTGTAATATAGGGTGTATTTTTTTTTTGGAAGTTCCATAATAATGGCCGAATATTTTTGCATACTCGTAAAAAATATTTTTGGATATCATTTTTTTAAATTTTTTTATTGTTATAAAATGATAATGTATGCCGTTAGTTTCTGTAGGTCGTATATTTCGTGTTGTATAAGAAATTGAGTGTGTAATATTGTATAATGTTGATTTTTTTTGAATAATTTTTTTTATTAGAGTAGATTTTCCTGTTCCACTTGGTGCTGAAATTATATACAAAGTACCTTGTTTCATATAAAAAGTTTTGTTGTTAAAAAAAATTATATAGTGTAAATATTTAATATTGTTGAGTATAAAGTAAAGAATATGAATTGAAAAAATCCGTCAGTAAAATGTTATGCTGCATTTTCAATGTGTAGATAATTTAGATATATATTCAGTATCGATAATCGATATATTTCTGGTTATTATAGATAAATTTTTTACTGAGGATTTTTTCATAATTATAACGTACATAATCGATTATATGATTATATATTATTTATTTTTTTATTAATGTTATTTATTACTAGTATTATATTAATATACTATAATTATATTAAATTATTCATGTTAGGATGTTATCCTTGTTGAGATTCAATTAAATTACATACCTTATTAAAATTTTCGAGTTGTGCATCAGACAATGGTGAAAATATGCGATTGAGTATCGTTTTGTGTGTTTCTTTAGCAATTTCTAATCTGTCTTGGCCTTTTTCTGTGATATATACATATTTTACTCTTCGATCGCTTGCACTTTGTTGTCTTTGTAACATTTCTTCTTTTTCTAATGCATCAAGTACTGTTACTACAGTACGTGATGAAAATCCCATGTAATTTTTAATATCAGTAGCGCTAGTTTTTCCCGTAGTGATGAGGTGTAAAATTTTCATTTTTGACATCGATAATCCTTCGTTAATTAGTTGTCCATTTATTTCTTTACGAAGTCGATGATAAATTCGTGATATAGATTCTACCACATTGGAAATATTTTTTGATCTATTCATGATTAATTTTCTCTATATAATGATAACTTACTATATTATTTAATGTAAGAGTATAAATTACTTTTAGTTAAAGTTAATTTTATGGTTTTTTTACATATACATAAATATAAATATACATAAATAACATAATATACAGCGTACTTTTTTATGTAGTACTTTATAACTATGTACTTTATAATTTATTGAAAATGAAGTGATAGTATCATTTTTTATGTTATTTGTTTATTAATATTAATATATGTATTTTAAAATGTTTTTTAAGTTAATTTATTAGTGTATATTAATTTAGTTTTTTTGTGTCCTCCAGTATATTTTTTGATTATATTTTACTTAAAATGTAAGTGAATTAAATTTTATAAGATTATTTTTGTTAATTAGTCATATTTTCAAATGTTACTTTTAGTAAAATTTTTTATATTTAAATATATAAAATAAATTTTTATATTTTGTGATTTTTTGTTGTTTAATTTTAAATAGAATTTATTTATCCTAATATTAAATTTAGTGAATTATAAATATGTAATGTACATAATAAACATAATAAATTTGTGTTGGTGTTGGGTATTTTTTTGGTTTTTAGTATTTAATTAATATTAAAGTATTTTATTTTATTATTGAAAAATAATTATTTATATTGTTTGTTAATCGTGTAAATATATTAAAATTCAAAATAATAAATATAATTTTTTTATAAATTATTATAAAATATTAATTTTTATATCGATATTTTCTATAAAAATAAATTTTAAATACTGAAAGTCTTAGTATTATATAATGATTTGTGAAATTCAAGTTTTATTTTATTTTATAGTATATTATTTCATTCGATATTTTGTATTTGTTCACGTATTTGATCGATAAGTATTTTTATTTCAATACTGGATTGTATGATTTTGATATTTGTAGATTTTGCTGATATTGTATTGGTTTCTTTATATAGTTCTTGCATAATAAAATCTAATTTTCGTCCGATAACTTGTTCTGATAAAAGTGTAGAAATGGTATTTTTGATATGTATTTCTATTCGATCTATTTCTTCTGCGATATCTATTCGTTGTGTGTAAAGAAGTATTTCTTCTTCAAATCGTTTGTTATCTATTGTTATATTTATATCTGTTATTTTTTTTAAGATTTTTTGTTTTTGATATAATATTGAATTTGGAAGTTCTTTTTTAATATTATTTATTTCAGTTTGTATTTTAGATAATTTATGTTCAATTATTGGTTTCAAAGCTGAACCTTCAAGTTCACGGAGTGTAATAAGTTTGCATAATGCTGTCTTACATGACCCAATTATTATTGGGTAATTAATTTCATTATTTATTTTTTTGTGAATAATTACTCCTGGCCAAGATAAAATTTTGATTGGGTCTATTTTATTGATATTTTTTTTATAGTGTATTTTTTTTATTGATTCTATTAAATTTTTAATTAGTGTGTTATTTAAATTGATTGTATTTTGTTCATTTTCATAGTATGTGTAAATATGCAATTTGCATTCTATTCGTCCTCGGGTGATATTAGGAGTATTGATAATTAATGTTCTTATTTTAGTTTCAAGATTTCGAAAGTGTTCTGGTAAGTATATGTGAATTTCCAGATAACGCTGATTGACAGAGCGTATTTCCCAACTGCCAGTGAAATTTTCATGTTGTATTTCTTCTTTTATAAATGCTGTCATACTACGAATCATAGATAATATTTCCTACATGAAGAACTTATAATGGTATATTTATTAGTGAATTATTGTGTATATATGGCATATATATGAAAGATGTTAAGGTAAAAAATAATTCTATTTGTTCGGTTATTTTTATATTTTTTGTATTACAATGCAACATTCATTATTAGTGTGTTATCACAATAAAATAATACATTATTATTACTATTGGTTAATTGATTGATGAAAAGTTTTATTTTTTTAATATTTTCCAGAGCTTCCAAATCCGTTGGAAGCTCTATTTGTTATTTGTTGAAAAGATGTAACAATGTTAAATTTAACTTGAATAATTGGTATGAATATTAATTGTGCTATCCTTTCATTTGGATTGATATAAGTGATCTTTTTACTTCTATTTAGTATAGATATCATTAGTGGTCCTTGATAATCTGAATCAATTACACCTATTGAATTTCCTAGTATGATTCCATGTTTATGTGCTAACCCTGATCTTGGTAAAATCATAGCAGTTATATTTATATCAGCAATATAGATAGCTAATCCAGTGGAGATGAGATATGTTTTTCCTGGTAATATTTTTAGGGGAAAGTGCAAATAAGCACGTAGATCTAATCCGGCGGAACCTTTTGTACTATATTTTGGTAATGGGAATTGTTTTCCTATACGTTTATCAAAAATCTTTATATCAATTGTTTTTTGCATAGTGTGTTATATTATGTAGTTTTTTTTGAAGTCATGAGATAATTTATATTTTATAATAATATATATTTTATTTTATAATAACATCTATAAATATATAATGTTATGTCTACAATTAAATTATGTCTATAATATAATAATAGTCTATTGACGATATCATAATTCTATTGATGATATCATAATAATAATATTTGTGTATTATGAAATTTTTGTATTTCTATGGAATGTTGCAGCAATTATAATGATTTAGATATAAATGTGTATGGCTTTATTTTTTACTATATAATAAAAGTTGATTTTTTACAACTAGGATTAAATGAGTTGCGTATGTAATTCGTAATATTTTAAAGATTTTAATATAATATTGTGGGTGTATTATGTTGGGTGAAAATGATATTTGTTAGATAAATTTATTTTATGTGTTTAATTTTTGTGTGTTTAATTTTAATTGTTGATTGGGTTTTTAGTAGTTGTTTGTTATAATGTGTTTGCATTTTATATTTAAGAGTGTTTATGTTATGTTTGCGATTATAATTAACATTGTTAGGACAGTTAGTTTAGTGATGATTTATTTTGTGGTTGATGTTTAGTGTTAGGTTTTATTGTTTTAGTATATTATGATTGATGTATGGGGTGAATGAGTTATGTCTCGTGTTTGTCAAGTTACTGGAAAGCGTCCTTTATTTGGTAATCGTCGTTCACATGCGATGAATGCTACGAAGCGTCGATTTTATCCAAATTTGCATATTCGGCGATTTTGGGTGGAAAAGGAAAACAGGTTTATTAAATTGCGTGTTTCTACTAAGGGGATACGTATGATTGATAAGAAAGGTATTAATCATTTTTTTTCTGTTTTTCGTCGTTGTAAAAAAAACAGTAATGTGTAATTTTTGTTAAATTTCAGGTAATAATATTTAATGATAGCATTATTAACAGAATAGTAAGTGGTGATAATATTATGGTGAAAGGAACTCGGGGGGTAGTTAGATTGTATTCTTCAGCTGGTACTGGTCATTTTTATAGTATTGTAAAAAGTAAACGGGGGCCATCTAAGAAAATAGAACTGAAAAAATTTGATCCGACCGTTCGAAAGCATGTAGTTTATGTAGAAGGTAAGTAGTTTTATTTTATATTTTTATTATATGTTTGTTTTTTTCATCAGTGTTTGTTTGTTTTACATATTTTTTATGTTTTGTTTGAGGATGTTTATTTAGTGTGTCTGGGTTGACAGAGTTAGATTATCAGTAAGGATATTATTATTAAGGAAGGAGATATAGTTTAATTTATATTGTTATTTTTTTTGTTATTTTTTTGTTGTGTATATCATGTTTTATTTGTTGTTGTAGTGACCAAATGGTTGAGTATTTATTAAATGTGTATTGAGATTTAACAAGGGCTAATAGTAGCCCATATTTTCCATCTAAAAATCCCATCTGTAGCAATAGTACTTTTAAAAATGTTCCTATGGTGTGTAGGCATATAGTGAGTAGGTTGCATTTTTTTTTAAAATGCTCTAGTGCCCAAATCTCTGCATATTGTAGTTGTTTTTTTTGAAATGTTGGTAAGTATTGACAAGCAATATGTAGTAGTTCGCCTGTCAATATATTTATTTTAGCATCATGAGTGTTTAGTGATTCATGTACTTTCATTGAGTTATATGAGTATTTTTTAGGGTACAGTCGTATCACAAAATCCGGATACCATCCGCTGTGTCGCATCCAGTGATTAAGGAATAGACTGCGTCTTGCACATGCATATACAATATTATTGTTTATTTTTTGATTTAATATTGACAATATTGATTGTTTAAGTTGTGTATTAACGCGTTCGTCGGCATCTAGTGTTAGGATATAATCGCCAGTTGCATACTGTTGAGCAATTTGTCTTTGTTTGCCAAATCCTTCCCATTTTTTTGAATTATATACGCGTGCTCCAGCTGTTTTAGCAATATGTCGGGTTGCATCACTACTTAAATGATCAAGTACAATAATTTCATGTGCCCAGTTTATTGATTGTAAACAATCTGGTAATGATTTTTCTTCATTGCGTGTAATTATTACTACAGATAGTCGGTTATGAGACATTAGTGGAGTATTTATTTTTTTTTATGTGTTGATATGTTGATAGTTTATCGTTTGTTAGAATATAATGATCTAATAAGGGTAGTAATTTTTTTATGGCACCTTGATTGGTTCGTAGTACATGAGTGGCATTTTTCCCGTAATAAAGTCGATATGTTTGATTTGTTAGCAATGTGTAAATTTTGTTTTCTAGCGAAGTTATGTTGGTTATTTTTATTGAAGCTTTTGCTTTAATCATTATATTGTAAATAGCATGAAAATTAAAGACATAAGGTCCTGTTAATATGGGAATTCCATGTGCCGCAGCTTCTATTGGATTATGTCCTCCGTGTTTTATTAAACTGCCCCCTATGAATGCTAAATCAGCTACGCCATATAATAACGTAAGTTCTCCTATAGTGTCGATAATAATGACTTGTGTATTGTATGTTGGATTTTGACCGCTGCTGCGTGTGATAAATCTAAGTTTAGTTTTTGTTATAATTTTATGTACTGAAATGAATCGTTCTTTGTGGCGTGGGGCAAGTATCATGAGTAAATTAGGAATTTTTTTTAGTAAATTTTCATGTACTTGTAAAAGTAGTGTTTCTTCGCCTTTATGTGTGCTGCTAGCTATCCATACATATCTGTTGTTAGCCCATAGTTTTTTTAACGTTTGGCTTTTTTTGAGTAAATTATTATTAATTGGAACGTCAAATTTTATGTTGCCGGTAATTGCTATTTTTTTATTTTGTAATCCTAATGAAATGAATCTTTCGGCGTCCTTTTTATTTTGTGCAGCAATCAAAGTAACATATTGCATTATTAAAGTGATAAATTTTTTTATTTTTTTGTAGTTATTAGCCGATTGTGAAGATAGTCGAGCATTAGCAATGATATATGGAATGTGGTATTTATATAATATTTTTATAAGATTAGGCCATAGTTCTGTTTCTAATGTAATTACTAATATTGGTTGAGTATGATGTATGAATCGTCGTATTGCACCTGGTAGATCATAAGGTAGATAACCATAATTTATGGTGTTGCCAAGTATGGATTGTGCTACTTCTTTTCCGCTTGGTGTCATTGATGTAAGCATGATATTTAGAGATGGATATTTTTTTTGTAATGCATGAATTAATGGAATAGCTGCTAATGTTTCCCCAACTGATACAGCATGAAGTATGATTCCTCGTGGTTGTATTATTGTATTATAAAAACCATATCTTTCATTCCATGTTTTTCGGTAAGCAGGGATATTAATGCTACGCCACAATAGTCGTATTAGTATTATTGGTTGTATTAAATATATAATAGTGTTATATATAATGTAGTATAGCATAGTAGATAAATAATATGTTTTGAAATGTTTATAGTAATTTATATTGAGAGTGTTATGTAGTTTTTAATTATAGTGAAGTTAGTTGTTATTTTAAATTACTTTTACAATCTATAATTATTTAAATAGTATGATTAATAATGTTTGTATATAGGGTGATTAGTTTTTTAGTAAGAATATTATTGTTTAAATTAATAATTTTTTTTCTAGCAGCGAGTCCCATATAAGGATATTTGTTTTTTAAAGGAATTTCTAGAACAAATTTTTGCAAATTGTTTATATCAAGAGCATCGCATATAAATCCTTCTTGTCCTGTTTTAATAAGTTCAGAACTTCCACATTGCCAAGTAGTTATAATTGGTAATGCACATGACATAGCTTCAAGTATTGCATTAGGAAATGGGTCATATAATGTTGGTAAAATTAGAGCGTCTGCTGCATGATAATAAGGCAGTAAATTATTAGATATTCCTATAAAACGTGTACGATGGAAACATCCGAGTTCTTTTGATAGTGTTTGATAACGTTTTATATATTTATCATATCCTACAATTATTAAATATCTATTAGTAAGTGAAATAGCATATATTGCTCGTTGCAATCCTTTTCTTTCAAAGCCTGATCCTACATAAATTAATGTACAAGATTGTTGTGGAATCTGCAATTTTTTTTTTGCTTGATAATATTGTGTATTGTTTGCCGGAAAAAATTTTTTTGAATCTACAGAATTATGAATGATTTTAATTTTATTTGGTTTGATATTGTAGAAATTTATTATGTCTTTTTTTACCATATGTGAGTTACAAATGATTATTTTTAATTTGGGTGAATCAAACATTTTTTGTTCTGTTTGTAATATGTATTGATGGTAGTTGTTTATATTTTGGTACCATTGTTGATGTCGGGGTAAAACGCGGTTTCGTTGTGTTAACCATGCTTGGTGTACACCATCTCCAGCCCGAAAAATATCACAATGAGGGATGCGTTCATGACTTTGGATGATGTTAAATTTTTTTTCACAATATTCCATAGCAGTTTTAGAGAATTGTTTTTCTCTTGATATTCGATTCCATATAAATGGATTACATATGTGGACGTTATATTTGATGTGTTGTATATTTTTTGGCCAATATCTAGTAATTATATGTGGTTGTATTTTGTACGTATTCAGTCCTTGTAAGATTGATAAAATAATTTTTTCCCCCCCTCCGTCTATGCGGTATTTTTGTCGTATAATTGCTAATTGAATGATATTTTTTGTCATTAAAAAGTGTTATTTTATAGTTGAATTTTAGTTGGGATAATTAAGAAAATTTGATATTAGTTTAGTGTAATAATGAAATCATATTTGTTTGTTAATTGACGCTGGATATTAATTAGATATATCTATCATTTTTTTGTTGTGCAGTATATTTTAGTGGTATATGTAGTAAGCTAGTAAGCAGTGTGTAATTTTTTAATATGCACAGATTATTGACTAATAACTATGTAGTTTATTACATAATAAACATAAAATATATGTAAATAATTATATTTGTTTGTTTAATATTTTTTGAAATTTTTTCCAAACTTCTTCTGGTGTAATAGAATCCATAATTTTTTTTGTTGAGTGTATTTTTTGTTGATGATCACCATATACTCCAATTAGTTGAGGATTAGTAGGTCCATACAGTGTTAAGTTAGGTCGAGATAGTGCAGCAGTTAAATGGCTTAGTCCTGTGTCTACTGATATTACAGCACGTGCTGAGGCGATTTCTTTAGCAATTTCTGTCAATGTGGGTTGTGACAATATCATGATGTTGTTGTTTAGTCCATTAATTATTCTTTTTATGCGTAATTGTTCATTGTATGACCAATATGGTAATTTAATTTTATAACCCGCTGTGATAGTTTTTTGTAATATATCTCTCCAATGAGACTCTGGCCAATGTTTTTTAGCGTGTGTGGTGCTGTGTAAAAATATTAAATATGGTGATATGTATTTTTTTGTTTTAAAATTATGTGAAATATGATAATTAATTTTGCTAGTTGGTAGTGGATATTGTAAGCTCAAAGAGAATAATTGTCGTATACGTTCAACGGCGTGTTGTTGTTTTGGTATTTTGTGTTGTTTATTGTAGCATAAACTTGCGATTGGTTCTCGTATGCTTTTATAATCCATGCCATGTTTTTCACCCTGAGTGAAATAGGTAATTAAAAAAGAGCTTTTTATTAGTCCTTGAGCATCGATAACAATATCATATTTCTTGTTTTTCAGTTGGTTGATAAACTTGAAATAGGCTTGATATGATTTAAGGTTATAATATTTTTTTTTCCAAGTTCGGAGAGTTATTGGTATTGTATTTTTTATTTGTGGATGCCAAGTTGGAATTTGTGAGAAATTTTTTTCTAGTATCCAGTCGAATTCTATATATGGCAGAGCCTTTCCTGCATCTGTAATAGCAGGCAAGGTATGAATGATGTCTCCCATTGATGATGTTTTAATAATAAGTACTTTTTTTTTTGTTTGCATATTATAGAAGTTTGTGTAGTGTTTCTAGGACTGTATGTGGTTGAATATTTATTAAGTTGGGATCATATTTGTCTAGATTATAATAAGAGTGTTGTGTTTGTTGTTTGTAGGTGTTATGAGTTTTTATTTTTATTATTTTTGTATGATGATATAATGGTGGTGTACAGTTTGGATCGCTAGGACCGTACAATGCTACGACTGGTTTGTGTAGTGCACAAGCTATGTGCATTAGTCCAGAATCATTACTTATGATTGCATGACATTTTTTAATTAATAGAATCGCTTCATCTAGTGAGGTGAGGCCGATTAAATTATGACAGTATGTTTGTAGATTTTTAGGAATACTGTTTTTTATACTTCTTCCAATTTTTATTTCTTTATAGGAACCCAACAAAATAGTTTGGTATCCTTGATTAATAAGTTTTAATATTAACCTAGCATAATGATGTATTGGCCAACGTTTAGCTTGGTTAGATTCAGCGCCGGGACAGATGCCAATTCTTATTTTGGTTGTATTATCAGTGATATTAAATTTGTTTGATATGGCATGTAGTTCTTGTGGATTATAATGTAGATATGGCAAAGGGAGTGGATGTGGTAAATCAAGGGTGTTGTTAATATTTTCTTTTTTGAAAGCTAATGCGGCGTATCGTTCTATCATTAGAGGAAAATTTTTAGGGTGTAATATACGCATATCATTAATTATTCCATATCTCATTTCTCCGCGCCATCCAGTACGTTTTGGTATACCAGCAAAAAATGGGATAAGTGCAGATTTAAATGAGTTTGGTAAAATTATGGATTGTTGATATTTTTGACTTTTTTGTAATAGTTTTCCATATTGATAATATTTTTTTATTGGAAATGAGCCATGTTTAGCATGTGTTAAAGTTAAAACTTTGTGAATTTCTGGCATTCTATAGAATAAGGCTTGGTTCCAGGTAGATGCTATAATGTCAATTTTTATTTTTGGATCCTGCTGTACGAGTAAACGATGCATAGTCTGTGACATTATGGCGTCACCGATCCATGATGGTGCGATAATCAATATTCTCATAATTGTTGATTGTTAGTTGATTTAATTTGAATTGTTAATAATTAATTCATGATATGTAGATAGATTTTATTGTCATTTGACTTTGAGTGAGTGTATTTTAATGTAAAAAAATATTTATTAAATGGGGTTGTGTTAATACATTCACATTAACATGTGATGTTATTTATGTTGTTTTAGGGTGTAGCTATTTGGGGTAACATTTATAATGATGTTAATTGTTATTAGTTTTTAACCAAGAAATATATTTTTTTATTCCTTGATCTGTTGGAATGAATTTTTTGTTATATCCAGATTGTTGTAAATGTTTAATGTTGGCTTGTGTAAAAGTTTGATAGGAATGTTTTAATTGTATAGGAAAGTTTATATAGTTTATTGTGTGTTTTTTTTCGTTATTGTAGAGATTTAATGTAGTGTTAGCAATTTCGGTAAATGATGTTGAAATTCCAGTTCCAATGTTAAAAATTCCTGATATGTTATTTTTAAATGCCCATATATTAACGTCAATAACATCATCGATATAGATAAAATCTCTTGAAAAAGTTTCACTACCGGAAAACAGTGTGGGTTGTTTATTATTGTTGATTTGATTAATAATTTGAAATATTATGCTAGCCATCTTGTTTTTATGTTGTTCTCGTGGTCCGTAAACGTTAAAATAACGTGCTCCAAAGATTTGTGATTGCGCTTGTGGTAGTATGGAGCGTACATACTGGTCAAATAAGAGTTTAGAATATCCATAAATATTAATTGGGTATTCGTATTGATGATGTTCAGTGCATTGTGAGTGTTGTTTGCCGTAAACTGCTGCGGAAGAAGCATACAAAAGTGGAATTTTATATTTCAAGCAGTATTGAAGTATGTTTTTTGAATATTGGTAGTTATTTTTCATAATGTAACGTCCATTTTGAACGGTAGTAGATGAACATGCTCCTTGATGAAATATAGCTTGTATGTTTTTCATTTTGTTTTTTGATACGTTGATGATTGTAGTGAAATCTTTTTTATCTATGTAATCTACAATTTTTAGATCTGTTAGGTTAGTGTGTTTTTTGCTGTTAGAAAGATTGTCTACAACTACAATGTTTGTATGGTTTTGTTTGTTTAGATGTTTAATGATATTGCTGCCAATAAATCCGGCTCCGCCAGTAACGATAATCATGTTGATCTATTCTTGTGTATTTGTTTTAAATATTATAGTAGTGAGTATTTAATCAATTTAATCGATGATATAGTTTGCAATAACAATAAAGTTATTATACACTTTTTCGTCCAGGTTATTTAATTAAATATCGTATTTTTTTAATATTGTTTGTTGTTTTTTTGTGTAATGTGTATGTTTATTTTTGGTATTTTTATTTTATAGATGAATTTTAATGATAAAAGATTTTATTGAGTTTATTGCTGATCATGTATTGATTAGTTTGGCGTGGTGTTTTTTGTTTATTGCTTTGGTTTATGTAATTGTTTTAAAGTGGTTGTCTAATTTTTCAGAGATATCATGTTATGATGTTATTCGATTGATTAACACCGAAGGATCTGTAGTTATTGATGTACGTAATCAGAATGATTTTTATCAATCGCATATTATTGGTAGTGTACATTTATATGCTGAAGATATTCGTGTTTATGGTTCTCGTGAATTATTTACATTTAAAGGGAAATCATTGATATTGGTTTGCAGTAACGGTATTGTGTCTTGTTCAATAGCAAGGTGTTTATATAAATTAGGGTTTAGTCCAATATATGTGCTTGCAGGTGGTATTGCAAGTTGGAAAAATGAATCTTTACCACTGGTACAAGGTAAAAAGTGAGTTTTTGTGTATTTAAAATGAATTAGTAACTAACTTATTTAATAAAAATTTTTAAATTAAAATTATATTTAGGTATTAGATGATTATGAAAATTGAAATATATACAAAGAAATATTGTTTTTATTGTCGGCGAGCTAAGGAATTGCTAATTAAAAAATCTGTGTTGTTCGAAGAGATTGTTATTGATGATAACGTGAAATTATATGAAGAAATGGTAAATCGTTGTGGTCGTACAACGGTACCCCAAGTTTTTTTTGATAATGAGCATATAGGCGGTTCTGATGATTTGTATGTTTTGGATGATCAGGGGAAATTAGATGTTATGTTAATCAGTGCTATACATAAATAAATAAAAATTTATAGTGAATATTAAGTTTAAGAATATATGTTGTAGTAGTTAGATATTCGGAAATAAAAAATAGTAGATGTGTAGAAAATTTGTTATATACGTTTTTTTATTTTTTTTTATTATTTTTATTTTGTGTGTTGTATGTGTTTATTTGTATTTTTACTTTGTATAGATTGGATTATGTGTATTGTATTTTTAGATGTGTTGTTATAGCTGTTAAAATTTTTTAATTTAAAATGTTGTGTATTATTGATTTAGCTTTGAAATTAGTGGGAGTTCTTTATTTAAATGTTTTGTTTTTGATGCATATTATGGTATTAGTGATGATCTCTAGTGTTCCTTCGGTGATTGTTTTAGGAGCTGGTGCTTATGGTACGGCGTTGGCTGTTGTGTTAGCCCGTAAGCATTATAATGTTGTTTTATGGGGACATAACCCCTTGCATATAAAAAAAATGAAGCAGGATCGTTGTAATCGTAGTTATTTGCCGAATATATTGTTTCCTCCGTCTTTAACTGTAGAGGATACTTTATCTGCAGGGTTGTTGAGCAATTGTAAAGACGTGTTTGTGGCTGTGCCAAGTTATGTTTTTACTACTGTTATGATCTATTTAAAGTTGTATTTGCGATGTAATAATCGAATTATTATAGCTACAAAGGGTTTAGAAAAGGATACTGGTCGATTTTTAAGTGATGTTGTTCGTGATATTTTAGGGGCACATATTCCATGTGCGGTTATTTCTGGTCCAACTTTTGCACATGAGCTTGCAGCAGGTTTGCCAACTGCTATTACATTAGTGGCTTCAGATAGTAGTTTTTCTGCGGATTTAACACAGTTATTGCATTCTAATAAAAATTTCAGAGTATATTGTCATTCAGATTTTATTGGTGTTCAATTATCTGGTGTAGTAAAAAATATTATTGCTATTGCTTCTGGTATTTCTGATGGGATTGGTTTTGGTGCTAGTGCTCGTACAGTATTGATTACTCGGGGATTAGCAGAAATGTCCCGTTTAGGTGAATCTATGGGTGTTCAGTCTGATGTTTTTATGAGTATGTCCGGTTTAGGAGATTTAGTTTTGACGTGTACGGATGATCAATCACGTAATCGAAAATTTGGCTTATTATTAGGGAAAGGTCTGAGTATATTTGAAGCCAAAAAGAGAATTAATCAGGTTATTGAGGGAGTTCGTAATGTTAAGGAAGTACATTTGCTATCTATTAAATATAGTGTGTATATGCCAATCACTGAACAAGTATATTATATATTATACCATCATAAGAGTGTGTATGATGCGGCTGTAAGTTTATTAGATCGTTCATAGGACAATACAGAAAATGTGTGGTGTTGTGCAACATCCTCGATTTTAATGATATTGGTGTTGTTTTACGAAATATTCGTAGTTTATGGAATATTGTATGTCTTTAGAAATAATGGAATTTGTTTGGAATAATATTAAATCTGAGGCGCAAATATTGGTTGATAGTGAGTATATGTGTTCGCAATTATTATGGGATATGTTGTTAAAACATAAGGATTTATCCGATGTATTAACTTGTATACTTGCTTATAAGTTATGTAGTACTATTATGTCATTTCAAGAAATGATGATTTTAATTAAAGAATCATATAGTAATGATCCCGAAATAGTTCTTTGTGCAGCGAGAGATATTCATGCTATTTGGTTACGTGATCCAGCTGTGGATAAATATTGTGTGCCTGTTTTATATTTTAAAGGATTTCATGCTTTGCAGGCTTATAGAATTTCTCATTGGTTATGGAAAAATAATCGCAGATTATTAGCATTATACTTTCAAAGTCGTATTGCATGTATTTTTAGTGTTGATGTTCATCCAGCGGCGTCTATTGGGTCTGGTGTAATCTTTGATCATGCGACCGGTATTGTTATTGGTGAAACAGCTATAGTAGAAGATGATGTATCTATATTGCAATTTGTTACTTTAGGTGGCAGAGGGGATAAAGTAATTGGTGATCGTCATCCGAAAATCCGAATGGGGGTAATGATTGGTGCTGGTGCGATTATTTTAGGAAATATTGAAATAGGTTGTTATGCTAAAGTTGGTGCTGGGTCGGTGGTGCTACATTCTGTGCCTGCGTATACCACTGTTGCTGGTAATCCAGCAAAAGTTGTTGTTGGTGGGAAAAATTAAGAATTAGAGAGTATTGAAATAGACATTGTCATGATAATAATATTATATATTTTATATATAAATAAGTTTTGTGTTGATGAAGAGTTTATTTTTTTATACTGTATTTTTCATGAAATCTTTGTTTTTTGATACATACATGTAGTGCGTTGATAATACTTTAATATTAAATATTATGGAGTGAATTTTATGTTAATGATCGTTATTTGTGTTATTGGTTGTTAAGGTTATATTATATTTTATTGATATATGTAGTTATTTTGCATGTAAGTTGTATATGGTAATGTTTAATGTTTTTTTGTGGTGTTTATTTGTTAAATATTTGGAATACTTTGTTGATTTAAGTGGGTGAGTAAATATTTTTGATGTTAAATTTTTGATATTTCAATATATTTAAGTAGATTTATAATTCTGTAAAATACTTTTATGGATTATAGAGGCGAATATGATTAAAAAAATTGCTGTATTAACTAGTGGTGGTGATTCGCCAGGTATGAATGCAGCTATTCGAGGTGTAGTTAGAACAAGTTTATCTGAGGGGTTAGAGGTGTATGGGGTGTATGATGGATATTTTGGTTTATTTGAAGATCGGATGGTGCGGTTAGATAGATATAGTGTTTCTGATATTATTAATTGTGGTGGTACTTTTTTAGGTTCTGCTCGGTTTCCTGAGTTACGTGAGTATAGAATTCGATCAATTGTTATTCAAAATTTAAAACGGCGGGGTCTTGATGCCCTGATTGTTATTGGTGGTGATGGTTCTTATATTGGTGCGAGTAGGTTGACTGAAATGGGTGTTCCATGTATTAGTTTACCAGGTACTATTGACAATGATGTTGCTGGCACTGATTATACTATTGGTTATTTTACAGCTTTAGAAACGATTATTGAAGCTATTGATCGTTTGCGTGATACTTCTTCTTCGCATCAGCGAATTTCTATTGTTGAAGTTATGGGTCGTTGTTGTGGTGATTTAACTATGGCGGCTGCTATAGCTGGTGGTTGTGAGTTTATTGTTTTACCTGAAGTCGAGTTTAGACCAAAAGATTTGGTATGTGAGATAAGATCAGGTATTTCTAAAGGGAAAAAACATGCAATTATTGTTATTACTGAGCATATTTGTGATGTGTTTCAGTTAGCAAGATATATTGAGAAGGAAACTAACAGGGAAACTAGAGCTACTGTTTTAGGACATATTCAGCGAGGTGGAAAGCCTGTTGCATATGATAGGATTTTAGCGTCTCGTATGGGCGCGTATTCAATTGAGTTGTTGTTAAGTGGTTATTCTGGGCGTTGTGTTGGTGTACAGGATGAACGTTTAGTGCATCATGATATTGTTACTGCTATACGGTATATGAAGCGTCCTTTTCGTCATGATGTATTAAGGATGGCAAAAAAATTATTTTCGGTTGTTTTATTGTATTATATTGAATATATAGTGTTAATAGTGATGTAATGATATGATGTTTTTGTTTTTTATTTTTTTAATTATTTTGGTGCTAATAATGAGGATGGTTATCATTGATAGTTTATAAAAATAGTGATTATGTATAAAAATAGTTATTTATGAGTCATCGAATGTTTTATATGTTATTAATTTTGAGGGATGAATATTTAATTTTTTGAGCATGTTTTATAATTTTTGTGAAAGTTGAAGCTGTTAAAGAAGCGGTACCTACTAAAACTCCATCGATGTCTGGTTGTATTAATAAATTGTTAATATTTGTATGATTTACTGATCCTCCGTATTGAATAATTGTTTGATTTGCTATTGATGTATTGTAGTGGGCAATATAATTTCTGATGAAATTATGCGTAGCTTGTATGTTTTCTGGAGTATCGGTGATTCCTGTTCCGATTGCCCAAATTGGTTCATATGCGATTATGGCATTTTCAAATGCTTGTGGACCAAGTAATTTAAATATTGTTTCTAATTGTGTAGCACAAATGGATTCGGTTTGTCCATTTTTCTTTTCTTGTTGGTTTTCTCCAATGCATAAGATTGGAGTTAGTCCTGTTTTTTTTAAAATTTCGAATTTTTTAGCGATGTTTTTATTGTTTTCTTTATGATATTTTTTCCGTTCGGAATGGCCGATGATAACATAGCGTACGCCAATATCTTTTAGCATTGCTGCAGATATGTCACCAGTAAATGCTCCTGATAGATGGATGTCTACATTTTGAGCAGCTAAGTCGATATTTGGGTAATTGATAGTATATTTTTTGATTAAATATAAGTACATTAATGATGGGGCGATCGCAATATGACAAGCGGTATTAATTATGATGTGGTCGTTTTTTTTTAGTTCGTGAAAGAATTTTTTGATGGTGTTTGTATTGTTATTTAATTTCCAGTTAGCGACTATTAAACATTTTCGCATTGTTTTTTCCTTTGTATTATTATATACATGTGATTTTTTACTTGTTTCTAAAATTATATTAGATTGGTTTGATATGTTTTGTATAATACCTATTGTTTGTTTATTTTTTTATTTATGTTTAATTTTAGATATTGGTTTGATGATTTATTGTTTTTGTTGTTTTTTATATAATCATATGTTATATTTGTCGATTTAGTTTTTTAATTTGACAGTTTATATGAATATGTTTTTTGGTTGATATTATAATTGTATAAATTATATATTACGATTATGTATTATACTACTAATATATTACCAGTAACGTTCTGTAGTGATATGTCCTGGGTGTGTATTAGAGTGATGATTCATATTATAATATTCTTTTAATAGTGTTTGTGTTTCGTAAATCATATTGGGGTTGCCACAAAGCATTATATGGCTGTTTTTATTTTTTAATTGTAAACCTATTTTTTTTTCTAGTTCACCGTTAGCGATTAGTTCTTGTACATGTCCGGTGAGTGTATCTGGTGATTTTTCTTGACTTAGAATAGTTTGTGTTGTTAGTTTGTTTTGGTATTTTATTTTTAATTGATTGATGATATTTGTATAATGTAAATGTTTTGAAAATCGTACTGCGTATATTAATATAATATTAGTGAATTTTTCTAATCCTTTTCCATGTGTTAAAATTGATAAATATGGTGCAATTCCTGTTCCTGTAGCAATCATCCATAAATTTTCACATTGTGGAATTTTGTTTATTACAAAGTTTCCGTATGATTGTTTTGTAAGTTTTATGGTGTCTCCGGTTTGTAATTTATATAAAGTGTGAGTCAATTTTCCTTTAGGGACGGTTACTAGATAAAAAATTAAATTTTTGCTGGTTGGAGAATTTAGGTATGAATATGGTCGTTGAATGTTCCGTCCGTTTATTGTTAATTTAATTTTTGTGAATTGTCCTGCTATGAATGGTTCGATTGGTGCTCGTACGGTTAGGCTGAATAATTCGTTGGTCCAATGTATGTTGTTTATTATTTCTCCAGTAATCCATATAGTCATTATTTTGTCTCCATGGTAGAATTGGTTGTTTTTATTTGAAGTGTTATGATTAGTGTTATACGCTATGATTGTTTGTTTTTGAATGAGGTATTTTTTAATTAATAATGTTAAGTATATTTTAAAAATATTTTTTGAAGTGTTGATTATTTTATGTAGAGTATTATGAGTGATATGATGAATATGTTCGTATTTTTTTTTATTATATTGTGATTTTTTATATTTTTGTAATTTTATATTGTAGTATGTAAAATATTGCTAATTTAGATTATTATTCTGCGGATGGATGATATGTTAATATAATAAATCTATTATGTTATGTGTATGTATTATTATTATATTATATGTTAATATAATAAATTCATCGTGTGTGTATTATTATTTATTCAGCATTCAGATTGTGTAGTGTTTCAATATATTTCCATCGTTCTTTTAGTGTTTGTATTTTTACGTTTATTTGCTGTTGGTTGTTTGTGATGTGTTCAGTGGTTGTAATATTTGAATTTTTGATATATGTTTTTTTATATGTACAAAAACAATTTAGCAAAATCAGTATACCGATCAATATCCAAGTGATGATTAAGTATAATGTTTTTATGAAATAATTTTTATTTTTTTTTATTTTATATTGGAAGGTGTTTATATATACATAATCTTTATTAATCATTAGGTTGTAAAATTTTAATAAAAACTACAATGTTATGCATTGTATTCAAATGTGAATATTTGTCAATTATATTAATGACTTAATTTGTATTGTTTTGTTATTTATGTTGAGTATTTTCTATTTCATTGAATGTGCAGTTTAAATGTTTTAAACATTAAGATATTGATGATGTAAGTATGTATGTAAAAATTGTATAATATGTTGTTGATTTTTTTTAGTTTTGTATATTTTTTAAAGTAAAATGTTATTTTGTGTAAATTATTTAAATACAATTATAGCGTAGTGATGTTCTCTATTATATGAAATAATGATCATGATTTTATTTTAAGTGTTTTGTTATTTATTTTATTTTTGGTTATATGTGGTATTATAATTACAATATATTATGTGTTTGAAAAAATAAAATATGATTGATTTAAATGTCTTTATTTAATAGACAAAGATTGGTCGCTTAATTTTTGGAGTATTATTGTGAAATATGGTATTCATCCGAAATATGGTAAAATTACTGCAGTTTGTTCATGTGGTAATGTGATTAGTGTCAAGTCTACTTTAAGTCGTGATATAGTGCTAGATGTGTGTTGTGCTTGTCATCCATTTTATACTGGCAAACAACGTACTATTGATTCTCATGGTCGTATAAATAAATTTAATAAACGTTTTAATATGTTATTTCGTTCATAAATTATGAAAAAATATTTTTGTTAAACATTAAGATATTTGTGTTTATGTAAATATTATGCTGGTGAATTAGTAGTATATTGAATGTAATATTATTTTAGTATGTTCGAAAAGTGTTGTGTGAGTTGTTTGTTTAAAGGAGATTCAGTTACATTAATTTGTATTAATTTTTTAAATTTTTTTAGAATAATTGATGAGTATTTGTAATATTATGTTTAATATGTTATATTAAAATGGTAAATTCATGTATACTGAGTTTTTTGATGTTTTTTTATGTTGTATAATTAAATATTTTGAATGTTGAGGGTATTTTACATACTTAGTATTAGTAAATATGTTTTGTTTTGTTGTGTAAATGGGCATTTTGAATGGATCGTAAATTTAGTCAGGCAACAGTATCGGTACGTGCAGGATTAAATAATGATGAACAATATGGTTGCGTTGTTCCTCCTATTACTCTTTCTAGCACATATAATTTTTTAGGCTTTAATAAACCTCGTGCGTATGATTATTCGCGTCGTAGTAATCCAACACGTGATGTTGTGCAAAGATTGTTAGCGGAATTGGAAACTGGTGGAATTGGTTCAATTATAACAAGTAGTGGCATGTCTGCTATTTATTTGATATGTATGACTTTTTTAAAGCCTGGTGATTTAGTAATAGCACCGCATGATTGTTATGGTGGCACTTATAGGCTGTTATGTGCTTTGCATGAACGTGGTTTATATGAAGTGAATTTTGTTGATCAAAGTGATTATTGTTTATTAATGAAACTCTCATTATCTCCTCGTCTGAAATTAGTTTTTATTGAAACTCCAAGTAATCCATTGTTGCGTGTTGTGGATATTTCTGCTATTTGTAAAATGGTTCATGAGAGTAATAAAAATGCTTTATGTATTGTGGATAATACTTTTATGAGTCCGGTGTTTCAACAGCCGTTAGTTTTAGGGGCTGATTTAGTGATACATTCCTGTACAAAATATTTAAATGGGCATTCTGATTTAGTATCTGGAGTTGTTGTTGTTAAAGATTCTAAGTATTTATCTGAGTTAACATGGTGGGCTAATGTTTTAGGTATTAGTGCTAGTGCTTTTGATAGTTATCAATTGTTACGGGGTGTTCGTACGTTAACGCCTCGTATTTTACAACAACAACGTAATGCTCAAGATATTATTTGTTTTTTAGAAAATGTGCCACAAATAGAGATTTTGTATTATCCGGGATTATTAAATAATAGTGGTTATAATATTGCTGTTCAACAACAACGTGGTTTTGGTGCAATATTTAGTTTTGAATTGGATATTACTAAGGTTAGTATTGACGATTTCTTGTCTTCTTTAAGATTATTTACTTTGGCTGAGTCGTTTGGTGGTGTAGAAAGTTTGATTGCACATCCTGCTACTATGACTCATGCGGCTATGTCTAAGGAAGTGCGTGATAGGGCTGGTATAAGTGATAGATTATTTCGTGTTTCTGTGGGTATTGAGGATAGTAATGATTTAATTTATGATTTAAAGAATGCGTTAGGTATCATGTAGTGTATATTAGTGACGTTTGATTAGATTAAGGTATTAAAAATATATACTTAAATATACAATGGGTGTATTACTGTTTTCGTATTAAATTAAGTTTGGTAAAGTATTTTATAATATTTGTATATTTTTAAAAAAAATTTAGTTTGTGAAATGTTATTTGATGATAGTTGGTGTTGAAGTTTAGAATTTATGTTTTAATTTAAAATATTTGAAAGATTTATCGAATATGATTTTTTTTGTTATTTTGTGTATGAATATTATAAAAATCTTATTCGTTTGTGTTATTAAATATGATGTATTATTTATGATGGTAGACAATGTAATATTAGTTTGAAATGTTGTGTTGTTAAAAGTATAAATTATCTATTTAATACGTATTATTTAATTTTATTTATATGTAAAATATTTTTATGTGATCTTATTCGAGATGTTGTAATTTATATTTTAAAATATATTTCTTAGTTTTTTTTACTATTTTATGTTTTGGTGTATATATTTTGTAATTAAAAAAATGAGTAAATATTTTTATAAAATATTTTATTGAATAGACAAAAGTAGATTGATTGCTAAGTAAATTTTTTAATTATTGGTAGTATTGTTCAGTGTTTTTAATTTTGAATTAATATTTTATTACGAATAGAATAGATATCAATATTATTTTATTAGTACGAATAAAATCATTATTTTATATGATGTTTAAGTTACTAGCTAGGGGATAATATGGATGTATTATATGTTGGTTCAGAATTATTAGATGATCAATTTATGTTAAATGTATCCAATGGTATTAATGTTTCATTTGAGTTTTTCCCGCCTCATAATGAAGGGATGAAGAAAATTTTTTGGCAATCTATTACAAAATTATCCGAATTAGCACCTGTGTTTGTTTCTGTTACTTCTGGTGTGAATTTTAGAAATAGTGATTATGTTTATAATATTATTCAGGAGATTAAGTGTCGTACTGGTTGGACAGTTGCACCTCATTTAACATGCATTGATGTTACATTGCAGCAATTAACAGCTTTAGCTGAAAAATATTGGAATAATGGTATCCGGCATATTGTAGCATTAAGAGGTGATCCTGTGGATAAGGTTTGTCAATCAGCTATGTATGCTATAGATTTAGTTGTGTTATTGAAAAGAATTGCCAATTTTGATATTTCTGTTGCAGCTTATCCAGAGGTACATCCTGAAGCAATTAGTGCACAATCTGATTTATTGTATTTGAAAAAGAAAATTGATGCTGGGGCTAATCGTGCGATTACTCAATTTTTTTTTGATGTTGAAAAATATTTAAAATTTCGAGATTTATGTGTATCTTCTGGCATATCAATTCCAATTGTACCTGGTATTTTACCTGTGTTTGATTTTTGTCAATTAAAGCGTTTTTTAACTTTTACTCGAGTAGTGTTGCCAAGATGGGTTTTAAGTGTGTTTGATGGGTTAGAGTCTGATAAAAATACTCAAAAAATGATTGGTATTGTCATTGCTATGGAAATAATACGGATTTTAATTCGTGAAGAAGTTAGGGATTTTCATTTTTATACTTTAAATCGTTTTGAACTTACTTATGCTATATGTTCTATGTTAGGTGTAAGAAAAAATAGTAAAGGTGTTTAGTTCAGTTTGATATGATAGAATATATTAGTTTTTTATTTTTTGTAGTAAAATGTAATTGTTGTGATAGTATTTTGTTAATAATCTGATTAGTGGTGTTATTTAAGGTGTGTAATGATGAATTGCTTGCTGGGTAGTTATTATTTAATGCTATTTGTGATTGTAGGTTAATATAGTTAATGTTATTGGTGTATAATGATTATTTTTTAATGATTTTGGTTAAAATTGTGATATTTAGAAATTTTTGTATATGAGTATATTGGCATGGTTGTTGTTGTTAATGATATAAATTGTTGCGTTAGATTAAATAATCATCAGTTAACAGTTTTAATATTTGATTCTGGAGTAGGTGGTTTATCTATTTATCAGGAACTTAGAGTGTTATTACCTTATATACGTTATTTATATTTTTTTGATAATGAGGTGTTTCCTTATGGTGAAAGTTCACACTTATCTATATTAGATCGTGTGAATAGTATTTTTAGGGCGGTATGTCGATATCATAAGTTAGATTTGGTAATTATTGCTTGTAATACTGCAACAGTGACGTTTTTAGAAACAGTGCGGAGTTGTTTTTTTTTTCCGATTATTGGCATAATACCTGATATTCGATTAGGGATTAGGTGTACGCGTAATGGTGTTGTGGGTTTGTTAGCAACTTACAGAACCATCAATAGTAAATTAATATTGAATATAATCAATCGATTATCAACACATTGTAATATTTTGTTATTAAGTGCTTCTGAGTTAGTGCGTTGTGTTGAAGATAAAGTATTAAATAATAAACAAGTTTCTATTAATTTATTATATGAAATTTTTAGTCCATGGTTGAGTCTTTCTAAGAAACCTGATACAATTATCCTGGGGTGTACTCATTTTTTACATTTAGAATATGAATTTCGATTGATTTTTCAAAAAAGAGTTTGTTTAGTAGGTTCTTCTAAAAATTTAGCTTATCGTATTGCTTGTTTATTAAAAAATAGTAATATGTACGTTGGAAATATTGGAGTAAAAACAATAGAAAATCAAGCGTATTGTTCTGTTATTACGGATACAGTGTTTATGCAGTGGTCGTTAGTGTTATATCGTTATGGTTTTTCTTCTTTGGCAGAGATATCGGTATAAGTAACTGTATATTGGATATTGTAAAATGTTAATAATGTTGGTATGTGTGTTTTTGTTTTATAGCGGTGATATTTCTATGGTGTGATGTTTATTATGTTTAATGATATAATAAAATATTATTTATTTGACTACTGATGTATGGTTATATTTCATGGGGCTATAGCTCAATAGGTAGAGCACCTGTTTTGCACGCAGGGGGTTAGCGGTTCAATCCCGCTTAGCTCCAGTAATTTTTAATGCGTGGCAGATGATCGTGTTGTATTTTTTTGTGTATGGTTTTTGATTATAATAAAATAATGGTGCGGTAGTTCAGATGGTAAGAATACTGGCCTGTCACGCCGGGGGTCGCGGGTTCGAATCCCGTCCGCACCGCCAGATTAAAGGGGTGTAGTTCAATTTGGTAGAACGGCGGTCTCCAAAACCGGAAGTTGGGAGTTCAAGTCTCTTCACCCCTGTTTGGTTTTTTTAGTCGTTTATAGTTGTTATACTTATTCGGTTAATCACGATTTTGTTATATTTTAAGATTTAAGATACTATCTTAAGATGATAGAGTATGGTGTTATTTTTTTTGTTGTTTTCATATTGTGTTGATAGTGTTGATATATAAATTTTATATTTATTATAGTGTGATTATGTTTTTAAATGTTATAATATTAATTAAACGATTAATATTTTTGTTATTAATGGATTACAGGAGTGTGTTGATATTGATATAGTGATATAGTATGAGTGCAAGTGTGTATTATATTTAAACAAACATGAAATATACTAAATTTAAGTTTGAATGAGTGATTGTTATATACCATATAATATTGATGAGAAGTAATGTGTTTTTTTGTTTGTTCGTTTTTTGTTTTTGTTTATATGTAGTGTTTGTATGTTAAATTTTTTTAGGTAATTTATTTATTTTAAGTATTGTTTAAAAGAGGATTAATATTACGATGGTAATTTGTCGTGGTTGGTGTTTTGTGAGTGTGATTATTTTATATTTATTAATATTTTAATTATATATTGTATTAGTATTTAGGAATATTTTAACAATATGATGTTTAGAGTGAACGAGATATATTTGATATATTTTTGTAAATTATTTGATTTATTTTATTTAATATGTAATTTTATTTATGTTTCATATTTATATTAATGATATTTGTAATTTGTTATTTAGAATAAAACAATTATGTTATTAGTTAGAGATTTTATTTGTATTATTTTTTATTATTGTTGTGTTTAAATTAGTTATCAGTGTCATGTAGTTTATTGATTTTCATTATGTAATTGAATGAGAGTCACAAGTAATTAATATAAAGTGTGTTGTTTTTTATTGTGTTGTTAGTTTATTTGTTATTTGTTGTAAAATAGTTTGTGGGCTAATGTTAGAAATAATTAATTGATTTTTATGTGTCATATGATTATTTATAAAAAATAAAATTAAACATATTAATTATTATGTTTTTTATTAATATATTAAATTACTATTAATATTTTAGGTATCATTATATAAAAAATAGCATCATAAATAGTATAAATAATATGAGGCAGTGTAATATGAATGGAGCTCAATGGGTGGTTCAATTATTAAAGGATCATGGTGTTGATGTAGTTTTTGGATATCCTGGTGGTGCTATAATGCCAATATATGATGCTTTATTTGATGGGGGGATAGAACATTTATTGTGTCGCCATGAACAAGGTGCTATTTTTGCAGCGATTGGGTATGCACGTGCAACTGGTAAGGTAGGTGTATGTTTTGCTACTTCTGGGCCAGGTGCTACCAATCTTGTTACTGGATTAGCTGACGCACTTTTAGATTCTGTACCAGTGATTGCTATTACTGGTCAGGTTGGGCTAAATTTTATTGGTACTGATGCTTTTCAGGAAATTGATGTTCTTGGTTTATCTTTAGCTTGTACAAAGCATAGTTTTTTGGTGGAATCTTTATGTGCATTATCTAATATTATTCAGCAAGCATTTATTATTGCTACCAGTGGTAGACCTGGCCCGGTATTAATTGATATTCCTAAAGATATTCAATTATTGACTGATAATAATATAAATTGTAATTTTTTAAGTTCAGAAACAGCTTGTATTGATAGTAAAGTGGTATCAAATGCGGGTGTAGATGTAGCATTTTCATTAATTACTAAATCTCTTAGGCCAGTATTATATGTTGGGGGGGGTGTTGGTATTTCAGGATCAGTTTTGAAATTACGTGAATTTATTTGTGTGACAGGTATACCAGTTGTGGTGACTTTGAAAGGTTTAGGGTCTGTAGATTATCATGATCCGTGCTATTTAGGCATGTTAGGTATGCACGGTAATCGAGCTGCTAATTTGGTTGTTCAAAGATGTGATTTATTAATTGCTATAGGTGCTCGTTTTGATGATCGTGTAACTGGTTTAGTTAGTTCTTTTGCTCCCATGGCAAAAGTTATTCATTTGGATATTGATCCATCTGAGTTTAATAAATTACGTCGTGCAGATGTAACTTTGTTAGGTAATTTAAAAGATTTTTTGGAAAAGTTGTCTCAGTCGTTATCTATTGATGCTTGGAGATTAGAAGTGCAGGATTTAAGGCAAAAATATCGTTGGTTATATGATGATAATGTAGGTAATCAATCTATTTCTGTTCCAGTTTTTTTAAAACATATTAGTGATCATCTTCCAAGTGATACTATTGTCACTACAGATGTTGGGCAACATCAAATGTGGGTTGCTCAGCATATGAAATTTAGTTATCCAGAAAATTTTATTACTTCTAGTGGTCTGGGATCAATGGGGTTTGGTATACCAGCAGCTATAGGAGCGCAAGTTGGTCGTCCTCAGAGTACAGTAATATGTATTTCTGGTGATGGTTCTTTTATGATGAATGTGCAGGAATTAGGTACCATTAAGAGGAAAAAATTACCTGTCAAAATTATTTTATTAGATAATAAACGTTTGGGTATGGTACGACAGTGGCAAGAATTATTTTTTGATAAACGTTATTGTGAAACAAGTTTGTTTGATAATCCTGATTTTGTTATATTAGCTCAGTCATTTGGGATTGGTTCTTTGTCTATATCCAATAAGGATCAAATTGAGAATGCAATTAATATATTGTTTGCTGATGCAGTTCCTTTTTTGTTACATGTGATAATTAATGAATTTGATAATGTTTGGCCGTTAGTACCTCCAGGAGCTGCTAATGATGTCATGTTGATTGGATAGGTACACAGATAATATGATGATTTATTATTTTTTATATATTGAAGTTAAATTTCGTCCAGAGGTGGTTGAAAGGATTCTTCGTGTAATTCGCCATAGAGGTTTTGTGTTATATGCATTAAATATGTTACCATGCAGTCATTTAACAAATAACACATTGCATATTTATATAACTTTGATGAGCAAACGTTCTATTGATGTATTATGTGAACATTTAAATAAGTTAATAGATGTTTCATGTGTGGTTGTACAAGGTGCTACTAAAAATTATAATCGTATTAACTAGCATAAATAACATTTAATTAGAGATAAAAATGACAATAAAGAGAACTGATTTTATTTGGTTTAATGGAGAAATTATATTATGGAATGCAGCTAAAGTGCACGTGATGTCTCATGCTTTGCATTATGGGACATCAGTTTTTGAAGGTATTCGTTGTTATGATTCATATCAAGGACCAGTGATTTTTTGTCATCGTGAACATATGCAGCGATTGCTTAATTCTGCTAAAATTTATCGTATGTCGGTTATTTGGAGTATAGATCAATTAATGGATGCATGTCGTTCTATTTTAAAAAAAAATAAATTGGTTAATAATAATAATATTTATATTAGGCCATTAATTTTTAATGGAGATGTTGGGATAGACATTGATCCAACATTTCATAATCATTATCACACTGATGTTGTTATTGCAGTATTTTATTGGCCAGTGTATTTAGGTAACAAATCTTTTGAGGAAGGTATTGATGTAATGGTTTCTTCTTGGCGTCGCGTACCAGCCGATACTATTCCTACTATGTCTAAGGCAGGAGGTAATTATTTATCATCATTATTAATTAGTAATGAGGCGCGTCGTCATGGTTATCAAGAAGGAATTGGTTTAGATATACATGGTTATGTTTCGGAATGTTCTGGTGAAAACATATTTATAGTTAAAGATGAAATTGTTTTTACTCCTCCATTAAGTTCATCTATTTTACCCGGTATTACACGTGCTGCGATAATAAAGTTATTGGAGGATTCTGGGTTAGTTGTTAAAGAGGAGGTGTTTTCCCGTGAATCTTTGTATTTGGCAGATGAAATTTTTATTTCTGGGACTGCGTCTGAAATTATTCCGGTTCGTAGTGTTGATGGTATTTTTATTGGTACTGGTAAGCGAGGTTCAGTTACAAAGAAATTACAGGAATTATTTTTGGGGTTATTTACTGGAATAACACGTGATAAATGGCATTGGTTAGATCGAGTTAATATATAGTAATATATTTTTATAGTTACATTTTATTAATATTGTTGTAATATAGATGTATTATTGTTGTATTATAAATATATATATGTAGGTTACAATAATAAACATCTATAATATTACCGGCGGGGTTGTAATTAATTATGTCTAAGTACCGTTCTTTTGCTACTATTTCTGGTAGAAATATGTCTGGTGCTCGTGCTTTATGGCGTGCGACTGGTATGACTGATTCTGATTTTGGAAAAATGATTATTGCTGTTGTTAATTCTTTTAGTCAATTTGTTCCTGGTCATATTCATTTGCGAAATGTAGGGCAGTTGGTAGCACAAGAAATTTATGCTTGTGGTGGTATTGCGAGAGAATTTAATACTATTGCTATAGATGATGGAATTGCGATGGGACATAGTGGCATGTTATATTCTTTGCCGTCTAGAGAGTTAATTGCTGATTCTATAGAGTATGTGATTAATGCTCATTGTGTAGATGCAATGGTGTGTATTTCTAATTGTGATAAGATTACTCCTGGGATGTTGATGGCTGCTCTACGTTTAAATATTCCAACAATTTTTGTGTCTGGTGGCCCCATGGAATCTGGTAGAGCTGTATTCTTTAATAAGAATGTTAGATTAAGTTTAGTAGATGCTATTGTTTATGGGGCTGATTCTACTATTTCTGATGGTGATAGTCGTTACATTGAAAGTTTATCGTGTCCAACTTGTGGTTCATGTTCCGGTATGTTTACTGCTAATTCTATGAATTGTTTGCTTGAAGCTTTAGGATTGGCTCAGCCTGGAAATGGTTCCTTATTGGCAACTCATTATGATCGTAAAAAATTATTTGTAGATGCGGGTCGCTATATTGTTAAATTAACCAAGTCGTTTTATGAGGACAATGATGACACTGTATTACCGAGAAGTATTGCTAATAAATTAGCTTTTGAAAATGCTATGATGTTGGATATTGCTATGGGTGGTTCAACTAATACTGTTTTGCATTTATTAGCTTCGGCACAGGAAGGTGATATAGATTTTACAATATCGGATGTGGATCGTTTATCTCGGAATATTCCTCATTTGTGTAAGTTGTCTCCAAATACAAATCAATATTATATGGAAGATCTTCATCGTGCGGGAGGTGTGATAGGTATTTTAGGGGAATTAGATCGTGCAGGTTTTTTAAATCAGGGCGTTTGTAATGTGATTGGAAAATCATTATCAGAAATATTAACATGTTATGATGTTATGGTTTCTAATAATGCTTCTGTAAGAAGCATGTATTCTGCAGCACCTGCAGGAATTCGTACTAGTGAGGCTTTTACTCAAAGATGTCGCTGGCCTTCATTGGATACTGATCGCCGTTATGGCTGTATTCGTTCTTGTGAATATGCATATAGTCAATATGGAGGTTTAGCAGTACTTTATGGGAATCTCGCTGCAAATGGGTGTTTAATAAAAACCGCAGGGGTGGCGTTTAATATGCGAAAATTTTCTGGTACAGCGAAAGTATATGAAAGTCAGGAGGAAGCGTCAGACGCTATATTGTCTGGTGGGATTTTACCAGGTACTGTAATAGTGATTCGTTATGAAGGGCCAAAGGGTGGCCCAGGTATGCAAGAAATGTTGTATCCCACTTCTTTTCTTAAATCTATGAAGTTAGATAAATCTTGTGGGTTGATTACAGATGGTCGTTTTTCTGGTGGTACTTCTGGTTTATCTATAGGTCATATTTCTCCAGAAGCTGCTAGTGCTGGTTTGATAGGTTTAGTATGTGATGGAGATATGATCGATATTAATATTTTTGATCGTAGTATTGTTTTAAATGTTTCAGATATTGAATTAGAAAGTCGTAAAAGTATGGAATTAGCTCGTATGCATCGAGCGTGGACTCCGCGTAGTAGAATTAGAAATATTTCTTTTGCTTTAAAAGCATATGCTCAATTAGCTACTAGTGCTGATAAAGGTGCGGTACGTGATAAATCTCAGTTATTGTAAGTAAGGTGAGTGATTTAATGATTATGAAAGATTTTAATGGTGGTCTTTCTGCTATGCCCCGTCCGGTGGAGTATTTACGTGCTGCTTTACGTTCTCAAGTATATGAGGTAGTTAAAGTTACCCCGTTACAAATTATGAAAAATCTTTCTGAACGTTTTTCTAATACTATATTAGTAAAGCGTGAAGATAGACAGTTGGTACATAGTTTTAAATTGAGGGGTGCTTATGCGATGATTTCCAGTTTAAGTAATGTAAAAAAGTCTCGTGGGGTTATTACTGCTTCAGCAGGTAATCATGCTCAAGGGGTAGCTCTTTCTGCAAGAAAACTTGGTATTTTTTCGTTAATTGTAATGCCTAAAAATACTGCAGATATTAAAATAAATGCAGTACGGGGATTTGGTGGAGAGTTGATATTATGGGGAGCTAATTTTGATGAAGCACAATTGGAGGCTATACGATTAGCTAAAGAGCGTAATTTAACTTTTATTCCTCCATTTGATCATCCTGCAATTATTGCTGGGCAAGCTACGTTAGCAATGGAACTATTGCAACAAGATACTAGTTTAGATCGTGTTTTTATACCTGTTGGTGGTGGTGGATTGGCTGCAGGAGTTTCTGTATTAATTAAGCATTTAATGCCCCATATTAAAGTTATAGGTGTTGAGGCTGAAGAGTCTGCATCTTTGTGTGCGGCTTTATCTGCGGGGGGTCCTGTATATTTGCATAAAATTGGTTTATTTGCTGAAGGTGTAGCTGTGCGTTGTGTGGGTCATGAAACGTTTCGTTTGTGTCGAAAGTATTTAGATGATGTTATTACCGTTGATAGTGATGCTATATGTGCGGCTGTTAAGGATTTGTTTGAAGATGTTCGTGCTATTGCTGAACCTTCAGGGGCATTAGCTTTAGCTGGAATGAAGAAATATATTCAGGTGCGTAATCTTCAGGGGGAGAGGTTAGCTCATGTTCTTTCTGGTGCGAATGTTAATTTTCATGAATTACGTTATGTTTCGGAACGGTGTGAATTGGGTGAACAACGTGAAGTATTAATGGCTGTGACTATTCCTAAAGTGAAAGGTGGATTTTTGGAGTTTTGTAAATTATTAGGTAATCGATCTGTTACTGAATTTAATTATCGTTATAATGATTCAAATACGGTTTGTATATTTGTTAGTGTTCGTTTATTACGAGGTGGTTCTGAAAAGACGGAGATACTTAAAGAAATACAAGTTGGTGGTTATGATGTTGTAGATTTGTCTGATGATGAAATGGCTAAATTGCATATAAGATATATGATAGGTGGAAAATTATCCAAAGGATTGCGTGAACGTATTTTTAGTTTTGATTTTCCGGAATTATCTGGTGCTTTATTAAAATTTCTTCATACTCTTGGTACTCGATGGAATATTTCTTTATTTCATTATCGTAGTTACGGTACTAATTATGGTCGCGTTTTAGCTGGTTTTGAGTTAGATGTTGAAGAACCTGAATTCAATGATCATTTATCAAAATTAGGTTACAATTATCATGACGTGACAGCTAGTCCAGCATATCGTTTTTTTTTATCGAATAAAGTATGTGATAATTTTTAATGAGAATTTGTGTAGTAAATTATTTTGTTGTGAGGATGTTGATGATTTTTTTTTGTTAGTGATGAAAAACTAGGTGTTGTTGTTATATTATTGATTATGATATACGTGAATATTTTATTGAGGTGTGTTTGTGTGTAAGCGTTTGTTTATTTGTTGTATTGTGGTTTGTTAGCGTTTGTATGTTTTGTCATTTTTTTGATTTTTTGTGTATTTTTATTTTAAAAGTGATATATTACAATTACAAAAGTTGTATTACGTTATGTTGTTTGATTATTTATGTTGTTTTTATATTTTTTGAATTAGGTGTAATTTATAAATTTAAGTGCGGAGTGATAAATTATGGTTGATTATTTTAGTACGTTAACGTTTCTTCAAAAGGTAAAGCACTTAAAAAGGTGTCGATTTATTCACCGTTCAGAATTTTCTAAGGTTGTAGGATATTTACAAACTAAAAAAGTTGCAATTATTGGATGTGGTTCGCAAGGTTTAAATCAAGGTTTAAACATGAGGGATTCTGGTATTGATGTTTCATATATTTTACGTGATGAATCGATTGTTCACAAGACAGTTTCTTATCGGAATGTGCTTAAACATGGTTTTTTGGTTGGTACATATGAAAATATAGTGCCATCGTCTGATGTAGTAATTAATTTAGCTCCTGATAAGTGTCATTCTGAAGTGGTTAAACGGATTCAACCATTAATGAAATATGGAGCTTTTTTAGGTTATTCGCATGGTTTTCATATTGTAGAGTGTGGTGAACAAATTAGAAAGGATATTACTGTTGTTATGGTTGCCCCGAAATGTCCTGGTACTGAAGTTCGTGAGGAGTATTGTCGAGGGTTTGGTGTTCCGTCTTTAATTGCTGTACATTCTGAGAATGATCCACAACATGAAGGTATTTTATTAGCAATGTCTTGGGCAGAATCAATTGGTAGTCATCGTGCTGGAGTTTTAGAGACATCTTTTGTTGCGGAAGTGAAATCGGATTTAATGGGTGAACAAACGATATTATGTGGTATGTTGCAAATTGGTTCTGATTTATGTTTTAACAAGATGGTTTCTAATGGTATTGATGCATCTTATGCTGGTAAGTTAATTCAGTATGGTTGGTCGGTAATTACTGAATCTTTAAAGCATGGTGGGATTACATTAATGTTTGATCGTTTGTCTAATAGTAGTAAAATACGTGTATTTGATTTATCTGAAAAGTTAAAAGTGTTGTTGCGTCCTTTATTTGAAGAGCATATGAATAATATTATTACTGGTACATTTTCTCAGGAAATAATATCAGATTGGAAAAATAATGATGTTAAATTGAGAAAATGGCGTGAAAAAAATAGTTTTTCTAATTTTGAGCAAGCACCAGTGTGTCAAGATTATATTGATGAGCAGATGTATTTTGATCGGTGTATTTTTATGGTCGCTATGATACGTGCTGGTGTAGAGTTATCTTTTGAAATTATGGTGCAATGTGGTATTAGTGAGGAGTTAGCGTATTATGAGTCCCTTCATGAGTTGCCTTTAATTGCTAATACTATTGCTCGAAAACGATTGAATGAAATGAATTTAGTGATTTCTGATACGGCTGAATATGGTAGTTATTTATTTAGTGATTCTGCATCGCCTGTGTTAAGTAGTTTTATGTCTTCTAATTTGACAATTGAGGATTTAGGGATGTTTGTTAAAGATATTAAGGTTGATAACATTAATTTATATAAAGTTAATCATATTATTCGCAATCATCCAATTGAAAAAATTGGTAAGTTTCTTCGTAGTAATATGCAGGATATGAAGGTGGTTGAAGTTATTTGAGGATTATAGATGAGGGTTGATAGTTTTTTATATCATAAATATAAATATAGATAGTTATTATGTAGTTATGATGAGGTGTAATAGTTATGATAGAGACCAGTTTGGTACTTGTGTTAAACGATGTTAATTTTGATAGTTATCTTCAGGCACAGGAGAATAAATTGTTTTTGGTTGATTTTTGGGCAGAATGGTGCAATCCATGTAAAATATTTTCTCCTGTATTTGATGAAATAGCTATTGAATATCATGAAACAGTGCAATTTGGGAAGTTCAATGTTGATGGGAATTCATTAACAGTTAAGAAATATAATATTCGTAGTATTCCAACATTGTTGTTATTTCGAAAATGTGTGATGATTTCTAGTAAAATTGGTGTGTTATCAAAAAAGGAGTTATGTGAGTTTTTAAATATTAATTTATAAAGTTTTTTTCAGTAGTAGGATTTTGATATGTGCAATTATTTTTGTTATGATCTGTGTAGACGTTTTTTGATGTTTGTGTTATTATAATGTTTTCTGGTTGTCGTTGTTTTTAATAATATACTGGTTATGGAGGATTTAGTGTTGTATGATTATACTGTTTATGAGTTAGGTATATGTTAAGTGTGTGATTATTTTGTTGAGTGTTGTTTATTTTTTTATAATTGAATTGTGTCTGATTATAATACTTTATTATTGTTTCTTCATATCTGAAAAGATTATGAAGTGGTGGTTTGGTTTGTTTACTTTTTTTAAAAATATGATTTATTCATATTACCATTTGTCATGTCATTTTACGTTCGAGCAAGATGTATTATCGCAAGTTAAGAATTCAAAATTATGAATCTTACCGAATTAAAAAATATGCCGGTTCCTGAGTTAGTAATTCTTGGTGAAGGCATGGGATTAGAAAATTTAGCTCGTATGCGTAAGCAAGATATTATTTTTGCTATTTTCAAACAGCATGCTAAAAGTGGTGAGGATATTTTTGGTGATGGTGTATTAGAAATTTTACAAGATGGTTTCGGATTTCTTCGTTCTAGTGATAGTTCATATCTTGCTGGCCCAGATGATATTTATGTTTCTCCTAGTCAAATCCGTCGGTTTAATTTACGAACTGGTGATACTATTTCTGGTAAAATTCGTCCTCCAAAGGAGGGAGAACGTTATTTTGCATTATTGAAAGTGAGTGATGTTAATTATGATAAGCCAGAAAATGCTCGAAATAAAATTTTGTTCGAAAATTTAACTCCTTTGCATGCTAATTCTAGATTACGTATGGAAAGAGGTAATGGTTCTACTGAGGATTTAACCGCTAGGGTTTTAGATTTAGCCTCTCCAATTGGTCGTGGTCAACGAGGTTTAATTGTAGCGCCTCCAAAAGCTGGTAAGACCATATTATTACAAAATATTGCTCAGAGTATTACTTATAATTATCCAGATTGTGTATTAATGGTTCTTTTAATTGATGAGCGCCCTGAAGAGGTTACTGAAATGCAACGGCTAGTTAAAGGCGAAGTAATTGCATCTACTTTTGATGAACCTGCTTCTCGTCATGTTCAAGTTTCTGAAATGGTTGTTGAAAAAGCAAAGCGTCTAGTGGAACACAAAAAAGATGTTGTTATTTTATTAGATTCTATTACTAGATTAGCAAGGGCTTATAATACTATTGTTCCAGCGTCTGGAAAAGTTTTAACTGGGGGTGTTGATGCTAACGCTTTGCATCGTCCAAAGAGGTTTTTTGGAGCGGCGCGTAATATGGAAGAAGGTGGTAGTTTGACTATTATTGCTACGGCTTTAATTGATACCGGTTCTAAAATGGATGAGATTATTTATGAAGAATTTAAAGGAACCGGTAATATGGAACTGCATCTTTCTAGAAAAATTGCTGAAAAGCGAGTGTTTCCTGCTATTGATTATAATCGTTCAGGTACTCGAAAAGAAGAGTTATTAACTACTCAAGATGAGTTACAAAAAATATGGATTTTGCGTAAAATTATTCATCCAATGGGGGAAATTGACGCTATGGAGTTTATGATGAATAAATTATCAATGACGAGAACTAATAATGAATTCTTTGATATGATGAAACGTGCTTGATTCAATTAATATTTTTATTTGTTTTTTTGATAAATTTTTGTTGTAATGTTGAGTTTTATGGTGTCTTTAACTAGAATTTGTTTAATTATTGTTGTCAGTGTGATGGTATTGAATGTGAAAGTGTTGTTGTGATAATTATTAATAGTTTTAAAATACTTTAGTTTTAAAATATTTTATAAAGGTATATTGGCGTCCGTAGCTTATTTTGGAAGAGCACTGTCCTCCGAAGACAGAGGTTTCAGGTTCAAATCCTGTCGGACGCGTGTATTATGTCTGTCTTGTATAGCGGTGTATAGGATAAAATTGTAAAAAAATGGTGATTGTAGCTCAGCAGGTAGAGCCCTGGATTGTGGTTCCAGTCGTCGTGGGTTCGAATCCCATCAATCACCCAGTTATATATTTTGATTAAAAGTAGGGTAGAATTATTTTAAATATTTATTTTGCGGAGGTGGCGGAATTGGTATACGCGCTAGTTTCAGATATTAGTATCTTTGTTTTAGATGTAAGGGTTCGAATCCCTTCCTTCGCAATGTTATAGGATAAAATATATTTATTGTAATCATATATTATTTTCAATGTGATTGAAACGGCGAGTAGCGCAGTTTGGTAGCGCAGCTGGTTTGGGACCAGCGGGTCGGAGGTTCAAATCCTCTCTCGCCGATTTTTAAGAGTTTTTTTAAGTGCGAAAATATTAGTTTCCGATAGAGTAATAGCAGTATTATTATGTATTTTGTTATAGTTTTTTATAAGTTTGTTTTTGGATTATAAGTTGGTTTAGTTTTGTGTTTTTTTGAAATTTTTTTTATAACTATTGTTGTGTATTATTATATATTTAGTAGTGTATTTATTAGTTTTTTTTTGTTTGTTGTGGTTACGATAGTAATATTTTTCCAACCTAGTATTTTAGCGTGTATGGCTAATCTGTTACTAATTACTATTAGTTTGCAGTTTATAAGCCATGTTTTTCTATGGTAGTTTGGTATTAAGTTATATAAGTGTTGTAGTATTTCTTGGCTAGTTATTACTATTGTAGTAATTCCTATTTTTAGCATAAATTGTGTTTTTTCTTCCCCGTTATATTGAATAGGTATTTGAGAATAGGATTGACAATTTATAACTTGGAATCCTCTTTTTTGTAACGTTTTTTGTAGTATTGTTCGTCTTTTATTGCCAGAGAGTATTAACGCTTGTTTTCCTTGTATTCGGTTATTATTTAGTGTTGGCAATCGTAGTAATTCTTCACTAGTTTCTTTAGTTTTTGGATACAAAATTGGGGTAATTTTGGTACATTTGTGTGTTTTTAAAGCTGTAGCGTATCCAATAGCGTAATAATGTATTTGTTTTGGCCATGTCATATTGAGTGTTATTAGTCGTGAGTGTGCATAATTAATAGCAGTTTGAGACATCACGAAGAGAAAATCGTTATTTGACAGTGTTTTTAGTTGTTCTTCTAATAATAATAGATCAGTTCCTGGAGAGAAAGTGATTAGTGGTAAATGCCATGCTGTTTTACCGGCAGAATTTAGTTGATATACCAATTGTTCTCCATATGGAGAGGGTCGAGTGATTAAAATAGTCATGATATTATCGTAATGATTTTTTTTGAATATTATATGTGGGGATAGATAGTATATTTTCTTTTTTTATATAAAAGTTCTTTGGCGATTTTGTATCCTAGTTGTTCTGCATTATCAAAAGAATCTTTACCTTCGCTCCGAATGATTATTTTTTCGTGTATTAAACCAAGCAATGCACGTAGCCATATTTTGTTTTTTACAATTTTTGCATAACCGGCTATTGGTAATCGGCAATATCCTTGTAAGTGTAAATTTATAGCTCGTTCTGCGGTAATGCATGTTGCTGTTTTTTTATGATGTAATGGTTCTAGAAGATTTAAAGTGGATGTATCGTTTAATCGACATTCAATACCAATTGTTCCTTGTCCTATAGCTGGAAGAAATTCGTCTGGTTCGATTACCGTACTAACATAATGTTCTAAAGATAATCGTTTTAGAGCAGCAATTGATAAAATAATTGCATCATATTTCCCTTGGTGTAATTTTTTTAATCTAGTATCTATATTGCCCCGTAAATGTTGAACTGACAGATCTGGTCGTTGTTCGTGTAATAGGCATTGTCTTCGTAAACTGGATGTTCCCACTGTAGCACCGATTGGTAAGGAACGGATATTAGGGTATTTAAGACTAATAAAGCTATCTCTGGGATCATCTCTTTTGCATATTATTGGTAGCCCGAGCCCTTGTGGAAAAGCAATAGTGACATCTTTTACTGAGTGTACAGCAATATCTGCACGGTTTTCAAGGAGTGCATATTCTAGTTCTTTAATGAATAATCCTTTTCTTTTTTCTTGTGTTTTTTTATGTATATTGAAAATATCTCCTATTGTAATTATTGGTACTAGTTTTATTTTTAAATTTGGATGATATTGTTGTAATATGTTAGACACATAGGTTGCTTGCCAGAGTGCTAATCGACTTTGTCGAGTGGCTATTCGTAGGTATTTTTGATGCATTATTAATTTTACCAGATTTTTTGGTTAATGTTTTAAAATTATTAGTAATAATATTTTATGTAAAATTGAATGGTTTTTCATAATATTAAATAATTAGATAAGGTGTTTTTGGTGTGTTAATTATGTGTTGGTTTGTGTTTGTTTATTTTAATTTTATTTTGATTGATGTGCAGTGAAGATTAGTATGAATGTTATATGGTATGTTTTGTGCAATTTTGTTATGATAAAATATGATAATACTTTTTTATAATATGTTAAATTTTATTATATTATATGTATTTTGAGTGATATTTTTGTGTTATGTATAGTGGATTTTGTGAGATGGTTTTATTGTTCATTAAAGTAGTGTTTGTGTTAGTTTGAAATTCTTAAATGTAATGTGTAGTTTATAATTAATTTATTAGTTAATTATATTATTATTGATTGAATGGTTTATGTTTGTAGGTATTAAAATATCTTTTTTTGTTTTTTGTGTTATTTTATATTAATGTAATATACGATATTTTAGTTTATATATTATTTTGATACAATTGTGATTGGGATATTATATTTTAATTTAATGTTTATGACGGTATGTATAAATATATAGATTTTGATTATTTTGAGTATATTAATTTTTTTTAATAAATATATATGTACATAGTGGTATTATTTATGTTGAGTTTTATTATTTTTTTATTAGAACAAAAATGATTTAATAATATATTGTGAATTTTGTGTTTGTTAATAATTCAATTATTATTAAAAGTATAGTATTTTTAAAGTATTTTATGTTTCAAAATATATTTAATTATTGTATTTGATTATTAGTATATGATGTATATGATATGCTGATTTATCAGATATAGTATGTGATGTTATTTTAAATAAGAGTATTTTTTTGAGTATAGTGTAGTTATTGATATTTTGAGCTTATAGAATTGTAATAATTGCGCGAGTGTTAAATGATAAGTGTTAGTATGATAATTATTGGAGTATAAAATGCAATTTTCTAAAATGCATGGTTTAGGTAATGATTTTATGGTGGTGGATTCTATAACTCAATATGTTTCGTTGTCTTCATCTGTTGTACGTTTTTTATCTGATCGTCACCATGGAGTAGGTTTTGATCAGTTATTGCTTATAGAATCTTCTGATCAGTTGGATGTTGATTTTTGTTATCGTATATTTAATTCTGACGGTCAAGAAGTGTACCAATGTGCTAATGGAGTGCGTTGTTTAGCACAATTCGTTCATAGGAAAAAATTAACGAATAAATCAAGTATATGTGTTGCTACTAAAACTAGGCGTATGATGCTGTTTATTTTAGATAATGAGATATGTGTCGATATGGGAGAACCTGAGTTTGATTCGAAGAAAGTTCCGTTGTCTTCTTGTTTGAGTAATGATTCGTTAAATGATTCTTTTTTTGTTTTTATTGCTGGTCGTGAAATAACATTTTGGACGGTATCTATGGGTAATCCGCATTGTGTGTTGATTGTGAAAGATGTACAAGTTGCTGAGGTATCAGTTCTTGGCCCGATTTTGGAAAATTATCATTATTTTCCTGAAAGGGCTAATATTAGTTTTATGGAAATCGTGAGTGATAATCATATTCGTTTACGTGTTCATGAGAGAGGTGTAGGTGAGACACGATCTTGTGGCAGTGCTGCTTGTGCAGCGGTTTCTGTTGGTATTCGACAAGGCTTATTGTCTCATTGTGTCGCAGTAGATTTATTGGGTGGTAGTTTAATGATTAATTGGGAGGGTGTTGGTCATTCATTATACATGTATGGTCCGGCTACTCATGTTTATGATGGATATATATATATTAGTAAAGATATTGGTGATACAATATAAATTTTGGTCATTTTAGTAATTATTTATTTATATTAATAAGACATTTTATCTAGAGATATGTTTATGGTTTATAAAGATGGTTATGTACATGTAGAAATTGGTAGTAAAAATATTTGATATATTTATGAGTTTTTTATGTGCTATAAGCAAGCGGCGGTGTATGTTATATTCAGATTGTTTTTATTTGAATATGATAGGTAGTGTGTTTCATTTTTCGTTTGTTTTATGTGCATATTAATTTTAAAGGATTAAATATGTATTTTTGTTGTGATTTAAATCCAATATTTGCATTATCGTTTGATTTTGATAATACATTATATGATAACCGTTCGGTTATTGCATATGCAGAGCATCAGGCATTATTGTTTTTAAAAAGGTATCATCCTGTTTTATGTAATCTCAAGCAAGGTGATTGTGATAAGTTTCGTTTGTGGCTATATCAACAAGATCCTAATGGTTGTCATGATGTAACGTGTTGGCGATGGAGATCGTTAGAATTAATGTTATTGAATTTTGGTTTAAGTAAAAGAGAGGCTGGTTTTGCTTCGGATTGTGCTATGGATATTATTATTCGTTGGCGTAGTCAAGTTAATATATCGGTAAATGTGTGCAATGTATTATTAGAATTAGCTTCTAGGTGGCCGTTAGTGGCTATTACCAATGGTAATTTGGATCCTGATTATTGTGGGTTGTCAGGTTATTTTTCTTATATTTTTCGTGCAGGAAGGGATGGGAAAGCCAAGCCTTATGGAGATATGTATTCTTTGGCAGCTAAAAAGTTGGGGTTGCCTTGTAAGAATATTTTACATATTGGTGATAGTTTGATTATGGACGTTATGGGGGCAATTATTTCTGGTATGCAATCTTGTTGGATATATGAATATGTTAATTACGTGCCTGTTTATTATGGTATTAGTAGACACTTTTCTCCTCATGTAAAAATTTCATCTTTATTTTCATTGACAAATTTATTGTAGTCAGTGAAGTTTGTTTATTGTTTATAGGGGTTATGTTAGTATTTGCGTATATGTTGATAATGTTTACTGGTACTTTCTTTATAGTAAAGTATTGAATATTAAAGTATATTATTTAAAATTTGATATTTATTATGTTATGTATTTTTATTATTTTTATCTGAATATTGTTTATTTGTGTATTGTGTTGTTGTTTTTTTTGTTTGGTATTTGTTTTTTGAATAGTGTGTAAATGTTTTTTGTGATTGTGTGTTAGTTGTGTAGTTGGTAAATTATTTGTTTGTAGGTATAGATTATGAATAACAATAGTTTCGTTTTTTTTGTGTTTGTATATTATGTGGATAGTTGATAGTTGTTCATTATTATATAATATTAGTAGAGTGTATTATTATTAGTTGATAATAATATATTATTTGTTATTTTCAAATTTTTAATTTTTAGGATTAGATTATTTTTATGACATTTTTATTTTAAAGTTTTCATGAATTATATATCAATTTAAGATTATTATATTTAATATTTTTATTGTAATTTTGATTTTTTTAATGTACACAATGTAGTTATGTCGGTATATTTTTTGTTTATTTTTTTATGATTGATTGTTGTGTAAAGTTAGTAATTAATTAAATATTATAGTTATTTTATTTTTTATGGTATATTTAGTAAATATTAGTGATTTTAAAATGATTTTATATATTTTAAAATTGTTGTTTTGGAATAATTAATAGAATTTTTTGATTTATTTGTTCAATATGTTTAATTATGTTATTTGAAAATAATTTTGAATGATTTGACTTTTATTTTGATTAAGAGAATTCAATAATATTGACAATGAATATATTAGATATTTTAAATATAAGTATTGTTTTAGTATATTTAATTTTTGGGTGGTATATTAATTAGTGAAATGGTGTATATATATTTTATATTGATGTTTGGATGTTTATGATTATGTGAGTTAGTATATGTTTATTTATTGTTGAGAATATTTATATGTGAAATGTATAAATTAGCTAGATAAAATTTATGTTATTAATTATAATGATATACTTGGGTTTTATTAGTTTGATTGATGGTGCATGTAAAATTGTTTTATTTATTATTAAATTATTTTAGTTTCTTTTGAGATTGTTGTGTTTTTTAAAATTTAGTTGTTGTAGTTTTGTATTTATGCCGGATAAGGAAATAATGGCGTATGTTTGTTGCGTTTCAATTAAAAAATCAATATTTATATCCTATTGATATACAAAATTTTGAGTTTAGTGAATTAATTGGGTCAATTTGGGTTGATTTAATTAATCCCACTGATTATGAGTATAGATTGATATATACTATATTAGGAGATAATTTAGTTAAATTTTTGAAATTTAGTAATATACATAAAACATTGTATCATTTGCGTGATGAGAATGTTTTATGTGTACGTGCATTTTTTTTGTATGAAGATCCTTCTGGTTTTATCAATAGTGTTATTATTTCTTTTGTTATTTGTGATAATCGTCTTTACACGTTTTGTGATAGGAATATTTCTATTTTGTTTTGCTATCAAATATGTATTGAACAGTATCCTTTAGTACAAGGGAATGTTTATATGTTGTTGTTAACTTTATTTGAAATTTCTCTTGATTATTTGTCGGATAAAATGAAAGTTTTTTATAAAAATTTAGAAGATTTAAGTCTTGTAGTTACTAATGGATTGCCAATTTGTGAGTATGACGGTATACTTTCCGATCTTTCATGGTTAGAAAGATTGGGTTGGAAAATTCGTTTATCTTTATTAGATATTCAACGGGTGATTTATTTTTTAATTAATAAAGTTGCATTACCTTTATCTGGTTATAAAGGAGCAAAGGATATTGTTACTTATATTGATTTTTTATTGTTTCATAATGAATCTTTGTTTAAAAAGATTCATTTTTTAATACAAATAATTATGAATTTTATTAGTATTGAACAGAATAGAATTATTAAAATTTTATCGGTAATTTTTTTACCGCCTACCTTGGTTGCTTCTAGTTATGGTATGAATTTTGAGTTTATGCCCGAATTGAGATGGTCGTTTGGGTATCCTGCTGCTATTATATTAATGGTATTATCTGGTATAGCACCTTATATTTATTTTAGATACAAAAAATGGTTATAATATAATGGTGTTATGTTGTTATATAATAATTTATATTGTTAATATTTGAATTAATAAATATCATATTGTTTTTTATTATTTAATATGGTTTATTTGAAATATTTAATTGTAAAAGATTATGATGATTGTTTTTCTGTGATACGATTTGTATAATGTGTCATTTACTGACATAGTGTTTTACATTTGGTGTCTTATATTTATATTGATATTTTATTATGTGAGAATTGATTGAGTATATAGTTACGTTTATTATATTTTAAACATTTAGAATGAGGAATGAAATTTTTATTTATTTATATTTTATTTTTTAATATGTAATTATGATGTGATATGTATGGAAGTTAATATATGTATATTATGTGTGTTATTAGTAATTGTGGTTATTTGAATGATGATTAGTTCGATATGTATTTTTGTTTATTGTTAATTTAAAAATTATATTAGTAAAATAGGTATTATATTAAATGAATAATTATAAAGGATTTGTATATGTTTGCTATTATTGCATCTGATTTAGATGGTACATTGTTATCTCCGGCTCATAATTTAACTGATTTCACCAAAAATGTATTACGTTTGTTAACTTCTTCTTATGGAGTGCATTTTATTTTTGCTACCGGGCGTCATCATGTTAATGTCATTAAAATACGTGATAGTTTAAAAATTGACGCATATATGATTACTTCTAATGGTTCTCGCGTGCATAATGTTTTGGGAGAGTTGATATTGTCTTATGATTTAGATCCAGTTATTGCTGGTGAATTATTAAATGTGGTATCTAGGGATGAGAAAATTCTTATTAATATTTTTAGGAATGATCAATGGTTTATTAATCGTGATAGGATGGATCATGAACATTTTTTTCGTGAGTTTGGGTTTTCGTATGAAGTATATCAGCAGGATGAATTACCTACAGATGGTATTTGCAAGATATATTTTACTAGTGCAGATTGTAATCGTTTACTAGTGTTAGAAAATTTATTGAAGCATCGTTGGGGTGATTATATTAATATTAGTTTTTCATTACCTATGTGTCTTGAAGTGATGCCTATTGGTGTTTCTAAAGGTCATACTTTAGCACGGGTGGTGGATATTTTAGGGTATAGTTTGAAAGATTGTATTTCTTTTGGGGATGGAATGAATGACAGGGAAATGTTGGCGATGGCTGGAAAGGGATGCATTATGGGTAATGCTCATCAACTTTTAAAGGATACATTACCGTTTTTAGAAGTTATTGGTAGCAATGAAGATGATGCTGTGCCTCGTTATTTGCAATCATTGTTTTTGGGAATTTAAGTGTGTATCTGTATTAATTTGTTTTTTGTATAGAATGTAATTTATTATTAGATGAAATGATTGTTGTTTTGTATTTTTAGTTATTTAAAATTTATAATGTTTGTTAATTTTTTATTTTTATATTGTTTATTGTTATTAAAAAAATTCATATTGTTATTTCAGATGTTAGTTGTAATGTTTATTGGTGGCAATCGTATTTATTATTAATATTATTAGCTAAAGCTTGAGTGAATTAAATGTAATAAAAGTTTTTAAAATTTAAATATTAATTGAAGAGTTAATTTTAATGTTACAATTTCAATGTTAACTAAAGTTAAAATCGCATGCATTTTATAGAAAAATAATTTTAAATAATTGTTAATGTTTTATTGGTAAATTTCTATAAAATGTAAAATTCGTTATATTTATATTTTTAATATTATATTGTTAATATGTAATTACAGTAGTTGATATTATTTTTGCAGCTTATTATTGTAGTAGATAAGTTTTATTTTTGCTATTATTTATTGAGATAATCTCGTATGCCATCAAGTAACATTTGAGTGGAAATCATTATAAGTAATAATCCCATTAATCTTTCTAATGCACTAATTCCTTTATCCCCTAGCAAGTGTGAAAATACGTTAGAAAGCATCAATATAAGCATTGATAGTGCCCAAGCAATTAGTAATGATAGTGTTAATAGATTTAATTGATCAGGATATTGGTGTGATAATAGTAATAATGTTGCTAAAACTGATGGTCCAGCTACTAAAGGAATGGCAAGTGGTACTAAAAATGGTTCTTCTCCGTTTGTTGTGTTTGTGTTATTACCTTCCGTGGTAGGAAAAATCATTTTAATGGCAATGAGAAATAAAATGATTCCTCCAGAAATCGATACTGTTTCTGTATGTAGATTAAGAAAAGATAAAATATGTTCGCCAATAAATAAAAAAATTAACATAAGCAATAATGCAATTAACATTTCTCTAATAACAATAATTTGTCGTCTTTTGGGTTCTATATGTTTAAGAACTGACATAAAAATTGGTAAATTACCGATAGGATCCATGATTAAGAACAATAAAATTATAGATGATATCATTTCGTTCATTATTAATTCCTTTTTGGTAGTATCTTTAATGTATAATACTAAATTTATATGTATCTTAAATAATAAAATTTATTTGATATGATGTTATAATAAAGTATATACTCAATTTTGAGTATATATGTGTAGTATATATTTAACTGGATGGTACTATATTTTAAGATACTTAAGATTTTTGTTTTGTTTGATAAAAGTAATGGGTTAGTTAAAAAATCAAAAATTTTAGAGATAAATCATATGAAACGGGTTGGTTTTATCGGTTGGCGGGGTATGGTTGGTTCCGTACTTATGCATCGAATGCATGAGGAACATGATTTTAAGAATATTTCCTCTGTTTTTTTTTCTACATCACAGTTTGGTCAATCTATTTTAACTATTAATGATCAGCGACAAGTTTTGCAGAATGCTTGGAATTTAGACTTATTAAGCGAATTAGATATTATTGTTACTTGTCAAGGGAGTGAGTATACTAGTGTGGTGTATTCACAATTAAGAGAGAATGGTTGGTTGGGTTATTGGATTGATAGTGCTTCATTATTAAGAATGCAGGATGATAGTATTATTATTTTAGATCCGGTTAATAGTAAATTAATAGATCGTGCTATTGATCAGGGTGTGAAAACATTTATTGGAGGTAATTGTACGGTTAGTTTAATGCTAATGTCTTTAGGGGGTTTATTTGCAGAAAATTTAATAGAATGGATATCTGTATCTACTTATCAGGCTGCTTCTGGTTATGGTGCACAGGGAATTCGTGAGTTATTATTACAGATGGGACAATTGTATAATATAGTAGTTGATTTATTACATGATCCATCTGCATCAATTTTAGAAATTGAGCGAAAGGTAACACAATTAAGTCGTGGTAATTCGTTATATGTTGATTGTTTTCGTGTCCCTCTAGCTGGTAGTTTGATTCCTTGGATTGATAAAATTTCAGACAATAAGGGGCAAAGCAGAGAAGAATGGAAAGGTCAATCAGAAACTAATAAAATTCTTGGAATTGTGGATGATGATACAGTGTGTATAGATGGTGTATGTGTGCGTGTGGGATCATTACGTTGTCATGCTCAGTGTTTTACTATTAAATTAAAGAAAGATGTTTCTTTATTAAATATTGAGAAGATTATATCTGCTCATAATCGGTGGGTTCGTGTTATTCCCAATGATCCTGATTGTTCATTGCATGAGTTAACTCCGGTGGCTGTTAGTGGGACATTGAATGTACCGATTGGGCGTCTTAGGAAAATGAATATTGGTTCCCTTTATTTATCAGCGTTTAGTATCGGTGATCAGTTGTTGTGGGGTGCTGCTGAGCCTTTGCGAAGAATGTTACTGAAATTGTTGTGATTTTTTGTTTTGTTAATATGGTAATCGTGTTGTTTTTTTAAAATATTATTGTTATGTGATTATTATGTTATTTGTAATGATTTTATTTTTAATATTAGTAATAATATCAATAATATGAATGTGATCCGTGTATATGTTCAGTAATGTCTTTTATGCCTTTTAGCTCTGGAAATAAATTAAGTAATTTTTTTTCTATTGCGTCTTTTAAAGTGTAAGATACCATGGAGCACCCATTACAACCGCCCATGAATTTTAGTATAACAAATAGATCTTGTGTGATTTCTATTAATTTAATTTCCCCTCCGTGGTATTGTAATTGTGGATTGATTTGGGATTCTATAACATTTTCAATGTTTTTTAATAGAGTGGCGTTGTTATTATATTTTTTATGTGTTTGTTTTGTTATATTTGGTGTTGTTAATGTTAGTTTGCATTCTAGTTGATTAGTGATAAGATCGATTTTTGCGTTTTGTAGGTATTTTTTACTAGTTTGATCGATAAATATTGATATTAGATCAAATTGTAATTTAATATCAGTGTTTTTAATGGTTTGTGGAGAACAGTAAGATATTTTACATTCTGCATATTGAGTGCCTGGATTGATGACAAATACACGTATTTGAGTATTGAACGTTTTTTTAGATAACAATTCTAAAAAGTATTCTTGAGCAAGTTTAGTGATTTTTATCATAGTGTAGATTTCCGAATAGTTTTAAGTATTATTTTGGTTATGAAGATTTATTTTTATTATTAAACGGTATGAAAATAGAATTAGGATTATTATATTTTATTTTTTTAGTATAGAAAATAGAATTTGGTTAAATTATAGGTTGTTATTAATTAAATTTGTTTAGATGTATTTTTTTATATATTACATGTGTGTTTAATTTTTTTATATTATATGGAGATTAGTTATGGTGGTTTATTATTAGAAGAGTGTTTGTTAAGTGTTTTCAAGAATGTGTTGTGGTGTGATATGTATGCAATTTTTAATTGATTGTTATGATCATGCAAGAAGTCTAAAAATTGTATTTAATATTGTGAAATATTTTATCTTTAGTTGTTATTGATTAGTATCAATTGTATTTGAAATTTTTAGTGTTGTGATTGATATTTTTTGGTTCATTTTTTTATAGATTTATTATTGTTAGTATTTGGTTTTCATTGATTTTTTTGATTATCATGATTTGTTTTTTGATGTTATAATTTTTTTGATTATTGTTTTAGTATTAATATTTTTTTAAATTTATTGTGGTATAATTTAGATAAGTTAGCAATATGGTGATAGTTGTTTTTTTATTTTTTTGTTAATAATTTTGTTGATGGATAGTAAATATACCAGATTGTGTGATGGTTGTTTTTTTAAATCAATATGATGAGAAAATATTTTACAGATTGATTTAATGGATTGTTTGTTATGATATTTCTGTTTGTAAATATCAGATATATGTATAAGGTAAATTATTTTAGGTATTTGTTTATAAATATTAATTTTAATTAATGTCTATTTTTTATCTGGAAGATAAAAAAGTGGTTATACGTATTTTTTGATAATTAATATCTTATTTTTATGATATCATGTTTTTTGATTAATATTTTGTGTATGTTTGTGAGATTTTTATTAATTCATGAGATATACTTTTGTTTGTGATAATTACATTTTTTGTTTGTTTATATTTATTATTTATATGTTTATAAATATAGATTAAATTGCAAATAGTATTTATGGATGAGTTTTTGGTATGTAGACGTGTATTAAAATATGTTAGTATTAATATACATTTGTGAAATATAAATTTTTTGGACATTCATTAATATTGAGAACAAGACTGAATTTGTTTTTAATGTTGTATTTGTAAATCCAATGTTATGGTTTGTATTGGATAATGAATCGCAATTATTATTAATTTAGTATGATATTTTTTGAATTTAAGATAATTATAGTAATTTTTGAAGTTAGTGGTGTGTGTTGTTTTTATTATGTATTTATTGTTTGATTGATTAATAATTAAATAATTATATAAAAATGGTAGAAAAACGTAATATATTTCTTGTTGGCCCTATGGGGGCTGGTAAAAGTACGGTAGGTCGTCAGCTTGCACAGAAATTGCATATGGATTTTTTTGATTCTGATACTGAAATTGAAAATCGCACTGGTGCAGATATAAGTTGGGTATTTGATGTTGAAGGTGAAGAGAAGTTTCGTGAACGAGAAGAGAAGGTTATTTCTGAATTAGCTAGTAAGCATGGCATTATATTAGCTACTGGTGGTGGTTCTATTCAGTCTTTGAAAACAAGGAATTGTCTTTCGGCTCGTGGTTTCGTGATATATTTAAAAACTAGTGTTACTAAACAATTTTTTCGCACGAAATATGATAAGAAACGTCCGTTATTACAAGTCGTGGATGACTCTCAAAATGTTTTAGAAAAATTAGCTAATGAAAGAAATCCATTATATAAAGAGATTTCTGATTTCGTCATATGTACTGATGAACAGAATGCGAAGATGATTGTCAATAAGATTATTCATATGTTAAATTTTTGTGGTTGATGATGAATTCATGCAATGTTAGTTATTGGTTTTGAGAAATTTGATGAAAAAAATTGTTGTAGAATTAGGAGAACGTAGTTATCCAATTGTTATTGGATCTGGTTTATTTTCTTCTTTGTTATCTGGGTCTTCATTACAGAGTGGTGAAGTGGTGATGTTGGTTACTGATGATAATATTGCTTCAATATATTTAGATTTTGTATGTAAATCTTTAAGTGATTTTGGTGTAAGTGTAGACCAATTAGTTATATCGTCAGGTGAGTCTTATAAATCGTTAAGTATGTTTGAGTATATTATTACTGAATTATTAAAAAAAAGGCATAACCGTAATGTGATATTAATTGCTTTTGGTGGTGGTGTTATTGGAGATTTAGTAGGATTTACAGCGGCCACTTATCAAAGAGGTGTACGTTTTATTCAGGTACCCACAACGCTTTTAGCTCAGGTTGATGCTTCTATTGGAGGAAAAACTGGGGTTAATCATGCTCTTGCTAAGAATATGATTGGTGTTATTTATCAACCGATTTCTGTTATTATTAATTTAGATTTTTTATATACATTGCCGTCTAGAGAGTTTTCTTCTGGATTGGCAGAAGTTATTAAATATGGCATTGCTTTTGATTCTGATTTTTTTGCATGGCTTGAGTGTAATATAGAAAATATTTTAAATTTAGAAGTTTCATCATTATTTTATTGTGTTCGTCGTTGTTGTGAATTGAAAAGTTTTGTAATAACAAATGATGAACATGATCAAGGAAGTGGTGTTCGGGCATTATTGAATTTAGGGCATACATATGCTCATGCTATTGAATCTTATTTTAAATATAGTCAGGAGTGGTTACATGGGGAATCAGTATCAGTAGGTATATTAATGGCTGCGAATCTTTCTTGTATGCTTGGTTATTTATGCGATGTAGATTTAAAACGTATTCGATCACTTTTATCACGTGCTGGTTTGCCAATTTCCCCTCCAAAAACAATGGAAATAGGTGATTATTTATCTTATATGATTCGCGATAAAAAGAATATTTCAGATGATTTGTGTTTGATATTACCAGTTTCGATTGGTCATGCACGAGTATGTACTAATATAGCACATAGGTTAGTTAAAGAATCTATTAGGGGTATATTAGGGGATATGTAATGTGATACAACAGGGAGTTAAAATTGTAATATGTATTATTATTCTAAAACTTTAAATTTTGTGATTGATTTGAGTTGTTGTATTATTATATATATAAATCTTATATAACGGTGTTTATTAACGTTAATATAATATTTTATGCATTAATGTTAATTGATTGTGTTTTGTGATTTTTAGTAATATATGATGTGTCATACTTATTAAATAGAGTTTGTATTGATTTAATATTTGTTTGTTGTCCTTGATGTGTAATATTTTAACTCTGTTAGTGAGTGTATAATCTTAAATGTTTAGTGTTCATTGTTAATTTTTATTTGTATTTTTTTGTATTAGTGTGTTAATTGGGAATTATAAATAATGAATCGTTCATTAATTGCTGCTTCGATTTTGTCGGCTAATTTTGCTGTTTTAGGTGAGGATGTTTCTCGGGTTATATCTGCTGGTGCAGATTTGATACATTTTGATGTAATGGATAATCATTATGTTCCTAATTTAAGTATAGGTCCAATGGTGTTAAAATCTTTAAGACAATATGGTATTTCTGTACCTGTTGATGTTCATTTAATGGTAACACCGGTAGATAATTTGATATTAGAGTTCATTCGTGCAGGGGCTGATTTTATTAGTTTTCATTTGGAAGCTAGCGATCATGTTGATCGTTCTTTGCAGTTAATTAAAGATAATGGTTGTAAAGCTGGTTTAGTATTTAATCCATCAACTCCCTGTATTTATTTAGAATATGTAATAGAAAAACTTGATATGATTGTGTTGATGTCAGTTAACCCGGGTTTCGGTGGTCAAAGTTTTCTTCCTATTGTCTTGAATAAAATTAAGCAAGTTCGTCGGTTGATTTCTCAAAGTGAGTGTGATATTTTGTTATCGGTGGATGGTGGTATAAAACTTGGTAACATTTCTTGTGTGTCTAATGCTGGTGCTGATGTTTTTGTGATAGGTTCAGAGATTTTTCATCAATTAGATTATCGATCAATGATTGATAGTTTGCGTATTGCTTTGTTATGATGATTTAATATTTTTTTATATTTTTATTTTTGAGTGATATTATTTTAATTTTTAATAATGATTGTGGTTATTAACGGAGTTTAATGTATTTTGTAGTAATTTAATCATTGTTATTGTTTTTTGGTATTGTCTGTTGTTAAATATGTTATTTCTCAGATTGTTGTGGATTATGGGATAGTGTGATGTTTAATTACTGTAAAATAATTATATATTAATTTTTCAACATTTATATAATTTTATAATGTTTTTTATATGTATTTTTGTTAATTATTTTGTTTTTATTATTATTAATAGTGATTTTTGTTTTATGGAATTATGTAAGAATGTCTCAAGCTATTTCGTTTAGTGCTATTCAACCCTCAGGAGATATTACAATCGGGAATTATATAGGGGCGTTACGTCAATGGGTAGAATTGCAAAATACTCACAATTGTATTTATTGTATAGTTGATTTACATGCCGTGACAAATTACTTAAATGTTAATCAGTTGCGGTCTCGGTCTATAGATGTCTTAGCATTATGTTTAGCTTGTGGCATAAATCCAGATATTTCTACAATATTTATGCAGTCTCATGTTCATGAGCATTGTCAATTAAATTGGTTGTTAAATTGTCATGCTTATTTTGGTGAAATGTGTCGTATGACTCAATTTAAATCCCGTATGAAACGAAATTTTTCTAATATTAGTTTGGGAGTATTTAATTATCCAATATTAATGGCGGCAGATATTTTATTATATCAAGCTAATTATGTTCCAATAGGGGAAGATCAGAAGCAACATCTTGAGCTATGTCGTAGTATAGCATCTAGATTTAATTCTATGTATAGTTCGTCAGTTTTTACTATACCTGATGCGTTTATTCCTGAAAGTGGTTCTCGTATTATGTCTTTATTAGAGCCAACTAAAAAGATGTCTAAATCTGATGTTAATCAGAATAATGTTATTGCTCTTTTAGATGATCTTGAGTTGGTCGAAAAAAAAATTTATGCTGCAGTTACTGATTCTGATAATCCTCCATTAATATTATATGATCCAGTTCATAAACCAGGGATTTCTAATTTATTAGAAATATTGTCGGTTTTTACTGGTAAGTCTGTTTCACATTTGGAATCTATGTTTATGGGAAAGATGTATGTTCATTTGAAGCAGGAGGTTATAAAGGAGTTAACTGAATTTTTAATGATATTACAAAATCGTTATCGTGTTTTTCGTCAGGATGAGAAATATTTGTTTAAAGTATTATATAATGGCGCGAAAAAGGCACGTTGTCTTGCCAAGAAGACTTTGAAAAATGTGTATGATGTGGTTGGTTTTATTGATCGTAATATTTATTAATAATTTTGAGTAAGCAAAAATAGTTGAGAGTTTTTTGTTATTATGTTGTTTCTTTATTGTTATGTTGATGATTATGTCAGATTTTATAATAGTGATTTAGTGTTCTTTTTTGTGTGTATTTGTTGTTTCTATATTATAGAATAATAGTGTTTGTGCAATAGTTATTATTTGTGGCTGCAAAGTTATATTATGTTGTTGTATTCATTTATTTTTAAATATAAGTGCTGATATTTTTTTATGTTTTTCGAGACATTTAAAATCTTTATAAATTATTTATTTTTTTCAAAGAAAATTTGATTTAGTATTAGATTGCTTAGTTAATATTGTTGTTATGTTGTTATTTGTTATTATTAATGTATAGTGAAAGTAAAGTTTTGTGTGTTTATTTATAGTATAAAGATGAATAGAAAAATTTTAATTATAGATAATTATGATTCTTTTACTTGGAATCTGTATCAGTGTTTTTGTTATTTAGGTGCTGAGGTAGAGGTGCGTAGACATGATGTAATTAATGTATTAGATATTGAACGATTATCACCTAATCGATTAGTAATTTCGCCTGGGCCAGGTACTCCACATAATTCAGGAATTTCGTTGTCAGCAATTTATAGTTTTTATAATAAAATTCCTATTTTAGGTGTTTGTCTAGGACACCAGGTTATTGCCCATTTTTTTGGTGCGAAAATTGTTCATGCTCGTTGTATTATGCATGGGAAATCTTCTGTCATTCATCATGATAGGACAGGAGTGTTTTATCGATTACCTCAATTTTTGAAAGTTATACGGTATAATTCTTTAATTGTAGATATTTCTACTTTGCCATCTTGTTTACGAGTTAGTGCTTGGAGTGTAAAGTGTAATAAGTTTGATGAAATTATGGGAATAAGGCATTGTGATTTACCAATAGAGGGGGTTCAATTTCATCCAGAAAGCGTGTTGAGTGAATATGGGTGTCAATTATTGAGAAATTTTATGAGATTATAATGACATATTGTCTAGATTAGTATTTTATATTATAGTTATCGTGTGATCGTGGGGATTTTGTTTGTTGTTTATAGTATTATATATAATTGTTGAAAGTTATTTTTTTAGATTGCATGATTTTAATTTTTTTTATTTGAGTTGTGTCTGTGTTCAATGTTTTTTAGATATTTTGTGTTAGATATGATTTATTGTAGCATTGTGGTAGTATTGTGGTTCTAGAATGTTTTTTTGAAAGTTATTTCATACTAGAAAATTGTGCTTTATTTTTATTGGTATGTACAGATTTAGTAGTCATATTTTAATTTAGTAGTCATATTTTATATGTAGATAGTTTTTTGTATGTTTTTAAATAATTTAAATAGTTTTATGATAATGTTATTAGATTATGTAAATATATAATCTAGTTATATTATATAATATATTTATATTATAGGTGTATTATGTATTGTTTTTTTGCATTGATTAATGATGTTGATCTAAAATTATTTTGGTTTATGTTGTGAGTTTTTGTGTTGTGTTTGTTGTTATTTTTGTACACTGTAAAATATAAGGCATCTGAATGTTTATTTTTGTTTAAAGTGAGGATTGTATTAAGATTTAAATCTTATAAGATAAGGATGATATTTATTAATAAATGTTGTGTTTCTTGGTTGTTTATTAGTGTGTTATATACAGCAAAGGATATAATAATATGTGGAAATTTCAATGTGATAAAATATTATTGGTTAAATAATTATGAAGTCATTATTAATTAAATTTATTTTGTTAATTTTAATAATAGCAATAGTTTTAACTGGTTGTGTATTATATTGATATTTGATATAATTTTATTTATATTAATATTATTATTGTGTTATAATAATACTATTATTGAGTGTATGATGGCGCGTTACTGTGTTTTTATTGATGTGTGATTTTTTTATTTATAACTGCAATAGTGTGAAATGTTTTGATATTTGTAAAATGTGGTGTTTGTAATCGTTATGGTAATGTGTTTTTAGTTGTGTGATACAATATTGCATTTAATAGATTGTACAGTAAAATTTGTGATAATATTTATGATGTTAGTATAATATTTAGCATGGTTGATTTAATGTTAGTGTTGGTTTTTTGTTTTTTATTTTAAACATTTGTATTATATATATATTATTATTACATTATAAATATTAATAAATATTATATTAATATATCGTCATGCATGTATGTTATGAATATTTTGTACAATATTTTAATTTAATCGCCTAAGCTTAGTAGATTTGTTATTATGTTTGATTTTTAGTGGATGGTGTTTTATCGTAATTATTTAAATTTAATTTATATATTATATAATATGCTATGTATCTAATCTATCTGCATTTATTAAGTACGCTATATACCTCTATCTTTAAGTAAGCTATGCGTCTTTAAATTTATTAAATTTTTATTTTTATGATAATGAATTAAAATGAATTAATGAGTTGGTATTGTATATTGTTATTGTTATGATGTGACTGTCGTTTTTTTTGTTTTTTTATGTTACATTATACGCTTGGCCTGCAGGGTATGTTTGATGTAATTTTGTGTTCACTGGTGTACGTATATTTTGAGGTATATTCAATGTATTTTAGTATTTTTTATAAGCATGGTATTTTATGATATTTCATAAGCATGCAATATTTGAAATAAATATTTTAAAAAATTTTCATTGTGAATTTTTTTATTTGGTTAAAAAAAAGAATTTGTTAGTATGTGTTGTTACAAATAGGTAGTTTGATAAATAATAGGGGTATAAAAAAATTGAATGATAAATATTAATATTAATAGGCAGTTTTTCGTTGCTCTCTTTAATTTAATGTTTATTGTATGAATTATTCAGGTGGTTATTGGTATCAATATGGTATTGTGATGTATTTGTTTAAGAATAGCTATTTTTTTAATATTTTAGGGATAATTGTTTAAATGACGACAATCAATCAACTTGTTCATAATCCACGAAGTGTGAAAGCGATTAAAAGTAATGTCCCAGCATTGGGAAGATGCCCCCAAAAAAGAGGGGTATGTATTAGAGTCTACACTACCACGCCAAAAAAGCCAAATTCTGCTTTGCGTAAAGTGTGTCGTGTTCGTTTGACGAATGGTTTTGAAGTGACATCCTATATTGGTGGTGAAGGTCATAATTTGCAAGAGCATGCTATAGTTTTAATTCGTGGGGGGCGTGTAAAGGATTTACCGGGTGTTCGTTATCATGTTGTACGTGGTGCATTAGATTGTTCTGGTGTACAAGGTAGAAAGAAAGGACGTTCGAAGTATGGAGTGAAACGTTTAAAGGATTAAGTATGATTTTATGATTAATGTTTAAAATTTTTTTATGATATTTTTAGTTATACCATGTGTAAATTTTTTTGGGATACTGTTTCGTCGACTTTTTGTAGTAGTTATAGCAAAATAAATTAGATTTAGTTTAAATTTATCAGTGTTGTATTGGTCATGAGTTTGATGATGTTTTTTGAATAGCATCATTGTTTTTAAATTGTGTTAGATGTATATTTTACAAATTTAAAATTGTATTATTCTGTTTTTTAATTTTAAGCTTTAAGTAGTTTGATATTTATTATATAATTTATGTATATTGGTATAATTATTTTGGTATTTTGATTTTGTTGTAAGTGCATATAAAATGTTTTCAGGATATATTTATGTCTCGCCGACGAATTGTTACGCAAAGAAAAACATTACCTGATTTGAAATTTAGCTCTGAAGTTTTAGCTAAGTTCATTAATATTTTGATGGTAAATGGGAAAAAATCAGTGGCTGAAACGATAGTGTATACGGCGTTGGATATTTTAGTTGATCGGTTGAATAATAAAAAGCTACCTTTAGATATTTTTGAGCAGGCTTTGAATAATGTACGTCCAATTGTTGAGGTTAAATCTAGAAGAGTTGGTGGTTCTACTTATCAAGTCCCTGTGGAGGTTCGTCTTGTTCGGCAAAATACATTAGCCATGAGATGGATTATTAGTGCCGCTAGAGAACGTAAAGATAAGTCTAAGTCAATGTCATTGAAATTAGCAAATGAATTGTTTGAGGCAATAGAGGGTAGAGGGAGTGCTGTGAAAAAGCGGGATGAGATACATAAAATAGCGGAAGCAAATAAGGCTTTTGCGCATTACCGTTGGTGAGTGTTTTTTGTGTAAGTGGTGATTATGTGTTTTGGTTGTTAGTGTTTTGTATGTTTAAAAATTAGTGATCAGATAAAACTGGTTTTAGTAGTGTATGATATATGATTTGATGTTTAATGGTGTTGTTTTTTGTATTATTTATTTTTGATGAAAGGTTGTTTTGAGGATCATGGCATGGTTAGGGTTACACCTATTATGAGATATCGAAATATTGGTATTACAGCGCACATTGATGCTGGGAAAACTACTACAACTGAACGTATTTTATTCTATACTGGTGTAAATCATAGAATGGGTGAAGTTCATAATGGCGCTGCGACTATGGACTGGATGGTGCAAGAGCAGGAAAGGGGAATTACAATTACTTCTGCAGCTACTACTTGTTTTTGGTCTGGTATGGCCGATCAGTTTTCATCGCATCGAATTAATATTATTGATACTCCTGGTCATGTTGATTTTACTATTGAAGTAGAAAGATCTATGCGGGTATTAGATGGGGCAGTTATGATATATTGCGCAGTAGGTGGTGTGCAACCGCAATCTGAAACTGTATGGCGACAAGCTAGTAAATATAAGGTTCCTTGTATTGCTTTTATCAATAAAATGGATCGTACAGGTGCTGATTATTTTCGTGTGATAGAACAATTGAAGACTCGTTTATGTGCTAATCCTGTTCCAATTCAGTTAGCTATTGGTGTGGAGTCAAATTTTATAGGTGTTGTTGATTTAATTAAAATGCAAGCTATTTATTGGGATGATATGGATCAAGGTTTAACTTTTAGATATGGTGATATACCTGGGAATTTGTTACAATTGTCTAATCAGTGGCGTCAAAATTTGTTAGAGTATGCTGTTGAATCTTCTGAGGAATTGCTTGATCGGTATTTATCTGGAGCAGAATTATCGGAGCAAGAAATTAAATCTGCTTTACGTCAACGTGTTTTAAAGAATGAAATCATATTGGTGACTTGTGGGTCAGCGTTTAAAAACAAGGGTGTGCAAGCTATGCTAGATGCAATTGTTGATTATTTACCAGCACCAAATGATGTTGTGGCCATTAAAGGTCTTTCTCGAGATGGAAAGTTATTTTTAGAGCGTCATCCTAGTGATAAAGAACCGTTTTCAGCATTAGCCTTTAAAGTTGCCACTGATCCTTTTGTTGGAAATCTGACTTTTTTTCGAGTATATTCCGGTGTAGTTAGTGCAGGGGATAGTGTGTTGAATCCTCTTAAAGAAAAACGTGAAAGGCTAGGTCGAATTGTTCAGATGCATGCTAATAAACGTGAGGAAATTAAATCAGTATATGCGGGGGATATTGCTGCTGTTATTGGTTTAAAAGATGTTTCTACCGGTGATACTCTGTGTGATGAGTCTGCTCCTATTGTTCTTGAGCGTATGGAATTTCCTGAACCTGTCATTTCTGTTATGGTTGAAGGTAAAAGCAAGGTAGATCAGGAAAGAATGAGTTTAGCATTATCTCGTTTAGCACAAGAAGATCCTTCGTTTCGTGTTTGTGTTGATCGGGAGTCTGGACAAACTATTATTTCTGGCATGGGTGAGTTGCATTTGGAGATTCTTATTGATCGAATGCATAGAGAATTTAATGTTGAAAGCAATGTTGGTAAACCGCAAGTGGCTTACCGTGAGACCATTCGTCATATGGTGGAGCAGGAAGGTAAATTTATTCGTCAGTCTGGTGGTCGTGGGCAGTTTGGACACGTTTGGTTGCGTGTCGAGCCTATGGAACCAGGAGGTACTGGTTATGAATTTGTGAATCAGATTGTTGGAGGCGTAGTACCAAAAGAATATGTGCCAGCAGTAAATAAAGGCGTCCAGGAACAAATGAGTAATGGTATTTTAGCTGGTTATCCAATTGTTGATATTCGTGTAAGTATTTTTGATGGCTCATACCATGAAGTGGATTCGTCTGAGATAGCTTTTAAAATTGCGGGGTCAATAGCTTTCAAGGAAGCTTTTATGAAGGCTAATCCAGTTTTATTGGAGCCAATTATGAAGGTAGAAGTAGAAACTCCTGAGGAATATATGGGAGACGTTATTGCTGATTTAAGTCGTCGTCGAGGTGTAGTTAATAAAGTGGGGGATTTGATTAGTGGTAAAGTAATATGTGCGGATGTTCCTTTGTCAGATATGTTTGGTTACGCAACTGGTTTACGGTCACAGACTCAAGGTCGTGCATCTTATTCTATGGAATTTTTTAAATATAGTGAGGTACCGAGCAATATTGCTCGATGTATTATTGAGAGTAGTAATATTAAATGAGCTATTAATAATTTTTATATATTTATAGCTAGAGATAATTTTGCGATTAATTAAGGAATATAGTTGTGTCTAAAGAAAAGTTTCAACGTATAAAACCGCATTTGAATGTAGGTACCATTGGTCATGTTGATCATGGCAAGACTACTTTAACTGCTGCTATAACAAGTGTATTATCTAAAATTTATGGTGGTTCACCGCGTGCTTTTGATCAAATTGACAATGCTCCAGAAGAAAAAGCTCGTGGTATTACTATTAATACTTCGCATGTTGAATATGATACTTCTGGTCGTCATTATGCTCATGTGGATTGTCCGGGTCATGCAGATTATGTTAAAAATATGATTACTGGTGCTGCGCAGATGGACGGTGCCATTTTAGTAGTTGCTGCTACTGATGGTCCCATGCCTCAGACTCGGGAGCATATTTTGTTAGCTCGACAGGTAGGTGTGCCATATATTGTTGCATTTATGAATAAGTGTGATATGGTAGACGATTCTGAATTACTTGAATTAGTGGAAATAGAAATTCGTGAATTGTTATCTCAATATGATTTTCCTGGCGATGATACCCCGATCATTCGTGGTTCAGCTTTAAAAGCGTTAGAATCAGATAGTCATTGGACTCCAAAAATTTTGGAATTAGCAGAAGTGTTAGATCATTATATTCCAGAACCCAAGCGTGCTGTGGACCAGCCGTTTTTATTGCCAATTGAGGATGTGTTTTCTATTTCCGGTAGGGGAACGGTGGTTACTGGTCGTGTTGAACGTGGTATAATTAAAGTTGGTGAAGAGATAGAAATTGTTGGCATTAGGGAGACGGTTAAAACCATTTGTACTGGAGTAGAAATGTTTCGTAAGTTGCTGGATGAAGGTCGTGCCGGAGAGAATATTGGTGTTTTGTTACGTGGTGTTAAGCGTGATGATGTGGAGCGCGGTCAAGTGTTGGCTGCCCCAGGATCTATTAAACCTCATAGTTGTTTTGAGGCAGAAGTATATGTTTTAAATAAGGAAGAAGGTGGTCGGCATACGCCGTTTTTTAATGGTTATCGGCCCCAGTTTTATTTTCGTACTACGGATGTTACTGGAACTATTGAATTACCCAAGGATGTGGATATGGTAATACCTGGTGATAATGTTAAAATGTTGGTTAACCTTATAGCTCCTGTTGCTATGGATGATGGTTTACGGTTTGCTGTTCGAGAAGGAGGTCGAACTGTTGGTGCTGGTATTGTGGTGAAGGTGGTTTCATAGAATTCATTTGGAAATGGTTATGAATGTTTTTTAAAATTATTTTTTTGGTTAATATAGAATAATTGTTTAGTTAAGTGTGTTATTTTTTTATAAAATTTTGATGGTGTTGTGTTTCGCTTTATTTTTGTTTGGAGGTTGTAAGATTAAGAAGATTTGTGGTGGTAGATATTGTTTTTATATAGACACGATTAAGTGGTTGAGTGCGCTAACACTACTCATATTAGCTGTTATTGGTAGCTATCTTTATCGTGATTGGGGTTTGTTTTATCGAATAATAGTTGATGTATGTGTTGTTTTAGTTGCTGGTTATTTAGTGTTATTAACGAATCGTGGTGGGTTATTGGTTGTTTTTTTTCGAGAGTCATATTCAGAAGTACGTAAAGTAATTTGGCCGACTTTTCGTGAGAGTGTATATACTACTGCTATTGTTATTATTGCTACGATTCTTGTTTCTTTGATTTTGTGGAGTCTGGATGGTCTTTTGGTGCGTATAGTATCGTTTGGTTTGAGGTTATAAGTGGAATGTCTGAAGCAGTGTTGAAACAGCGTTGGTATGTTATTCAAGCATTTTCTGGTTTTGAGAGTCGGGTAGCATCTTCGTTACGAGAATATATAAAGTTGCATAAAATGGGAGATTATTTTGGTGAAATAATGATTCCTACTGAAGAAGTTGTTGAGATGCGTGCTGGGCAGCGAAGAAAGAGTGAGCGGAAATTTTTTCCTGGTTATGTTCTTGTGCAGATGGTGATGAATGATGCAAGTTGGCATTTAGTTCGTAGTGTGCCCCGTGTGTTGGGTTTTGTGGGTGGTACCTCCGATAAGCCAGCTCCAATTGGGGATAAAGAAGTGAATGCTATTATATATCGTTTGCAACAAATTGGTGATAAGCCTCGACCTAAAATATTATTTGAGCCTGGTGAGCTTATTCGTGTTAGTGATGGCCCGTTTTCTGATTTTCATGCGACGGTAGAAGAGGTGGATTATGAAAAAAGTCGTTTGAAGGTGTCTGTTTCTATTTTTGGTCGTGCTACTCCAGTGGATTTAGATTTTTGTCAAGTTGAAAAATGTTAAGTTTAATTTGTGTTTTGATTAGGTGATTAGATATATTTCAATAAAAATTTTTTATATTTTAAGTGTTTTTGTTTTTTTATTTATGTAGGTATGGTGTTATGGTTAAGACAGTAAAAGCATATGTTAAGTTACAGGTTCCAGCAGGTGTAGCAAGCCCAAGTCCACCAGTTGGACCTGCGTTAGGGCAACAAGGTGTGAATATTATTGAGTTTTGTAAGTTGTTTAATGTAAGAACGGAGAATATTGAAAAAGGATTACCAGTGCCTGTTGTTATTACTGTCTATTCTGATCGTTCTTTTACATTTGTTACTAAAAACCCACCTGTTTCTGTACTTCTGAAAAAAGCTGTTGGTATTGAATCTGGTTCTAGTAATTCTAAAATAACAAAAAGTGGTACTATTACTTATGATCAAATTCGTGAAATTGCAAAGGTTAAATCCTCAGATATGACAGGTAGTGATTTAGAGGCAATGTCTCGTTCTATTATTGGTACTGCATATTCTATGGGATTAATTGTAAAAAGGGATTAATGTTACACTATGATTAAATTAAGTAAACGTATGTCTATTATGTATAGTGCAGTGGATGCAGGTAAGCAGTATGATATTTTGGAGGGAATATCTTTGTTAAAAGAGTTATCTACTGTACATTTTATTGAGAGTCTTGATGTTGTTATATGTTTGGGTATTGATCCAAAAAAATCTGAACAAAATATTCGTGGTAGTATATTTTTACCACATGGTACTGGTCGTGATGTTTGTGTTATTGTGTTTACGCAAGGAACTAATGTGATTTTAGCGAAGAATGCCGGTGCAGATTTTGTTGGTTTAGATGATTTAGTGAATTATGTTACTAATCGGAAAAATAAATTTGATGTTGTGCTTGCGACTCCTGATGTTATGAATACAGTTGTTCAGTTAGGGCCTGTGTTAGGTCCTCGTGGTTTGATGCCTAATCCGAAATTTGGTACTGTTTCTCATGATATTGCAGAAGCGGTTAGAAGAAGTAAGATAGGTCAAATTCGATATAAGAATGATAAGTATGGTACTATTCATGCCAGCATTGGAATGATTTCTTTTAGTTCTGATAAACTGAAAGAGAATTTAGTGGCTTTAATTATGGATGTAAAGAAAAATAAACCTATAAAATCTAAAGGTGTGTTTTTTAAGAAAATAATGGTTTCTAGTAGTATGGGCGTTGCTTTATCTATTAATCAGAATAGTTTATTTCTATGATTTTTTAATTTATTTTTTGTAAGTTGTTGGGAGTTATAGCGTGAATTAGTCATATGTTTTTAGTTGTATTTTTTGGATTAGTGTGATATCGCTGTTAATTTTCATGTTATAATACAATAGTATTTGTTGATTTATCATCAACAGTTGGTTTATTATCAATAGAATATGATGATTATTTTTTTGTGCTGATTTCTATTCGTTATAGTTTCATGGTAGAAACTAAAGTAATTTTAGTATTATGTGAATATATTACAAGGTAAATGATGACATTAAATTTTAAAAAAAAGCAGCAAATTATTTCTGGGGTCAGAGATGTTATAGAATTTGCTGTTTCTGCTGTAGTTGCTTCATTGGAAGGAATTACAGTAAATGAGATTACTGGTTTGCGTGATATGTGTCGAAAAAGTGGTGTTTATGTGTATGTTGTTCGTAATACATTAATGCGGCGTGCTTTGATAGGTAGTGTTTTTGAGGGTTTACAAAATCTTTTTTTTGGGTCTAATGTTATTGCATTTTCCAGTGTGGAAATCCGTGATTGCGCGAAGATTTTTGTACAATTTTCTAAAAGTAATCCAAAATTTAAGATAAAGGGAGCTATGTTTGGTGGAATACTTTTTGAGGAATCCAATATTGTATCATTATCTTCTTTACCGACCTATAAAGAGTCTATTTTAAATTTGCTATATGCTATCAAGAATATTTCTATAGGAAGATTGCATGTTGCACTTCGTATATTGTCTACTTTTAAAGAAAATAGGATAGGTGGTTAGATTTTTTTAGGTAATTCGAGTGGTTTTTTGATGTAGTTTATAATTTGTGATCATAATGTAAGTAGTGTTGAGTATTTATGTTAAAATTTTATTGTGTATGTGTTTGTTATTTTTGTTTATATATTGTCATATTATATTTTAGGAATTTTAAACATGTCTCTTAGTAAAGAACAAATTTTAGATGCAGTGTCTGAAATGTCTGTGATGGATATAGTAAAATTAATTTCTATGATGGAGGACCGATTCGGTGTGTCATTATCCTCTGTACCGTCTGTAGTTCCTGATGTTGTTCAAGAAACTGTAGTGGAGGAGCAGTCAGAGTTTGATGTAGTATTAAGTAGTATTGGTAAAAATAAAATTTCTGTAATTAAAGTAGTACGTTCTAATCTGAGTTTAGGTTTGAAAGAGGCTAAGGATTTGGTTGAATCTGCTCCAGTTACTATTAAAACAGGAATTAGCAAGGATGAAGCGATTGTTTTAAAGAAAATAATGGAAGAGGCAGGGGCTGTTATTGATATTAAATAAATAACATCATATTGGATTTTAAATATGTGTTGATGGCTCAGATAGAGATGCTGGTAGTGATTAGATACTGCCAGCTTTTTTGTATAAGTAAATATTGATAATATAAATTATCTAGTAGTGTTTGGTAGTGTTATTAAGAAGTTGATATTTTAATTTTATTTGTTTTTACAAATTGTTAATTTTTTTGATTTGATTCTTATAAGTATTAATATTGTTATCTAAGTTGTTTCTAGAAATTTCAATGTGCTCTTAATTTGTTTTGTTTAGATTGATTTAGAAAGGATGGTCTATGGTGTACTCTCATACCGAAAAAAAACGTATTCGTAAAAATTTTGGAAAGCGTCCTCAAGTTTTGGAGATTCCGTATCTTTTAGCTATTCAAGTTGATTCTTTTCAAAAGTTTATTCATTTTGATTCTAATGGGCAATGTGGGTTAGAATCAGTTTTTCGTTCTGTTTTTCCAATACGTAGTTACAATGTTCATTCTGAATTACAGTATATCGGTTATCGTTTAGGGGAGCCTATATTTGATGTTAAAGAATGCCAAATTCGAGGAATGACTTTTTCTGCTCCTTTGCGTGTAAAATTACGTTTAGTTATTTATGAGCGTGAAGGTTTTTGTGATGTGAAAAGTATTAAAGATCAAGAAGTTTATATGGGTGAAATACCATTAATGACTGATAATGCTACTTTTATTATTAATGGCACTGAACGTGTAATAGTATCGCAATTACACAGAAGTCCTGGTGTTTTTTTTGATAGCGATAAGGGTAAAACGCATTCATCAGGTAAAGTGTTGTATAGTGCACGTATTATACCATATCGTGGATCTTGGTTAGATTTTGAGTTTGATCTTAAAGATAGTTTATTTATTCGTATAGATAGAAGAAGAAAATTACCTGCGACTGTAGTTTTGCATGCTTTGAATTATAGTAGTGCTCAAATTTTAGATATATTTTTTAGCAAAGTGGTGTATGAAATTCATAAAGGAGTGTTAATGATGAATTTAATACCTGAACGATTACGGGGTGAAACTGCTTTATTTGATATTCGGTCAAATGGTGTGCTTTATGTTGAAAAAGGTAGACGGATTACTGCTCGTCATATTCGTGCATTAAATACGGATTCTGTTAGAAAAATTATAGTTCCTAATGATTATATAGTTAACAAAATTGTTATAAGAGATTATGTTGATCCATGTACTGGAGAGGTTCTTGTTCCTGCGAATACGGTGGTGACGTTAGATGTATTAAATGTATTAGTTCAAGCAGGTTATAATTGTATAGAAACGCTATTTACTAATGATTTAGATTATGGAGATTATATTTCTAAGACATTACGTATTGATCCCACGAATGATAGATTAAGTGCGTTAGTAGAAATTTATCGTGTAATGAGACCTGGAGAACCTCCTACGCGTGAGGCTGCTGAACAATTGTTTGAAAATTTATTTTTTGTAGAAGAGCGTTATGATCTTTCATCGGTAGGTAGAATGAAATTTAATCGTTCGTTACAGCGGTCCAGCATCGCAGGTTCTGGTGTTTTGAGTGCGTCAGATATTATTGATGTTATAAAAAAACTCATTGATATAAGAAATGGTAAAGGTGAGATTGATGATATTGATCATTTAGGAAATCGTCGTGTTCGTTCTGTAGGGGAAATGGTAGAAAATCAATTTCGTATTGGATTGGTACGTGTTGAACGTGCAGTTAGGGAGCGTTTATCATTAGGGGATTTAGATAATTTGATGCCTCAAGATATGATTAATGCTAAGCCGATTTCTGCTGCAATAAAAGAATTTTTTGGGTCGAGTCAGTTATCTCAATTTATGGATCAGAATAATCCATTATCAGAAATTACTCACAAGCGTCGTATTTCTGCATTGGGGCCGGGTGGTTTAACTAGAGAACGAGCTGGTTTCGAAGTGCGTGATGTACATCCAACTCATTATGGGAGGGTGTGTCCTATTGAAACTCCGGAAGGACCGAATATTGGTTTAATTAATTCTTTATCTGTGTATGCTCGCGCGAATGAATATGGATTTTTAGAAACTCCGTATAGTCGAGTTAAAAATGCTATAGTTACTGATGAAATTCATTATTTATCGGCCATAGAAGAGGGGGATTTTGTTATTGCTCAAGCAAATACTAATCTTGACCAATCTGGGAGGTTTGTTGATGATTTGGTGATTTGTCGTTATAAAGGAGAATCAAGTTTGTTTCATTGTGATCGAATTGATTATATGGATGTATCAGCGCAGCAAATTGTTTCTGTTGCGGCTTCACTTATTCCGTTTCTTGAGCATGATGATGCCAACAGGGCTCTTATGGGGGCAAATATGCAACGTCAGGCTGTTCCTGTTTTGCGTAATGAAAAGCCCTTGGTGGGGACTGGGATGGAACGTGCTGTAGCAGTCGATTCAGGGGTCACTGTTGTTGCTAAACGGGGGGGTGTTGTTCGATATGTGGATGCATCTCGTATTATTGTTAATGTGCATGTTCATGAAATGTGTCCTGGTGAAGCTGGTATTGATATTTATAATCTTGCGAAATATGTTCGGTCTAATCAAAATACATGTATTAACCAAAGGCCCTGTGTTGTTCTTAATGAAATAGTAGAACGTGGGGATGTTTTAGCAGATAGTTCAGCAACTGATTTAGGTGAATTAGCATTAGGACAGAATATGCGAATCGCTTTTATGCCGTGGAACGGTTATAATTTTGAGGATTCCATGCTGGTTTCGGAATGTGTTGTACGTGAAGATCGTTTTACTAGTATACATATTCAAGAATTATCTTGTATATCTCGTGATACCAAATTAGGAGCTGAGGAAATTACTGCCGATATTCCTAATGTTGGAGAGGCAGCATTATCAAAACTTGATGAATCTGGTGTAGTTTATATTGGAGCTGAGGTTATTGGTGGTGATATCCTTGTAGGTAAAGTGACTCCAAAGGGTGAAACACAATTAACTCCAGAAGAAAAGTTATTACGTGCTATTTTTGGAGAAAAAGCTTCTGACGTAAAAGATTCTTCATTGCGTGTCCCAAATGGAGTATCAGGAACGGTGATTGATGTACAGATATTTACTAGAGATGGTGTTGTAAAAGATAAGCGTACGTTAGAAATTGAAGCGATGCATTTACAGCAAATAAAAAAAGATTTGAGTGAGGAGCTTTATATTTTTGAGGCAGCATTATTTGATCGTATTTATACTGTATTAGTTGATTCTGGAATAGAGATTAATCTATTGTGTAATATGGATCGGCGTGAGTGGTTAAATATTTGTTTATTGGATAAAGATAGACAACATGAGCTGTCTCAATTGTTTAAACAATATGCTGATTTACAAAGTACATTTAAAAGAAAATTAGAAGGTAAGCATAGAAAAATTACACAAGGAGATGATTTATCGCCTGGGATATTAAAAATTGTTAAAGTGTATTTGGCAGTAAAACGACAAATACAACCAGGGGACAAAATGGCTGGAAGGCATGGTAATAAAGGTGTTATTTCTAAAATCAATCCAATTGAGGATATGCCTTATGATGAAAATGGTATTCCCGTGGATATTGTTTTAAATCCTCTTGGCGTTCCATCTCGTATGAATATTGGTCAAATTTTGGAGACCCATCTTGGTCTTGCAGCTAAAGGCATAGGTAATAAGATAAATTCTATTTTAAAACAGCATATGGAAGTAAGTAAGTTACGAAGTTTTATTCAGAGAGCATATAATTTAGGTGATAATGTACGTCAAAATGTGGATATTAGTACTTTTTCTGATCAGGAAGTATTACTGTTAGCTAAAAACTTAAAACAGGGATTACCAATAGCTACGCCTGTGTTTGATGGAACAACAGAGCAAGAAATCAAATCAATATTGGAATTGGCTGATTTGCCATTATCTGGTCAAATTACTTTATTTGATGGTTGTACTGGAGAGAAGTTTGAACAAAAAGTCACTGTAGGTTATATGTACATGTTGAAATTAAATCATTTGGTTGATGACAAGATGCATGCTCGTTCTACCGGTTCTTATAGTTTAGTTACTCAGCAACCTTTAGGAGGTAAAGCTCAATTTGGTGGACAGCGTTTTGGAGAGATGGAGGTGTGGGCATTGGAAGCCTATGGTGCATCATATACTTTACAAGAGATGCTTACTGTTAAATCAGATGATGTTAGTGGTCGAACAAAAATGTACAAAAATATAATTGATGGTCATCATTCGATGCAGCCAGGTATGCCTGAGTCTTTTAATGTATTATTGAAAGAGATTCGCTCATTAGGTATTAATATTGAGTTAGAAGAATAAGAAAATAATTTTTTATTGTAAAATGTTTTATATGATGTGTCTATGTTATTGTTTGAGAATTGTGATAGTATTTAGATAATTGTCATAATTATGAGATGGTTTTTTATGATAATGGGGGTTTGTGAGTGAAAGATTTGTTGAATTTTGTACAGTCTCAGCGGGTTAGTACAGAAGAATTTGATGCGATTAAAATTTCTTTAGCTTCTCCAGATGTAATTCGTTCTTGGTCATTTGGTGAAGTGAAAAAGCCAGAAACAATTAATTATCGTACTTTTAAACCAGAACGTGATGGTTTGTTTTGTGCGAGAATTTTTGGTCCAATCAAGGATTATGAGTGTTTATGTGGAAAATATAAACGTCTTAAACATAGAGGTGTGGTGTGTGAAAAATGCGGGGTTGAAGTCACTCAAACAAAAGTTCGTCGTGATCGTATGGGTCATATTGAATTAGCTTCTCCGACAGCTCATATTTGGTTTTTAAAATCTTTGCCTTCTCGTATTGGTTTATTGTTAGACATGCCGCTTCGTGATATAGAACGTGTATTATATTTTGAATCATATGTAGTTGTTGAAAGTGGAATGACTCATCTCGAACGTTGTCAAATTCTGACTGAAGAACAATATCTTGATGCGTTAGAAGAGTTTGGTGATGAATTTGAAGCAAAAATGGGTGCTGAAGCGATTCAGGATTTGTTAAAAAGCATGAATTTAGAGACTACATGTCGGGAATTACGTGATGAATTAGAAGATGCTCATTCTGATACTAAACGAAAAAAATTGACAAAACGGATAAAACTGATTGAATCTTTTATGCAGTCAGAAAATAAACCTGAATGGATGATTTTAAATGTTCTTCCAGTACTTCCTCCTGATTTGCGTCCTTTGGTGCCTTTAGATGGTGGTCGATTTGCTACTTCTGATTTAAATGATTTGTATCGTCGTGTTATTAATCGTAATAACAGATTGAAGCGGTTATTGGATTTAACTGCTCCTGATATTATCGTTAGAAATGAAAAACGTATGCTTCAAGAATCAGTTGATGCATTGTTAGATAATGGTCGTCGGGGTCGTGCTATTCTTGGTTCAAATAAGCGTCCGTTAAAATCATTAGCCGATATGATTAAGGGTAAGCAAGGTCGATTTCGTCAAAATTTGTTGGGTAAACGTGTTGATTATTCTGGTCGTTCGGTAATTACTGTTGGTCCATATTTACGTTTACATCAATGTGGATTGCCAAAAAAAATGGCACTTGAATTATTTAAGCCGTTTATTTATGGTAAATTAGAGTCAAATGGATTTGCAACAACAATCAAATCTGCTAAAAAAATGGTAGAACGTGAAGAATCAATAGTATGGGATATTTTAGATGAAGTAATTCATCAGCATCCTGTAATGTTAAATCGTGCGCCGACTTTACATAGATTGGGTATTCAGGCGTTTGAACCAATATTAATTGAAGGTAAAGCTATTCAATTACATCCTTTAGTATGCGCAGCATACAATGCTGATTTTGATGGTGATCAAATGGCAGTACATGTTCCACTAACATCTGAGGCTCAATTAGAGGCTCGTTCGTTAATGATGTCTACTAATAATATTTTATCGCCAGCTAATGGTGAACCAATTATTGTTCCATCTCAAGATGTTGTATTAGGTTTATATTATATGACTCGTGATCGTATAAATGTTTCTGGTGAGAATATGATATTAAGTAGTCCGCAAGAAGCAGAGAAAGTATATTGTTTAGGAATAGCATCATTACATGCGCGAGTGAAAGTTCGTATTACTGAGTATATTATTGGTGATAATGGTGAGTTATTACCTAATACGAAGATTGTCGACACGACTATTGGTCGTGCAATTTTTTGGATGATTGTACCTAAAGGATTACAGTTTTCTTTAATAAATAAAGTATTAGGTAAGAAATCGATATCTAAAATGTTAAACACCTGTTATCGTGTATTAGGATTGCAAGCGACAGTTTTGTTTGCTGATCAAATTATGTATATTGGTTTTGCTTATGCTGCACGTTCTGGAGTGTCTGTTGGTATTGATGATATGGTTATTCCTGATAAGAAAGTTGATATTATAAATGCAGCAGAATCTGAAGTGGCTGAAATTCAGGATCAATTTCAGTCTGGTTTAGTTACTTTAGGAGAGCGTTATAATAAAGTTATTGATATTTGGGCTACTGCGAACGAGCGAGTAGCTAAAGCTATGATGGATAATTTGTCAATTGAATATGTTACTGATAGATACGGTCAAGAGGTGACTCAAGTATCATTTAATAATATTTTTATGATGGCAGATTCAGGAGCAAGAGGTTCGGCGGCACAAATTCGTCAGTTGGCTGGTATGCGAGGTTTAATGGCCAAGCCAGATGGTTCAATTATTGAGACCCCGATTACTGCTAATTTTCGTGAGGGTTTAAATGTTCTTCAATATTTTATTTCTACTCATGGCGCTCGAAAAGGATTAGCTGATACTGCTTTAAAAACTGCTAACTCTGGATATTTAACTAGGCGTTTAGTTGATGTTGCACAGGATTTAGTGGTTACTGAAGATGATTGTGGTACTTCATCTGGTATTGTAATGAGTTCAGTTATTGAAGGAGGAGATGTACAAGAGACTTTACGTGAACGAGTGTTGGGTCGTGTGACAGCAGAGGATGTTTTGACTGCATATAATTTTAAAACTTCACAAGATATTTTAATTAAACGTAACACTTTACTGAATGAGCAATTATGTGACCTTTTAGAGGAACATGCAGTAGATTTTGTGAAAGTGCGTTCTGTTGTTACATGTGACACTGATTTTGGGGTATGTGCATATTGTTATGGCCGTGATTTGGCTCGTGGACAGCTTGTCAATAGAGGAGAAGCTATTGGTGTTATAGCCGCTCAATCAATTGGAGAACCTGGCACGCAATTGACAATGCGGACTTTTCATATCGGTGGGGCAGCATTTCGATTAGCTACAGAATCAAGTATTCAAGTAAAACATTCTGGTAGGATTCGTTTAAGCAATGTTAAGTTTATTGTTAATGATAATGGTAAGTTAGTAATTGTCTCTCGTAATACAGAATTTAAAGTGGTTGATGAATTTTTTAAAACTAAAGAAAGTTATAAAGTACCATATGGTGCAATTATGGAAAAAGGTGATGGTGAGAAAATTATTAGTGGTGAGATAGTAGTGTATTGGGATCCTCATACTATGCCAATTATTACGGAGGTTACTGGTTTTGTTCGTTTTTTGGATATGATTGTTGGTCAGACTATTATGCGTCAAACGGATGAATTAACTGGTTTATCTTCTATGGTGATTTTAGATGCATCTGAAAAAATAAGCGGTGGTAGTGGTAAAGATTTACGTCCTGCTTTGAAAATAGTTGATGAGCAAGGTGATGATATTTTAGTTCCTGGAACTGATATTCCTGCTCAGTATTTTTTACCTGGTAGGGCTATTGTACAGTTGTTAGATGGGGTTAAAGTTACTGCTGGAGATATTTTAGCACGAGTTCCTCACGAAAGTATTGGGACTAGAGATATTACTGGTGGTTTGCCACGTGTTGCCGATCTTTTTGAAGCTCGTCGTCCTAAGGAACCGGCCATTTTAGCAGAAATTAGTGGTATCGTATCTTTTGGAAAGGAAACAAAAGGTAAGCATCGTTTAATTATTTCATCATTAGAAGAAGATATTAATAGTACTATTGATACATATGAAGAAATGATTCCAAAATGGCGTCAACTTAATGTTTTTGAAGGAGAACATGTAGAGTGTGGTGATGTTATTTCAGATGGACCAGAATCGCCTCATGATATTTTGCGTTTACGAGGAGTGCACGCAGTTACTAATTATATTGTTAATGAAGTACAAGATGTTTATCGTTTGCAAGGTGTTAAAATTAATGATAAGCATATTGAGGTTATTATACGTCAAATGTTGCGTAAGGCTACGATCACTGATCCTGGTGATTCAGAATTTTTAGAAGGTGAACAAGTAGAATATGCTCGTATTAAAATGATAAATCGCCGTTTGAGTCGTGATGGAAAAGTGAAAATAACGTTTGTGCGTAATTTGTTAGGGATAACTAAGGCTTCATTAGCGACTGAGTCGTTTATATCTGCTGCTTCGTTTCAAGAAACCACTCGTGTGTTAACGGAAGCTTCTGTATCCGGAAAGCGCGATGATTTGCGTGGTTTAAAGGAGAATGTCATCGTTGGTCGATTAATACCTGCTGGGACAGGTTATTCTTATCATCAAGGTCGTGCAAAATATCGTCGTAATCTTTGTAATGATAATCTTCAGAATGAATCTTCGAAAATAACTGTTGATGAAGCTTCTGCTAATTTAACTGAATTACTAAATGCTGATTTGAATGACAGTCGTAGGATAAGTAATTAATTTTGAAATTTCTTTTTTTGTTTCGTAAAATGTGTTTTACAATATTTATAGTTTTGTATGTTTATTGAAAGTTAATTTTATTTTTGTATGTTTATTTTTAGTGTTAATTATTTTTTATTAGTATAATGATTTAGATAGTTTTTAAAGATGATGTATTTGTAAAATATTTACGTGTTGCAGTATGTAGTATAGATGTTGTTTATTTTTATTTTATTAATTATGTGTGATATATTGCAAGTAGAATAAATGTGTTTTTTTAATCACAGTAATATTGAAAATATCTAGTTGGTGTTATTTTTGTTAAAAATATAGTTAATATTATAGTTTATAGTATGTATATAACAGGGGTTATTGTATGAATAAAACTCAAATGATTGATGTTATTGCTAATAAAGCAAATTTATCTAAATCAGTGGCAAAAATTGTACTTAATTCTACTTTGTCAGCGATTATTGAATCTCTTAAATCTGGTGAGATAGTTCAATTGATTGGTTTTGGTACATTTAAAATTAATCGGAGAAATGCATGTATTGGTCGTAATCCTCAAACTGGTGAAGAAATTAAAATTTCCGCGGTGAATATCCCCCGATTTGTTTCTGGTAAATATTTTAAAAATGCGATTAAGTAATTCAAATTTTTTATGGTATTTTTGAAAACAAATGAGTTTACAATGTGCATTGGGATATGTTGTTGTTTAAAATTTTAAAAACGGTGAATTGGTATTTTTTAATTATGATTTATACGCACTTTTAAGTGTGTATAGTTTGTGTATTGTTTGAAAATATTTAATGGCGAAAATGTCTTATATTAGTGAAAATCATAGAAATATTATTTTTATTAGCACTTGCGATAATTTTTTTATCTTGAATCCCCCCCCCGGGTTGTATAATACATTTTATCCCCATTGAGGCTGCGAGTTCTATTGTGTCAGGAAAAGGGAAAAATGCATCTGAAGCCATAACGGCGTCTTTTAGATCAAACCCCGCATCTTTTGCTTTTAGGGTGGCTATCTTTGCTGCATAAATTCTGCTTGTTTGTCCTGCGCCAATGCCTATAGTTTGTTTGTTTTTTCCGTAAACAATTGCATTAGATTTTACAAATTGCACAATTTTCCAGCAAAATAATGCATCATTGATTTCTTGCATATTTGGATGGTGGATGGTAACTATTTGTATATTTTTTTTATTGATAGTATCATAATCCCGATTTTGTATAAGCAACCCCCCAGTGATTCGTTTATAGTCTAGATCTAGAACAGGTTGTTTTGATCTTTGTTTCCATTTTTTATAAGTAAGGATTCGTATGTTTTTTTTATTGTTTAATGTTTTTATGGCGTCTTGATGAATACATGGAGCAATAATTGCTTCTGTGAATTGATTTTCTATAATTGATTGAGCTGTTATTTTGTCCAATGTTTTATTGAATGCAATTATGCCTCCAAAGGCGGAATCTGGGTCAGTTTGATAAGCTTTTTGATAGGATTTGGTTAGTGTGTGACTGCTGCTTACTCCACATGGAGTTCCATGTTTTATTATAGCGCATGTTGGTTCTGTAAACATTTTTACGCACTCCCAAGCTGTGTCTATGTCGATAATATTGTTGTAAGATAGTTTTTTTCCTTGCAGTTGTTCTGCTTGGGAAATAGAATCTGGCATTGTATTGTACGTTTCTGTATAAAATGCTGCAATTTGATGTGGGTTTTCACCGTATCGCATATTTTGTTTTTTTGTAAAATTCACATTCATACAGTTTATATAGTGAGGAAAATAAATATTTGGTTTTTTATTGTTATCGTGAATTTGATGTTTAGTAAGTTGTTTTTTGAAATTATTAGCGATTAAAGTGTCGTATGTAGCAACGTATTGAAATGCTTTAGTGGCCAACTGTAGTCGTGTTTTTATGCTAATTTTTCCATTATTATTATTTAGTTCATCAATAATTTTCGTATAATCTTTAATATCAACGATCACAAGAACATTTTTATAATTTTTTGCCGCTGAGCGAACTATGCTTGGTCCTCCAATATCTATGTTATCTGTTGTAATATCATAATTTGTGTTGTGATGGTTTTTGATGTCTTTGTTTATAGGTGGTATTGAAGTTAACGGGTAAAAGTTTATTATTACCATGTCAATATGTTTTATTGAATATTTTTGCATGATATCATTGTCTATTTGGGGTCTGGCTAATATTCCAGCGTATATTTTAGTATGTAGTGTTTTAATTCGTCCATTCATTATTTCAGGAAAGTTAGTGTATTGTGATATTTCTGTAACTTTTAATCCTGCTGATGAGAGTGTTTCAGCTGTTCCTCCGCTAGCTAATAAGTGAATGTTTTTCTGAGCAAGTGCGTGAGCAAATTCTAAAATATTTAATTTATTAGAAACACTAATTAAGGCGCGTCGAATATGTAGTGGTGTTGTGCACATAAATAAGACCTATAAGGTGTATGATTTTTGTATTTTTATATTAGATAATATATATTTTTAAAATAAATTAATATTACTATTTATTTAATATTTTTAAAGGATTATTTTTATGTTTATTAAATAAAAATGTGCATTTAAAATTTTATTTTTAATTATTGTTAAAAAGTATTGTTAGTTTTAATAGACACATGCTAAAAATATTCATAATTATGTTGACTGAATATGTAATATTAAGTATATTGCGTCAGAGTAGTAATTTTAATATTTTTAAGTTAGTAGTTGCGTTGTTCTTTAATAATTTGGTTGTTTATTTAAGATAATTTATGTGGGCACTATTTGAGACCAAAATCGATATATCATAATGTAGGTATATTATAGGTAGATATCAAGGTTAGTGTATTAAGAAATCTATCTTTAGGTGTTTTGTTTATAATTGAAGAGTTTGATCATGGCTCAGATTGAACGCTGGCGGCAAGCTTAACACATGCAAGTCGAGCGGCAGCAGGAAATGGTATTTAGTTTTTTTAAATATTGTTTTGTCTGGCGAGCGGCGAACGGGTGAGTAATATCTGGGGATCTGCCCGAAGGGGGGGGATAACTACTGGAAACGGTAGCTAATACCGCATGATATCGTAGTTTACGATCAAAGTGGGGGACCTAATTAATTTGGCCTCATGCCATCGGATGAACCCAGATGAGATTAGCTAGTAGGTAGGGTAATGGCCTACCTAGGCAACGATCTCTAGCTGGTTTGAGAGGATGACCAGCCACACTGGAATTGAGATACGGTCCAGACTCCTACGGGAGGCAGCAGTGGGGAATATTGCACAATGAGGGAAACCTTGATGCAGCTATGCCGCGTGTGTGAAGAAGGCCTTCGGGTTGTAAAGCACTTTTAATAAGGAGGAAAACAACAATAATAATACTGTTGTTGTTTGACATTACTTATAGAAAAAGCACCGGCTAACTCCGTGCCAGCAGCCGCGGTAATACGGAGGGTGCGAGCGTTAATCGGAATTACTGGGCGTAAAGAGTACGTAGGCGGTTTTCTAAGTCGGATGTGAAATCCCTAGGCTCAACCTAGGAACTGCATTTGAAACTGGTAAGCTAGAGTCTCATAGAGGGGGGTAGAATTCCAGGTGTAGCGGTGAAATGCGTAGAGATCTGGAGGAATACCGGTGGCGAAGGCGGCCCCCTGGGTGAAGACTGACGCTGAGGTACGAAAGCGTGGGGAGCGAACAGGATTAGATACCCTGGTAGTCCAGGCTGTAAACGATGTCGATTTGAAGGTTGTGGTCTTTGAACTGTGGCTTTCGGAGCTAACGTGTTAAATCGACCGCCTGGGGAGTACGGCCGCAAGGTTAAAACTCAAATGAATTGACGGGGGCCCGCACAAGCGGTGGAGCATGTGGTTTAATTCGATGCAACGCGAAGAACCTTACCTACTCTTGACATCCAAAGAACTATGTAGAGATATATGGGTGCCTTCGGGAACTTTGAGACAGGTGCTGCATGGCTGTCGTCAGCTCGTGTTGTGAAATGTTGGGTTAAGTCCCGCAACGAGCGCAACCCTTATCCTTTGTTGCCATCGAGTCATGTCGGGAACTCAAAGGAGACTGCCGGTGATAAGCCGGAGGAAGGTGGGGATGACGTCAAGTCATCATGGCCCTTACGAGTAGGGCTACAAACGTGCTACAATGGCGTATACAAAGAGAAGCGATCTTGCGAAAGCTAGCAAACCTCACAAAATTCGTCGTAGTCCGGATTGGAGTCTGCAACTCGACTCCATGAAGTCGGAATCGCTAGTAATCGTGAATCAGAATGTCACGGTGAATACGTTCCCGGGCCTTGTACACACCGCCCGTCACACCATGGGAGTGGGTTGTAAAAGAAGTGAGTAGTTTAACCTTTTAGTAAAAAGGAGGACGCTTACCACTTTGTGATTCATGACTGGGGTGAAGTCGTAACAAGGTAACCGTAGGGGAACCTGCGGTTGGATCACCTCCTTATAATTTAAGTTCGACTAATGGTTTCTATAGTGTTCACATCAATTATCTTGTTTGTTTTATATATTTTTTTAATTCGTCCCCTTCGTCTAGTGGTTTAGGACACTGCCCTTTCACGGCGGCAACAGGGGTTCGAAGCCCCTAGGGGACATTTTGAGAAAATTATTTTTGTTAATTTATTTTTTGGTTGTTTTTGTAGTGTGTTCTTTAACAATATGGATAATGAAGGGTATTCAATTAACTGACTTATTTAAATATATAGTAATAGTCAAATATTTGAGGATTGTGAGGTTAAGTAACTAAGCGTATACGGTGGATGCCTTGGCAGTCAGAGGCGATGAAGGACGTGTTAATCTGCGAAAAGTATCGGTGAGCTGGTATAAAGCGTTAATTAGCCGGTAATGTCCGAATGGGGAAACCTGATGTTTATAGATACATCATCATTAAGTGAATATATAGTTTAATGAAGCAAACCAGAGGAACTGAAACATCTTAGTACTCTGAGGAAAAGAAATCAATTTGAGATTCTCTTAGTAGTGGCGAGCGAAGAGGGAACAGCCCAGAGTTATTATCAATTTTCATGTTAGGAGAACAGTTTTGGAAAAGCTGGCAATATAGGGTGATAGCCCCGTATCTAAAAATATGTTAGTTGTGAACTCGATGAGTAGGACGGGACACGTGGTATCTTGTCTGAAGATAGGGGGACCATCCTCTAAGGCTAAATACTCCTGACTGACCGATAGTGAACTAGTACCGTGAGGGAAAGGCGAAAAGAACCCCGGTGAGGGGAGTGAAATAGAACCTGAAACCGTATACGTACAAGCAGTGGGAGCACTAGTTGTATATTGTGTGACTGCGTACCTTTTGTATAATGGGTCAGCGACTTATATTTTGTAGCGAGGTTAACTTGTATAAATGAGGAAGCCGGAGGGAAACCGAGTCTTAATTGGGCGTTAAGTTGCAGGATATAGACCCGAAACCCGGTGATCTAACCATGAACAGGTTGAAGGTTAGGTAAAGCTAATTGGAGGACCGAACCGACTAATGTTGAAAAATTAGCGGATGATTTGTGGTTAGGGGTGAAAGGCCAATCAAACCGGGAGATAGCTGGTTCTCCCCGAAAGCTATTTAGGTAGCGTCTTGTAAATTAATCTTTAGGGGTAGAGCTCTGTTTCGAAGAGGGATCCATTCCAGATTACCAGTTCGATGCAAACTACGAATACTAGAGAATATTATTACAGGAAACACACGGCGGGTGCTAACATTCGTCGTGGAAAGGGAAACAACCCAGACCGCTAGCTAAGGTCCCGAAGTCATTGATTAAGTGGGAAACGATGTGGGAAGGCATAGACAGCCAGGATGTTGGCTTAGAAGCAGCCATCATTTAAAGAAAGCGTAATAGCTCACTGGTCGAGTCGGCCTGCGCGGAAGATGTAACGGGGCTAAAATCATGCACCGAAGCTGCGGCAATAAATAATATTATGCAGTATAGTTTATTATTTATTGGGTAGGGGAGCGTTCTGTAAATCTGTGAAGGTGTATTGTGAAATACACTGGAGGTATCAGAAGTGCGAATGCTGACATAAGTAACGATAAAGTAGGTGAAAAACCTACTCGCCGAAAAACTAAGGGTTCCTGTCCGACGTTAATCGGGGCAGGGTGAGTCGACCCCTAAGATGAGGCCGAAAGGCGTAGTTGATGGATAACAGGTTAATATTCCTGTACTTGATGTAACTGCGAGGGGGGGACGGAGAAGGCTAGGTTCGCCAGGTGTTGGTAGTCCTGGTTTAAGCGTGTAGGTGGAAAAAGTAGGAAAATCCGCTTTTTCAAAATACATTGAGACGTGATGACGAACCATGTTTGTGGTGAAGGAATTGATGCCATGCTTCCAGGAAAAGCCTCTAAGCTTCAGGTTACATTAAATCGTACCTCAAACCGACACAGGTAGTTAGGTAGAGAATACCAAGGCGCTTGAGAGAACTCAGGTGAAGGAACTAGGCAAAATGGTGCCGTAACTTTGGGAGAAGGCACGCTGATATGTAGGTGAAAGAACTGGCTTCTGGAGCTGAAATCAGTCGAAGATGTTGGCTGGCTGCAACTGTTTATTAAAAACACAGCACTGTGCAAACACGAAAGTGGAAGTATACGGTGTGACGCCTGCCCGGTGCCGGAAGGTTAATTGATGAAGTTATCCCATGCTCCCTTTTTAAGGGAGGGTGGGAGAAGCTTTTGATCGAAGCCTCGGTAAACGGCGGCCGTAACTATAACGGTCCTAAGGTAGCGAAATTCCTTGTCGGGTAAGTTCCGACCTGCACGAATGGCGTAATGATGGCCAGGCTGTCTCCACCTGAGACTCAGTGAAATTGAATTCGCCGTGAAGATGCGGCGTACCCGCGGCAAGACGGAAAGACCCCGTGAACCTTTACTATAGCTTGATACTGAATGTTGAATTTTGATGTGTAGGATAGGTGGGAGACTAAGAAGTATGAACGCTAGTTTGTATGGAGTCAATCTTGAAATACCACCCTTTAATGTTTGATGTTCTAACTTTGGTCCGTTATCCGGATTGAGGACAGTGTCTGGTGGGTAGTTTGACTGGGGCGGTCTCCTCCTAAAGAGTAACGGAGGAGTACAAAGGTTAGCTAATCACGGTCGGATATCGTGAGGTTAGTGCAAAGGCATAAGCTAGCTTAACTGCGAGAGTGACAATTCGAGCAGATGCGAAAGCAGGTCTTAGTGATCCGGTGGTTTCTGTATGGAAAGGCCATCGCTCAACGGATAAAAGGTACTCCGGGGATAACAGGCTAATACCGCCCAAGAGTTCATATCGACGGCGGTGTTTGGCACCTCGATGTCGGCTCATCACATCCTGGGGCTGCAGCAGGTCCCAAGGGTATGGCTGTTCGCCATTTAAAGTGGTACGCGAGCTGGGTTTAGAACGTCGTGAGACAGTTCGGTCCCTATCTGCCGTGGGCGTTGGAAGATTGAGAGGGGCTGCTCCTAGTACGAGAGGACCGGAGTGGACGTACCTATGGTGTTCGGGTTGTCATGCCAATGGCATTGCCCGGTAGCTATGTGCGGAAGAAATAACCGCTGAAAGCATCTAAGCGGGAAGTTCGCCTCAAGATGAATCTTCCCTGAGAATTAAAAATTCTCCTAAAGGGACGTTAAAGACGATGACGTTGATAGGTCGGGTGTGTAAGCATTGTGAGATGTTGAGCTAACCGATACTAATGACCCGTGAGAACTTAACCTTACAATACCTGAAGTATTTGATTTGTTGTATATTTATGGGTGGGGTTTAATAATAAAATAAAATTGAATTTGTGGTATTATTACTGTGTAAATAGTTATTGTTTTAGAAAAATTTGTTAATTATTTTATCAAGATGGGTATATTTGATTTTTTTTATAAGTTTACGTATTGTAGGTGGATAATCGTTAATATCTTGTAATTTGGTATAGTGAGTCGTTATCGTAGTGTATTTGTAAATGTGATTTAGTTCTTTAAATGTTTTTTGTAGTAGAATTTTTTTAGGGTCATGTATTAATATTGCGTTTTCTAGATCTAAGTTCCATGCTCTAGGGTTGAGGTTGTTGCTAGTAAGTAGTTGCCATTCTTGATCAACCCATATACCCTTCAAGTGGTATCCATTATTTACGTGCTTCCATATTTTTACGGTTAATTGTTTGTTATCGAGATAAATTTGTAATTTTTTAAGAAAAGATCGTAAGTTTATTTCATATAGATATGGTAAGATATTAATAATGTTAAATGTTTGATGTTCGGATGCATAAAAATCGTTTGCTGTTTTATCACCTACTATGATTTCAATATTTTTTCCTTTTTGCAGCAAGTTTAATATATTGTGCATTATTAGTTTTGATATGTTAAAATATGGTGTACAAATAATGATTTTATTTTTTGTTGAACAAATAAGGTGATGAATTGTTTGATTAACAAGGTTTTTTTTACCTACTCCTGCAATAGGAGTAATTGTTAGTTCATGTTGCATGTATTGGTTATTTTGGTAAGAATAATTAGCTTTTTTTAGAGATTGTCGAAATAGTCGTATTTGATTATGTTTAATTTTTATTTTTTTTGTTTTTTTTGTTTGGTTTAGTTGGTATATTATTGGTGTGTGTAGTATATGTTGCTTTAGATAGTTGATCATTGTGTTAGCTAACAAATGATTGTGAATAATATGATATCGATCATATCGATATTTGTTTTCTTGGTGTAAGTATACGTTATTGATATTAGCACCGCTATAAATTACTGTATTATCAATAATAAATCCTTTTAAGTGTAATACTCCTAATACTTCTTGAATATTAATTGGAATTCCATATATTGGAATGTGGATGTTTGGGTTATTTTTAGTTATGTCATAGTACCAGTCTGCATTTGTTGTTGTATTGGTGGTATTTAAAAGATTACGTGTTCCAATTCTTCCACGTTGTGCTCTGTGCCAATCTACTAATATTATAATTTTAAGTGTTTGTTGATTTTTTTTTGTTTGAAAAAGAGTATTTAGTATTTCTTTACCCGCTTGGTCCTGTTCTAAGTATAGCGTGGTTAAATAAATATGATTTTTTGCGTTTTTTATTATATTAAGAAGCTTAATTTTAAATTCTTTTGGAGAATGTATGATATGAATATCTTTGGCATGGTGTGCAATTTTTGGTAATGATGCAAGATATTGTTCATGTTTATTGTGAAATATGTTTTGTTGGTTATTTATTATGATCATAAAAAAATTTTTATATATTATGTAAATTTAATTTTAATGTAGAGTATGTTGTCCGATATTTATTTTGGAAGATATACATGCGTAATGTATTTCTATATTTTCCGTTGATAAAAAATTCTTTTAATAATTTACCTTCTTCTTTGAATCCTAATTTTTTGTAAATGTGAATTGCTTTGATATTTTCTTCATCTACTATTAGATATAATTTATGTAGATTCAGCACCATAAATCCAAAATTCAATGCTAGATATGTAGCAATACTAGCATATCCTTTTCCCTGATGTTCAGGAGCTATTAATAATGAAAACTCAGCTCTTCGATGAATATGATTGATGTCTACTAGTTCTACTAATCCGATATTTGTGTTTTTTTTGTCGATGATAAATCTTCTTTCATTTATATTATGTATGTTTTTATGGTAAATATCTTTTAATTCAACGTATGCTTCATGTGGTTCTTCAAACCAATATTTCATTATTGTTTCATTATTGTTTATTTTATGAATAAAGTGTAAATCTTCACGTTCTAATGGTCGTAATCTAATATCGTGATATTTGAGTGGGTAGTTTTCTTTGTTGTTCATTATTGAATATTGAATATATTAATTTCAGATATTATAATATTATAATTAATATTTTATTGTTTTTGATAGTAGGTTTATCATTAGCATGCCTATAATGATTAAGCTAATTCCAATTATTGCGAAAGTATCTAGTGTTTGTTTGTATACAAGATATCCAATAATAGTTATGAATATGATGCCTAATCCTGCCCAATAAGCATAAGCTATCCCTATAGGGATGGTTTTTAATGCTAATGATAATAGTATGAATGATATTGCATAACCAATGATTACTATTATTGATGGATATATTTTGCTAAATCCCCATGAAGCTTTAAGAGATGTAGTAGCAATGACTTCTGCGATAATGGCAATGAGTAAATAGAGATAAGCCATGGTATTTATTTAATTTTCTGGCATATTTGAATGTATGTATTTAGATGTTACCATCACTATTTTTTGTGAAACATAGGTTTTATATTTTTATTTTATGAGTGAAGCGATGTGGTGGTTTGTGGTTTTTTTTAGATAGTTGTTTGTTTTTGTGTATTATTACTTAATAGGAAGTGTATATATGTAATATTATTAATTATTATTAATAATGAATGAGTAGTAATTTTTTTATAGTTTTTTGATTATTAAAAAAAATTGTATTTTTAATTATTGTGATTGGTTATGTAATTAATTCGTGTTGTTATTGTGTGTATGTTATTTTTGATTGGAGCTGGCGGGTTTCGAACCCGCGTCCGCAATTTTTAATCATCTCTAGTACTACATGTTTAGTTCATTTAATTTTTATTTTTTATTAGTTTCCAATGAACTTTTTTCTAATAAAAATCCTATAATTAATATAATATAGATATACACTTTAATTGTCTAGGATAACAGAAAAGTGGCAATTCTCACTCTAACATGACTTCTTGTTTGTATTTTTTTGCAGAAAAATCTTTAAAAAAATACTTAAATGTTAAGTTTTAGAGCACATAACTTAAACCAAGAAGGAACCTTCAGTTTTTAACCTGATTTTAAGCTGCTAAAGCAACAGGTTCATATTTTACATTATTTTTTGCAATTATTTTTTTGAGCTTTTTACGAGTCCTGCTCACCTCGACATGCACTTAAAATGTTATAAAACCCCGTCGAATCCTGTATTCAGCCCCATATTTTATGATAATTTTAATATATCGCTTTAAATCCAATACAAGCGGGAAGTCTAAAATAAAACTTTGTTTTTGTCAAGCAACCATTCACGTTTTTTTATTTCTGCACGTTTATCGTATTGTTTTTTCCCTTTACCAATTCCAATACTGATTTTTATCCATTGATTTTTCCAATATAATTCTAACGGGATAATAGTGTATTTAAAATTATTATTTTCTTTAGATAATAAGTGTAGTTCATTTTTTTTTAATAATAATTTTCGATGTCGTGAAATATCATGTTGTATATGTGAAGATGCTGTAGTTATGGGATGGATAATAATATTTGATGTATATGCTTCATTGTTTTTTATAAAAATGTATGCGTGATTGATTTCTATTTTTTTAGCACGTATTGCTTTTACTTCCCATCCTTGTAGTGAAATTCCTGCTTCTAATTTCTTTATGATAAAGTATTGATAGTTTGCGTATTTATTTTGTATAATTTTTTTATGCATGTTTAAGTGATTGCCATATCGTATCTTAATAATAAGATCAATTATAATATTTAGTATATAATATTTTATAGTAAATTTTACAAAACTTCATTATAATTAATGTGTGTGGTGTAAGTAATAAATTACATAAAAGTAAAGAATGTGTTTATGTTTAATACGGAAAATGCTATAGTTGTTCCTTATACTAGAGAGCAAATGTTTAATTTAGTTAATGATATTTCTGCCTATTCTGATTTTATTCCTGGATGTGTTTATAGTTGTGTGTTAATCAGCAATGATTATGAATTAACTGCTAAAATAGATGTATTTAAATTTGGTATCAATCAGTCATTTATTACTCGTAATTTTATGATTAAAAATAAAAGTATTATGATACATTTAATAGATGGGCCATTTAAGTCGTTGTTTGGAAGTTGGACTTTTATATCTCTTACGGAAAAAATGACCAAGATAGAATGTTTTTTTTGTTATGAATTTCATCAAAAGTATCTTGAGAAGATATTTAATTTTATAGTTAAAGAGGTTGTTGATGATGTAATTCAATCATTTATTGTAAGGGCTAATATAATATATAAGTGTTCTGATCGTTTTTATTATTAAAAATTTAGAAAATTAGATGTTTATGTGTTGGTTTTTTTGTGATTTTAAGGTTGTTTTATAAGGTTTCATAATCGATTGCAGTAAGTGTATCGTGATTATTAAATGTTAATGTAAATGTGTTCTGTTTGGTTTTTTTATAATTAGATGTTTTATAAGATATATAATAATATCTATTTGATCCAAATGGATCATGTAGTATTGGTGTTCCTAAAATGGAAAATATTAGTTGTTTTTTCATGCCAACATGTATTTTTATCAAATCCGTTGTATTTATATAATTGCCATGATGAATAGTATGTTGATGAGGAATATTATCGTATATAGAGCAGTTGGTGGTATTTATTAAAAATAAGAACATAATTATTTTGCTTGAGTGTTTTTGGTTCATATATTTAATGATATGATTATTGTGATGTGTATATTGAGAAAATTGTTAGTTTTTATATTATAATTATGAGTAGATTATAACATAATATTTTTGTTTTAATATATTATGTTGTGTTGTTTTGTTTGTGTTGTTTGGTATATTATGGGGTATTTTTTTTGGTGTTATTGCAGGTTATAATGGTAAATATTACAAGTTTTTGATTGTAATATTTTTGTATTATTTTTTATGGTTATACAAAATGAAAATTTTATCTGCGGATATTTTGCATTTTATTATGTGTGTTATTTTATTTTAAGTATGGATCATTTATTATTTTAAGTTTAATTTATAAGCTTGTGTAGTAGATGTATTTTTTGTGTAGTGAAATGAGATGTTTTTTGGAATAAATTTTTTGTTTTGTAAAATCATTGTATTAATTTAAGAGTAATGAAATAATACTGAATTTTTGCTAGCTTGATACCGATAGGTTTTGCATTGTATTTTGACAAATTTTTAATAATTTTAAATTATGTTTTTATTTGTATTATAAAATTTTATTTTTTTGTTTTTTGTGTTTTTATGGGAGTGATATATATAACATTTTTTATGTTGTAAATAATGTTATTTTGCACATAAATAATATTATTTGTTGTATAAATATGTATGTTTGTGTTGATTTAATTTGATGCTATTATAGTGTGTGAATAAGTTGTTAAAATTCTCATGTACTAAAAAGTGAATAGTATGTAATGATGTTAATAGTATGTAAAACAATAATTATTTTTGAATAATTTCATGTTCTATAAATCGAAATTCGTTAAATATGATCTCTTGAATACCTATTTGTTCGTCTCTATAATAGTTGTATGTAAGAAAAATTTTTGTTGTGGAGATAATTCATGATAAGTAATGATATACAAAATAACTCTGATGATCAATTTTTACAGAATTCTGAATTAGCTGCTAAGGAAGATATTCTTTCTGAAGAAACTCTTCTTAAAGAAACTAAAGAAATAGATACTGTAGATTTAAAAGATGAGAAGATTATAAAATTAGAAATGGAATTATTACAATCAAAAGAGTGTGAGCGTAATAATTTTTTGCGTTTAAAAGCAGAAATGGAAAATATACGTCGGCGAAGTGAACAAGATATAGAAAAAGCACATAAATTTGCTCTAGAGCATTTTTTTGTTGAATTATTACCTGTAATTGATAATTTAGAACGTGCGTTAGATATGTTAGATAGATCAAATGATATGTTTATTAGTACTATTGAAGGTATTGAGTTGACATTAAAATCATTGTTGAATGCTGTGCATAAATTTGGTTTAAAGGTTGTTAGTGAAGTTAATGTGCCTTTTGATCCATTATTACATCAGGCAATGTCTATTTTAGAGTCTGAGGATTATTTATCCAATCATGTTATTTCGGTGATGCAAAAAGGATATTTATTAAATGGGAGATTAATTCGACCTGCTATGGTTACTGTATCTAAATAATATATTTTCATAATTTATTGTGTCATTTTTTATTATGTTGGATTAAATTATTTAAATGTATTAAATATTTTAGCAAGTATGATATTTTTTAGTATAACTGGGTTATGTTTTAGTTAATGTAAGGTAAGATATGTGTGGTGGGTGGTAGTGTATGTTGAAGTGAATGGTTTTGTGTATTTTTTATTATATTTGTGAAAATTGTTGTTTGTAGGAGCTTGGTAGTAATTATAATTACATGATGTTGTGTTGTTACAAATAGTTTCATGTGGATGTTTTTTTATGTGAAGTTGGTCTTTGTATATTTGGGTAAAATATTTGAGTAGATTTTTATAATAATCTTGGTTGCCAATTTATTTTGTTTTGATTATTTATTGTTAGTAGGTAATTTGTTTTAGAGAAATGTTTGCAGCCGAAAAAACTGAATTGTGCAGATAGAGGTGAGGGATGTGAAGTTTTTAGAATATAGTGATTTTTATTATTGATAATATTTCCTTTTTTTTGAGCATATTTTCCCCATAAGAGAAAAATAAGTTTGTTTTTTTTGGTATTTAGCACATCGATAATTTTATCAGTAAATTGTTCCCATCCTATATTAGCATGGGAACAAGTTTTTCCTGCTTCAACAGTTAATATACTGTTTAATAGTAAGACTCCCTCTTTGGCCCAACTTTCTAAACAGCCATGTTTAGGAATAACAAATGTTGAAATATCGGATGAAAGTTCTTTGTAAATATTCATTAATGATGGGGGAATAGTTATGCCAGGTTGTACTGAAAAAGCTAGACCATGTGCTTGATTAGGTTGATGATAGGGATCTTGTCCTATGATTACAACTTTAACTTTTTGGAATGGGGTAAGTTTTAACGCATGAAAAATATATCGTTGTTCTGGATAAATAATAATACCTTGCGATTTTCGTTGGTTAATGTAATTAAATATGTTTTTAAAGTATAGTTTAGATTTTTCTGAAGACAAGACACTTTTCCAAGTTAATAGTTTCATTGTAGTTGTAGTATGAAGTATTTAGTATTTTGAGTATAACTAATGATTGTAATAATTATGTATTTTAGGTAAATATTTTAAATATTTATGGTTTATTAATATATTTGTTGAAGCATGATAATTGGTTATTGTAAATTTTTTCAGTAGAATAACCCTGATTCATTTAATATTTTTAGATAATGAGAGTAACACAGAATGCAAGAGAAATAATCATTAAATTTATGAAAAATATACGAAATTTTTCAATTATTGCTCATATTGATCATGGAAAATCAACATTATCTGATCGTCTTATACAGATGTGTGGGGGTTTACATAAGCGAAATATGGTATCTCAAGTACTTGATTCCATGGAGTTGGAGCGTGAACGTGGTATCACTATCAAAGCACAGAGTGTTACTCTAAATTATAAATTTAATAATAATCAGATATACCAATTAAATTTTATTGATACTCCTGGTCATGTTGATTTTTCTTATGAAGTTTCTCGTTCTTTAGCAGCTTGTGAGGGTGCATTATTAGTTGTAGATGCTGTGCAGGGCATTGAAGCGCAAACTTTATCTCACTGTCAAACAGCTATGTCTATGAATTTGAAAATCGTGGTAGCTATAAATAAAATTGATTTACCGATGGCAGATCCTGATCGTGTTTCTAAAGATATTGAGGATATTATTGGGATTGATTCACAGTATGTAGTATGGTGTTCTGCTAAAACAGGTTTAGGTATAGTAGATTTACTGGAATCGTTAATTCATTATATTCCGTCACCATGTGGTGATTTAGAGGCTCCATTACAGGCATTAATTATTGATTCTTGGTTTGATAATTATTTAGGGGTAGTTGTGTTAATTCGTGTAAAAAATGGGATATTGCATAAAGGTGATAAAATTAAAGTAATGAGCACACAGGAAATTTATAGTATTGATCAATTAGGTATTTTTACTCCTAAGCGGGTTGAAAAAACAGTATTAAATTGTGGTGAAGTAGGTTGGGTGGTTGGTTCTATTAAGAATGTTTTTTCTGTTCGAGTGGGAGATACGTTAACATTGTCATCTCGTCCTGCAAGTGAAGTATTGCAGGGGTTTAAGAAGGTTACGCCATATGTATATGCTGGTTTATTTCCTGTTAACTCAAATGATCAAGCAAATTTTCGTGATGCTTTTCATAAGCTTAGTTTAAATGATTCGGCTTTGTTTTATGTGCCTGAGCATTCTTCGTTACTGGGGTTTGGTTTTCGTTGTGGTTTTTTAGGTTTGTTACATATGGAAATTATAAAAGAAAGATTAGAACGTGAATATAAGATTTGTTTAGTTGTAACTCCTCCTATAGTAGCTTATGAGGTTGTAACTAGGGATAATAATGTAATATGTATTGATACTCCTACGAAATTATTAGATATAATGAATATTAGAGAATTACGTGAACCAATTGTTATTTGTAACATATTATCACCTAAGCAATATATTGGGGATTTGATTGCACTTTGTATTGAAAAACGCGGTATTCAAGTTAATATTTTATATCATAATACTCAAGTTATTTTAGTTTATCAATTGCCTTTATCTGAAATAGTTTTAGATTTTTTTGATCGTGCCAAGTCTGTATCACGTGGTTATGCATCGTTAGAATATGAATTTAGTCATTTTCAATGTGCAGATATAGTATGTGTAGAAATATTGATTAATAGTAAACGTATTGATATGTTGTCTTTTATTTCACATCGTATGAAGGCTTTTGTTAGAGCAAAAAAGTTTGTTGATCAATTACAGTGTTTGATACCTCGTCAACAATTTGATATTGTTATTCAGGCGTTAATTGGTCATCGTGTTATTGTTCGTTCATTGGTTAAGCAGTTACGGAAAAATGTTGTAGCGAAATGTTATGGTGGTGATGTTACTAGAAAACGAAAATTGTTAAGTAAACAGAAAGCAGGTAAGAAACGTATGCGACATATTGGTAACGTTAAGTTGTCAAGAGAGATTTTTTTGGGTATTTTGAATATTAATAAAAAGTAGTGAATTATTTTATATTAAGTAATTTAAGGAATATATAGATGTTTAATTTGTTTGCTTTAATTTTAATGATTTGTACATTTTTTAGTGGTTTGTGTTGGATTGTTAAATATTTTGATATAGGTAGTTATGTTTATTCATTTTTACAGTATAAGTTAAAACATTTTTTTTCATTTCATAATATTTTGAGACAATGGAGATTGTTTCGTTTTATACAAAAGATATTTTGTTATTTTGTAAATTATTTTTTTGATTTTTGTGCATCTCTTTTTCCTGTATTATTTTTTGTTTTTATAGTTCGATCGTTTATTTTTGAACCGTTTCAAATACCTTCTGGTTCTATGATGCCAACATTGTTGGCAGGTGATTTTATTTTGGTGAATAAATTTTGTTACGGCATTAAAAATCCTGTAACTCAAAGTGTATTAGTTAGAGTGGGTCAACCCAAACGTGGAGATGTAGTAGTTTTTAAGTATCCACTTAATACAAAATTAGATTATATTAAGCGTGTTGTTGGTTTACCGGGTGATCGTGTGATTTATAATTCGCTTTCTAAAGAATTAATTATTTATCCAAAAAATGTTATGAAAGAAGGTAATGATGTAAATAAACCTATATCTATTACTTACACGAATATTTTTTTAAGTAATTTTTTTCAAATTTTTAATTTTAATAATGGAGATATTGTTAGTGATTTTTATCATTTTTCTTCTGATAAAATAGTTAATAACGGTATTCGTTTGATGCAAAGTTCAGAATCATTTGATGGTGTTGTGCATAATATTTTAACTGTTCTAGCGCCCGGTTCTTATAATTTTTCAACTAAAGTGCACAATAAAGAACAATTAGATGAATTTATATCTGAATGGATTGTACCTGTTGGTGAATACTTTATGTTGGGTGATAATCGTGATAATAGTGCAGATAGTCGTTATTGGGGTTTTGTTCCTGAAAAAAATTTGGTAGGTAAAGCAATTATTATTTGGTTTAGTTTTGAGAAAAAACAGGGTGACAATTGGCCGATTATAATTAGGTTTCATAGATTTGGAAAAATTTATTAATTGTGATGACATTATGTCATATTATTTACAGTATATGTCAGATATATTAGAAATATGATTTCGACTTCTTTATTGAATAAATTGCAAAAAGATATTGGATATATTTTTAAGAAGTGTGAATTGCTTATTCAAGCAATGACACATTGTAGTGCTAGTAATACACATAATGAACGTTTAGAATTTTTAGGTGATAGTATTTTAAATTATGTTATTGCGTATGTTTTATATCAGAAATTTCCAAGTGTTACTGAAGGTGATATGAGTAGGATGCGGGCATCTTTAGTACAAGAACATACTTTAGCGGAAATAGCTCGTAATTTTTCTATAGGGGATTGTCTTTGTTTAGGGTATGGAGAGTTAAAAACAGGAGGTGCTCAGCGAGAATCTATTTTGTCTGATACAATAGAGGCATTAATAGGTGCTATTTTTTTAGATAGTGATATTTATGTTGTAGAGAAAGTGATTGTTAATTGGTATATGGTGCGTTTAACTTTAATTATGCCTGGTGATCAACAGAAGGATCCAAAAACTCGTCTGCAAGAATACTTACAATATCATCGTTATCCTTTGCCAATATACTGGATCAGTCAAATTACTGGTGAGTCGCATAATCAAAAATTTATTGTTTATTGTCAAGTATATGGTTTAAAATCTCCGGTTATTGGATGTGGATCTAGTCGAAGAAGAGCTGAACAAGACGCAGCTAGTTGTGTTCTTAGAATTTTAGAGGTTTCGGTTTAAAATATTCGAATAGTGTTATAGCCTTTATTTGTGTTTTATTTGATGTATGATATTATACAACACAGTCAATTGTAATTTTTTATAAAATTGGGGTGATTTTTGGTCATGCTGTTTTATTATGCGTTGTAGTGTTTTTTGTTGTTTGTATTGTTGTATATGTTGGCAAGTTTGTTTTGTTTTGTGTTTTTGTTACATTTTTTAATTGCAATATAACATATTCAGAGGTAATAAATATGTCTGTGTTATTAGGTGTTAATATTGATCATATTGCTACGTTGCGGAATGTTCGTGGTACTTCTTATCCAGATCCAGTACAGGGTGCATTTATTGCGGAACAAGCTGGAGCAGACACTATTACTGTACATTTAAGAGAAGATAGGCGTCATATTACTGATCGTGATGTGTTTTTGTTGAAAAAGATAATACAAACGAATATGAATTTAGAGATTGCTCCGACAGAGGAGATGATTTCCGTTGCTTGTAAACTCAAACCGGATTTTTGTTGTTTGGTGCCTGAGAATCGTTGTGAGATTACGACTGAATCTGGATTAGATCTATTATCTAATCGAGACAGATTATTTGTTGTTGTTTCTCAGTTAAAATCTGTGGGAATAGATGTTTCTTTATTTTTAGATATTGATAAAGAACAGATTTCTATTGCTCGAGATCTTGGGGTGTCTTGTATAGAATTACACACGGGTCCATATGTTTCGGATCATAGGAGTGTAATTAGTATACCAGAATTTGAATATATTAAAGAGTGTGTTGAATATGCAATTAGTTGTGGTTTAAGGGTAAATGCAGGTCATGGTTTAAATTATCGTAATGTGAAATTATTTTCGGGGTTATCTTTATACATGTTGCATATTGGTCATGCTATTATTGCTCGTTCCGTTTTTTACGGACTATTTTCAGCGGTTCAAGATATGAAGAATGTAATACAATCTGTTAGGAGTTAGTGAATTGTGATTTATGGAATTGGTATAGATTTTGTTGAGGTTAATCGAGTAAGGGAAATTATATTTCGGTCAGGTGATCGATTTGCTGAAAGGATTCTAAGTAGGTTTGAATTAACGAGATACAAGAGTAGTAAATATCCAATACATTTTTTAGCAAAGCGATTTGCTGTTAAGGAAGCTGCGTCTAAAGCTTTTGGCACAGGAGTGAGTGAGGGTTTATTTTTTCGTCATTTTGAGGTGTTGCATGATACATACGGAAAACCTGTATTAAGGTTGTTATCGTATGCAAAATCTTTATTTGAAAAATTATCTTTATCTAGAACGCATGTAACTTTATCGGATGATAATTATTATGTGTTCGCGGTGGTTATTTTTGAACGGTAGTATGATTAGTAGTTTTTGTGATTTATTGATGATTATTTGGAGAGTTTCATGATATATAATTAATAGAGTGTTGTAATTTCTGTTTGTAATATAATTTTTTTTATTTTTTGTGAAGTATTCAATAGTGTGTTATTTTTTGTTGCAGTATTATTATGTTTAGTAGTATATTGTTGTTGTTGTTTATTTTTTTTGTTTTTGAGAAATTTGATGTGTTATGAGTTGCCTGATGATAAAATATGGATGCGTTATGCTATAATGTTAGCTGATCGTGCGGTGTCTCGTGGTGAGATATCAATTGGTGCTGTTTTAGTGTTAGATGGTTGCATTATTGGTGAAGGATGGAATAGTTCTATTACTTGTAATGATCCTACCGCACATGCAGAGGTTATGGCTTTGCGACAAGCTGGAAAAGTGATTAGGAACTATCGTTTATTGCATACAACTCTTTATGTAACTTTAGAACCATGTATTATGTGTTTTGGTGCAATGATTCATGCGCGTATCTTTCGGTTAGTGTTTGGTGCTAAAAATTCGAAGGGGGGTGTGTTAGTTTCACACAAAGGAAGTTTAGATCGTGTTATGTTTAATCATCGTATTGTTTTTACTGGCGGTGTATTGCAAAAATTATGTTCTAACCAAATAGCTGGTTTTTTTTGTAATAAAAGAAAGAAAAATTTTTCTTTATAAATAGATGTTACCATTAACAGTCTTTATCTTAAATTACAGTGATTAATTTTTTTAGTATATGTGGTTTGTGGTTGTGTAATATAAAAATATTCTTTAAATTTGATCATAGATTAAATTCATTTTATTTGTAATTTATATATAAAAAAGATATTTCTATTTTAGTGTTTTTTGTTTTTAACATAGTAAATAGAAGAGATGTATTTGTATTGAATGTTATTTTATTGGGATATTTTTTGTTAGTTGTTTTAATTGGTGGTATATATATGTTATACGTTGTTTAAGAATCATTGTCAGTTTTTTTGTTATTTGTTTTAAGATATATTAAGCATATTATATCGATTATATTAAATATTAAATAATTGTATGTTAGTTTGCGGGTAATTTTTTTGATATGTATGGTTGTGTTATATATCGTGTAAATCGTTTAATATTTTACATTAGATAACGTATATATTTAGATAACGTATATATTATATGATTATATGTTAGATGTGTTAAAAAGATTTTTTATTTGCGGTGTAAAAAAATTATTTTTAGTAGTTTGTATGTTAAAAACATTCCAGTACTTATAATTATTTGCTATATTTTAGAATATATTAAAGATAGTATGTTACATGATAAAATGTTTTTTATGGTAGTGTTTTAAATTATACATTTATAATATTTTGCATTATGTGTTTAAAAAATGATATGTTTAGTATGTGGTTATAATTTAGTTGTTAAATATATTTTTTAACGTTTGGGAAAATTGTATGTTGAAAAGTATTGAAAAGATAGATACTTACGATCCGGAGTTATGGGAGGCCATGCAACGGGAACGTGTACGGCAGGAGGAACATTTAGAATTAATAGCTTCTGAAAATTATGTCACCACTCGTGTTCTGGAGGCACAAGGATCTCAATTAACCAATAAGTATGCTGAAGGGTATACAGGAAAGCGTTATTATGGTGGTTGTGAGTACGTTGATGTTATAGAACAATTAAGTATTAATCGTGCCAAATCTTTGTTTGGTGCTGAATACGTTAATGTTCAACCTCATTCAGGTTCTCAAGCGAATTTTGCGGTTTATAATGCTTTGTTAAATCCTGGTGACGTTATTTTAGGAATGGATTTAATGCATGGTGGGCATTTAACTCATGGTTCTTCAGTGAATTTTTCGGGAAAATTGTATAGATCGGTTTTTTATGGTGTAGACAATAATGGGCATATTGATTATGAGAGATTATTTGATTTGTCAAAAATGTATCGCCCTAAAATGATTATTGGCGGTTTTTCTTCTTATTCTGGGATTTGTGATTGGCAAGAGATGCGTAGAATTTCTGATAATGTTGGCGCTTATTTATTAGTTGATATGGCTCATGTTGCTGGTTTGGTCGTTGCTGATATATATCCTAATCCATTACCGTATGCTCATGTGGTGACTACAACTACACATAAAACATTAGCTGGTCCTAGGGGTGGTTTGATTTTATCGTCATGCGGTGATGAAAGATTATATAAAAAAATTGATTCTTCGGTATTTCCTGGTTCTCAAGGTGGACCATTAATGCATGTTATTGCTGCTAAAGCGATTGCTTTACGGGAAGCAATGAGCGATGAGTTCAAAGTATATCAACATCAGATTGTTAAAAATTCACAGGCTATGGTTAAAGTATTTTTATTTCGAAACTTTAAAGTGGTTTCTGGTTGTACTAGTAATCATTTATTTTTGTTGGATTTAATGAATAAGAATTTAACTGGAAGAGCAGCTGAAAGCATTTTAGGAGAAATTAATATCATTGTTAACAAAAATGTTATTCCGAATGATTGTCATCCTCCCTATATTACATCTGGAGTACGAATTGGTACTGCGGCAGTTACTCGTCGTGGGTTGGGTATTCATGATGTATCTAATGTTGCTGATTGGATATGCGATATGTTAGAAAATATCAATGATAAGGACTGCATGCATGTTATTAAAAAACATGTGTTAAATATTTGTGAGCGTTATCCAGTATATATTTAGTGTAGTAATATTTCAGATTATTTTGTTCATTTAGTGTATGTCTGTAGTTAATATCTTTTAATTTATGTATTTATTGTGTTGCATTGATTTATTTTATAATGAGTGTTATGTCTTGTTTTTCATTTTCTGAAATTTCATTATATATTATATATATTGTTATATATTAACTATATGTGTGTTTTAATTTGTATTCGATGTAATTAAATATTGGTTGTATGGTAATTTTGTTGTTTGTCTTGAATGTTATCTTTTTATTTAAAGATTTTATTTGATTATATTGTTGTAATATAATTGGTATAATTATACAATTAGTTAGTATAACAATGGTTATTGTTTGTTTGGTATTTGTTGTATTTTTTATTATAAAATGCAAAATATAAATATTAATTTTTAGCGATTATTAATTTTATTAATGCTGGGCTGCCAGCAATAATGTTTTTGGATGTGTTGTTGGATATTTTATGTTGATTTAAATTTAGTATTAATCCTCCTGCTTCTTGTATGAGGAGTGCACCACTGGTAAAATTGTATGTATTTAGATTACTTGCAAATATCGCACTAATGCGACCAGCAGCAACGTATGCGAAATCTAGTGTAATAGCGCCACTATATCGAAAATCTATATCATGTTTTATGGTGTATAGTTTATTATTTAATGTATGCATTATAGTAGTGTGTTCTTTGTTATAATATGGAAAATAAGTTATAATTTCATAGTTGTGTATCAGTTGTTTAGTAATATAATTATGAATTCGATAACCATTTAGTTGAGTGCCTTGTCCTTTGCTGGCGATGAATAGATCGTTATGGATAGGATCGTATACTACTGAAATTTCTGTTTTTCCTTTGATTTGAACAGCGATAGATGATGCAAAATATGGAATATGTTTTATAAAGTTAGTTTGACTATCTAATGGATTAATTATCCACTGTGTGTTGTTATTTAAATTCATGCAATTTTGTTGGTTTTTTATAAAAATAGTATCTAGAGGGTAGTATTTTTTAATAACGTTAGTGATAATTTGGCTTATTTTTTTATTAATATTTATAAGTAGGTCATTTTTTATTTTTAAAGTTTTTATATGTTTAGTGTTTAACATTTCATATTGTTTAATAATAAAGTTTCCTCCTTGTCGTATGGCCTGGATAGCAACATTAAGCATTGGACGCATAATTTTATTCATCCTTGATGTGAATAATTTGTAAAAGAATCGGTAATTTTTAATAGAAGTATTATTAGCATGTATTATACATGTATAATGTGTATTTTATAAAATAAATATTTTTTTTAATTTTGTTTTGTTGTTAAAAGAATAACGGTGTGTATTAATTATCAAATAAACAGAAAATTAATAATTTTGTATGAAATTTGAAGATTTTGTTATTTTATATTTTCCTTAACTAAGTAGTTTATTTTTTTGGTTTAGTGATTAAATGTCACATATATTATAGTATAATTATAAAATATAATATTTTTACATAATATATAAAATATTTTGTATTAATATAAATATTAATCATAATAAATAATAACTGTTATGTATATTACTAAATATTTGTGTGATTTTATAGCGTTATTTTTTTGATGATTAGTTAAAATGATTATATTGTTTTAGCGAAATATGATAACATGTATTTTGTGTGGATTTAATTTATATGAAATTACCCGTGTATTTTGACTATGCAGCTACCACGCCGGTGGATAAAAGAGTTGCAAGAAAAATGAGTAAATATCTTACATTGGATGGAGTGTTTGGTAATGCGTCTTCTCGTTTTCATTATTATGGTTGGCAAGCGGAAGAGGCTGTAGATGTTGCTCGCAATCAAGTTGCTTCGTTGGTAGGTGCTAATTCTGATGAAATAATTTTTACTTCAGGTGCTACTGAATCGATTAATTTAGCAATTAAAGGTATTGTTTATCGTTATTGTGGGAAAAAAGGGCGTCATATTATTACAAGTGCTACTGAACATCAGGCAGTATTGAGTACATGTTCTTATCTTGAATCTCAAGGATTTGAGATTACTCGGGTTACCCCGAAAAAAAATGGGTTAATTTCTATTAAACAAATTGTTGATGTTATTCGAAATGATACAATATTATTATCAATAATGCATGTTAACAACGAAATTGGTGTTATTCAAGATATAGTTTCTTTTGGTAATTTGTGCCATTCGAATGGTATATTTTTTCACGTTGATGCTAGTCAAAGTGTTGGAAAGTTATGTATTAATTTGTCAGATGCGCCTATAGATTTGATGTCGTTTAGTGCTCATAAGTTATATGGTCCAAAAGGTATTGGCGCGTTGTATATTTGTAGTAATTCAAATATTGATCTTGAATCTCAAATTCATGGTGGTGGTCATGAGCGGGGTGTACGTTCTGGTACTTTGCCAGTTCATCAAATTGTTGGTATGGGTGAGGCGTGTAATATTGCTCAACAAGAAATGATAACTGAAATGCCATTTTTATGGAAATTATATTATCGTTTATTAGAAGGGTTGAAAGGTATTGAAGGAGTTTCTTTTAATGGAGATTTAGAAAATAATGTAAAAACAATATTAAATGTAACGTTTGATAATATAAATAGTGAAATGTTTTTAATGGCGTTAAAGGATATTGCTGTTTCATCTAAATCTGCTTGTGTTTCTTCTAATTTTAAATCATCACATGTATTACGTGCTTTGGGTCTTAGTCAAGAATTAGCATTGAATTCAATACGTTTATCTTTTGGACGGTATACAACTGAAGAGGAAATTGATTTTCTTGTACGTCAAATGTCTTTCCTGATTAAGACTATATGTTTGTTGTGTCATAATTAGTTAAATTATTATCGAGTCAAATGTAATTTTGGATATGATTTTTTGATTTATTTGTTTTTTTATTAATTTTTTATAAATAGGTTGTTTTGTTTATGAGTTATAGTGTTTCCGGTTTATTTAGTAAATTTTTTATTTTTTTAAAATTTAGGATATTGTGTTTTATTTTCAATAAATTTAGAAAGAGTATTATATTATGGCTAAAGAACGTACTATGTCGATTATAAAGCCTGATGCAATTTGTAAAAATTTAATTGGTGCTGTGATTAATCGTTTAGAGATTTCTGGTTTTAATATTGTTGCCATTAAAATGTTGCAATTAACAAGAAATCAAGCTGAAGAATTTTATTTAGAACATAAAGATAAATTTTTTTTTAGAAGTTTAATTGATTTTATTATTTCTGGTCCTGTTATATTACAGGTTTTAGAAGGTGAAGATGTTATTCGTCGTAACCGTGAAATTATGGGATCCACTCATCCTGCTAATGCTTTATGTGGTACTATTCGTTCAGATTATGCTGATAGTTGTGTTGAAAACATAGTACATGGTTCTGATTCTGTAGAGTCTGCAATACGTGAAATTTCTTATTTTTTTACTGAAGAAGAAATTTATACTCGTGTGTGTATATCTTAAAAGGATAACAGTATTTATATGTATAAATGTTTGTTTAGGTGTGTTTAGTGTATTTTCACGTTTATTAGTGTAGTGTATGATTTGTAAGGTTGTATATAGATGTTGTTGAAGTATATTGTGAAATATATACTTAGAATTTTTAATTAAATCATTATTTATTATTTTTTTGCATATTAAAATATTTCAGAGTGTCATAATATCATGACCGATTCAGTAGGTTGTTCGATTACTATTAGTAATAAGAATAAAATTAATTTATTGAATATGAATCGTCAGCAGTTGCGTGTTTTTTTTTCTTCATTGGGTGAAGAGTCGTTTCGTGCTGATCAGGTTATGAAGTGGATTTATCATGATTATTGTGACAATTTTGATGGTATGACTGATATTAAAAAGAATTTGCGTGAGAAGTTAAAATTGCATTCAGAAATTCGTACACCTATAATGGTTAATCGTCAATATTCTCGTGATGGGACTATAAAATGTTGTTTTAAAATTGATCATCAACAAATTGAAACAGTATATATTCCTAAAAATATGAGAGCTACTTTATGTATTTCTTCGCAAGTAGGTTGTGCTTTAAAATGTGATTTTTGTTCTACTGGTAGACAAGGTTTTAGTCGAAATTTACATGTTTTTGAAATTATTGGTCAAGTATGGAGTATTGCTAGGATGATTAATGTTAATCATATTTTTGGCCCTCCTATTAGCAATATAGTGATTATGGGTATGGGTGAGCCTTTATTAAATCTAAATAATATAGTTATAGCAATACAAATTATGTTAGATAATTTTGGATTTGGATTATCAAAACGTAAAATTACTCTTTCTACTTCTGGTGTTGTACCTGCTATAAAAAAATTAGCTGATATGATGATTGATATATCATTAGCGATTTCTTTACATGCGCCTAATGATTTTATTCGAAGTAGGATTATGCCCATTAATAGAAAATGGAATATTTGTGATTTGATTGATTCTATAAAATATTATGTGTCTAAATCAACAGTGAGTCGTAATCGTGGTGTAACTATAGAATACATAATGTTAGATCATGTAAATGATTATGTGAATTGTGCGTATCAATTAGTACAGTGTTTACAAAATTTGCCTTGTAAAATCAATTTAATTCCTTGTAATGTTATTCCAGATTCATTATATCGTTGCAGTTCGCAAGATCGAATTTGTCGATTTTTAAAGATTTTATCAAAATATGGATTATTAGCTACAGTACGTGAAACTAGAGGTGACGATATTAATGCTGCATGTGGTCAATTAGTTGGAGTGGTTATTAAAAAAAGACAATATTTTTAGTTTTAAAGATAATTAGGTATATAATTCATGATATCATAATATTTGAAATATTATGTATATGCGGCATCGGATGATTATAATAAAGATGTATCTTTTATTTTAGTGGTTATGTGTTATTGTAATTAGTATATTGTTATATTTTTATTGGATAATTTGAGATATGTAGTTAGTTGTATATAAATTTGATACATGGATATTAATAAAAATTATAATTTTAGTGATAATGGGCAACAGATATCAATATTTGTTTCGATAGGTGAGCGTTTGCGTCAAGCGCGTAAAGCTGTAGGTTTAACTCAAGAAAGTGTAGCTGATTGTTTATGTTTAAAATTATCTATTATAAAAAATATTGAAGATGGTTGTTATAATATACACAAATTGAAAATTGCGTCGATTTTTTTATATGGCTATATTCGTTCTTATGCACGTTTAGTACATATTGATGATATAGAAACAGATTTTTTGAATCAGCGATTTGATGAAATGTCTTGTGCTGTGAATACAAGTAAAAAATTTCGTGTGTTAGATTTATATAGACAATATAGAATATTGGTTGTATTTGGTTTTGTTTGTTGTGTATTGTTTGTATTTTGTATTTTTATGGTGAAATGGTATTCACAAAATGGATTTTCGCAAACTAATTATTTTGGTATAGCTAATTTAAGATCCATACAGTCTTTTGTTATTTCTGAATATAATCAGCCATATTTAACACAGCAATTTGCAAGAAGTTTTTCATTGGATAAAAATTGTCATATTTCATTCATAAGCAGTTTATATTGTATTGATAATATTGCGAGTCCATTATCATGGTTTTTTTGTGATTTTAAAAATATCAAGAGTTTTTCTCTCGGTATAGACAGTTATAGTACAAAATATAATGTCATGAATGATATTAATAATGTCACATATAGTAATAGTTTATATAAACATATTTTAGTTTTAAGTTTTACATCTGAGTGTTGGGTAGAGGTTGTTGATGCTAATGATAAAATATTATTTGTAGGTACAAAGTATTCTGGTGATGTTATAAATTTAGAAGGTCAGATTCCTTATAGATTGGTTATTGGGTCACCTAGATCAATTAGTATACGATATCAAGGTAATTTTGTGAACTTGGATGAGTTTGTTCATCCGCATAGAGTTACGCGATTAACAATACCTATGTAGTACTTATAGTAAAGAATGTGTTTTATTGTTTTCTTTTGAAAAGAGGTAAGAAGGTGTGTAATGTTTTAAATGTTATTCATTAAATGTTTAATGTGTATTTATGTGTGGTGTTTATATATTTTAATTTGATTATCTTAATATGGATGGTTATTAACCTTGCTATATAGATGTTGGGCTGTAATTAAATAAATGTGTGATTCAAAAGAGGTTATTTTGATTTGTGTAAGTAGTGATGTTTGAATGTGAGTTTTTTGAATATTTTCAATATATTAAAAAGTATATATATGTTTTATGAAATATCAGTAGTTATTTTAATTATTGGAATTTTAATTTATTGAATGTTGATTTTAATTGTTGTGGTTTATCTTTTTTATAATTGGTGATATTAAATTGAATTTATTATAGATTGTATATGTGTATTTATTTTTTTAATCTGCGTTCATGAGAATATTGTTTTGCTAGCGTAATTTAGGAAAAGATATGAATGATATGTTATAAAAGTATTGTTATAATTTAGTATGAAATATTTATATATTCTATATAAATTTAATTTTGATTATTCTAAGGTTAGTATTAAAAATTTAGATTCATTGTTAATAGTTAAGTTGATTGGTTATTTTTGTATATTTTTTGTGAAAAAATTATTTGATATTTTGTGTATTATTAAAGCTGGTGTTTTTGTTTTTTTTAATGGCATGATAAGGTTAATTGTGTTGACAATATTTTATTATTGAATGAATGTATTGTTGTTGTGAGTTGTGTATTATTAAGAATATAGATTTTATTTGAAGGGGTGAAATAATTTATTGGTGATATTTTTTTAAGTATTCCATGTATTAAAAAATAGATAATAGTTTTGTTATTTGTTGATATGCATATGTAGATCATTTGTCATGGTGCGTGAGAAGAGTAAATGCAGGATACAAATGTTAAATAAAATTATTTTTTTATAATGTTTTTATTATTACTTGAGTGATTGTATAGAGTGTGTAAAAATTGATATTTTTATATAGTGTATGTTTGTAATGCAAGTAATTTATGTGAGTACAGCGTATATAAAAATAAAAAACAACATAAAATAATTTTTTGTGTGTAGTTAATTTTTAAAGTGTATTTAATTTTAAATATATTCGTGGTTAATCGGTGGCATTAAAAATAGTAACCACATTATATTAATGTGATGATTGAGTTACATTAATGTATTATTATTAACATTAATAGTTATTGTTATGACTTTAAAGTATATTCAAGCTATTCGTGGTATGCATGATGTTTTTCCTCAAGATGCGGCCTTATATCGTTATTTAGAGACGGTTCTTATCGATATGCTTGTTAGATATGGCTATAATGAAATACGTACCCCAGTTGTTGAATCAACACATTTATTTAAGCGTGCTATTGGTACGGTAACTGATGTAGTAGAGAAAGAGATGTATTCTTTTAATGATCGTAATGGAGAAAGCGTGACGTTACGTCCGGAAGGAACGGCCGGTTGTGTGCGTGCTTGTATTGAACATGGTTTATTTTATAATAATAGGTATCAAGAGCAACGTTTATGGTATATTGGTCCAATGTTTCGGCGTGAACGTCCTCAGAGGGGTAGGTATCGTCAATTCCAGCAGTTAAGTGTTGAAATGTTTGGTAATTATGGACCTGGTGTTGATGCAGAATTGATTATGATGACTGCTCGTTTTTGGAAACTTTTGGGAATTAGTAAATATTTGTCATTAGAATTGAATTCTATTGGTTCGTTGGACTCTAGAAGGTTATATTGTAATGATTTGTCAAATTTTTTATTGCAATACATAGATATTTTAGATGAAAGTGCTCGCCGGCGTTTGCATTCTAATCCAATTAGAATTTTAGATACCAAGAATAAAAATATTCAAAAATTATTGTATAATGCTCCTATATTAACAGAATACTTAGATTCTGAGTCTCGTGTTCATTTTAGTCATTTATGTGAGTTATTAGATGCAGGAGGGGTTTCATATATTATAAATCCCCGTTTAATTCGTGGTTTAGATTATTATAATCGAACTGTGTTTGAATGGATTAGTAATATTAGTTGTTTAGGTGCTCAAAATACTGTTTGTGCTGGTGGTCGATATGATACTTTGGTGCGTAATTTAGGTGGTTATTCTACTCCTGCAATAGGTTGTTCTGTAGGTTTAGATCGTTTGTTTTTATTAATTAGTGCAATTAATTCTAAATTGTGTAGAAATATATTTCCAAATATAATAGATATATATATTGCTATTTCTCACATGTCTGATTATAAGCGTGCTATATTACTATCAGAGCGTATTCGTGATATATTGCCTACTATACGATTGTACATTAGTTATAGAATTGTAAATTTAAAAAAACAGTTTAGAAAAGCATATGCATATGGTGCCCGTGTTGCTTTAGTGGTAGGCAGCAATAAAATGTTAAAGGATCATGTTATATTAAAAGATTTTCGGTTTGGTAAGCAAGAAGAACTAGTGCAAAATTTGTTAATTGATAAGTTGTTATCTATTTTTGAGAGTAATTGATAATATTCTTAGTCGAGTTAAGGTAATATTTTATTATTGGTTGCGTTTTGTTGATTGTGTTTAGTTAGATATTATTTTGATGTGATTTAACTCATTGATAAATTTTTTGAAATGATTTGATTATTTATGTGATGTGTTTTAATTGTCTATATGTTTAAATTTAATATTATTAATATGGCCTTTGAATGATATATATATGCAATAAAGATTATATATACAATTTGGGTACAATTGATATGCTATGAAATTTTTTTATTGGTTGTTTTGTATATTTTTAATAATTCGATATATGATATTTTATAATAATTATGGATATGCTTTTTTAAAGCATGATGGTTTATTTTTTCCGAATACGTTGTTTTTTCAGCATAAAATTAATAGTAGTGATCGGTCATTATTGAAATTGTTGTGGACGAATCAAATTGGTTGCGGAGCATGTGATTATTATTTAAATAGCAATCCTGTTGTTCAGGATGATGGAGCTTATATTTTTATAGCTGATCGTCATGGTGTTGTAAAAAAATTGAATATTGAGAGTGGTGTGTGTATTTGGTCAAAAAAATTATTTGATTTATATTTTAATTATTGGCTGGTTAGTCGTCATGGGGGGTTAATATCTACTGATATCGCTGTTGATAAAAGGCATTGTTACGTTGGTAGTGAATCATCTAAAGTATATGCTTTAGATATAAATACTGGTAATATTTGCTGGATTGCGCGAGTTTCTGGAGAGGTGATTTCTACCCCTGTTGTTAGTCAAGGTTTTGTTATAGTATATACCAATAACGGTGTACTTCATGCTTTGGATGCTCGAAACGGTATTATCAAATGGAAGGTGGATTTAGATATTCCTTCCGGTTTAAGTTTTTTGGTTACATTATTACCTGTTGTTTCTTCAGATATTGTAGTGATTGGGGATACTACTGGTGTGGTTAGTGCATGTGAAATTACTAGCGGACAATTAATTTGGCAAAGAAAAATTTCTAATGTGAAGAAAGGTATTACAGATATTGACCGATTATCGGATATTGTAGCACCAATTGTAATGAATGGTGTGGTATATGCTGTTGCTTATAATGGTAATATCGTAGCTTTAGATATTGTATCTGGTGATTTGATATGGTCACGAGATATAGGTTCATTGGTTAATATTATAATGGAAAATGGTGTTATTTATTTGGTGGATCAATATTCTTGTATATTGGCGATTGATTCTAGTAATGGTAATGTGATATGGAAGAAGAAATTTGGGGTGTCTTGTCAATTAAATTCGATAGTATCTTATAAAGATCATATTTTGTTTGGTGACCAACACGGTTATGTATATTGGTTATTTAAAAAGGATGGTTCATTGTTTAGAAGGGAAAAAGTTGGTATGAGTATTTTTAGTACACCAATAATTGTTTTTGACAAATTAGTTGTTTATGAAAAAAATGGAAAAGTTTCTGTCTTTAAATTTAATAAATTTTAATTAATCGATAGGTAAAATTGTTTGGGTGTTATAATATTGTATTATAATTTATCATAATATTAATTATAAAGTTGGTTGTAATTAATCGTGCTTCCTGTGATTGCTTTGATTGGTCGTAAAAATGTTGGAAAGTCGATGTTATTTAATCGTTTAACATTGACTAATGATGCATTAGTAGGTGTTAACAATTTAGGATTAACTCGTGATCGGAGATATGGTTTTTGCAGATGGAGAGAATATCAATCAATTATTATTGATACTGGTGGAATTGAGATAGCTCATCACGGTATAGAGGTTGCAGTGCTAAATCAAGCAAGATCTGCAATTTCAGAAGCTGATCTTATATTATTTGTTGTTGATGCTCAAATTGGTTTATTACCTTCCGATTATGATATCATGAAGTTTTTATACAAGTTTCAAAAATCAGTATTTATTGTTGTTAACAAAGTTGATGGTATTGCTTTAAAAAATCCGCAAGCGGAGTTTTCTTTTTTTGGAATTAAAACAATAATTTCAGTATCTGCTTCTCATGGATTTGGGGTTTATTATTTACTAGAGAAAGTTTTTTTTTATTTCCAATGGGAAAAATTGTTAGTAAGAAGTGACAGTTGTTGTAATTATGATTTAAAATCGAAGATATGTTTACAGAATTCATTATCATCGTTTGATAAAAAGAATGTGGATGTAATCATGTTAGCGGTTGTGGGATCACCTAATGTTGGAAAATCAACTTTTATTAATTTTATTTTAGGTGAAGATCGTGTAGTTGTGTGTAATTCACCAGGAACTACTCGTGATAATGTTTATGCATCGATCATATATAATGGTTATAGATATATTTTAATTGATACAGCAGGAATTCGTAAAAAAACTAGAGTGAGGTCTTTGACAGAATCGCTTTCTATAGTGAGGACTTTAAAAGTTATTCAAACTGTCACTGTGGTTTTGTTATTAATTGATGCCTCTTGTGGAATTTCTAATAATGATTTATCATTATTGAATAATATTTTACGTAGTGGAAGGTCTGTAGTGGTTGGAGTTAATAAATGGGATCTTATATCCCCGGATCTTCAAGATAAATTTAAAAGAATGTGTAATGTTCGTATGAATTTTGTTCGCTTTGTTAATGTAAATTTTATTTCTTCATTATGTGGTACAGGTATACCTTGTTTGTTTGAATCCATCATTCAAACGTATTACTCTTCTGTAAGGTCAGTTAGTACTGAATTTTTGACACGAACTGTACATATGGCGGTAAATAAATGCCATCCTCCCCGTGTGTATGGTAAGGAAGTAAAATTAAAATATGCTCATATGGGTGGTACTTTACCGCCAGTTGTAATTGTTTATGGTAACCATGTTACTGGTTTACCTGATAATTACAGGCGTTATTTATCCAATTTTTTTTCACGTTCACTGAAAATATTTGGTTCTTATCTTGATATTCGTTTTCGAGAAAGTAAATAATGTTTGTCTTTTTATAATAATCAGGAAATTTTGTTATAAGTGGTATTGTAACGATTATTGTTTGTGTTGTTTATATGTTTATATTATATAGTTAAATATGTTGAAATTTTCGTGAGATAAATTAGGTTTGTGTATTTTTTACTTCTTTTTTTGTTATCAATGCTATTTGTTATGTTTTTAATGTTTAGAAATTTTAAGTTATGTATTATTATATTTTAATATCATAAATTAATGTTAATTATTGATATATATGTTAATTATTTTATAATTTGTTAATTATCAGTATTGTATTGGTGTATATTGTTTTTAGGTATGATGGTAATGTTTTTTAGTTGCAGTGTCTTACAGATATAATTTCGAATTTTGTTAATTAGCGGGATATTACCATTTAGTGTATGATTATATGACGGTATAATATCATTAATAGTGTTTGTCCATGATGTGCTATTTATGTGTTCTTTAAACATTATATGTAAAATTTCTAATATAATGCATGCTGTTGTAGAAGCTCCTGGTGATGCTCCAAGTAATGCTGAAAGTGTACCGGTAGATGAACTGACTATTTCTGTTCCGAATTGTAAAATTCCTCTGTTGTTGTTATTTTTTTTAATTATTTGAACACGTTGTCCAGCATTTAGTAATGTCCAATCATTTATTTTTGCATTTGGATAATATTGAAGTAATTGATTGAATTTTTTTTCTTGTGGCATTTTTAATTGTTGTATAAGATACTTTATTAATTGAAAGTTATTTATTCCGACTTCTAATATTGGTAATAGGTTATGATAAGTTAGTGAACGTATAATGTCTGATTGTGATCCGTGTTTAAGAAATTTCCCGCTGAATGTAGCGAATGGACCAAATAATAAAATTCTTTGTCCGTCTATAATACGTGTGTCTATGTGTGGTACCGACATTGGAGGTGTATTTATTGGTGATTGTCCATATATTTTTGCTGAGTGTTTGTTGGTGATCTTGGGATTGTTAGTGAATAAAAATTGGCCACCAACTGGGAATCCTGCATAACCGTTTATTTCTTGTATTCCAGTACTTTGTAATAATGGTAAAGATTGTCCACCTGCACCTACAAAAACATATCTCGCAAGAATATTTTTGTTTTGTTGATTGTGATCGGTTATATTTACCAGCCAGGTGTGATTTTTATTTTGTCGTATTTTGTTTACATTATGTTTTAAATATATATAAAAGTTAGGGTAAGTTTTTAGTGTTGTTATCAATTGCTGAGTTATCTCTCCGAAGTTAATGTCTGTTCCTGTTTCTATATGAGTAGCAGCAATTTTTTGATATGGGTCTCGTCCTTCCATCAGGAGTGGAGCCCATTCATGAATTTTTTTTGGATCTTCCGAGTAATTTATTCCATAAAATAATGTGTTGTTTTGTAAAGCATGAAATCGTTTTCGTAAAAATTTGATGTTATTTTCTCCCCATACGAAGCTCATATGTGATATATTATTAATAAAACTATGAGGGTTGTTAAGGAATTGATTTTTTACTAAATATGCCCAAAATTGACGTGAAATTTCAAATGCTTCGTTAATTTGAATTGCTTTTGAAATATCTATTATCCCATTCTCATTTTGTTTGGTATAATTTAGTTCACAAAAAGCTGCATGTCCAGTTCCAGCATTATTCCAAGCATTTGAGCTTTCTTGTCCTACTTTTTTTAGTCGTTCATACATATGAATATTCCAACTTGGCTCTAAAATTTTTATAACAGTTGCTAAGCTGGCACTCATAATTCCAGCCCCGATTAACACAATATCTATTGGTGTTGTTTGGTAGTGTGTTTTTTTATTGTTGTTTTTTTTATATGGTGTCAAGTATTTCATTATGTTTTTATGTTAGTATGTTGTATATTAGTTTATGATGTTATAATTGTACTTTTAGATATTAAGTCATCTAAGTTGTTTTGTTTTTAATGTTATTAGTGATATGTGATGATATTTTTTTGAACAGTTATTGTATTAACTATATATAATTATAATTATAACTATAATTATAATATTTTTTGTTTTGACTGTGAATAAAATTGTTATTTTAAGGCATATTTTTTTGACTTAACTAATTAATATATGTATGTTATATTTATGTATTTTATATTATTAATATACAGTATGTTATAATATAAAATTTATTTGTAATTTATAATAAAGTATATTATTATTGACCTTTCGACAAATTTTTCAATTTAATGTTAAGAATACTAATGCTTGAAATGCTATCATGTTATGTATTACTAAAGAAGCTTTAACTTTTGATGATGTGTTGCTTCTTCCGTCATATTCTACAATGTTACCGGCTGCTGTTGATGTTAGTACTCAGTTGACTAAGGACATTAAGTTAAATATTCCTATTATATCTGCTGCTATGGATACAGTGACTGAGTCAAGTTTAGCAATTGCTTTAGCACAAGAAGGCGGGATTGGTTTTATACATAAAAATATGTCTATAGAAAATCAAGTAGCTGAGGTTGTTCGTGTCAAGCGATATGAAAGCGGTATGGTAACTAATCCTCAATGTGTTGCGCCTGACACAACGTTATTAGAAGTAAAAAAGCTTACCCAGCGTAATGGTTTTGGTGGTTATCCGGTCGTTATTAGCGTTACTAATGAATTAGTTGGTATTATTACAAGTCGTGATATACGTTTTATAACTGATTTGACTGCACCTGTTTCATCGGTTATGACACCAAAAGATCGTTTGGTAACTGTTAGAGAAGGTGAAGCATATGATGTGGTATTGATGAAAATGCATAACAAAAGAGTTGAAAAAGCATTGGTGGTAGATGATTATTTTCATTTATTAGGTATGATTACGGTAAAGGATTTTGAGAAGGCAGAACAAAAGCCATCTGCTTGCAAAGATGAGTATGGCCGTTTGAGGGTTGGTGCTGCAGTTGGTGTTGGTTTTAATACTAATGATCGTGTTCAGGCGTTAGTAAATTCTGGTATAGATGTTTTGTTATTTGATAGTTCGCATGGTCATTCGTCGGCTGTGTTACAAAGTATTTGGGATGTTCGTTCAATGTTTCCGAAGTTACCAATTATTGGTGGTAATGTGGTTACTAGTGAGGGTGCACAAGCTTTAGTTAAGGCTGGTGTTAACGCTGTGAAAGTAGGGTTAGGTCCTGGTTCCATTTGTACTACTCGTATTGTTACTGGTGTTGGTGTTCCCCAAATTACTGCAATTTCTGACGTAGTAGATAGTTTAAAAGAGGCTGATATTCCAGTAATTGCAGATGGTGGTATTCGTTTTTCTGGTGATATTGCAAAGGCTATAGGGGCAGGTGCTTCTTGTGTAATGGTTGGTTCATTATTAGCTGGTACAGAAGAATCTCCTGGAGAGATAGAATTTTATCAAGGTCGTTCGTTTAAAAGTTATCGAGGTATGGGTTCTATAGGTGCAATGGTGCATGGTTCTTCTGATCGATATTTTCAAGTTAATGATGGTAATAAATTGATACCTGAGGGTATTGAAGGTCGTGTACCTTATAAAGGCCGATTAAAAGATGTTGTTCATCAGTTAATAGGAGGTGTACGTTCTTGTATGGGTTTGACTGGGTGTCATACTATTTATGATTTGCGGTATAAGAGTAAATTTGTTCGAATTAGTCATGCTGGTATGCGGGAAAGTCATGTTCATGATGTAAATATTACAAAGGAATCTCCTAATTATCGTTTAGGTTAGGATGTAACAGGTTCGTTATATTAGTGTAATTAAGTTAAATTGATCAGTATAAATCGAATTGTTTTTTGTGTTTTTTATAATTAATATTTTAATTATTGGTGAATTTTATTAATAAGAGTGTTATAAAAGATTTTAGTGTTTGTAAAAGTCGCATTTTAATTTTAGATTTTTGTTCTCAATATACTCAGCTAATAGCCAGGAGGGTTCGGGAATTAGGAGTGTATTGTGAGGTTTTTTTTTGTTGGAATTTAACAGAACATGCAGTTCGACAATTTACTCCGTCGGGTATTATCCTTTCTGGCAGTCCTATGAGTGTTTATGCAAAGAATGTTATTAACAACATTGTACCTGAATATATTTTTAAGTTCAATGTTCCTATTTTAGGAATATGTTATGGTATGCATGTTTTAGTGGCTCATTTTGGTGGTGTAGTTCGTAAGAGTATATCTAAACGAGAGTTTGGTTATTCTCAATTAGAGGTTGTTGTTAATAGTGTTTTAGTGCAAGGGATTTATGATAGTGTAAATGTTGATGGTCGAGGTGTATTAGATGTATGGATGAGTCATGCTGATACAGTTATTTCTATACCGGATGGATTTGTTGTTATTGCTGTTACAAAAAGTTGTGATATTGCTATTATAGCAAATGAAAAACAGCGTTTGTATGGTTTGCAGTTTCATCCAGAAGTCACTCATACCCGAAAGGGGAAACACATTTTAAAACGTTTTATTTTTCAAATTTGTTCTTGCCAGTCGTTGTGGAATTCGAAAAATATTATTAATTATTTGATTACCGATATTAGAAATACAGTACGATCTGAAAGTGTATTACTTGCATTTTCTGGAGGTATTGATTCTCTTGTTACAGCATTATTATTGCGTCGTGCTATTGGTGATAGTAAATTGATCTGTTATTTTGTTGATACTGGACTTTTGCGTTATAATGATTGCACGCATATAAAAAGATTAATGCAGGAATATTCGTTAAATATTATTTATATATCAGCAGCGAATCGTTTTTTTGATGCACTTGTAGGGATCAGCAATTCTGAGGAAAAACGTAAAGTTATTGGTCGAGTTTTTATAGAGGTTTTTGAAGGTGAAAGAAAAAAATTAGCTAATAATAATGTAAAGTGGTTAGCTCAAGGTACTATATACCCTGATATAATTGAGTCTGGTATTTCTTCTAGTGTTGTTGCTAATGAGAAATTTTTTATTAAGTCTCATCATAATGTTGGTGGATTACCGGATATAAAATCGATGGCTCTTTTAGAGCCTATTAAGCATTTATTTAAGGATGAAGTTAGAACATTAGGGAAAGAATTAGGTGTATCTTCTGATATTTTGTGTGATCATCCATTTCCAGGTCCTGGGTTAGGAATACGAATTTTAGGAGAGGTTAATAGGGAGCGTTGTGATTTATTGCGTTGTGCTGATTTAATTTTTATTGAAGAATTAAAAATGTCTAATTTATATACTAAAATTAGTCAAGCGTTTGTTGTGTTTTTACCAGTACGATCTGTAGGGGTAATGGGTGATGTACGTAAGTATGAATGGGTTGTTGCATTGCGCGCAGTGGAGACGGTTGATTTTATGACTGCTCGTTGGGCAGAGTTTCCTTATGATTTTTTGTGTAAGGTATCTACTAGAATAATTAATGAAGTTGATGGTATTTCTCGTGTTGTGTATGATATTTCAAATAAACCACCATCTACTATTGAATGGGAGTAGTTTTTGGAAGTATGTTATTTTTTATTTGGTAATGTTTTGTATTATTTTTTTTGTAATTTTTAATAATTTTTTAATATATTAAAATACATTATTTATTGAATATGTTGGTCTATAAAACCAAAATTTGAGGTTTGGTGTGTTTGAATATTTCAATATTTTTATTAATTTTAAGTATTGTAATATTAATTATTATATTATTATATTCATTAAATGTCGGTTTGTTAATTATTATATTATATAAATATTATATAATTGGATTATAGAATTATAGTGTTAGAAAAATTATTAATTTATTAATATTATTTTTTATTTTGTAATTTTTTTTTGTAGATTTTTTGGAGTATTTAGTGTATTTAAGTAATGTGAGATGATTCAATAGTATTTCATGAAATAGTATATATGTATTTTGTAATTTTTTTATAATTGATTATTTAAAATATTTATTAATTTATGTTTATTTCGAGCTATAGTTGAGGTAGTTAGTTGTGTATTTTTTTTATGAATTTTAGTTATTTACTTTCAATTTATTATATGAGTTGTATATTATGTATTTTTCTTGTTAAATACATAGAAAAGATAAATACATAAGAAAGATAATGGTCTTAGTAGTTATAATTAATTTAATAGTATTTTTTTAATTTTTATGTTATCAAATAATATTGTACCTATGTTCATTATGCGTAATTGGGTAGGAGAGTTGAAGTTAAATTTTGGATTACGTAATAATAGAAATACATTACTAAAACGTTGGCATCGTGGTCCTTTTATAATTCAAAAACCATTTTATTATGATGATAATGTACCTCATGTTTATTTATTACATCCACCTGGTGGTTTGGTTGCAGGAGATCAATTATATTTGGAGATTGATTTAGAAGAAAACAGTCACGTATTATTGACTATGCCTGGAGCTACTAAATTTTATCGTTCTGATGGTATGTATGTGTTTGTTCGTCAAAATTTTAATCTCAGTAAGGGAAGTGCATTAGAATGGTTACCGCAATGTAATATATTTTTTTCAAAATCTAAAGTAATTATAGAAAGTAATGTATGGGTAGCAGAAGGGGCTCGTTTCATTTTTTTTGAGAGTTTGTGTTTTTGTTGTGTACCGTTTCAAGAGGTATGTACAGGAAGGGTATTGAATATTTTTGTATCTGTTGTGTTAGAAAATGCTATTGGTTTACGTGAACGAATCAAAGTTAATTATTCTGATGAGTTTTTAAATAAGTTTTCTGGATATCAAGTTAGTGCGGTTTTGTATGCTTTACCAAGTGATATTCATGTATTAAATGATGTGCGTATTTTAATTAAAAAATATGGTATTGCAGCAGGAGGTGCTACACTATTAGATAAGTTACTTGTGGTGCGTTTATTAGATAATGAACATGAATGTGTACAAGCGTTTTTGCGTGTTTTGTGGTGTTTTTTGCGACCTAGTGTTGTTGGAAAACAACCAGTAGTCCCAAGAGTATGGTCAACATAAATATTATTTAAAAAAATAGGGGGGGTTGATTTTATAATGAAGTTATTACCTCGTGAACGGGATAAATTGTTAATATTTGTTGTCGCTTTATTAGCTGAACGTCGACGTGCCCGAGGTTTAAAATTAAATCATCCAGAGGCAGTTGCGCTTATTACTTTTACAATTTTGGAGGGGGCTCGTGATGGTCATTCTGTTGCAGAATTAATGAATTTGGGTTGTAGTGTTTTAACTAAAGATGATGTTATGGAAGGTGTTTCAGAAATGATTCCTAATGTGCAAGTAGAGGCTACTTTTTTGGATGGAACAAAGTTAGTGACAGTGCATAATCCAATAATTTAATTTAATGTGTAATTACCATTATATTTATGATTCCAGGTGAGTATCGTCTTATTTCAGGTGATGTAGAATTAAATACACATCGTTATTGTGTAGTGTTATGTGTTTTTAATTCAGCTGATCGCCCCATACAAGTAGGGTCGCATTTTCATTTTTATGAGGTAAATAAAGCTTTGAAATTTAATCGTTGTTCTGTATGGGGATATCGTTTAGATATTCCATCAGGCACGACGATACGTTTTGAACCGGGGCAATCAAGAACTGTACAGTTAGTTAATTATCTAGGTAAGCGTACAGTATATGGTTTTAATAAAATGGTTATGGGGAAATTGGATAATTTTATATGAGTATGTTATCACGTCGTGCATATGTTGATATGTTTGGACCAACCGTAGGGGATCGTGTTCGTTTATCTGATACTGATTTATGGATTAGTGTAGAAAAGGATTTTAGTTATTATGGAGAAGAAATGAAGTTTGGTTCCGGGAAAGTAATTCGTGATGGGATGGGTCAAGGACAGATGTGTTCTTCGGATTGTCTTGATTTAGTATTAACTAATGCTTTAATTATTGATTATTGGGGAATAGTTAAAGCTGACATTGGTATTAAGGATGGTAGAATTGTAGCTATTGGAAAATCCGGTAACCCAAATATTCAGCCGGGCGTTACAATGTATATTGGTCCAAGTACTGAAGTTATAGGAGCAGAAGGTAAGATTGTCACGGCTGGAGGTATTGATTCTCATGTTCATTTTATTTGTCCTCAGCAAATAGAGGAGGCAATTTGTTCGGGGGTCACCACTTTGATTGGAGGGGGGACGGGGCCAACTACTGGCACTAATGCTACCACTTGTACACCTGGTCCATGGTATTTATCACGTATGTTACAGTTATCTGATTCATTGCCTGTAAATATTGGTTTTTTGGGAAAAGGTAGTTCATCTTTACCTGCTGCATTGGAAGAACAAATAGTATCTGGAGCTATTGGGTTAAAAATACATGAAGACTGGGGTGCTACCCCCGCTGTCATTGATTGTGCTTTAAAGGTAGCAGATTCTTTTGATGTACAGATAGCCATTCACACAGATACTTTAAATGAATCGGGTTTTCTTGAAGATACCCTTCTGGTAATTGGTGATCGTACTATTCATGCTTATCATGCTGAAGGAGCTGGTGGAGGGCATTCTCCAGATATTATTCGAATATGTGGTAAAAGTAATGTTTTACCGTCGTCTACTACGCCTACTATGCCTTATACTGTTAATACAGTAGATGAACATTTAGATATGTTGATGGTTTGTCATCATTTAGATAGCAATTTACCTGAAGATATAGCGTTTTCAGAATCTAGAATTCGTAAAGAAACTATTGCTGCTGAAGATATTTTACATGATCTTGGGGCGTTTTCTATGATTTCTTCTGATTCTCAAGCGATGGGAAGAATAGGTGAAGTTATTTTACGTACTTGGCAAACAGCACATAAAATGAAATTACAACGTGGTGTGTTATTGGATAGAGCACAATCTAGTGATAATGATAATTTTCGTGTTAAAAGATATATTGCAAAATATACTATTAATCCTGCTATTACTCATGGTATTTCTCATGAAGTTGGTTCGATTGAAATTGGAAAATTAGCTGATTTAGTATTATGGTCACCGGCGTTTTTTGGTGTTAAACCTGATTTAGTTATTAAAGGGGGTGTAATTGTTGTATCGTTAATGGGTGATCCCAATGCTTCTATTCCAACTCCTGAGCCAGTTTATCATCGTTTAATGTTTGGTGTTTTAGGTGGTGTTCGTCAGGTCATACGTATGACGTTTATTTCGTCCATAGCGTATATTGAAAATTTGCATGAACGTTTAGGGTTATCTAGTTTAATTGGTGTGGCTCATAAATGTCGTAATGTAAAAAAAGATAATATGATTCATAATTTTTGGAAACCGTATATTAAAGTTGATTCTCAAACATATCGAGTGTATGCGAATGGAGAGTTGTTATTTTGTGAGCCGTCCACGGTGTTACCAATGTCTCAACGTTATTTTTTATTTTAGTTGTGATATCTTTGTGTTATCATCATATTTTGATTTGATTTATTAATTGAAATTAATTGGTAATATTTGCTTTGTTAAACAAAAGTTTCCAAATTTTACATTGGAACGCGGGGAAGTTTAAATAATTTTAAGCATTTATTAATTTAATTTGTTATGGAATTTTTTATTTTATTATGTAGTGGTTGTTGTTAGAGATGCCAATGTGTTATCAATTTAGTTGATGTGTTGTAAAAGTATGGTTTTAGTGTGTTTTTATTTTTTGTGAGTGTTTGATTTGTATTATGAGATTTTATGATTCAATAGTATATTAAAGATTGCTGTTATATATTTTTTGATTTATATACAAACTATATAAATAAAAAAATTATTGTCATGTTATATTTATACAAAATATGAATAAGAAGTTTTGTTTATTAGAAGATATAGATTTTTTTAATGTAAATATTTTATTGCGTTTCATGCAGTTGTTTAGTGTTCATGCCCCATTGGGAAATTTTAGTTATTCTCACGGTTTAGAATTAGCAGTAAGCCGTAATTGGGTATGTTCTGTAGCTGAGTTTATCGTGTGGCAGAAGGAATTAATGAATAGTCAGTTAGTGTATTTAGATTTACCGATACTTTATCGTTTTTATGATTGTATCATGTGTAATGATATTGATCGTTTTTGGTATTATTTAGAACAACTTTTATCTTTTCGTGAAACGTATGAATTACGGATGGAGGAACAGGATCGTGGAAAAGTGATTGTTCAGTTAATGTATAAGTTAGGGTTATCATTAGATAGTTGTTGGGAATTAATTTTAAAGAAAAGTATATTAGCAGGTATTGCTTGGATGGGATGTGTGTGGAAAATTCCCGTTAATATTTTATGTGTAGGTTATTCATATAGTTATATAGAGAATAATGTTATATCAGGGTTAAAATTGCTTCTTTTTGGTCAATTTGTAGCGCAGCAGCTAATAATGTATTTTTTGAAATTATTGCCGGAAATTTTAAGACAATCTGTTTTAATTACAGATAATGAATTGGGTAATAGTTTTCCATTTCAGGGGATTTCTTCGTCATGTCATGAAGTACAAGATTCTCGTTTGTTTCGTTCTTGAGGTTTATTTATACATATAGTGTTGGTGTAGTGTTTTATATATTAATGAATAATATTTATATATTAATGAATGATATATTACTGTATAATCAAAAATTTTGGTGGTGTTTATGAGTGAAAAACCATTTCGTGTTGGTGTTGGTGGTCCAGTAGGGACTGGTAAAACTGAGTTAATCGAAAAATTATGTAAAAAGATGCGTCATCAGTATCAATTGGCAGTCATTACTAATGATATTTATACTAAAGAAGATCAGCGTATTTTAATTAAATCTGGTGCTTTAAATAGTGATCGTATTATTGGTATAGAAACTGGTTGTTGTCCTCATACTGCTATTCGTGAGGATGCTTCAATGAATTTATTAGCTATTGAAGGGTTAATTAATAGGTTTAAAAATTTAGATATTATTTTTATTGAAAGTGGTGGTGATAATTTAAGTGCGATGTTTAGTCCAGAATTGGTAGATTTGAGTTTGTATGTTATTGATGTAGCGGGAGGAGATAAAATTCCGAGAAAGGGTGGTCCAGGTATTGCTCGTTCTGATTTTTTGGTAGTTAATAAGATGGATTTATCTTCATATGTAGGGGCTTCGTTAGTAGTGATGGAAACGGATATTACTCGTATACGTGCTCATGGTTCATGGGGGTTTACTAATTTAAAGACGGGGGTTGGTGTTGATGTAATTGTTGATTTTGTTGTGCAGAAGTTTTGTGATTTTATGAAATAAGTTTTTGTATATTATATTTGTTTTTATATTTGTTTTTCGTTTACATGAAAATACTTGGTTGTTACATGTTGTTAAATTGCGCAGTATGTTGAAACTTTTGACTGAGTGGTTTTGATTATTTTAATAGAGATTTGATATTATTAGCATTATGATGTATTCTAATTGATTTAAAAGATAATTTATTTAAAATTTATTACCATGACAGTAGTATGGTGTGTACTAAAAGTGATGATATTTTGAATTTATAATGAGGTATTTTATAAGATAATATATTTTGGTATGGTGCCAGTATATATTATAATAATAATCGTCTCACAGTTGTAGTGTTGTCTTATACCGAAGAGTAAATAGCATGAAAATTGTTGAGGTTAAGCATCCGTTGGTAAAACATAAACTTGGTTTGATGCGCGCGCAGGGTATTAGCACAAAGCGTTTTCGTGAGTTATCTGCAGAAATTGGAAGTTTGTTGACATATGTGGCAACGTCGGATTTAGAAATTGAAACTGTAACTATTAGAGGTTGGTGCGGCTTGGTTAATATTGAGCGTATTAAAGGTAAAAAAATTACTGTTGTTCCAATTTTACGAGCAGGATTGGGGATGATGGGTGGTGTTTTAGAAAATATGCCTAATGCACGAATTAGTATGGTAGGTATATATCGTGATGAAATTACTTTGAAAGCAATTCCTTATTTTCATAAGTTGGTTTCAAATATTAATGAACGCATGGCTATAATATTGGATCCTATGTTGGCTACTGGTGGATCAATGATTGCTGCTGTTGATTTATTGAAAAAAGCTGGTTGTCGGAGTATTAAAGTATTAGCATTAGTAGCAGCTCCTGAGGGTATTTTAGCTTTAGAGAATATGCATCCAGATGTTGAATTATATTTGGGAGCTATTGATCAGAGATTAAATGCTTCAGGTTATATTATTCCTGGTTTAGGGGATGCAGGTGACAAGATATTTGGTACTGAATAATTACATTAAGTGTGTGTTTTTTTATTTATTATATCATTATATCAATTATCTATTAGGTTAAAGTAAAATTGATTGTTATCTTATATTAAACATTAAATATTAAATTGTTATGGTTGTTTAGTTTAATATTAATAATAAAATTTTGTTATATGTAAGTGTTTGTTTTATTAGGTCATTAAAGTATGATGTGTGATCTTTATTTTGTTAATTTGTTATTATTTTTTGTTGTACAGGGATATGGTAATATTTTTTTGTGGATATAATATTAGTTAGTGTGGATATATTAGTGAGTTCATTAGATGAAATGTTTATTTGTTTTTAGATATTGTTAAAATTTTCAAAAAGTTTGTATTTTAGTAAAATTTCATTTTTTTCGTGTTTTTTGTTGTATAAAATATAATATAATTGTAATACAGATAATCTTTTTTATCATAAATTTTTTTTATTTTTTGGAATTATATTATTATATTTTTATTATATGTTTCTTTTATATATTGTTGCTGAAGTTTTAAGATAATATTTTTTGATATGTTTCATATGTTATAATAGATTGTTTGTTAGTGTATTGAAGAATGTTGTTGTAATGTTCGATATTTAATGTATTAAATGGAGTTTTGTTATATTTTCAATAATATAGTATCGTTCTTATTATAAGAACACGATGTTTATATTATTATTACATTATATATCGTGTGATAAGTATATATCTACATTAAAAAATATAATAGTTTATTATCGATAGTTGTATTTTGAGTGCATTAGTTTAAAAGTATATTTTAGTTAGCAAAGATTACTTCTATAATGTAATAGTGTTTTTATATTATTGGGTAATGGTGAATTGGATTTATATATAGGATATGTATTTTCATATAATAGCAGGAGGTGAATTGTTTTTATTATTGTCATTGATATTTTTTTATTGAAAGAGGAAAAAACGATAATGTTATCTGGGAGTATAGTAGCGTTAATTACTCCGATGGATGAGAGAGGTAATATCGATCGGATTAGTTTAAAAAAGTTAATTGATTATCATGTGTTTAGTGGTACTTCGGCGATTGTATCAGTAGGGACTACTGGTGAAATGTCTGGGCTGAGTCATACGGAACATGCTGATATGGTTATGTGGACATTGGATATCAGTGATGGACGGGTTCCTGTTATTGCAGGGACTGGTGCTAATTCGACATCTGAAGCAGTTTTGTTGACGCGACAATTTAATGGTACTGATATAGCAGCTTGTTTAAGTGTTGCACCTTATTATAATAGACCCACACAAGAAGGGTTATTTCAGCATTTTAAAGCAATTTCTGAATCTACTGATTTACCTCAAATTTTATATAATGTTCCAGTTAGAACTGGGTGTGATATATTGCCTGTCACTGTTTCTAGATTATCGGCAATAAAAAATATAGTAGGTATTAAAGAAGCAACTGGTGATTTAAGTCGTGTGAATCAATTGAAAGAGGTAGTAGATGATGATTTTTTATTATTTAGTGGAGATGATATTACTGCATTGGATTTTATGCAACTTGGGGGTCACGGAGTGATTTCAGTTACAGCTAATATAGTTCCACAAGAAATGGTGAACTTGTGTAAATTTGCGCTTACAGGAAATTTTTTGTCTGCTCGTTCTATTAATGCGCGCTTGATGCCTTTACATCGTGCTTTGTTTCTTGAGTCTAATCCCATACCGGTGAAATGGGCCGCATGGGCTGTTGGATTAATTAAATGTGCTACTTTACGTTTACCTCTTACATCTTTATCAGCGGATTATACGGATGTGTTAAAACAAATATTAATTAATCTTCGTTTATTATCATTATAATTATTTATGATTTAATAGGTAAAACATTATATTAGTTATTGGTTAATAGTTTTATAAACTTTATGAAATTAATTTTTATTTTTTTTATAGTATGTATTGTATCTTGTACTCGGACTATGCCTGATATATGTAGAATAAATGGAAATGAAGATTATTTGTATTCAGCTCCATTATCCAGCATTTGTGTACCTAATGGTATGATATTGCCACCCTCGAATCCTACTTACGAGGTAGGTAGTCCTTCTGGTGGTGTTATTTTTGATAAAAATTCTGTCAATGTTGGTAAGAAATTGGATATTTGTCCGCCTAATGTTGCGTATTAAAAAACTTTTTTATAAAAATAGAATAATAGTCAAGAATAATTCAAGAGGTGTATAATATAGATCATAGGTATATATCTGTAATTTATGATAATAAAACACGTTCTATAATATTTTTGTATATTTTACTTAATGTTTTTAGGTCGATAGTGTTTACGCATTCATTTATTTTATGCATTGTTTGATTTATGGTTCCTAATTCTATTATTTCTGCTCCAATTTTTTTTATAAATCGTCCATCTGATGTTCCACCACTGGTGTCTAATTTTGGTTTTATTTTTTGAAAGTGTTCGATACTTTTTATTGTAGCATGCATTAATTTTCCCGGATGGCTAAAGTAGGGTGTAGCCATAAGATACCAGTTGATATTGTATGTTAAATTATGTTTTTTCATAATGTTATTTACTTTATCTTGTATTTTGTGTGGTGTAGATATATTATTGAATCGAAAATTGCATTCAATGTCGATTTGACTAGGAATAATGTTACTGTGTATTCCTGAGCGGATACTGCTTATTTGCATGGTTGTTGCGGGGAAAATATTGTTTCCGTGATCCCATATAGTATTAATCAGTGTATTTAATCCTTGCGTAATAGCTATATGTATTGGATTTTTTGCCAAATTTGGGTAAGCTACGTGTCCTTGTATACCGTGAATTGTTATTTTAGCTGTTAATGATCCACGTCTACCATTTTTAATGGTATCACCTAATTGATTGCAGCTAGAAGGTTCTCCCAATAAACAGTAGTCTATTTTTTCGTGTCTATTGATTAATGTTTCTATAATTTTTTTTGTTCCGTATATAGCTTCTCCTTCTTCATCAGAAGTGATAAGAAATGATAATTTGCCTTGATGATTTGGATGTTGCGTGATAAAGCTCTCGGCTGCTATTATCATAGCAGCTAAAGATCCTTTCATATCTGTTGCACCCCGTCCGTATAATACATTATTATTTATTGTTCCTTCAAATGGCGGAAATGTCCAGTCATCAATGTTTCCGGGTGGGACTATATCAGTATGTCCAGCGAAAGTTAGAGTTGTTCCTGTTCCTCGAGATGCCCATAAGTTAGTTGTGTTTTTAAATGGCATAAGTTCTATATTAAATTTTAGTTTTTTTAGTTTTTTGATTATTAATTTTTGGCATCCTGCGTCATTTGGACTTAAAGATGGTATATTGATTAATTTTTGAGCTAGTTGTATTATTTTTTGCATATTTTATTGTAAAATCTTTTTTTATGTTTTATATGAAGTTTTGGTATTTTGTATATATGATGCAAAAATTTGTGGGAAAGTTGTTAGTTTGTACCTTATGTTATTGTGGTGTGTAATAACTCTGGACAACAACCAGAGTGGTTATCGTGTTTAAATATATAATGGTATTTTTTTATTTAATTAAATTTAATAACTAATTGATTTATTGATTTAGTGATTTATTGATTTAGTAAATCATATGCTTTTTGTATTATCGTATGAGTGGTAAATCCAAAAAATTCAAACAGGTCTTTTGATGGTGCGGATTTTCCAAATGTATTCATACCAATGATTGCTCCATTTAATCCAACGTATTTATACCAATAATCGCTACTACTTGCTTCAATAGCAAGTCGTTTGGTTATTTTTTTAGGTAATACGAGTTCTTTATATTCTTTGTTTTGGCAATCAAAGGTATTTGTTGATGGTAATGATACTACGCGTATATCAAAACCTTTTTTTGTTAATATATAATAAGCATCAATTGCTAATTGTATTTCTGAACCTGTGGAAATAATAATTAGTGTTGGTAAGTTTTTACAATCTTTTAGAATATATCCACCTTTAGCAATGTTTTCAATTTGATTTGAAGTATGTTGTTGTTGGGGTAAATTTTGTCTGGATAAGATTAATGCGGTTGGTTTGTTATAATTTTCAATTGCTGATTTCCAAGCGATTATTGTTTCTATTTGATCACATGGTCGCCAAATATTCAAATTAGGAATCATGCGCAAACTTGATAATTGTTCTATTGGTTGATGTGTAGGCCCATCTTCTCCTAAACCAATCGAATCATGAGTATAAATCATAATATGTTTTGTTTTCATAAGAGCTGCCATGCGAATGGCATTTTGTGCATATCCGGTAAATGTCAAAAATGTTGCAGTATATGGTAAGAATCCTCCATAATGACTAATTCCATTTGCAATTGCGGTCATTCCGAATTCTCGAACTCCATAGTGGATGTAATTTCCAGATATTTTTTTAGTGATTGGTGTTGAGTGTGACCAACTTGTTAAGTTGCTGGATGTTAAATCAGCAGACCCTCCTAAAAATTCTGGTAATATTGGCCCGAGTATTTCTAGTATGTTTTGTGATATTTGCCGTGTTGATATTATTGTTTGTGAATGGTTTAATAAGGATGCAATATGTGTTTGGATGTGTGTATTCCAGATTTTTGGTAACTGTTTATTTATACGACGTTTAAGTTCTATCGCAAGTGTTGGATACATGATTGAATACTCGGAAAATTTTTTATTCCATGTATTTTCTTTATTTTGGCCAGCTATTTTAGCATTCCAATGTTCATAGATATGTTCTGGTATGATAAATGGTTCTTCCTTCCAGTTAAGTGTATTTTTTGTAATAAGTGTTTCATGTTCTCCAAGGGGGGCACCGTGTGCAGTATTTTTACCGCTTTTGTTAGGCGAACCATATCCGATAATAGTTTTACATATAATTAATGAAGGTTTATTGAGTATAGATCTAGCATTTTCAATAGCTTGTTTAATTTTATTACTGTTATGTCCGTCGATATTTCGTATTACATTCCAACCATAACTTTCGAATCGTGCTGCAGTGTCGTCACTGCAGCAGTCTTCCACATTTCCGTCAATTGAAATATTATTATCATCGTAAAATGCAATTAATTTGTTGAGTTTTAGTTTTCCAGCCAAGGAGCATGCTTCATGTGAAATCCCTTCCATGATACATCCGTCGCCTAAAAAGACATAGGTATAATGATCGATGATATTAAATGGTGTTTTGTTAAATTGGGCAGCAAGTGTTTTTTCTGCAATAGCCATACCTACAGCGTTAGCTATTCCTTGTCCTAATGGACCTGTAGTTATTTCTATTCCTTCTGTTTCTCCACATTCTGGGTGTCCAGGGGTTTTAGAGTTTAATTGTCTAAAGTGTTTTAGATCTTCTATTGTCAAATTATATCCAGTAAGGTGCAAGAGAGAATATAATAACATTGCTCCATGCCCGTTAGAAAGAATAAATCGATCTCTATTTATCCATGTCGGATTTTGTGGATTATGGTTCATGTAGTCCCTCCACAGTACTTCTGCAATATCAGCCATTCCCATTGGCATGCCTGGATGTCCTGAATTAGCATGCTGAATAGCGTCTATACTCAACACACGAATGGCATTTGCTAGAGTTTTTCTTAATATCATTAAATTTTCTCCATGATTGATTACTATAATAGATTATTAAGGATTTTTTCTATTTTTTGTTGATCTGTGGAAAATTTATGGATGCCCTCAAGTAATTTTTGGACAGCCATGGTATTTTTGTTATGTTTTTTATGGAAATCTGTTTCAGATAATGGTGTATGTGTATTCATTATTTGTGTATCGGGAGGAAATAATTTTTGTTTGACGGTGTGTTTATTATGTTGTAGTATTTCCAATAAATCGGGTGATATTGTAAGTCGATCACATCCTGCTAAAGCTGTTATTTGTTCAATGTTTCTAAAACTTGCTGCCATAATTATCGTTGGGTAGTTGTATTTTTTGTAATATAAGAAGATTTTATGTATTGCTTGTACTCCTGGATCATTATTACAATTATATGGTTGTGATAATAGTTGATTGTGATGATACCAGTCATAAATTCGACCAACGAATGGAGAAATTAGATACACATAAGATTCAGCACAGGCTTGTGCTTGTGCAAACGAGAATAGTAGTGTTAGATTGCATTTTATTCCATGTTTTTTTAATTCGTTGGCAGCTTGAATTCCCTCCCAAGTTGCAGCTAGTTTTATTAAAATTCTTTTTTTGTTAATATTTAGTTCTTCGTACATATTAATTAAGTTAATAGCATGTTTTATGCTCATTTCATAATTAAAAGAAAAACGTGCATCTATTTCAGTTGAAATGTACCCTGGTATTTTTTTTAATATTTCAGCACCAATATTTACTGCTAGTTTACTGCTTGCATTAAATATTTTATTGTTTTTATTACCTCCTTTTTTTTGTGCATATGATATAGCATTTATTATGAGTTTTTGGTATTTTTTATTATGCATCACTGATTTTAAAAGCAATGATGGGTTAGTGGTAGCATCTTGCGGAGCGTAACGTTGGATTGATTCTATATCTCCAGTATCTGCGACAATGGTACTAAATTTTTTTAAACTGTCTAGTTGGTTCATTCATATAGCCTCGTGAATGCAAGCATTAATATACGAGAAACATTCACTATGTGTTTTTGTCCAGTATATTGTGCATAAAAATGTTAAAATATCAACTATACCGTATATTTAATATAACGTTATTTATGTTTTATATACTGAAAAATAAGCGTATTATACAGATAATGTGCATAAATGTAAACAAGATATAACTTAATTTATAATTTTATATTATTATCGTGATGGTTATGAAATCATATTTTTAATTAATAAATAATAATATCATAATTATTATTAATATTATGATTGTATTTATATTAATTTTAAAAATTATTAGATGAATATCTATTTGGTTAAGTTTTATATATTGAATGAATTTCAAAGGGTAGTATTTTAAAATTGTTTTTTCATAATGTAACGCTGATTTATTAATATTAATTATGAATAATTATAGTTCCTTGAATTAATATAATAAATATAATATGAATATTCATAAAATATAAATATTGCATTTACATGTTCATTATATATATTAAATTAAGTAATGCTTAGTTTATAGGTAAATCTGTAATTTATATTGGTATTAGTTTATTAATCTAATTTTTTGATTATATATCATATTTATAAATAAAGTTTGTATATATTTTGTAAGATTTTTAAATTAATATGTTAATTAAGAATATTGATCCTTGATCTAAGGAATATTTATTGTTTAGTTTGTTTTAATTTATTCTTTTATTAGTATATTTTCATTATGTGATTTTTATGAATTTTTTATTGATTTAATGGTATAATGAATTGTTATAATATTTAAATATAATTTATTTTGATTTTATAGAATTGATACAAGAAAAATAGTGTGTTTTAGTATATGTTGATATTTTTTTACTGCAATTTTAATTGTGTGTGTAATTAAATTAATGATATTTATATCCATATTTTTAGATATTTATTAATAATGATACATATTATGTTAAATTATATTTATTGCTATTATTATAATGATAATAGTGTTTTGGTGTTAAAGTTTAATGATTTATAAAATTTATAATTATGATTTTTTAATATTTGGTTTGTTTTTTTAATAAAAGAGATTTATAAATTGAAAATAGTGGTGAATATTTATCTTTAGATTATCTAAAATTAAAATGTAAATTTATTTATTTTTTTAAGTAGTTTAATTTTCTTTTTTGTTTAGAAAGAGATAATAATTTTCATTTACATTAATATTTGTATCATTTATAGGTTATAAATTGATAATTTTTAAAATCAAGATTATTGTTAGAGAATAATATATATGGACAAGATGATATTGAATGTGTGTTATTTTAGAATAATTTTAAAATTATTATTGTATATATCTTTCATGCTATCTGTTTCTGTACAAGGAAGTATAGTTTTGCTTAATAGTTCGTATGACACAGCAAGAGAATTATTTATGGTAATTAATTCATCTTTTATACGGTACTGGAAAACAGATCATCCTAATGATGATGTTATTATACAACAATCCCATTCTGGGTCGACAAAACAGGCTATGACTGTTTTACAAGGATTACGTGCAGATGTTGTGACATATAATCAAGTTACCGATGTACATATTTTATATGATCGTGGTAAATTAATTCCATGCAATTGGCAATTTCGTTTACCAAACAATAGTTCGCCATTTTATTCAACTATTGCTTTTGTTGTACGGAAAGGCAATCCAAAAAAAATATATGATTGGGATAATTTAACATCTGAAGATATCAAAATTGTTTTTCCAAATCCAAAGACGTCTGGTAGTGGACGTTATGTTTATTTAGCAGCCTGGAATGTTATTTCTTCTCGTGTTAATAATTTAAAATATCAGGATATTCGTTCGTGGATGTCTAAGTTTCTTCATAATGTTCTTGTGTTTGATATTGGTAGTCGTAGTGCAACTGCTACTTTTGTAGATCAATTACGAGGGGATATATTGATTACTTTTGAGGCTGAGGCAAATATTATTTGTGAACAGCATGGTCGTGAAAATTATGAGATTATTATACCTGAAAAGAATATTTTAGTTGAATTTCCGGTAACTTGGATAGATGCTAATGTTGGTAAGCATGGAACAGAGGCAATAGCTAAGTCATATTTACAGTATTTGTATACTGAAGAAGCTCAGAAGATTTTTGCGGATTTTTATTATCGAGTACATGTTCCGTCAATCATGAAAGCATATTCTAATAGGTTTCCGGATATTGAATTATTTCGTGTAGAAGATCAATTTAGTGATTGGAATACAGTAATGTGTGTTCATTTTAATCGTGGTGGTGAATTAGATAAATTACTGGCAATGAGGCATAATCGTTAAATGTTATTTATAAAGCATCATATATTACCTGGGTTTGGTATTAGTTTTGGGAGTAGTTTGTTTTTTGTTTGTTTAATATTGTTATTACCTTTAACTGGTTTCGTTATGCAATTATCTCAAATATCTTTGCTACAATATTGGGATATAATTACAGATCCGTCTGTAGTTATGTCTTATAAAATCACTCTTTTATCTGCTGGAATAGCAACGTTATTTAATATTTTTTTTGGTGTGTTAATTGCCTGGATATTAGTCAGGTATCGTTTTCCTGGTCAAATGTTGTTAGATGGTTTAGTAGATTTACCGTTTGCGTTGCCAACGTCTGTAGCAGGTTTGACTTTAGCAACATTATTTTCTACTACGGGATGGTATGGGAGTGTGTTAATACAATTTGGTATAGAGGTGTCTTATACTTGGTTGGGTATAGCTGTTGCTATGTCGTTTACTAGTTTACCTTTTGTAATACGTACTGTACAGCCTGTTTTAGAGAAATTACCTCCTGTATATGAAGAAGTTGCAAAAACTCTCGGTGCTACTCGTTGGCAAATTTTTTGCAATATTATTTTTCCTGAATTATTTCCAGCATTATTATCAGGAATAGCATTATCTTTTATTCGTAGTTTAGGTGAATTCGGAGCTGTAATTTTTATTGCTGGAAATATTGCTTGGGAAAGTGAAGTGTTATCTTTAATAGTATTTATTAAATTACAAGAATTTGATTATCCGGCTGCTAGTGCTATTGCTTCTGTTGTTCTTGGAATAACATTATTGTTATTTTTTATAATTAATTTTTTGCAATTTCGTTTTGAATCAAGGTTAAAGGGAAATTAAATGTTAAATAATTTTAAAAATTATATATTTTTAATTAATTGGACGAAATGGATTTTAATTACTTTTGGTATATTAATTTCGGCATTAATGTTATTTATTCCCCTTGTTTTTATTTTTGTGACTGCTTTTTCAGAAGGATTGTTAGTGTTTAAAAAAAATTTGCTTGATTGTGATATGTTGCATGCTATTTTTTTAACTGTGTTTATTGCGTTACTAAGTTTGCCAATAAATGTAGTGTTTGGTATTTTATTATCTTGGTTAGTTACTCGCTTTAGTTTTAGAGGTCGACAGTTATTATTGACATTAGTTAATGTGCCTGTTGCTGTCTCGCCTGTAATAGCAGGATTTTTGTATTTATTATTATATGGTTATAATACATTAATAGGGGGTTGGTTAGATAGTTGTAATATACAGATATTATTTGCATGGCCAGGTATGGTATTAGTAACTGTTTTTGTTACATTTCCGATTATTGTACATGAGATTGTTCCTGTTATGTTTAGTATTGGTAAAGAGGAAGATGAAGTGGCAGTATTATTGGGAGCGTCCGGTTGGAAAATGTTTTGGTATGTTACTTTTCGTAATATTCGGTGGTCATTATTGCATGGTGTGATTCTTTCAAATGCACGTATAATTGGAGAATTTGGTGCATTATCTGTTGTGTCTGGATTGATACGAGGCAAAACTTATACTTTATCATTACAAGTAGAGTTATTGTATCAAGATTATAATATTGTAGGTGCATTTGTTGCTTCTTTATTGTTAGGGTGTATGGCTATATTTACGTTATTTGTGAAATGTATTGCCCGTAATTATTTTACAGAAGCATATTTAAAATAGGGTATATAAGATGATATATATGCAGGTATATAATTATTATGAATATTGAAATTGATAATATTAGTAAATTTTTTAATTCTGTCACAGTATTAAATAACGTATCTTTAAATGTTGAATCTGGTGAAATGGTAGCACTTCTTGGTCCATCTGGTTCTGGAAAAACGACATTGTTACGTATTATTGCAGGATTAGAGTATCATAATAGTGGATATTTACGATTTAAAGGTAAAGATGTTGGTCATCTTGCCCCCCAGGATAGAAATGTAGGTTTTGTTTTTCAAAATTATGCATTGTTTCGTCATATGACAGTATTAGAAAATATTGCTTTCGGAATTAGAATGTTGCCTCGTTGTAAGCGACCATCTGAATCCATGATTAAATATAAAGTAAATTATTTATTGAATATCATTCAATTAACACATTTATCGGATTATTATCCAGTGCAATTATCTGGTGGTCAAAAACAGCGTGTGGCTTTGGCTCGAGCATTGGCGTTAGATCCTGAGATTTTACTTTTGGATGAACCATTTTCAGCATTAGATGCTCAGGTTCGTAAAGAGTTACGTCGTTGGTTACGGGAATTACACAATACGATGGAGTTTACTAGTATTTTTGTTACTCATGATCAAGATGAAGCTATGGAAGTTGCCAGTCGAATAGTAGTTATGAATCATGGTAGGATCGAGCAAGTAGGTACTCCTAGAGATGTTTGGTCATGTCCAGCTAACCGTTTTGTTTTAGAATTTTTTGGAGATGTGAATCATTTACATGGTGAGATACGTGGTACTGAATTGTGTATCGGTATGTATCATTGGCCGTTATTGTTTAATAAAAAGTTATATTATCAGGGTGCAGTGGATTTGTTTTTGCGACCTTGGGAGATGCTTATAAGTAAGACATGTGATGGTTTTTATTTGTTGCCAATACAAATTGTTGATATTAGTTTGCGGGGGCATTATTGGCAGTTAAGAGTTCAGCCGCTTGGTTGGCATAATAATTTGTTGACTGTTATTTTTGGTATTAGAGACATTAAATCTGTTCCAGAGTATGGGATGTATTATTACTTAAGTGGTCAAAATGCACGATTATATGTAGGTGAAGAAGCCTTGTAAAGGTGTTTAGTGATTTTTTGTTATTAATATTGTTATCATAATATGAGTTCATTGTTTTGTATTTTTATTGATTATTATAGTTAGTATATATTTATTGTTGCTGATATTGTATTGTTCTGTTTTTTGTTTTGTATATGTTTTATTATACAGGGTAGTGTTGTTGTTCAAATTTGTGAATGAGATCAGCAAGTTCTTTTGTTGTTCCATAATTTAACGCTTTTTTAGCAAATATTTTTGCATCTTTAAAATTTATATTTCGAATAATATTTTTGATATTAGGGATAGATGATGCACTCATACTAAATTTATTTAATCCCATTCCTAATAATAATGCTGTAGCATGTTTATCGCTGGACATTTCTCCGCACATTCCTGTCCATTTTCCCTCTGCATGCGATGCGTCAATTACATTTTTAATTAATTTTAATACAGATGGTGACATTGGATTGTATAAATGTGAGATGAGTTTATTGCCTCTGTCAACGGCAAGTGTATATTGTGTTAAATCGTTAGTGCCGATACTAAAAAAATCAACTTCTTTTGCTAAGTGATTTGCGATTATTGCTGCTGAAGGTGTTTCTATCATTATGCCAATTTCAATTTTTTGGTCAAATATATGTTTTTCTTTTTGTAATTGTTTTTTTAGAAATGTTAATTCTGATTTTAATGTTTGAATTTCTTCTAAGGAAATGATCATAGGATACATAATTCGTAATTTACCGAATGCAGATGCTCTAAGGATAGCTCGTAATTGAGTATGTAGTATTTCTTTTCGGTCAAGTAGTATTCTAATAGCCCGCCATCCAAGGAATGGATTGTCTTCTTTAGGAAGATTCATGTATGATAAGTTTTTATCACCTCCAATATCTATAATTCGTATGATGATACCTCCATAAGTAATAGATTGTGCGATTATTTTATAAGTTTGGAATTGTTCTTCTTCGCTTGGCAATGAGTTTCTGTTCATAAATAAAAACTCAGTACGATATAAACCAATTCCTTCTGCTCCATTGTGTTTTGCATTTGTAATGTCTTGTGTTGTTCCTATATTAGCTGAGATTTCTACTTTGTGCCCGTCAAGTGTGATTGCTGGAAGGTTTTTCAGTTTAATTAATTGTTTTTTTTTGATGAAGTATTGTTTTTTTGAATGGGTTAATTTATTAATAATATGTGATATTGGATTTATATAAATATGATTATCAAGTGCATCAATGATAATGAAGTCATTATTAGATACTTTTTGAGTAATATTTCCTGTGCCAACTATTGCTGGGATTTCTAATGATCGAGCTATAATGGAAGTATGTGAGGTTGGCCCTCCAATATCAGTTGCAAATCCTAATATTTTTTTTGTGTTTAATTGGGCTGTTTCTGATGGTGTGAGGTCTGTTGCTATTAATATTACTTCATTGTTAATTGTGCTTAAATCAATAATAGGTATATTGAGAATGTTATGTAATAAACGATTTCCAATGTCTCGTACGTCGTTTGCACGTTCTCTTAGATATTGATCTTTTAATTTTTCAAGTTCTTGGGCATGGCTTTCAATAACAATGTATACGGCATATTCTGCATGTAAGAGATCTTCTTTAATGAAGGAGGTGATATCTTGTTCTAGTTCAGGGTCTTCTAACAACATAATGTAACCTTCAAAAATATCTGATTTTTCTTTACCAAATTTTTTACATGTTATATTTTTAATTGCTTGTAATTGTTTAGATGATTCTGTACGGCCATGAAAAAATCGATTAATTTCTGTTGCAACATGCTCGGCAGTAATTTTATGTTTGTTAATATTAATGTTCTTTTTTTTTAGTAGCAATGCTTTTCCAAAAGCAATTCCTGGTGACGCCAAAATACCTGAAATCATCACTGCACCTTATTTAAATGTGTAATAAGTACTTCGTTTAAGTTTTTTATCATTGTTTGATATTATTATTCTAGTGTTGCGATTAGTTGTGTGAGATGTTGTATTGCTTCTTTTTCGTCTTCTCCATTAGCTTGAATTAATATAGTACTGCCTTGTGTCAATCCTAGTGTTTGTAGTTTTAGTAAGCTTTTGGCGCTTACTTGTTTGTTGTTAGAAATGATAGTGATTTCTGAAGTAAAATTTTTAGCTTCTTTAACAAATTTGGCGGCTGGTCTGCTGTGTAGTCCGTGAGGGGTGTTAATGATTATTTTTTTTTGATACATGTTTTTCTCCATTATGTATATGTATATGTATTATTATGTAATATGATATTTTGGTAGGTATCATATATGCATATGCAATTATTTTGTTTGTTTGTTAATATTTATTAGTAAGAATGTTAATTTAACGAAACCATTCGTGTATTAATAATTTTGTTATTGAATAATGGTGTATGTTCTTATGTCATCGTTGTTCTTTATGAAGATGTTTTGTATAATGATACATTGTATTATATGATATATAATGTAGTTAATTCAATAGTGTTGTAGTGATTGTTGTTTTATTTTTTACAAGTATTATTGAATTTAAAATTATTGGTATGTTATTGCATTAACATTTTATTTTTATTTATAGAGTATGTGTTTTATTATGTGTTATTCTCTCTGAGAATAATGCAGTACTAAGATATCGTTCTCCAGAGGATGGAAGAATAGCTACTATTTTTTTATTGTTATAATTTTTATTTTTTTGTAATTCTAATGCGGCAGCTATTACTGCACCTGAAGAGATTCCAGATATTATTCCTTCTTTTTTCATTAGTGTTTTTGCTGTTAGAAAAGCTTGTTCATTAGTTACAGTAAGTACCTTGTCGATTAAGGTTAGGTCTAAATTTTCAGGGATGAATCCAGCTCCAATACCTTGTATTTTATGTGGTCCGGGTTGTAGTTTTTCTCCATTTAGAGTTTGTGTAATTACTGGGGAGTTTTTTGGTTCAACTGCTACGATTGTGATATGTTTTTTTTGAATATGTTTGAAATATCGGCCAACACCAGTAATAGTACCACCTGTTCCTACTCCAGCAATAAAAATATCTATATCTCCGTTTGTATCTTTCCATATTTCAGGGCCGGTAGATTGTTCATGAATTTTTGGGTTAGCTGGGTTACTAAATTGTTTTAACATTAAATAATTTTTGTTTTTTTCGATCATGTCTTGTGCTTTATTAATGGCTCCTGTCATTCCTAGCCGCCCATCGGTTAATATCAAATTAGCGCCCAATGCTTTTAGAAGTATTTGTCTTTCTTGACTCATGGTATCTGGCATGGTTAAAGTTAGTTTGTATTGTCGAGCTGCGGCTACAAAAGCGAGAGCGATACCTGTATTTCCACTGGTTGCTTCAATGATTTGTGTGTTTTTTTGTAGAATATTGCGTTTTTCTGCGTCCCATATCATGTTAGCACCAATACGACATTTAACGCTAAAACTAGGATTTCGAGATTCGATTTTTGCTAAGATATAGCCGTTTCCTATGTGATTCAAACGCACAAGTGGGGTATTACCGATTGTCATAGAGTTATCTGTGTAAATTTTGTTCATAAAATCTCCTGAATAAGTGTCTCTGTAAAGATATATTGTTTTTATTTTGTTTTAAATATTTCTAAATTAGTAATTGTAATAAAAGTATATTTTTTAAATATTGATGTTGGAATATGTGTGGTTATAGTTAATTTTTTGTTATTAAGAAAATAGAATTTTCTATAATATTATGATTGAATTATGGTCAAATATGTAAATACATTTATAAATATAAAATATAATACTATAATGAATCTGTTTAATGAATTTGTTTTTTGTGGTTTAAATTTTAGTAATAAATTTATATAATTATAATGCATAAAATATATTGTTGAATATGAAATATATATTTGATTGTACGGTACCTATCATATTATAATCATGATATAAAGTATATAATATTTTGTTGTTTGATTGTAAGTGTAATATTAGCACTAAATGTAATTTAGTGTAAGTTTAAGTAAGTTTGCATCAATTTGAAGATATTTATCGTTTTATTTTTTGTGTGAGTGAAGTATATATAATATTGTATATTGGATATGTTATTATACAGGTATATTATTATGTTGTAATTATTTTATGTATGTTTGTTTTATTATGTATTATCTTTTTGCATAATGTGTTATTGCGTATCACATGAATAATTAGGTCATTTTTTAGTTAATATAGAATATTCTGATTGAAGTAGTTTTTTATGATAATTATTTAAAATTATTAGAATTCAAGATTCTAATATATAGATATTGATATTATAGATACATGACAGTTATTCTTTCACATTTTGTTATATAATTGTAGTTTTTATATATATATTGTAGTATGAAAGCATACATGTTCTTGATATGTTTAGTATTTCAGTTTTTTTAACAATAAAAATACTATGAATGATGTTAAAAATTTTATTAAAGTATTACGTGATCGTTTACGTAATTGGGAGTATTTATATTATGTGGAAAACGATTCAGTAGTATCTGATGAAGAATATGATTATCATATGGAAGCTCTTCGTATTTTAGAAATGAAATACCCTGATTTAATTACTATAGATTCTCCTACTAATCGTATAGGAGGAAAATTAAAAAGTGGTTTTTGTCAATTTCATCATACTATACCTATGCTATCGTTAGATAGCATTTTTGATGAATCTTCATTGTTAAATTTTGATAAACGTGTTCGTAAGCGATTGCAATATAAAGATGATCAAGAGATTTGTTATTGTTGCGAATTAAAGATAGATGGGGTAGGAGTTCATTTAGTATACAAAAACGGTATATTGATATCTGCATCGACTCGTGGGGATGGTCATATAGGAGAAGATGTGACTGATAATGTACGTACTATTCGTGCTATTCCGTTATTTTTAAGAAAAGATAAATTTTTTCCTGAATTGTTGGAAGTCAGGGGGGAAGTGTTTATGTCTAATGATGCTTTTCTTAAATTAAATAAATTATTTATACAAAGTGGAGTTAAAACTTTTTCAAATCCTAGAAATGCTGCTGCTGGTTCTTTGCGTCAGTTAAATTCTTCTGTTACTCATGAACGTTCTTTAGATTTTTTTTGTTATCATCTTGTTAGTGTCGTATTAAGTGATGATAAAATGAGTTTATCTGATAGTCATTATAACAGGTTACAACAGTGTGCTATTTGGGGTTTACCTATATTGAGAAGGTATAATCAAATCTGCACGGGTATTCATGCAGTGTTGCAATATTATAAACAAGTACAACAAGATCGTGAATTATTAGGATTTAATATAGATGGGATAGTTATTAAGGTAGATTCTATTTGTTCACAAAATAATTTGAGTGTTTCGTTACGTGCTCCTCGATGGGCTATAGGATATAAGTTTTCTGCTAAGCGATTTGTAGCTAGAATTTGTGATATACGGTTTCAAGTTAGTCGAATGGGAGTACTAATACCCGTAGCGTCTATTATTCCAATTGTAATTTCAGGTGTTGTGATTCGTAGTGTTAATTTACATAATATTGATTTTATTCGTCGTCTTGACCTAATGATTGGTGATTTTGTGATTATACAGAGAATAGGTGATGTTATTCCGAAAATTATACATGTGGTGTTTTCAAAGCGTATTTTTCATGAATGTCGTCCAATAATGTACCCGGAGAATTGTCCGGTTTGTAGTTCTGTGTTATATCAAATTTGTTGTAAGAAACGTGTGATTTTACGTTGTAATGCCGGCTTAAATTGTTTTGCTCAGCGAAAGGAGATTTTAAAACATTTTGTATCTCGTAAAGCGATGAATATTGTTGGAATGGGGGATAAAATTATTGATCGATTGATTAAAGTTGGTTTGCTGAGTACCCAAGTGGATTTTTTTAAATTAAAAATAGAAAATTTGGTGAGTGTAGATGGTGTTAAATTTGATTTAGCTAATCGTTTATTGCATGCGATTGAGATTTCAAAAAAAACTACTTTATCGCGTTTTATATATGCTTTAGGTATTCCTAATGTTGGAGAATGCACAGCAAATATTTTAGCAAAACATTATGGCACTCTTGAATGTTTAATTAGTGCGGAAATTATTTCTTTATTAGCTATTAGAAATATTGGGGATATCGTGGCATATAATGTGTTTAATTTTTTTAGAAATAATCATAATATTTGTATAGTAAATGAGTTACTTAGTTCTGATTTTGGTGTTCGATTTATGGATGGGTGATCATTGAATGGTTTTTTTAGTCTAACTTGTAGATTGTTTTATAAGTTTGTTGTTATTTGTCAAAAAAAATGTGTATTTTTTGTACTGCTGGGGTTTAAATTGCATTTTTATATATATGGTATGGTGTGGTTAATAAAAAAACCTTTTATTATTTTTTAATATTATGGGTCGTGCAGGATTCGAACCTGCGACCAATTGATTAAAAGTCAACTGCTCTACCTACTGAGCTAACGACCCTTATATTTGAGTATTAAAAATAGGTGATGGCGGAATTGAACCGCCGACCCCCTCCTTGTAAGGGAGGTGCTCTCCCAGCTGAGCTAATCACCTTTAACACCTTTGGTGTCGAATTATATGTATTCGTTAAGCTGAGTCAATATTTTTTCGATAAATATGATATTTTTTTTATTTTTATGTATTTAGCACAAATATATTATATAATATTTATGTATAGTTTGTCTGTTTTTATTTAGTTTGTTTGTTTTTATTATATCAAATGTTATGTTTTTGTTTGGTGGTATATATGGAAGTTAGGACTAGATTTGCACCCAGTCCAAGTGGTAGTCTTCATTTAGGGAGTGCGCGTACTGCTTTATATTCGTGGTTATTTGCTCGAAAATATTATGGAAAATTTTTGTTACGTATAGAAGATTCTGATGCATTTCGTTCTGTAAAAGAGAACGTAGATAAGATTATAAATGAGTTGAAGTGGCTTAAGTTAGATTGGGATGAAGGGCCGTATTTTCAAACTGCTCGTTTAGATAGGTATAATGCTGTAATAAAAAGTATGTTGAAAAATGGTACTGCTTATCGGTGTTATTGTTCAAAAGATAGGTTACAGATTCTAAGAAAGGAGCAAATAGCTGCTGGGAAAAAGCCTAAATATGATGGTTATTGTCGTGATAAGTATTTTCGTAGTTTTTCTGATCTTCCTTTTGTGGTAAGATTTCGAAATCCTGATTGTGGCGTAGTTATATTTGATGATGAAATTAGAGGATCTATTGTATTTAATAACAATGAATTAGATGATTTAGTGATTTGTCGTTCTAATGGTGCTCCGACGTATAATTTTTGTGTCGTTGTTGATGATATGGATATGCAAATTACTCATGTTATACGTGGTGAAGATCACATTAGTAATACTCCTCGCCAAGTTAATATTTTAAAGGCGTTGAATGCTTCTATTCCAAAATATGCGCATTTATCAATAATTCTTGGTTTTCATGGTAAAAAATTATCTAAGCGTTGTGATGATTTTAGTATTATGAATTATCGTGAAATGGGTTTTTTACCTGAAGCAATTCTTAATTTTTTAGTACGTTTAGGATGGTCTTGTGGTGATCAAGAGTTATTTACTATATCTGAAATGCAAAATATTTTTAGTTTGGAGTCTGTAAATAGTGCTTCTAGTACTTTCAATTTTGAGAAATTGATGTGGTTAAATGGTCATTATATAAATCATCTTCCAGTAGATTATGTTGCTTCTCATTTAGCGTGGTATATGCAAAGAAGAGATATTGACTATACAACTGGCCCAAAATTAGTTGATATTATTAAATTTTTTGGTAAGAGATACAAAACTTTAAAAGATATTGTAGATCATTGCGGTTATTGTTATTGTGATTTTTATGAATATGATCATAAACTAGCTAAAAAGTATTTATCTGGTGAGATAAAAAATTTTTTTCAGATTTTGCGATTACGTTTGGGTAGTTTAAATATTTGGACTTATAATGTTGTTTATTCATCATTGTTTTCTGCAATTTCTGAATGTCATGTGGATATTAAACAGATAGGTATGTCTTTAAGGGTCGCAATAACTGGTGTAACTCAGTCGCCAGAGTTGGTAACTGTATTGTATATTTGTGGTCAAGTACGTGTATTAAGACGTTTAGATATGGCATTGAATTATATTGCTGGTAATAATAATGATATTTTTGTTTAATAATTAAGAATTTATATTTCAGTATATACATAATATAATATGATTGTGTAAATAGTTTTTTTGAATGTATTTAGGTTGTGCATTTGAATTAAATTTGATTAGTGGGGCTATAGCTTAATTAGGTAAAGTACTTGCATGGCATGTAAGAGATTAACGGTTCGATTCCGTTTAGCTCCACACCGTATGTTTGTTATTTTTCTGGGTATTTTTTTAAAAAATACTATTTTTTACGCCAACCAATGGTAGTTATTTTTATTTTATAACGAGTCCTATAATATTTGCTGATAATAAATTAATTAGTATCGCGTTATAGAGTAGTTTAAGTCCGTAATGAGATATTACTTTTGCTTGTTTTTCGTTTAATCCTTTAATAGCACCTACGATTATTCCAATAGATGAAAAATTTGCAAAGGAAACTAAAAAAACAGACAATATTCCTATTGATTTTGTTGATAGTGTTTCTGATATTTTTTGTAGTTCAATGATTGCTATAAATTCGTTTGTAATTAATTTAGTAGCCATAATTCGAGCGACTTGAAAACATTCGTGTTCAGGAATTCCTATTATCCATGCACAAGGGATAAATATATAACCTATTACATCCTGCAATGTTATATGAAATAGTGTATTAAAAATTGCGTTAATTGTGTGTATTAACGCAATAAATCCAATTAGCATAGCGGTAATTATTATTGTAATTTTAAGTCCGGTATAGATGTATTCTTGTAAGATTTCGAAAATGTTTTTTTCATTGTTATAAAATGAAAGTATGTATAAATCATTTTCTTTTGTTATTTGATATGGGTTTGATAAAGATAGTATAATGAATGCACTAAACATATTTAATATAACTGCTATGACGACGTATTTTGGATTTAACATGTTCATATATACACCAAGGATTGCCATAGAGGCTGTAGACATTGCTGTTGTTGCCATAGTGTACATTCTTTGTTTTGGTATTTTTGTTAAGATATCTTTATATGCTATGAAATTTTCAGTCTGGCCAAAAATTAATGAGCTAACAGCGTTGAATGATTCTAGTTTTCCCATTCCATTAATTTTTGATAGAAGATAACCAATACTTGTTATAAGTATTGATAGTATTTTCATATGTTTTAAAATACCAATTAGAGAGGAAATAAAAATAATTGGGCACAATACATTAAGAAAAAAGAATGCTAATTCTGCGTTATTCATGTTACCGAATACAAAGTCAATACCTTCTTTGGCAAAAATTAATAACGTATTAAAAAAATTAGAAATTTTGTATGTAGTTGTTAACCCTATTTGAGTATCTAAGAATAAATATGCAAATATTATTTCTATGGTTAGTATTTGTATGATAAAACGTATTTGAATTTTTTTTGGGTTTTTACTAATTATAAGCGCAAGAAGTATTATGGTAATTAATCCGAATATAAAGTGTAAAATTTGAGACACGATCACTCCTTGATAGTTAGATAGATGGATTAGGTAGGTATTTATCCCGTTTATAAATATGATAGTATAAACTAGTTTATAGATTCTGTGTATTGGAATAATTATTAAAATTATAATTATTTATGTTATAATAAAAATATATCAGAATCTACAAATATATATTTTTTAAGTGATTTTATACAATAATTTTAGAAATATACATTTTTGTAAAATTGTGAATTCAGAATTTATTATTTAAGGTTATTTTTTTGTAATTGTTTTTTATTTAATAAAATTCCTAATGATATTTAAGATTTAAGTAAGCAAATTGTACAACAATTTGGAGCATTTTTGATAAATTAATAATTGTTAGTTGTTTAGAAATGATTTGTTGTGTTAATAACAAGGAATTCTATCATTGTGTATTATAAGTAAAGCTAGAATTGCATTACTCGGGCCTGCTTTCATAGCGGCAATTGGATATATAGATCCTGGCAATTTTGCCACTAATATTCAAGCTGGTGCTAGTTTTGGTTATCAGTTATTATGGGTTGTATTGTGGGCAAATTTCATGGCCATGCTTATTCAGTTGTTATCTGCTAAATTAGGAATTGCAACTGGAAAAAATTTAGCAGAACATATTCGTGATCATTTTCCTCGATCAGTAGTGTGGATGTATTGGATTCAATCTGAAATCATTGCTATGGCAACAGATTTAGCTGAGTTTATTGGTGCTGCTATTGGTTTTAAAATATTGTTGGGTGTTTCTCTATTACAAGGAGCATATTTAACTGGTATAGCCACGTTTTTAATTTTAATGTTGCAAAATTATGGACAAAAATATTTAGAATTTGTTATTGGGAGTTTATTACTTTTTGTTGCTGTTGCTTATGTGATTGAATTATTTTATTCTCAACCTGAGTTTTTAGTGTTAGGACGTGGGATGTTGTTACCGAATTTACCTAATAATGAAGCTGTATTTCTTGCTGCTGGAGTTTTAGGTGCAACGATTATGCCTCATGTGATTTATTTGCATTCTTCGCTTACTCAATATGAAAGTATACATGTTAGTCGTGCCGAGAGATATGCTGCTACTAAATTAGATGTGGCTATTGCTATGACTATTGCTGGTTTTGTGAATCTTTCTATGATGGCCACTTCAGCTGCTGTTTTTCATTTCAGTGGTTATATTGGAGTGGCTGATTTAGATGAAGCTTATCGGACGTTGTCGCCATTATTGAATGATACTGCTGCTACAGTTTTTGGATTAAGTTTAACAGTCGCTGGTTTGTCTTCTACTGTAGTAGGTACTTTAGCTGGTCAAGTAGTTATGCAAGGATTTGTTCATTTTCACATTCCATTAACTTTTCGTAGAATTATTACGATGTTTCCTTCATTTGTAGTTATTTTTTTTGGATTTGATCCAACTCATATTTTAATTGTTAGTCAAGTTTTATTGAGTTTTGGTATAGCTTTGGCGTTAGTACCGTTATTGATATTTACTGGTAATGGTCAATTAATGAAAGATATGGTAAATTCTTTGTTCGTTAAATTATTAGGGTGGATAATTACTATTATAGTGGTAAGTTTAAATTTATATCTTCTTGTAGAGATAATTATTTGAGATAACTAATTTTGTCTCCGACAGGAATCGAACCTGCAATTTGCCCTTAGGAGGAGCTTGTTATATCCATTTAACTACGAAGACAATGTTTATTTTTTAATGTTTGTTTTGTTTGTTTGTTATTGATGTTGATTGTTAATATTTCCACATTGTGCGCGTTGTCTTAATAAGTGGTCCATAAGAATGATTGCGGTCATTGCTTCTACAATGGGGACAGCTCGGATTCCCACACATGGATCATGTCTGCCTTTAGTAACAATTTCTATTGATTCATTGTTATCTGTTATAGTTTTACCTGGTATAGATATACTTGAGGTCGGTTTACAAGCTACATGCGCAATAATTGGCTGTCCACTGCTGATTCCTCCTAAAATTCCTCCTGCATGATTACTTTGAAATCCTTCAGGTGTGATTTCGTCACGATTTTCATTACCATGTTTAGTAATAACTGAGAATCCAGCTCCGATTTCTACTCCTTTTACAGAATTAATACTCATAAGCGCATGAGCTAAGTCAGCATCTAGTCGGTCAAACACTGGTTCTCCTAATCCAGGAGGAACATTATTTGCTATTACAGTTATTTTTGCACCAATGGAATTTCCATTTTTTTTTAAATCACGTATTAGTTTGTCTAATGCGTCTATTTGTTGGATATCAGGACAGAAGAAAGGATTTTTTTCTATTTCCTTATGATCTTTTAGTTTACAATAAATATTACCCATTTGAGATAAAAATCCATAAATGTGTATGTTACATTGTTCAAATAAATATTTTTTAGCTATTGCGCCCGCTGCTACTCGTATTGCGGTTTCTCGTGCTGATGAACGTCCCCCGCCTCTGTAATCACGTTGTTGGTATTTTTTCTGGTATGTATAATCAGCATGTCCAGGTCGGTAAATATTTTTAATAAGATTGTAGTCTTGTGGTCGTTGATCAGTGTTTTCTATTAGTATTCCTATACTGGTTCCAGTAGTGATTCCATGAAATGTTCCAGATAGTATTTTTATTATATCTGGTTCAGAACGTTTGCTTGTGTAAGTAGATGTTCCTGGTCGTCGTCTATTGAGATCGTGTTGTATATCTTTTTCGTTTAACTGAATTCCTGGGGGGACTCCGTCAATAATGCCTCCTAATGCTGTTCCGTGTGATTCTCCAAATGTTGTTACTCGAAAAAGTTCTCCAATACTATTTCCGGCCATTGTGTTTCCTGTGATATAGATTATATAATTTAATTATATTATAACATTATTAAATATATTTAAATATTATTGTTTTTGTAATTTTATGTTATAATTTAACTGTTTGAAAATTTATTTAGTAAGATATATTTAAGTTTTGTATAAGCAGTGTTCTATTTAAATGTTAATTTTAGTCGGTATTTTTATATTATACATGGGTGTGTATAATGTTTTTGTTTGTAATTAATTGTTTATATGTCAGCATGAAGATTCCGTGTCCTCCATGTTGACAGGTAATCCAGTGGAATGGAATGTTAGGGTATGTTTTTTTTAATTGCGTGTCTGTGTTACCCACTTCGCAAATTAAAATACCATCATGACTAAGATACTGATCAGCATTATACAAAATTTTTTTAATTATTTGTAGTTCATCATTTCCTGCGCATAGTGCTATTTTTGGTTCGAATAAAAATTCTTTTGGTAGTTTATATATATCGAATTCATTAACATATGGTGGATTCGCTAAAATCAAATTATATTTTAGTTTTGGGACATCATGGAATAAATCAGATTTGATAGGAACAATTCTATTTTCAAGGTTATGAAGTTTAATGTTATGTTCTGCTATTTTTAATGCGTCACTTGAAATGTCTATTGCATCTATTTCAGAGTTTGGAAAATGAATAGCGGTGGCAATAGCAATACATCCGCTGCCAGTGCACATATCAAGAATATGTTTCGGTGTTTGAGGTAGTAGATTTTTGAAGTGCGTTTTAATTAGTTCAGCAAGTGGTGAACGGGGAATAAAAACCCGTTTGTCAATGTAGAATTCTAAACCACAAAACCAGGCTAGATTAGTCAAGTATGGTACCGGAATACGCATGTTTATACGTTTAATTACTTGTTTGATTATATGATTTTTTTCGTATGATGTTAAATTTGCATGATAAATTATTTGTGGTGATTCTATTGGTAGATGTAAACTTGGTAGCACTAAGTGTCGTGATTCATCCCAGTAATTATTGGTTCCGTGGCCGTAACAGATTGGTGACGCATTAAATTGGCTACCAGTCCATCGTAATAAATCTAATATAGTACGTAGTTCTTTGATTATATTTTTTTTCATAGACTGTCAATCTTTATTTATTTTTGTGTATTTTTGTTAGACTTTATTTTATACTGGTTAATTTAATAATAAAATTTGTGGTTTTTATATAAGATGATATTTATAGTTTTTATTAATGTACAATAATGCAATAATTGTTTTTTTTGTTTTACTAATTTATTTATTTTTTATTCATATTAATTATAGCTAATATTGTTTTTTTTTAATATTTTTTTATTTTTTTAGATAGACTGTTCGTTCTTCTTCTCTGGATAGGGTAAGGTGCACGTTTGATACTTATAAAATTATTGAATATTATTAATTATAGAGGTATTCGAAAATGAAACGTGCTGTAGTTACTGGATTAGGTATTATTTCAAGTATTGGGAATAATCAGAGTGAGGTGTTGGAGTCTTTACAAACAGGTCGATCTGGTATTACTTTTTCTCAAGAGTTAAAAAAATCGGGGATGCGTAGTCATATTTGGGGTAACGTTAAATTAAATACTGTAGGTTTAATTGATCGTAAAATCATGCGTTTCATGAGTGATGCATCTGTGTATGCCTATTTGTCTATGGAGCAAGCGATTTTAGATTCTGGTTTATCTTATAAGATGATTGCTCATGATAGAACAGGTTTAGTTGTTGGTTCTGGCGGTGGTTCTCCTCGCAATCAAGTGGCTGGATCAGATGGTATGCGCATAAAAGGTTTACGGGGGGTTGGTCCATATATGGTTACTAAGTCTATGGCTTCTGGTATATCAGCTTGTTTGGCTACATCTTTTAAAATTCGGGGAGTGAGTTATTCTATTAGTTCTGCTTGTTCAACTTCTGCTCATTGTATTGGTCATGCTGTTGAATTAATTCAATTAGGCAAACAAGATCTTGTTTTTGCTGGTGGCGGTGAGGAGTTGTGTTGGGAAATGGCATGTGAGTTTGATGCAATGGGGGCTTTATCTACTAAATATAATCATATTCCAGAAAAAGCCTCGCGTCCTTATGATATTAATAGGGATGGTTTTGTTATTGCTGGTGGTGGTGGTATTGTTGTTTTGGAAGAGCTGGGTCATGCTTTAATGCGTGATGCTCATATTTATGCGGAAATTGTTGGTTATGGTGCTACATCTGATGGTGTAGATATGGTTGCTCCTTCTGGAGAAGGAGCGGTGCGTTGTATGCAAATGGGTTTGAAAAATGTTGACACTCATCAAGTGGATTATCTTAATGTGCATGGAACATCAACTGAGATAGGTGATATTAAAGAATTGTGGGCTATTCGTGAAATTTTTGGTAATTATCATCCTGCATTTTCTTCTACAAAGTCTATGACTGGACATTCATTGGGAGCCTCTGGAGTTCATGAATTTATTTTTACATTATTAATGTTAGAACATGGATTTATTGCTCCAAGTATTAATGTTCATAATTTGGATCCTCGAGTACGTGGTATGAAGTTAATTACTGTACCTACTAGTTGTAAATTAGTAACGGTAATGACTAATAGTTTTGGTTTTGGTGGTACTAATGCTACATTAGTAATGCGTAAATATGTTGAATAGCGGTAATCATAAAGTATGTTTGATGTGTTTATATTTCAAAATATATGGTTGTTCATTTTGAGGGTTTTTTTAAAACTAATTAAGTTGTGATTGTTAAGTTAAAATTTTTTTTTGAAGATTTGGAGATTGTGTTTCATCTTACATGTGTATTACAGTTGTTTTAATTGTTGGATAATTAGGATAGTTTTTTTATTTTTGAACTAATTTTTTTAGTAATCATTTATATTAGTCAGTAAGTACGTGTAACATATTTTATGTTGTAGTGTTATAATTTTAATATACTTTGCTTTGTTTGAGGTCTTTATTTATATGTTGTATGGATAGAATGTGGAATGTAATCATGTATATAGTTAGTAGATTTTTTTAAGAGTTTAGAATGTGATATGAAATATTGTAGTAAGATCGTAATTTTTGATTGAATTTTTATATTAATAGTTGTTAATGTTTTAGGGTTGATGTGAAAATTGTAATAGATAAAAATATTCCGTATGCCTATGAGTTATTTAATCAATTTGGTGATGTTCAATTATTATCTGGTCGTGACATTACTTGTGATTCTTTAAGAAAAGCAGATGCGTTAATAGTTAGATCGATAACTAAGGTAGATGATAAATTATTGCTGGATACTTCGGTAAAATTTGTTGGTACAGTAACGTCAGGGGTTGATCATGTGGATCAGGATTATTTGTTGAATTCTTCTATCGCCTTTGCATCAGCGGCGGGATGCAATGCTATTGCTGTGTCGGAGTATGTTTTTTCTGCTTTGTTGTGGTTGGCACAACGTGATTGTTTTTTTTTATGTGATAAAGTTATTGGGATTATTGGAGTAGGCAACATTGGTAATTATTTGTATAAAAAGCTTAGATTTTTTGGGGTTTCCACTTTGTTATGTGATCCATTGTTAGTAAAATCGAGTGATAATTATAGTGATTTTTGTTCTTTTGAAAAAGTTATTTCTGAGTCAGATATTCTTACTTTTCATGTCCCATTAGTTGTAGATGGTCCATATGCTACATGGCATATGGTAAATGCTGATGTAATAGAATCATTGTCGGATATTCGAGTGCTAGTCAATACTTCTCGTGGTTCTGTTTTTGATAATTTTGCTTTATGGGAAGCATTAAAGGGTGGTAAAAAATTAAGTGTTATTTTAGATGTTTGGGAAAATGAACCTGAATTACTATGGCCATTATTGCGTTTTGTTGATCTTGGCACCCCACATATTGCTGGTTCTACATTTGAAGGAAAAATCCGGGGTATAATGCAGATATTTGATGCTTATAAAGTTTTTTTGGGTATTAATAATGAATATAATAATTATATTCCATCATTATTTTCTATCACGGATTATTTTGAGATATATGAAGATATTAATCAAGAAATTTTGTTTTGTTTGTCGAATTTTATATATAATATTACTATTGATGATATCAGATTGCGTTGTAGTATTGGTCAGCCTAATGTATTCGATCAATTGCGTCAAGAATATATTAGTCGTAGAGAATGGTCTTCGATTTGCGTGAAATCATCTAAGAGTGTTTTTGTTGAAAGATTTAAAGCTCTTGGTTTTAATAGTATATGTATTTAATGGTTTTATCATTGTAGAGAATATATTTTCCAAGTTAAAAATAATATTTATAGAATTTATTTGTTTTGATTTTATTTGATGTTCTTGGTTTAGGTTTTTGATTATTGACATATTTTGTAAGGTTGTGATTATGTAATTAATTATTTGAAGAGATTAATGAGATTGTTATTTAATAATATATAGCATTGTATGATTATATGTTTTTTGATATTAGTTTTTTTGTGTATTTATATGTTTTTATATATTTGATGATTTTATGTGATTCGAAGTGTTGTTTTATTGGTTTGTAATTTAAATAACAGTTTTGTATGTGATATTTTTATAAAATTTTTTGTTATCATTTTTAATGATTGTTAAAGTTTTTTTAATATGCTGTATGCAGGATATATATTTTTTTAATGAAGTTAATATTAGGAATAGAATATAATGGTTCTGCTTATTTTGGCTGGCAACGTCAAAAAGATGTGTTGACCATTCAAGAATGTCTGGAGAATGCAATTTCGGTAGTGGCCAATGAAGCAGTAAATGTTTTTTGTGCTAGTAGAACTGATACTGGTGTTCATGCTGTGTGTCAGGTCGTTCATTTTAATACAAATATTTTTCGATCATGTTTTTCATGGATGTCTGGCATTAATAGCAATTTGCCTGCTGATATTGTTGTTCGTTGGATTATTGAGTCACCTGATATATATTTCCATGCCAGATTTAGTGCTGTATCAAGAAGGTACAGATATATTATTTATAATTCTGATACTCGATCAGCTTTATTTACCAAAAGAGTTGGTTATTATAAAAAATTTTTAAATATTGAAAAAATGAGGGATGCAGCTCAATGTTTATTAGGGGAAAAAGATTTTTCATCGTTTTGTACTTCAAAATCCCAATCATTATCTTTTTATCGTAATGTGCATTTTTTATCAATATTTCGATATGGATATTATGTAATCATTGAAATTCAAGCTAATGCGTTTTTACATAATATGATTCGTAATATTATAGGTAGTTTAGTTGAAGTGGGTTGTGGTAATCGTCCAGTAGGTTGGATTACTGAATTATTATTATTACGAGATAGATCTTTGGCAGGAACAATGATTGCTTCCGATGGTTTGTATTTGATAAAAATAGAATATCCATCGTATTATTTTTTCCCAGATGTTAGAGATAATTATAAAGAATTATTTTTTTTGTAAAATTGTATCTATAATATTTTAATAAGGCAATAGTATTTTGTTGTTACGTTTATATATTGAATTATATGTTAAATAAATTATGGTATGGATATTAGATTATGAGTTGGATTGAGCGTGTATTTAATAAAAATATTATTATTTTAGCTCGTAGATCGAGCGTTCCTGAAGGAATATGGACCAAGTGTACTGATTGTAATCAGCTTTTGTATCGTGCTGAATTGCAGAGAAATTTGGAAGTTTGTCCAAAGTGCGATTATCATATGAATATATCGGCTCGTGTTCGTTTAGAATCATTTTTAGATACTGGGACAGGATTAGAATTAGGTATAGATTTACAACCTCGGGATATTTTAAAATTTAAGGATTTAAAAAAATATAAAGATCGTTTACTTCTTGCTCAAAAGGTTACTAATGAAAAAGATGCGTTAGTAGTAATGGAGGGAAGATTATATGGTATGCAGGTGGTGGTTGCTGCTTTTGAATTTGTATTTATTGGTGGTTCTATGTCATCAGCGGTTGGTGCTCGTTTTGTTTGTGGAGTTAATCGAGCATTAGAAAATGATTGTCCATTGATTTGTTTTTCCGCAAGTGGTGGAGCTCGTATGCAAGAAGCATTGATATCTTTGATGCAAATGGCGAGAACCAGTGCTGCATTGGCTAAGTTATATGAGAGGTGTTTACCTTATATTTCTGTATTAACTAATCCTACTATGGGTGGGGTTTCAGCTAGTTTAGGTATGTTGGGTGATTTGAATATTGCTGAACCTCGTGCCATGATAGGTTTTGCTGGACGGAGAGTAATTGAGCAAACAGTACGTGAAAAATTGCCTGATATGTTTCAGAGAAGCGAATTTTTATTAGAAAAAGGTGCGATTGATTTGATTATACGTAGGCCGGAGATGCGGTTTCGTGTAGCTAATTTGTTGGCCAAGCTGACTCAGCATCCCAAACCAAAAGGTTTATAAGAAATGTTCAATATAATGTTATTAGAATGTCAGTTTTATTATGTGTTGTTTATTTAAAATAGTGTATATTATTGGTTAGCTAATAATGTAGTTTTGATGGTTATTTTGGTGTGTATATTTGATTTTTATATATCGTAGTAGTGTTTATGGACAAGATATTATCTTTACAAGATTGGTTATGTTATATCGAAAATTTGCATACTAAATCTGTTGATTTGGGACTTGATCGTGTTCAAGATATTGCAATTAAACTTGATTTATTAGATCTTGCACCTGTTGTGATTATTGTAGGAGGAACAAATGGAAAAGGAACTACATGTTGTTTGTTAGAGAATATTTTGTTGCGTCATGGTATGAGTGTAGGTGTTTATAGTTCTCCACATTTATTGTCTTATGTTGAACGGGTACGCATTAACGGACAATTCTTGTTGGAGTCGTTACATATTCAAGCGTTAGCTATTATCGAAGGAGTGCGTTCTGTATCATTGACTTATTTCGAGTTTACTACTTTGTCAAGTTTATATTTGTTAAAACATGCAAAATTAGATGTGGTGATTCTTGAGGTTGGCGTGGGGGGTAGATTAGATGCTACTAACATTATCAATGCTGATGTATCTGTAGTTACTAATATTGGAATTGATCATACCGATTTATTAGGCACTGATTATATGAGTATTGCAAAAGAGAAGTTTGGTATTTTTCGATCTGGTAAGCCTGCTATAGTAGGTGATTTCAGTTATCATAATATTTTGAGAAACATTATATTTGATTGGTATGGTGCTGTTCCGTTTATTAAATATGATGATTGGTTATTTAATATAGAGATTAATAAACAAACATGGCGATGGTGGAATCAATATTATGTTTTAGATTTGTTACCATTTCCCCATATTCCTATAGAAAATGCTGCTGTAGCATTGGCTACAATTTCTTGTTTACCATTTTCAATTTCTAGGAAATCTATAGATTATGCTTTAACTACAGCTGTGTTGCCTGGGCGTTTTCAAATTGTTTCAGAGCGCCCTGTTGTAATTTTGGATGTAGCGCATAATCCTCACGGAGCTAATTATTTATTTGGACGATTGAAAATGATGAATGTATTAGGAAGATTTAGATTAATCGTGGGTATGTTAAGTAGCAAAAATATTTTTGATACTTTGCGTGTATTTGATGAATTAATGCCAGTATGGTATTTAGTGTCTTTAAATTGTTCATTAGGAGTTTCTTCATCCCATTTAGTGTCTTGTATGAAAGATACTACTTCAGTTTTTCGAGAATTTGTTAATGTTTGTGATGCTTTTAATCAGGCATTATTGGATGCTTATGTTGAGGATTGTATAGTTGTTTTTGGTTCTTTTCATACTGTAGCTCCGGTACTTCAATTAATACATTAAATATGTTTAGGTGAGTGTATTTTAAAAATAAAGTTTTTTTCTATTATTTTTTTCATTTTAAATACTGTAGTTATGTTGTTAGTATTACATAATGGTCATAAGATTTTTACCGAAGATTCGTATTGTAATTTTCCGTTAATTTCTGAAATTGAGTATTGTAAATCAATTAGAGAAGTTAAGAGTTCTGGATGTAAAGTTTTCAATGATACATCATTAGGTAAAATAGATAATTCATTTAACTTATTTTTTTTCTTATTTAAGAACATTAGCATTGAAAATGAGTGTTTAAATATTTTTTCAATGTGTAATATAAAAAAAAAAATATGTGATAGTGCTAGTATTTTATTGGATAAAATAATGCATCAATCATGTGTTTTGTTAAATTCTGATGTGATAACAAGTACTACTACGATTTTAGAATTAGATTTAGCAAAAGATCGGGTTTATTGGGTGATACAATTAGGTGCTTTAAGAAATTCTAAAAAAGTGTTTGAGATTGTTGATAAGTTAAAAATGCATAATTATTTAGTATATATATCTCCTCGCGAGCCTAAATCAGGGGAGCTTGTTCGTATTTTTGTTGGTCCGAGTTATGTAAAAAAGGATTTAGAATGTTTATTAGATGATTTGTATTCTTTAAGTGGTCTTTTTGGTAAGATAAGACAATTGCCAAATATTCACAACTGAGATAAGGTATATATGCTATGCTGCTATGCAATGCAGATAGTATGTTCAAAAATATTTTTATATTATAGATATTTTAGTTAATTATTTTATTTATGTGTTTGATGAAATAGTTTGTTTTATTGATTTTTTTGGTACAATCAAAACTTTTTATTTAAATATTTCAGTTTTTTTGGTTGTATTTGTGGGTTAATGTTGATGTGTGCAATGGTTCTGTTTGATTTGGTTGATAAATTTCATGATACATGTACAATTATAATTGTAATGCACTATATTTAATTTTGTTGTCGTTATTTTATCAATAAAATAATTATAATTTGTGGGGTGTATATGTTTCTGACGTTTAGTATATTTAATGTTCGTATGCTAGGAATTTAGTAAAAATGTTATTTATTCCGTCGATTAATATTCATAGTGTTTGTTTTTTTGTATTTTTTTTTAGTATTTTATTTTTATCTGTTGTTATGTTGTTAATGGGGTATTTATTAGGTGGTCGTTCTGTATCCTCTCATTCGAGAAATGAGCCTTTTGAATCAGGTATAGGACCGATTGGAACCGCTCGATTACGATTTTCAATAAAATTTTATTTACTTGGGATGTGTTTTATTATTTTTGATGCTGAAGCTTTGTATCTTTATATTTGGTCAATTGTGATTCGTGAGGTTGGTTGGTTGGGATTGATGGAAGTTGTAGTATTTGTTTTTATTTTGTTATTAGGTTTAATATATTTAGTTTTCATGGATGTTTTGAATTGGAAAAAGAGTTTTTAATGATAATGTGTTTGTAGGGTGTTATTTATATTTTTGGTGATTTTGGTATTTACTGTTTAATAAGATTTTTATTAATGGTGTATTAATTTTGTATATTAAGTGATATATTTAGACATAATATTGAGCGTGTTTTTTTATAGGTATATTATTTTAGTGTTGATGATATTTATTGTAATAAATATACTCATATGATTTAGGTTAAGGAATATTAAGATGCGTTATACTCTTACACATGTATCTCAGAATTTTAATAATGAAAGCGCTTATCCTTTTAGTTCAAGGAGTTTAGTGACTGATGATCCATTGGAGAAATATCTTCAACGTAGTGTATTTTTTGGAAAAGTAATGTATGCATTACATAATATAATCAATTGGGGCCGTGGAAATTCGTTATGGCCTTATAATTTTGGTTTGTCTTGTTGTTATGTGGAAATGACTACTGCTTTTACTTCAGTACATGATGTTGCACGTTTTGGTTCAGAAGTGTTACGTATTTCTCCTCGTCAAGCGGATTTCATGGTTATTGCCGGGACCCCATTTATTAAAATGGCTCCAATTATTCAACGATTGTACGATCAAATGTTAGAGCCTAAATGGGTAATTTCTATGGGTGCTTGTGCAAATTCTGGGGGGATGTATGATATTTATTCTGTAGTTCAAGGTGTCGATAAATTTTTGCCTGTTGATATTTATATACCGGGTTGTCCTCCTAGGCCAGAGGCATATATCGATGCTTTATTGTTATTAAAAAAGTCTATTGGTAAAGAACGCCGCCCTTTATCTTGGATTATTGGTGATCAAGGGGTGTATCGCGCAAATTTAAAGTCTAAGAAATATGTTAAACGTTCTAGAACTATTCCATCAGATGTTAATGATTAGTGTGATTAGTGTATTATTATTAGAAATGTGTTTGCTTTGTTTTTTGTATTGGGTTGTTATTATGTTATGCAGTGATGGTTGGTGTGATAGTCATGTATAGTTGTGGGTAATGAATTAATGTATATTATATATTTATCAGTGTTAATGATGAGTATCGTTATTCATATTAGAGATTGTTTTGATAATGAAGTGTTATGACGATCTGTTAGTTATAGAATTATTTAATCATTTCGGGAAGGATATTGGTGTTCTACAGGATACTCTGATCGGCTGTCCAGTACTTTGGGTACATCGTAATCAACTTATCATAGTTTTAAAATTTTTAAAGGGGTTACGAAAACCCTATAATATGTTATATGATTTACATGGAATAGATGAAAGGTTGCGGGTTTATAAACAGAAACAGGATGTATTACCTGTAATGGATTTTACTGTGTTTTATCATTTAATATCTATTGAACGTAATTGTGATATTATAATTAAAGTAGCTGTGTCAGAGATGTCTATGTCATTACCAACGATCACTAATTTATTTTTTAATGCTAATTGGTATGAGAGAGAAGTTTGGGATATGTTTGGGATATTGTTTGATGGGCATCCTTATTTAACTCGAATATTACTTCCAAAGACGTGGGAAGGTCATCCTTTGCAAAAACATTATCCCGCGAGGGCTACAGAATTTGATCCTTTCGTGTTGACTCGACAAAAGGAAATTCAAGAGATGGAGTCTTTGGTATTTCAACCAGAAGATTGGGGGATGGTGCGTAGCAATATAAATGAAGATTTCATGTTTCTTAATTTAGGCCCTAATCACCCTTCGGTGCATGGAATATTTCGTATATTATTACAATTAAATGGTGAGGAGATTCTTAATTGTTTGCCTGATATTGGTTATCACCATCGAGGTGCTGAAAAAATGGGAGAACGTCAATCTTGGCACAGTTACATTCCTTATACTGATCGGGTTGAATATCTTGGAGGCTGTGTTAATGAAATGCCTTATATATTGGCGGTGGAGAAATTAGCTGATATTGTTGTTCCTGCTCGAGTACAGGTTATTAGAGTAATGTTATCTGAATTATTTCGTATTAATAGTCATTTATTATATATTAGTACTTACATACAAGATTTAGGTGGTATGACACCAGTATTTTTGGCATTTACTGATCGCCAAAAAATATATGATGTGATTGAGATGATTACTGGTGCGCGCATGCATCCAGCATGGTTTCGTATTGGTGGTGTTGCGAATGATTTACCAATTGGTTGGGATACTGTGTTAAGAGAATGTTTAAATTGGTTACCAAAGCGAATTAATAAGTATATTGAAGTAGCATTAAAAAATAGTATATTACGCCGTCGTTCTTGTGGTGTTGCTTGTTATTCTGCTCAAGAAGCAATAAATTGGGGGGTGACTGGTGCAGGATTACGTGCTACTGGTATTAATTTTGATGTACGTAAATGTCGTCCTTATTCTGGTTATGAAAACTTTAATTTTGAAATACCATTAGGTAATGGTATTAGTGATTGTTATACTCGAGTGATGTTAAAAGTAGAAGAGATTTATCAAAGTTTAAATATATTAACACAGTGTTTAGAGAATATGCCTGAAGGTCCTTTTAAAGCTGATCATCCATTAACTACTCCGCCATTGCGAGATTGTATGTTAGAGCACATTGAGACATTAATTACTCATTTTCTTCATGTTTCTTGGGGCCCGGTGATATCACCTGGAGAATCGTTTCAGATGGTTGAAGCTACGAAAGGTATTAATAGTTATTATTTAATTAGTGATGGTGGAACAATGAGTTATCGTACTCGTATTCGTACTCCTAGTTTTCCTCATTTACAACAGATTTCTTCAGTAATTCAGGGTGGGGTAATATCTGATTTGATTGCGTATTTAGGTAGTATTGATTTTGTTATGTCAGATGTGGATCGTTAGTTATATGAATGAAAAGAATGATAAATTAAATGGTTGTATTACATTGCCAGTTTCGGTGGTGTCTGGTTGTTTGGATAATGATTTTTCTTTTACAAAAGAAGAATGTCAAGAAATTCAAACTGAAATTACTCATTATGAAAATTTGCAAGCAGCTGTGATTACCTCATTAAAGATTGTTCAAAAACGTTGTGGTTGGGTTATGGATTGTGCAATTATTTCTATTGCTGAGATGTTGAGAATTTCTGTTAGTGATGTGGAAAGTGTAGCTACATTTTATAATCAGATTTTTCGTCAACCTGTTGGTAGACATATTATCCGATTTTGTGATAGCGTGGTGTGCTATATTTCTGGATGTCAAAGTTTTCAAATAAAGCTTGAACAATTTTTATGTATTAAAACGGGTGAAACAACATTAGATAATCGATTTACTATGATTCCTGTTTCTTGTTTGGGGAAGTGTGATTGTGCACCAGTGATTATGATAGATGATGATATTTATACTCATGTGTTATCTATGGATATTACAGAAATGTTAGAGAAGTATTTATGAAGAATAAAAATGTTATTCGGACTCCAGAATATCATCCGCTTACTTGGAGGATTCGAGACGATCATCAGCCTGTATGGTTAGCTGAATATGAAGGTAGAAATGGTTATAGAGGTATGCGAAAAGCTTTTTCTATTGCTTCTCGTGAAGTGATTACTTTAATAAAAAATTCAGGTTTACGGGGACGTGGTGGTGGAGGGTTTTTGACTGGATTAAAATGGAGTATGATGATGCCAGAGTCTGTCTCTTCACGTCATGTATCTTATTTAATTTGTAATGCAGATGAGATGGAGCCTGGAACTTATAAAGATCGTTTTTTAATGGAAAGGATGCCTCATTTATTAATAGAAGGAATATTAATTGCGGCATATGCTATACAAGCTCATCGTGGTTATATTTTTTTACGTTATGAATATATTGAATCAGCTAAATATTTACAACGTGCTATTAATGAAGCAACCCATGTTGGTTTAATTGGTGATAATATTCTTAGTACTGGTTTTAATTTTGAGTTATTTATACATACTGGAGCCGGTCGTTATATTTGTGGAGAGGAGACTGCTTTAATTAATTCTTTAGAAGGTCGAAGGCCTATTCCTCGTGCTAAACCTCCTTTTCCTAGCCATGTGGGAATATGGGGTAAGCCAACTTGTGTAAATAATGTTGAAACTTTATGTAATCTTCCTGCTATTTTAGATTATGGTGTAGATTGGTATAAAGGGATTTCTTTGGGAAAAAGCAATGATACCGGTACTAAATTAATGGGATTTTCTGGACATGTGAATAATCCTGGAATTTGGGAATTTCCTTTTGGAATTACTGCACGTGAAATTTTAGAAGATTATGCTGGTGGAATGATAGATCGTGCAACATTAAAAGCATGGCAACCTGGTGGTGCTAGTACTGCTTTTTTAACTATAAAGCATATCGATGTTCCAATGGACTTTGACAGTATTGCTAATTTTGGGAGTCGGTTAGGTACTGCAATGTCAATTGCGGTAAGCAATAATATTAGTATGGTATCTTTAGTGCGTAATTTAGAAGAGTTTTTTTCTCGTGAATCTTGTGGATGGTGTACTCCGTGTCGTGATGGTCTTCCGTGGATTCTTAAAATATTAGTTGGATTAGAAAATAATAATGGGCATGTATCAGATATTGCGGTTTTAAAAAAAATGTGTCGTATACTTGGTCCAGGTAATACTTTTTGTGCACATGCGCCAGGTGCTGTAGAGCCATTAAAAAGCGCTTTAAGATATTTTGAAGATGAGTTTATGGCAGGTGTGTTGTTATTATAGTTATTATAGTTTATTTGATAAATATTTCGGATATTGTTTATATAAAAGTCAAGCAGTTTATTATTATCATTTTTATGTCTTATGTATTGTAGTTGTTTTTTATATTTTATGGGGCTAGAGTGCTTGTTTAATAGTTAGTAATTATTTACTTATTTCATAATTGTAGATGTTTTGGGATGTTTGTTATGGTCAGTATTTATATAGATAACAAGAAGTATTGTGTCGGTGAGTCCTACAATTTATTAGAAGTGTGTTTATCACTTGGTTTGAATATTCCTTATTTTTGTTGGCATCCAGCATTAGGTAGTGTGGGTTCTTGTCGTCAGTGTGCTGTAAAGCAATATTCGAGTGATTCAAAATCTGGTCGTATTGTTATGGCTTGTATGACGCCGGTTGTTGATGGTCTTGTGATATCTATCAATGATATTGAAGTTAAAGAGTTTCGTGAAACAATTTTGGAATTATTAATGATTAATCATCCTCATGATTGTCCGGTATGTTCGGAAGGTGGGCATTGTCATTTACAAGACATGACAGTTATGGTAGGACATTATGTCCGTCGTTATCGTTTTATGAAACGTACACATGTTAATCAATATTTGGGACCGTTTATTGCACATGAAATGAATCGATGTATTAGTTGTTATCGTTGCGTACGTTATTATAAAGATTATGCTGATGGATTTGATTTTGATGTGTATGGGGTGCACGATAATCTTTATTTTGGTCGATTTCAGGAAGGAAAATTAGAAAGTGAATTTTCTGGTAATTTGGTAGAAATTTGTCCAACTGGTGTTTTTACTGATAAAACATCTTCTCAATATTATTCCAGAAAATGGGACATGCAATTTTCTCCTAGTATTTGTGTACATTGTAGTGTAGGTTGTAATATTATTTTAGGTGAACGTTATGGGAAAATATGTCGTGTTGATAATCGTTATAATGGTAGTATAAATGGTTATTTTTTATGTGATCGTGGTAGGTTTGGTTATGATTATGTTAATAATATGGAATCTCGGTTCAAAAAACCCCTACACAGGAAAGATAAAAAAAATTGGATAGAATTAAATGAAGAACAGGCTATAGCAGCGGGGGTAAAGATATTACGTATCTCCAATAAAGTTATTGGCATTGGCTCTCCTAGAGCTAGTGTTGAAAGTAATTTTGCTTTAATGGATTTGGTGGGTGCTGATAATTTTTATTTTGGAATAAATAGATTCGAGCATCGTGTGTTATTACTTATATTTAATATTTTACAAAATAGTGGTATATATATTGCTTCTATTAAGGATATAGAGGCTGCTGATGCGATATTTTTGTTAGGGGAGGATGTAACTCAGACAAGTGCTCGAATTGCTTTAGCAATACGTCAATCTGTGAAGGGTGGGATGTTAAATGTGGCTAAGGATAAAAATATTCCTATTTGGCATATGAATGCTGTACGTTCTTTGGCAAGTAATACGAATTTTTTGTTTATTACTAATGTTGATAAAACGAAATTGGATGATGTTGCGTTTTGGACATATTATGCATCTTTAAATGATCAAGCGCGCTTTGGGTTTGCTGTTGCGAGTGTGTTGGATAATACAGCTCCTACTGTTAATGATTTTGATAATAATTTGATTAATAAAGTTCATATGGTTGCGCAAGCCTTATTAAAGGCAAAGCGGCCAGTAATTATTTCTGGTAGTAATGTTGGAAATGAATCAATTATTTCAGCTGCTGCTAATATTGCTAAATCATTGAAGAATTGTGGTAAACATGTCAGTATTAATTTAGTTGTATCTGAAGTTAACAGTATAGGATTGGCTATGATGAATGGAGGAGGTAGTTTAGATGATGCATTGGATGTTAGTAAAGATAATAAGATTGATTCTGTAATTGTATTAGAAAGTGATCTTTGTCGTCATTTGTCATTTAAGCGTGTTGAATCTTTTTTAAGACGGATCAATCATTTAATAGTGTTAGATCATCAGAGATTATCGTTTCATAAACATGCGAATTTAGTTTTTTCAGTAACCAGTGTACCTGAAAGTGATGGTACACTAATTAATCAGGAGGGTCGAGCTCAACGCTTTTTTCGGGTATATAATCCAAATTATTATGATTCTTCTTTGTTGATTTTTGAAAGTTGGCGGTGGTTATATAAATTACGGGCTGTTTTTTGTTCACAGAATCAGATGAGGTATTTAAATTTTGATGATGTGGTTGATCGTGTTGTTTTGAATTTGCCGGAATTGTCTAAAATTCGTTTAGCAGCACCTCATGCATCATTTCGAATTTTTGGTCAAAAATTATCTCGAGCTCCAAGTCGTTATAGTGGTCGTACGTCTTATGGAACAGATATTAACGTACATGAGCCTCGTGTATGCCAGGATGAGGATAGTATGTTTTCTTTTTCTATGGAAGGTAATAATATTCCAAATTTTGGTCGTCAGCATATCGCTTTTGTGTGGTCACCTGGTTGGAATTCCCCTCAAGCGTGGAATAAATTTCATAGCGGAGTGGGAAATTTTATGGATTCTGGAGTTCGCATTTTTGATCATAGTGTCAAGAATGAAAGAAGAGGAATAGATTGGTTTGTTAATGTTCCTATTGTATCTTCCTCTTTATCATCTAATTCAATAAATATTAGTAATAACATGTGGTATGTTGTTCCATATTGGCATATTTTTGGCAGTGAAGAATTGTCTCAGCGTTCTTTATCTATTCAGAAATGTATAACGAATCCATATGTAGTACTTAGCCAATCAGATGGGATTCAATTTGGTTTGTATGATAAAAATATTTTAGTGATTACATGTGGTGATCATAAATTATCATTACCGTTAGTATTTAGTAATAAATTAACTTCTGGTTATATTGGTTTACCTATAGGATTGCCTGGAATATCGCATTTTTATTTGGGCATGTATATAACGAATATAGAAGGAAAGTTTTAATGTTAGCTCTTTTATTTGATGAATCGTTTATGTTTTATATAGTTGCTGTTATAAAATCCTTGGTTGTGTTGTGTGTTATGGTGATTTGTGGCAGTTATATGAGTTTTTTTGAGCGTCGTATATTAGCTTTGTTTCAGAATCGTTATGGCCCTAATCGGGTAGGTTGGGGTGGTTCTTTACAATTAGTTGCTGATTTCATTAAGATAATGTTTAAAGAAGATTGGGTTCCTCCATTTTCTAATAAAATTGTTTTTATTATATCTCCGGTGATTTCTTTTTTGGTATTATTACTTAGTGTAATTATTATTCCAATCATTCCAAATTGGATGATATCAGATTTTGATATTGGTATATTGTTTTTTTTGATGATGGTTAGTTTAACAATATATTCTATTTTACTTAGTGGTTGGTCAAGTAATAATAAATATTCTTTGATTGGTTCTATTCGTGCTGTAGCTCAGACATTGAGCTATGAGGTCTTTTTAGGTTTGTCAATAATGGGTGTAGTAGCACAATCGGGTTCGTTTTGTTTAAGCATTATTGTAGAGTCGCAAAGGTATTTATGGAATATAGTGCCGCAATTTTTTGGATTTATTACTTTTTTTTTATCTGGGTTAGCTGTATGTCATAGACATCCGTTTGATCAGCCTGAATCTGAGCAAGAATTAGCAGATGGTTATCATATTGAATATTCTGGTATAAAGTTTAGTTTATTTTTTATTAGTGAATATATTGGCATAATTGTTATTTCGGCGTTGATAACTGTTTTGTTTGTAGGTGGGTGGCATGGGCCTTTGTTGCCTGGTTTTGTGTGGTTTATAGGTAAAATTTTCTTATTTATTGTATTTTTTATATTGATTCGTGCTGCATTACCTCGACCAAGATATGATCAGGTGATGCTAATAGCTTGGAAAGTGTGTTTGCCGTGTACTATTATAAACTTATTGGTTACTGCAATATTTATTTTATTAAATAATTAAAATTATGAGGTTAGATTCATTGTTTATTTATTGGAAAATTTTTTTTAAAGATTGTTTTTCTATTATTCGCAGTATATTTATAGTTGCTTTGCAGGCGTTTAGTAAAAGAGAGACTCAGATGTATCCTGATGTTCCTTGTATACCGGCTTCTAGGTATCGTGGTCGTATTGTATTAACATCTGATCTTGATGGTAATGAACGTTGTGTAGCTTGTGGTTTGTGTGCTGTAGCATGTCCTGTTGATTGTATTGCTTTAAAAAAAGGTGAACGTGAAAATGGTCGTTGGTATCCAGAGTTTTTTCGTATTAATTTTTCTCGTTGTATTTTTTGTGGTATGTGTGAAGAATCATGTCCCACTGGTGCTATTCAGCTTACTCAAGATTTTAACATGAATGAGTGTAATAGATCTGATTTGATATATGAAAAGGTAGATTTATTAATTAATGAAGCAGGGAAATATCCGGAGTATGATTTTTATCAGGTATCTGGAGTTTCTTTAGAAGGTAAGAATAACTCTTTTTCTAAAAGAGCATCTACAGATCCCATTGATGTTAAGACTATTATGCCATAATAGAATGGTGTGTTTGTGTTGTTGTATGGATGATGTAACATATTTTGCATTTTAGTTGATATATTTTGAGGGTATATTGGACAATGGAGATATTATTTTATTTGTTTAACATAATTTCCATTATATCAGCGATTGGTGTGGTTTTAAATACTTATCCTGTATATGCTTTATTATGTTTAGTGGTTTCTTGTTTGTCGATTTCTTGTGTTTTTTTTCTTTTAGGTGCGTATTTAGCCGGTGCATTAGAAGTTATAATTTATGCTGGGGCTATTATGGTACTTTTTATTTTTGTGGTTATGATGTTAAATGTTGATGATTCTGAGTTGAAAAGTAATAGTTTAATGATTGAGCGTAGTATGAGCAGATTATTTTTGATTTTTATTTTTTCAGTAATTTCTTTGTATATTATTTGGAGTGGCAAGGGTGATTTTTATATTGACAATATAAGTAGAGAAATTATTACATTAAAAAGTGTTGGAATTAGTTTATTTGGATATTATTTGTTAGTGGTAGAAATGGCGTCAATGCTATTGTTAGCAGCATTAATAATATCTCTTCGAATTGGGGGTGGTTTTAGTGAGCTTGTTGGTGAGGGAGTCACTAAGGATAATACAACAATACAGTAAAGTCTCAGTTAGGAATAATATATATGATTCCATTATCGCATGGTATTAGTTTATCAGTTGTTTTATTTATTGTAGGATTGTTTGGAAGTATTGTACGGCGTAATTTTTTGTTTGTTTTATTAGGGTTAGAAATTATGATTAATGCTTCAGCTTTAATGTTTGTTTTAGTTGGTAATTATTTAGGTCATGAGGATGGTCAGGTGATTTATATTTTTATTATTACTATTGCTGTTTCTGAGGCTAGTGTATGTTTAGCGTTATTGTTAAAGATGTATAGGTATTATCATACTTTAGATATTGATAAAATTAGTGAGATGCGTAGATGAATTTTTTATTTTTGGTAATGTTGTTTCCATTATTAGGATTTGTTTTACTAATATCTTTTCAAAAATTATTTTCTAAGTATATGATTTCTACTATTGGTGTTGGAAGTATATGTTTATCGGTGTTATGTGCTACATGGGTATCGTTTGATTTTTTAAATCATGTTAGTGCTAATGAGAGTGAAAGTTCATTTTTTTTTGTTCAATCAGTTTATACATGGATTTCTTTAATTGATTTTTGTATTCCTGTAGTTTTTAGGTTAGATGGGTTATCTTTGAGTATGTTATTGTTAGTTACTTGGGTTAGTTTTTTGATTCATATATATTCTTTATCGTATATGTCTGATCATCCGTCGTATTTTCGTTTTTTGGCTTACATGAATTTGTTTGTTGCAAATATGATTATTTTAATATTGGCGGATAATTTATTGTTAATGTATTTTGGATGGGAAGGTGTAGGTTTGTGTAGTTATTTGCTTATTGGTTTTTATTATGTTGATAAAAAGCATGGAGAATCAGCATTAAAATCATTTCTTGTAACTCGTATTGGAGATATTTTTTTGTTATGTGCAATATTTATGTTTTATGCATGCTTCCATACATTAGATGTATATAAATTAATGTCATGTGTTTCTACAGAATTTTTTAGTATTTCTCCAAATTTGATTGCTTTGTTTCTAGTTATTGCTGCTGTAGCAAAATCAGCACAATTTCCTTTTCAAATATGGTTGTCAGATGCTATGGTAGCTCCTGCTCCGGTATCAGCATTAATTCATGCTGCGACCATGGTGACTGCTGGAGTTTATTTAATTGCTCGGACACACAATGTGTTTGTAATAGCTCCAAATATATTATACGTAATTGGTGTTATTGGATCAATAACTTTAATTATATCAAGTTGTTCGGCATTAGTACAAACTGATATTAAGAAAATTTTAGCATATTCTACTGTTGGTCAAATCAGCTATATGTTTATAGCTCTTTCTGTGCAAGCATGGGAATCATCGATTTTTCATTTAATGGTTCATGCCTTTTTTAAAGCATTATTGTTTCTTGCATCTGGATCTCTTATTATGATTTGTCATGGTGAGCAGAATATTTTTAAAATAGGTAAATTATATACATCTACACCGTTAATTTATTTTTCTTTTTTGGTAGGAGGAGCTTCATTATCTGCGATTCCTATAGTAACTTCTGGGTTTTATTCCAAAGGTGAAGTGCTTTGGAATGTGTTTCTTAGTAATAATTCTTTATTTATTATTGCGGGATTAATTGGATCATTTTTGACATCTTTGTATACTTTCCGTATGATTTTTATTATTTTTTATAGCGGCTCCAATGTAGTTAAGTCTAAATCATGTTATGATATTTTCCAGGGTTTATCGTTATTAATATTATTGGTGTTATCTACTTGTTTCGGGGCCTTATTAAGGCTTCCTATGTTTGGTGCATTGCCTTCATCTATGCAAATTTTAAACAATGGTGTTTGTGTTTATAATAAGTTTGTTTTTGAGATTTGTTTAGGTGTTATAGTTATTTCTGGGTGTTTTTTATCTGGTTTATATTATTTATGTTCATATCGTTTTATGCTATTAGATAAGTTGTTGAATTGTTTATTAGGGAGAGTGTTTGTAGAGTTTGTTTTTGTTGGTTGGGGATGTGATTGGATATATAAACACATTGTTATTAAGCCTTATTTGTTGATTGCTCGTGTGTTTTCTTTTGATCCAGTGCATTATGTATTATATTTCAGTGTACGTAATATAGTTAATTTTTTTTCTGACAGATTGGTATTGAGTGAAAATGGTCAGATTCGTCATTATATTATGTCCGTTATATTTGGTATAACAGTTCTTTTGTTGATATTGATGTTTTTATGAAAGAAAACATTTGTAGCGGTGTGTGTTACGTAATGTTTTTATATGTTTGTTTATATAAGTGAGTTTTTTAGTTATTGTTGGCGTATAGTTAGTAATTATTAATTAGGATATATTATGTTGTTATTTTATCTTGTATTTATTCCGTTTTTAACTGGTATTATATGCTGGTGTTCTGAATGTATTAATAAGGTGTTACCTCGTTGGTTTGCTTTAATTGGTATAGGAGTAACATTTATAATAACATTAGCTCTATGTGTACAGAGTGGAAAATATATGTTGGATGTTGTTCAATGTTCTGTTTCATCCCATTGGCAGAAGGAATATGTTTGGTCTTGGGTTTCTCGGTTTGATATTAATTTTCGTTTAGCGTTAGATGGATTGTCATTGTTGATGGTGATGTTGTCTGGTTTTTTGGGGGTTTTATCTGTTCTTTGTTCATGGAAAGAAGTTAGACGTCAGGTGGGTTTTTTTTATTTTAATTTACTTTGGCTTATTTCATGTGTTATTGCTGTATTTTTATCAATCGATATGTTTTGTTTCTTTTTGTTTTGGGAAATGATGATTTTTCCAATGTATTTATTAATTTCTTTATGGGGGCATAAATTTTCAAATGTTGAAATTAGAATTCAAGCTGCTGTAAAATTTTTTATTTATTCTCAAATTAGTGGGTTAGTTATGTTGGTGGCTATTTTGGGGTTAGTATTTGTAAATTATAATGTTAATGGTGTGTGGACATTTAATTACGATAATTTATTATTTGTGTCTATGCCGATTCATATAGAATATTTATTAATGTTGGGCTTTTTTGTTGCTTTTGCTGTTAAATTGCCGATTATTCCATTTCATGGTTGGTTATCTGATGCTCATAGTGAGTCACCAACTGCTGGTTCTGTAGATTTATCTGGTATCTTATTAAAGATAGCGGCATATGGTTTGTTTCGATTTAATTTACCATTATTTCCTAATGCTTCCAGAGGATTTTCTTTTATTGGAATTTTTTTAGGAGTGATCAGTATTTTTTATTTTGCTTGGATATCTTTTTCTCAAACTGATATTAAGCGATTAATAGCTTATAGTAGCATGTCTCATATGGGATTTATATTATTAGCAGTATATAGCGGTGATCTGTTGGCTTATCAAGGTGCAGTTATACATATAGTAGCTCATAGTTTGTCTACGGCAGGTATGTTTATTCTTTGTGGACAGTTGTTTGAGCGGATACATATACGAGATATGAGAATAATGGGTGGATTATGGGATAAATTACATTTAATTCCTGGTTTGTCTTTGTTATTTTCGATATGTATGTTAGGTTTGCCTGGTACTGGAAATTTTATTGGTGAAGTGATGATTTTATTTGGGCTGTTTCATACTTATCCTGTTATTGCATCAATTTCTGCTTTTGGAAGCATCTTTGCATCAGTTTATTCATTGATTTTTATACATCGTATTTATTACGGTATATCGAAGATTAACAATAATTATTCTTCTTTATCATTTTCTCTATTATCATTTCGTGAACAAGTAATTATTTTCCCGTTGTTATTTTTTGTGATTTGTTTGGGATTTTTCCCACAGCCTGTTATAGATATATCATTCATTTCGATGAACAATATTTATAAATGTTTTAAGAATGTTGTTCGTTTTCCTGTTCCATAAATAATATATATAACGGGGATTATAATTTATTATGATAATGACTTTTCAAGACATGATAGGATTGTTACCATTATTAATATTATGTGTAACGACATTATGTGTATTATTGTTTGTTTTGTTTTACCGTTGTCATTGTGTAACTTTTTTTATAACGATATTTGGAGTTACTACATCTTTTGTTTCGTTATATATAGTATGGAAATATGAGGTACATGAAATTGCAAATTTATTTTATATAGATAAGTTTTCAATTTTATGTATGGTGTTGGTTTTGCTTGCTAGTTTTGTGACTAGCATCGTATCTTATATGTGGTTGGCTTATAATCGTTGTGTTTATTCTGATGAGTTTTATTTGTTATTGTTAATTCTTACTATTGGTGCCGTGATAGTAGTTAATACTAGTCATTTAGTAATGTTATTTTTTGGAATTGAGTTGGTTTCTTTGCCTTTGTTTGGTATCATAGGTTATGTTACTGCACGGCAATATGTTTTAGAAGCTACTATTAAATATGTTGTATTATCTGCTATATCTACTGCATTTTTATTATTTGGTATAGCTTTGGTATATGCTGAAACAGCTTGTTTATCATTTATTGATCTTTTTGCTGAATTAGTTATGAGGGCAAATGTGTTTAGTCAGTCAATGATATTGATGCTTGGTATATCGATGATGTTGGTGGGATTTGGTTTTAAATTATCGTTAGTACCGTTTCATTTATGGACAGCTGATGTTTATCAAGGTGCTTCAGAAATAGCAGGAATGTGTTTAGCTACGATTAATAAAATTTCTGTGTTTTCTATATTAGTTCGTTTTTTTCTTTTATTTCCAGCATCTTATAATAAGATAATTTACATTTTGGTTATAATTTCTTGTGTTTCAATGTTATTTGGTACTTTAATGGCTATTAAACAAGACAATATAAAAAGGATTTTAGCATATTCTTCTGTTACACACACTGGTTATCTATTAGTAGGTGTGATAGGTAGTATGAAACAATCATTTCCTGTTCGTAATTTTAATGTATTGAATACATTTACAGATGGTATAGAAACTATCAGTATTTGTTTAGTGAATTATTGTTTTGCTACATTAGGGGCATTTATTGTATTTAGTTTAGTATTTTGTATATATTATTACGATAAAAATGAAGATCCAGGTATATTAAATTTATATCGGGGTTTATTTTGGAAGGATCCAATATTATCAATAGCATTTACCATTATAATACTAGCGTTAGCTGGTGTTCCTGCAACATTAGGATTTATTTGTAAATTTTATTTGATTATATTTGGTGTAGAACGAGAATTGTGGTGGTGTGTGGCTTTTATGGTTTTTTGTTCTGGAGTGAGCGTATTATATTATTCACGTGCGATAATTATTTTATATTTAAGTCCGTTGCCTTCTAGGGATTTTTATGTACGGTGTAGTAATGGTTCTTTTGCTTTTTTAAATTCCTATTATAATAATAAGCAATTAGTTATGGTGCTATGTGCGCTTTGTATTGTTTTAGTATTTTCTGTATTACTAGCATTTTTTGGTATTTTTCCTCAGTGTTTATTATATTTATTATCTTTGATATAGTATGTTCAGTGGTTGTAGTTTGTTAAATTTTGATTATTATCGTGTTATAAAAACAATAAAATTGGAATTTATTATTGATTATAATTTTATTTGAATGTTAGTTTTTGGTAGTGTGCAACAAATAAGAATTTCATGTTTTTGAACATATGCTAATGGTTGTTTGAGGTATGTAATTGTACCATATATTAATGATGCACGACATACTCCGCAATATCCTGCACGGCATTGAGAATTGGTTGTAATGTTGTTTGCTTCTAGTGTTTCTAAAATTGAGCAATATTTTTTATGATATAACACTCTAGTTGTTTGATTGTGTATACAAATGTATAGTTGTTGAATATTTATTATCTTTGACATTGAATTTGTTATTATTTGGTTGTTTTAATTAGTCTGTATTATTTAATTAAATATTATAGTAATATTATTGCTATTATGTGATATGTAGTGTTTGTTACAACGTGAAATCATCAAAATCTGAATAATTAATAGTAGAGTCTATTTGGCCTATTAGATATGAAGTTGTTTCTGATTCTTGTGGTGCAACTTGCACATTATCTGATGTTAACCATGCGTTAATCCATGGTATTGTATTGGAAATCGTATTAAATTGTGGATTTAAACCCAGAGATTGCATTCGAATATTTGTAATATATTCAATATATTGGCAGAGAATTTCTTTATTCAATCCTAGCATTGATCCGTTTTCAAATAAATACTGTGCCCATGTTTTTTCTTGTTCTGCTGCTGATAAAAATATTTTATAAGTTTCTTGTTCGCATTCTAAAGCTATTTCAGCCATTTCTGGATCGTCTTTTCCTGATTTCATGAGATTTAATATATGTTGTGTGCCAGTTAAGTGTAATGCTTCATCTCGTGCAATAAGTCGTATTATTTTAGCATTTCCTTCCATTAATTTTCTTTCAGCAAATGCGAATGAACAGGCAAAGCTTACATAAAATCGAATAGCTTCTAATACATTAACATTGATTAAGCATAGGTATAATCTTTTTTTTAGTTCATGTAAATTAATTGAGATTTTTTTATTATTAATTATATGAATTCCATTACCTAATAAATGGTAATAATTTGTTAATTCGATTAATTTGTCATAATAGCTGGAAATATCTTTGGCTCTGTTTAGTATATTGTTATTATTAATAATGTTATCAAAAATAATCGATGGCATGTTAACGATATTTCGAATTATATGAGTATATGATCGCGAATGAATAGTTTCAAAAAAGGCCCATGTTTCTACCCATGTTTCTAGCTCTGGGATAGATATTAATGGTAGAAGAGCAATATTTGGACTTCTTCCTTGAATAGAGTCTAATAAAGTTTGGTATTGTAAATTGCTAATAAAAATATGTTTTTCATGTTCTGCAAGTGATTGATAGTCGATTCGATCTTTTGAAATATCAACTTCTTCTGGTCTCCAAAAGAAAGATAATTGTTTTTCAATGAGTTTTTCAAAGATATTGTGTTTTTGTTGATCAAATCGTGCAATATTTACTGATTGACCGAAAAACATTGGTTCAAGAAGTTGATTGTTGTTGTTTTTTGAAAAAGTTGTATATGACATATTATATTCCATAAAGTTTGTTTTTTTTAAAAATATTTAGTAAATTTAATTTTAGATAGTTAATTATTCAATAATTACATATTATATAAAAATATTAAATTATGCAGGCATTTCCTGTGCACATATTTTGTGGATTATCATGTTGTGTTGTTGTTTGTTGTGTATCATTAGCGTTATCTCTTGTGTTATGGTAGTACAATGTTTTTATCCCGTATTTATATGCTAGTAGTAAATCTGATAATAGTTGTTTCATTGGAATTTTTGAATTTGAAAATCGGGATGGGTCATAGTTTGTGTTGGCAGAAATAGATTGGTCGATAAATTTTTGCATAATACTTACTAGTTGTAAGTAACCATTGTTGTTTGGAATATCCCATAATAGTTCATATTCATTTTTTAAATTTATAGATTCAGGTACTGTTTGTCGCAAAATCCCATCTTTAGATGTTTTAATACTAACAAAACCTCGTGGTGGTTCAATGCCGTTTGTGGCGTTAGAAATTTGTGATGAAGTTTCTGATGGCATTAATGCTGATAGTGTAGAATGTCTAAGACCATATTTTTGAATGTTCATTCGTAATTTTGTCCAGTTATAATATAACTTCTCATTTGTTAAAGTATCTACATCTTTTTTGTAAGTATCTATAGGTAATATACCTTTCGAATATGTAGTTTCATGAAATAATGAGCAAGTTCCTCGTTCTTTAGCAAGGGTATTTGAGGCGCTTAAAAGATAATATTGAAGTGCTTCAAATGTTCTGTGTGTTAAGTTATTCGCACTTCCATCTGAATAACGAACTTTATTTTTAGCTAAATAATAGGCATAGTTTATAACCCCGATACCTAATGATCGCCGTTTGATTGCGCTATATTTGGCAGAACGTATTGGATAATTTTGATAATCTAGTAATTCATCTAAGGCACGAATTAGTAATATAGATAATTTAGATAAATCTTTAAGATCATCGATAGCTCCAAGATTAAACGCAGATAATGTGCATAAAGCGATTTCACCTGAATCATCATTAATGTTTTGTAAAGGTTTAGTTGGTAATAGAACTTCCATACATAGATTAGATTGGCGAATTGGTGCTATTTTACTGTCAAATGGGCTGTGAGTATTACAATGATCTACGTGTTGAATATAAATGCGTCCAGTGGAAGCACGTTCTTGCATCATGAGTGAAAATAGGTCTACTGCTTTAATTTTTTTTTGACGTATTTTCGAATTTTTTTCATACATTACATATAAATTTTCGAAGTTTATTTGATTTTCAAAAAATGAGTTGTATAAATCTGGTACATCGGAAGGGCTAAATAATGTAATTTCTTTTCTTTCTAGTAATCGCTGGTACATTAATTTATTAATTTGCACCCCGTAATCTAAATGTCTAATTCTATTACTATCTATACCCCGATTATTTTTTAAAACTAATAAATTTTCTATTTCTAAATGCCAAATAGGATAAAATAGTGTTGCTGCTCCACCTCGCACTCCCCCTTGTGAACAAGATTTAACTGCTGTTTGAAAATGTTTGTAAAACGGAATACAACCAGTATGAAATGCTTCTCCATTTCGTATAGGGCTTCCAATGGCTCGGATTCGTCCTGCATTAATTCCAATTCCTGCTCGTTGTGAAACATATTTTACAATAGCACTGCTAGTAGCGTTAATTGAATCTAGATTATCAGCACATTCAATAAGAACACAAGAACTGAATTGTCTTGTTGGAGTTCGTACTCCTGCCATAATTGGGGTGGCTAGTGAAATTTTAAATGTGGATACTGCATTGTAAAATTCTTTTATATAATACATGCGATGTGTGTCAGAATATTTAGAAAATAAACAGGCGGAAATTAATATATACATGAATTGTGGACTTTCATAAATTTCTCCACTAACTCGATTTTGTATTAAATATTTGCCTTCCAACTGTTTAACTGCGGCGTAAGAAAAATTCATATCACGGTGATGATCAATGAAGTTGTTCATTTTTTCAAAATCTTCTGGACTATAATTTTGTAATAAATGTTTGTCATATTTTCCTATTTCAACTAGTCGCAAAACATGTTGGTATAGTTTGGGTGGTTCAAATTTACCATATGCTTTTTTACGTAGATGAAATATTGATAAACGTGCTGCTAGATATTGATAGTCGGGTGTTTTTTGAGAAATTAAGTCTGCTGCTGATTTGATAATAGTTTCTTGAATATCTGATGTTTTAATTCCATTATAGAATTGTATATGTGCGCGTAATTCGACTTGTGAAACTGAAACGTTTTTTAGGTTTTTAGCTGCCCAATTTATGACTTTGTGAATTTTATCAAGGTTAATAAGTTCTTGGGATCCGTTACGTTTTGTAACTACTAGATTATGATTCATATTTTTGCCTGATGATTTTTTTATTTAATTATTTTTCTTTTTTGTTAGTAGAAATTATTTTAAAGTGTGCATTTTGGGTGGTGGTTAATTGTTATATTTTTTTGTGACATTGTATGATAATTTTAATTTGGAATAACAAAATTATTTTAAATTTAAATTTATATGTAAGTTAAGTGTTGTGAATTATTAAATTAAAAAAGTAAAACGGGATGTTTATATTAAATATATTAAATATGTTTATATGTTTATGTTTATATTGAATATGTTTATATTAAATTATATACATTGTAATGATTCAAATTAAATTATATACATTTTAATGATTCAAGATGTTTAATTATTAGTTTATTGTGTAATATGTTTAGCATGTAGTATGTAGTTTGTATTGAGATTATTGGATAATTTATATTTTTTAGATATTATGTTAAAGGATAGTCCGATTATTTTTTTTGCTTGTAAGTGTGCTGTGTCCGTCCATGCTAATAGTTCGGATGGTTTAATGAATTTTTTAAATTGATGTGTTCCGTACGGGAGAATGTTAAATATATATTCAGCTCCCCCAATAATAATTAGCCATGAAATAATAGTACGATTTAGTGTAGAAAAAAAAATGTTGCCATTAATTTTTAATGCATAAGCGCATGATTGTATAATTGATATAGGGTTTGGTACGTGCTCTAAGACTTCCATGCAAGTGATTATATCATATTTATGTTTGTTTTTACGTGCGTGTTGTTCTATTGTTTCATTAATATAATTAATCTGTATTTTTTGTTGGTTAGCGTGTTTTTGTGCAGCTTGAATTGTATTTTCTCCTATGTCTAGACCAGTAACATGTGCTCCTTTTTCGGCCATACTCTCAGAGAGGATCCCTCCACCACAGCCAACATCTAATATTTTTTTTTTAAATATTCCATTACTACAGTTTGTAATGTATTTTAATCTAATAGGATTAATTTGATGTAGTATTTTAAATGTTCCATTTTTGTCCCACCAGTGGTTAAAAAGTGTGTCAAATTTTATTTTTTCGTTATAATCAATATTATTATTATCGTTCATGGAGTTGTTATAGTATATGAGTTATTGTAGCAGTATATATTTACATATATTATATTTTTAATACATTATAATTTTTTACACTAACTATGTTGGTTGGATTGGATGTCATGGATTTTAAATCGGCTAATTTAAGGTTTTTAAATATTTTTTAATACAAATAATAATTTTTTCATTATATGCTATTTTTTATCGTAAAGTTATTATATTTTATAATATATGTGAAAATGAATTATTTTTGTAAAATTTTTTAATTTTAAATTTGTTGTGTGAATTTAGTTTGTGTTTTAACGTGTTTATATTTAGTTATTTGATTGTTGTTAATTATTTACTGCTAAGCAACTTGAAATTTGATGAATTATTATGGCAAAAGAGATTATAGAGATTAACATTGAAGAAGAGTTAAAGCGTTCATATTTAGATTATGCAATGTCGGTGATTATTGGTCGAGCATTGCCTGATATACGAGATGGACTAAAACCTGTGCATCGTCGAATATTGTATGCAATGTATATTCTTAATAACAATTGGGATAAAGTTTATAAAAAATCTGCTCGTGTGGTCGGTGATGTGATTGGTAAATATCATCCTCATGGAGATACTGCTGTATATGATGCAATTGTACGTATGGCGCAATCTTTTTCTATGCGATATCTTTTAGTGGATGGACAAGGAAATTTTGGTTCTGTTGATGGTGATCCGGCTGCAGCAATGCGTTATACCGAAATACGTATGTCTAAAGTAGCTCATGAATTACTGTTTGATTTAGATAAAGAGACTGTTGATTATGAATCTAATTACGATGGGACTGAGCAAATTCCGGTTGTATTGCCTACTCGAATTCCAAATTTATTAATTAATGGTTCCACTGGAATTGCTGTTGGTATGGCGACAAATATCCCCCCTCATAATCTTTGTGAGGTTGTTAATGCTTGTTTGGCTTTTATAGAAAATGAAGATATTAGTGTGGATGAATTGATGAATTATATTCCTGGGCCAGATTTTCCAACTGCAGCTATTATTATTGATGATTCTCATGGTATTAAAGAAGCATATAGTACCGGTAGGGGTAAAATTCATATTCGTGCCCGTGTTAAAATTGAAACAGATTCTAAAAATAATAAAGAATTTATTGTTATATATGAAATACCATATCAGGTAAATAAAGGACGTTTAATTGAAAAAATCGCTGAATTAATTAAGGAAAATCGTTTAGAAGGTATCGCTGGATTATGTGATGAATCTGACAAAGATGGTATGAGAATTGTAATTGAAGTAAAGCGTGATGCTGTTTCTGAAGTAGTATTGAATAATTTATATTCACTAACTCAGTTGCAAATTTCATTTGGAATTAACATGGTTGCTTTGGATCATGGTCAACCTAAAATTCTTTCATTAAAGCAAATTCTATCTGCTTTCATATATCATCGTCGTTCTATAATTATTCGTCGTACTATTTTTGAGCTTAAAAAAGCTAAAAATAGGATGATTGTTTTGGAAGCTCTAGTAGTTGCTTTATTTAATATTGATGAGATTATTTCATTAATTCGTGATTCGTCTACTTCAGTAGGTGTTACGAGTTCTTTAATGTCTACTTCTTGGGAATTAGGTTCTGTTGTGATGATGCGAGGAATGGTTTCTAGTAATATATTTGAATCTTCATGGTTGGAAAGTATGCATGTTGGTATTCGTGATAATTTGTATTATTTTAGTAAAGAGCAAGTGCAGGCCATTTTAGATTTACGTTTATATAAATTAACTAGTTTAGAATATGATAAGTTATTGAATGAATATAAAGAATTATTGTTAAAAATTGAAAATTTGATTGATGTTTTAAAACATTCGAAACGTTTAACGAGTGTTATTTGTGAAGAGTTAACAAGTATTAAAGCACGATATTCAGATGCACGTCGTACTGAAATTATACGAGATTTTTCTAAAATTAATGTTGAAGATTTAATTGATCGAGAGGATGTGGTAGTAACATTATCTTATCAAGGATATGTCAAATATCAACCATTAGCGGATTACGAAGCACAGCGGCGAGGAGGTAAGGGTAGATTGATAACACGAGTTAAAGAAGAAGATTTTATTACTAGGTTATTAGTGACAAATACTCATGATACTATTTTGTTATTTTCTAATTATGGTCGTATATATTGGATGAAGGTATATCGGTTGCCAGCAGCGAAACATATTTCTCGTGGTCGGCCTATTGTTAATTTATTACCTTTGGAGTCCCGTGAACGTATTACAGCTATTTTACCTATTCGTAAATATGAAATAGGATGTCAGGTATTTATGGCTACTAGTAGTGGATTAGTGAAGAAAACTTCTTTAACTGAGTTTTGTCGTCCTCGAAATATGGGTATTATTGCATTGAATTTAAATAAAGGTGATGAGTTAATTGGTGCTGATATTACTTATGGTGATAATGAAGTTATGTTATTTTCTAAATATGGGAAAGTAGTACGTTTTCAGGAAAATCAGGTTCGTAGTGTGGGACGTACAGCAATTGGTGTGCGAGGTATGAATTTATTGAATGGTGATCATGTAGTTTCTTTAATTATACCTCGGGGTGATAGTTCTATTTTGACGGTAACTAGACATGGTTATGGTAAGCGTACCAATAAAATTGAATATCCAGTTAGGTCTCGTGGTATTTTAGGTGTAATTGCTATAAAAGTTAATAATCGGAATGGTAATGTTGTTGGTTCAATACAAGTTGATGATGATGATGAAATTATGATGATTACTGATTGTGGTAGATTGGTACGAATTCGTGCATCAGAAATTAATATTTTTAGTAGAAATACTCAGGGTGTATTATTAATTCGTACTGCTAATAATGAGCGATTAGTCAGTTTACAACGTGTTGTTGAATCTGTGGAGAAGAATTAAAGAGTATATTAAGTTAAGTATGTTATTATCATGGATGTATTGCGTTAATTTTTTTAAGTATTTGTATTATTCATACATAAATAAGAATAAGAAATAAGATAAGGTTGTTATAATTTGTTTAGTGACATTTTGTTAGAGTTTAAAATTGAGTTGTTTATGGTGATGTTAAAAATGGTTTATGTGTATGATATGTGTATGGTAGGGTATTTTTAATGAAAAGACATTTTAATGAAAAGACAACAATAGTATTGTATCACATGTTAATAAATTTGATATTTGTTAATAATTTCAAGCGTTTTACGCGTTTAGATTGGGTTTGATTTTTGTATTTTAAATTATGTATATTGAATTTTTTTGTAAATTTTGTATTTATTGTTTCAGGTTAAAATAGATTTAAGTTATGTATATTGCAGTTTTTTAAATTATTTTCAGTGTTTTGTTTTAGAATATACTTAAAATTAGTAGAAAGATTTTTTTTATTATAGTAGAATACAGGTTGTGCTATTACCTGATTTTGTGTCTATTTATGTTGTTTTTTTTGGATGATTGCACTAAAAGTAGAGTGGTAAATTTGTTATTATTTAGTTTTCTTTAGTTTTTTTATGTTAGTGACTTAATTGTTATTGATTAAAGGGGTGTCAATATGAAATTACGGTGTTTTTGTACTCTGATTTTAACTATATCCATGCTTCATATTGCAAGTGCTGTTGAAGTTTATAATAAAAATGGGAGTACGTTAGAATTATTTGGAAGTTTTAATGGGGGGCATTATTTATCACCTGATGAAAATAAGAAGGGTGATCGTTCTTTTCTAAGGTATGGTTTAATTGGAAAAACATGTCTTAGTGATACGGTTGTTGGTTTTGGTATGTGGGAAGACGAAGTAAATTTTCAATATATTGAAGGTAATAACAATATTAAAGATAATTTTGTTCGTCTTGGATATGCTGGTGTGCAATATGGTATTTTTGGTACTATTGATTACGGTAGAAATTATGGTTTGTTGTATGATGTGGGTGCTTGGACGGATGTAATGCCTGAATTTGGTGGTGATACTTCTTTAGTTGACAATTTTCTTTCTAGTCGTGCATCTAATGTTGTCACTTATCGTAATGCCAATTTTTTTGGCTTAGTGAATGGTTTAGATTTTGCGGTGCAATATCAAGGTAAAAATGATGAATCTCAAACTAGTGGTCGTACTGTAAAGGAAGCTAATGGTATTGGTTATGGTGTTTCTGCTTCTTATTCTTTTGATAATGGAGTATCTACAGCTGCTGCTTATACCAATAATAATCGTACGGTTGGGCAAAAAACTTTAGTGAATGCTGCGGATAATTATTCTGGAAATGATAAAGTTGAAGCTTATTCTATAGGTTTGAAATACGATAATAACAATATTTATTTAGCAGCATTATATGGTGAAGTGAAAAATATGATACCGTTTGGTGTTTTTGAGGATTCTTTTAATACTGATCGTGTGTATGGTTTTGTTGATAAAGCAAAAAATGTTGAATTAGTTGCGCAATATTGTTTTGATTTTGGTTTACGTCCTTCTATTGGTTATTTGCATTCTAAAGCTAGTGATATGATTAATGGTTATGATTGTTATTTAAAGAAATATATCGAAGTTGGTAGTATTTATAATGTACATAAAAATATTTCTACTACTATGGATTATCGTATTAATTTGCTTAAAAAGAATGATTTTACTAATGCTGCACAGATATCTACGGATAATATTTTTGCCTTTGGTATGGTTTATACTTTTTAATAATAATTAATAGTATGATTAGTAATCATATTTTTTACATATAATTATTATATATAGAGTTAGTATATCGTCCATAAAGGAATGTTAATTGGTGAATAGATGTTTTGCTGTTAGTAGTAATATAAATAACGTGCGACTCATGATATTGATATATTGATGGGTCGCTTTTTTTTGTAAAAATTATATAATATTTGTTTTATTAATAATATTTTGTATGACATGAATATGTTACTTTTTTTTAGACATCCGTTGTGTTCAGTGTATTTTTAGTTATCTAAAAATAGATATAAATATTAGGTGATGACATTAAAGTAATATTAGATAATATTAATGTTGTTTAATGTTCAGAGGATAAATTAATATTTTATTATGTCCAAATTGCATGTTGGTATTGTTTTTGGTGGTGTGTCGTTAGAACATGATATTTCGTTACAATCTGCTAAAAATATTGCATGTGTTATTGATCAAAATCGATTTACAATAATAATGATTTTTGTTGATAAGAAGGGAATATGGCATCGGGAAGATATGACGAATAAAATAAGTTTTTCAAAGATTAGGGGTGTTATTTTTGATTTTTATCAATATTTTAAGTATCGACTAAGTAGCAGTATATCACAATGCGAATCATGTGTATTGTCTAGATGTTTTAGTGATTTTGAAATTTTATCTGGCCTTGATGTTGTTTTTCCAATTATTCATGGTGGATTTGGTGAGGATGGTTCTTTACAAGGTTTATTGAAAATAAAAAAAATTCCATTTGTTGGTAGTGGTGTTTTAGGTTCTGCAATTAGTATGGATAAGGATATTACCAAGCGGTTATTACATGATGCTGGTTTAATGGTGGCTCCTTTTGTCACATTAACTGAATCTGACGAACAGTTGGATTTTGAATACTATGCGGATGTTTTTGGTTTACCATTTTTTGTGAAACCAGCCTGCCAAGGTTCTTCGATTGGCACGTCAAAAGTGTTTAATCGTAAAGATTTTTGTTCAGCTATAAATTTAGCTTTTAGCTTAGATTATAAAGTTTTGATAGAGGCAGCTATTGTTGGTAGAGAGTTAGAATGTGCAGTGTTAGGAAATAATGATTTAAGAATAAGTGTTTGTGGTGAAATTTTGTTAGATAAAAATACTTTTTATACTTATCAAAATAAGTATCAAGAGTGTGTGGAAATTGTTATTCCTGCAAAAATTAGTCATGATGTTAGTGACAAGATATATAGCGTTGTTTTACGGGCGTTTCGTGTTTTACAATGTTGGGGTATGGCCCGTGTAGATTTTTTTTTAACATCTGATTTTCGTGTTATAATCAATGAGGTGAATACATTGCCAGGTTTTGCTGTTACTAGTATGTACCCTAAATTATGGGAAGCTAGTGGTTTGAATTCGAAAGATTTAGTGACTATCTTAATAGAGTTAGCATTAGAATCTCGAGAAGACGATAAAAAACGTATTTTCAGTTGATATTTTATTGTAATTTATTGTGTTTTTCTAATGATTATGATATTTACAGTAGAATTGTTTTAATTTTTAATGATAATAGTTATTATGAATTTGTATTGGTTTTTTTAGCATTGGTTTTTTGTCACGGTATATACTGTAGCTGAGCGTGATTTATCGATAGTTAATGAAGTTATCAGGATGATGTGATTTTTCGTATGTTTTTTATGTTAATAAAAGCATATTAATTATTGTGTTTATTCAAATTTTTATTTGTATTATAGTTACATTTGATAAAGAAAGTCTATATGTGTTATTGTTTTTTTAAATGGATGGTATTGTATATGACAAATTTTTGTTATATAACGTTGGTTGTTATTAATGATAATTTCAATAGTTTTTTTATAAAAATCGTTCGTTCGTTGTATATTTGAAATAATATTTTGGTTGATTATAATAGTAATGTTTGGTTGTTGTTTTCCATAGATTACTCCTGGACATTTGTTTTGTCTTCGTAATTTTCGGCTGTTTTTTGTTCCTATTTTTTTTCTATGTTCAGCATGAATGACAAGCATAATGTATTATTTAAAATTTTGAAAATTAAAAATACGATAAAAATATCATATTATATATTGAGATGCAATGTATATGATTGATTATGTGTTTTAAAGTTGAGTAAATTTTTTATCGTTGCATTATGTGTTTTTTATATTTCAGAACGTTGTTTATTAAAATATGTTGTGTATTGTAAATGGTGAATTATTTGTAAAAAATTTTTATGATTAATTCACAAAATGGTAGGAAAAGTATGGTAATTATTATTTAGCATATATATTTTTGATTTTTAACATTTTGTATTTTACGTGTAGTAATGTCATGATTGATTTATAAAATAATAGTATTTTATATTTAGTATATTTATTATGATTTTTATGTGGACTGTAGTTAATTTTATTTAGATAGATAATATTTCATAATGTGATTTAACATAAAATATTAATATTTTTTTGACTTGAATATTTTAAAAGATAGGCAAATGTTTATGATATTTTTGACGGAGCAAGCGTTATTAGTGCGTGATACTTTATTATTACAGGGTTTAGAAACTCCTTTTTTAGTACAGAGTGGATTAAAAAATAGGTTAAATGATCAAGTAAGAGAGGCACGTATTGCAGAAAATATGTTAGCTATTTTACATTTATTAAATATTGATTCGCAACATGATAGTATTATAGATACACCTAAACGTATTGCAAGAATGTATCTTAAAGATTTTTTTTATGGTTTAAATTATGCTAATTTTCCAAAAATTACAATGTTTAAAAATACCATGAATATGGATGAAGTGATTACTGTTCGAAATATTAATGTCATTAGTATGTGTGAACATCATTTTATTATTTTTTCTGGTATTGCTACTGTAGCGTATATTCCTAATAAACATATTATTGGTTTATCAAAGATTAATAGATTGGTTGATTTTTTTTCTAGACGTCCTCAGGTACAGGAACGTTTAACTAAACAAATTTTTTTAGCATTACAAGTGTTATTAGATACTAAAAATGTGGCGATTTCTATTGATGCTGTTCATTTTTGTGTTAAGGCTCGTGGAGTTGGTGATAATAGTAGTACTATTACTTTTGCATCAGGTGGAATATTAAAAAAAACGGGAAATAATATTTATTGAGAGTTTTTAAAAATGATTGTGTATTATTATAATGTTGTGTTGATATTAATAATATTGAAACATGTTATATTATGTTATTTTTTATAAAATATTAGAGTTGAATGTGTGTGAATATGTTGTTACTTACTTTAAGATAAAGTTATATTAGATAAATAGTAAAATGCAGTGATATGTGAGTAATTTAGATTTTATTCGATGATAGTTAGTGTGTTATTATTACACTATATAGTAGTGATTAGTTGTTATTAAGTTTCTTTTGATGTATAAAAAAATATGTAATAATTGTAATTTGTGGTGCGATTTACAAGTATGGTGGTGGTGTTTAGTTGTTGTTGATATATCAATGGTTAGTAATGGTTAATATCTTAAAAACAATTTGGTGTTATATAAAAATAAGTTTTGTAAAATTTAAATAAAAAGTTTTGAAGTGATGTTAATTGTTCTCTGTTGCGGATAGTATTTTGTTGATTTCTTGTGTTGTGATTCGTGTGAATAGTGTTTTAAATGGTTGAATATAGTGTTGTTCAGTTAGTGGTTTGTGAATGCTCTCCCAAGTTAGTATAGTGTTAAGAAATATTTCAGTATTATTTGCTAATACTGGTGTTATTGGTTTCATATAAATCATTATCACACGGAATAATTGTATCCCCATAGAATAAATGGCTTGTGTTTGTTTTTTATTGGTATACTGTTTTTTCCATGGACATTGTTCATCTATGTATCGATTAGCTAAATCTGCTAGTTGTATTATTTTTTTAGTTGCTCGATTTAAGTTTCGTTTTTGAAATGCTTCTCCAATATAGTTAGCAGCTGTGGTAAATGTGTTATATATTATGGGTTCAAGAAGATAGTTTGATAATGCTCCATTACAGTATTGATTGATAAATTTTGCATTTCTTGCTGCCAAATTGACTATTTTGTTGACAATATCTCCATTTATTTTGTGTATAAGTTCATTGAAGTTTAAATCAATATCATCAATGTTAGATGATAGTTTAGTTGCATAGTAATATCTTAATGTTTCTGGATTTAAATGGGATAGATAAGTTTTTGCTTTTATTAATGTGCCATGGGATTTTGAAATTTTTCTGCCATTAATTGTTACATGTCCATGAACAAATATGTTAGTTGGTTTTCGAAATTGGCTACCTTCTAATATTGCTGGCCAAAATAAAATATGAAAATATATTATATCCTTGCCAATAAAATGATAAATTTTATTTTTTGAATTTTGTGCCCAAAATTCTTCAAAAGATATATCATGTATTTTCTTACATAAATTTTTAAATGTTCCCATATATCCAATGGGGGCATCCATCCAAACATAAAAATATTTTTTATTTGAATCAGGTAATTTAAATCCAAAATATGGTTCGTCTCGGGAGATATCCCATGATTTTAATCCTGTGCTGAACCATTCTTCCATTTTATTAATAATTTCTGTTTGTAAATTATTAGATTTAATCCATTGGTATAACATATTTGTGAAATATGTTAAATTGAAAAAAAAATGTTCAGTTTGTTGTATGATTGGTATTGTATTTGATATTGTTGATCGAGGGTGAATTAGTTCAGTAGAATTATAAATGGCTCCGCAAATTTCACAATTGTCACCATATTGGTTTAATGCTTGACATTTAGGACATTTTCCTTTAATGAATCGATCAGGTAAAAATATTTTTTTTTCTGTATCATATAGTTGAGAGATGAGTTTTGATTGTATTAATCCTCTTTTTTTTAGGCGAAGGTATATGAGTGTTGAGAGTTCTAAATTTTCTATACTATGTGTAGAATAATAATTATCGTAATTTATTAAGAATTTTTTAAGATCTTGATTATGTTCTTTATGAATTTGTTGAATCATTATTTCTGGTGATATTCCGAGTTTTTGTGCTTTAAGCATAATAGCTGTTCCATGGGCGTCATCGGCGCATATAAAGTAAACAGTTTTACCTCGCATTTTTTGGTAGCGGACCCAGATATCTGCTTGTATATGTTCTAACATATGCCCAAGGTGCAATGGTCCATTAGCGTATGGTAATGCACATGTCACTAATATTTTTGGTGTGTTATGCATGTGTGATTTTTAGTTAAATGGTTAAGTTTGATTGATAATTGGTTATTATTATATTAAGTACATTAATTTAAATATATTTAAAATAAATATTATATTTTTAATACAATTAATAATTGTAAGTTATGTAATTTTTAAGTGGTTTTATACTTAAAATATTTTTTATGATTTATATAAATAGCTATTGTTTGAATATTATGTATTAGAATGTGAATATGTTCATGTGTGAATTATATATGTTGTAGTAGTAATGATTATGATTATATAGTAATGGTTATGATTATATATCTATATTGTCTGTTTTAAAATATTTTTAATTGTAGATTGATATGATATTTTTTTTGATGAAATTTTTTTTGTTTATATGTTTGTTTTTATATTTTATTTTTTTATTTTTTAAAGAAATTAAACGGATATAGTAATATTGTTAAATATAGGATAATATACATTATATTTATTAAATTTAACATGTATATATTTTATGTTATATTGTAAAATTTTTTATTTTATTTTATATTAGGTGATTGTATGCTGATTAAAAAAAGAGTAGGTATAGTTGGTATGGGTATCATGGGAAAAAGTTTAGCCCTGAATTTTGAAAGACATGGTTATAGTGTTTCAATATTTAATCGGTCTTATAATAAAGTTGAAAGTATCATATTGCAGCATGTAGGGAAAAAATTGTTTGCGTATTCTTCTATTAAAGATTTCGTGCTTTCTTTAGAGAGCCCCCGCTGTATTTTAATTATGATTCAGTCTGGAGCGAGTGTGGATCAAATAATTATGTCAATGGTTCCTTATTTAGAAAAAGGTGATGTGCTTATTGATGGTGGAAATTCTTTTTATAAAGATACGGTTCGCAGAAATTTTGAGTTATTTAATTTAGGAATTTATTTTATTGGCTTAGGTATTTCTGGTGGAGAATTTGGTGCATTGTATGGACCTGCTTTTATGCCAGGTGGACAAAAGAGTGGTTATAATATAATTGAACCGATTTTAAAAGATATTTCTGCAGATTTTGATGGTGAACCGTGTATATTTTATATTAGTTCTGATGGATCTGGACATTATGTGAAAATGGTTCATAACGGTATTGAATATGCTGATATGCAATTAATAGCAGAATCATATGCATTATTAAAATATCTTTTAAATTTCAGTAATGAAGATTTGTCAAAAATTTTCAATGAATGGAATCAAGGTGAATTAAATAGTTATTTAATAGGTATTACAAAAGATATTTTGATCAGAAAAAATGAGAAAGGATATTATTTATTGGATTCTATTTTAGATGAAGCAGAAAGTAAAGGTACAGGTCAGTGGATTAGTCAAAGTGCTTTAGATAATAATGAACCATTAAATATTATTACTGAATCTGTTTTTGCGCGTTATTTATCTGTATTGAAATCTCAACGTGTTTGTGCATCTAAGGTTTTATTAGGTCCTTCTGTAAGAAGAATTGATTGTGATCCTGATAAGTTTATTGAAAAAATTAGGAAAGCTTTATATTTGTCTAAAATAATGTCTTATGCTCAAGGGTTTTCGCAATTACGAGTAGCTGCTAATCAAAATAATTGGAATTTAAATTTTAGCAATATTGCTAAAATTTTTCGTGCTGGTTGTATTATTCGTGCACAACTTTTACAAAATATTGTACATGTATATAAGGATAATCCCTCAATAATTAATTTGTTATTAGCGCCTTATTTTAAAGATATTGCAAATTTTTATCAAGAATCTTTAAGAGATATAGTGATTTGTGCAATTCAAAATGGAGTTCCTGTGCCTGCATTTTCAGCTGCTATAGAGTATTACGATAGTTATCGTTCAGCTGTGCTTCCAGCAAATTTAATTCAGGCTCAACGTGATTATTTTGGGGCTCATGGTTATAAGTGTATTGATAATAAGGATGATATTTTTCATGCTAACTGGTTATAATAAATGGGATATAAATAAATAATATATTTTTACAGTATGGAGTGAGTTTGATATTAAAATAAGTTTTAAAACTTAATTTTTTGAGAGTTTAAAGCCATTTTGATGGTATAATAGATGTGGATGTTTTTAAAACAATTAAGAATGTGATTTTATAATTAACGGTGCTTATATTATTATGTAATAATTTTGTTGTGTCGATCATGCAAACATTTGATAATATTAGTTAAATTTAAAGATTGTGTTTCTAAAAGAACCAATAAGTGATAAATTAGGTCAGCGGCTTCGTTAATAAGTTCTTTTTTGTTTTGTGTTACAGCAGCTAAAGCGGTTTCTATTCCTTCTTCTCCAACTTTCTGTGCAATTCGTTTGCTTCCACTAGCGTATAGTTTTTTAGTATATGAGTTTTTTAAATATGAACATTTTCTATTTTTTACAATTTCTTCTAATTTATATAAAAACCCCCAATCGGTCATAGCAGGATAAAAACAAGTACTATTATTTTTGTGGCAAGTTGGTCCATTTGGAAGAACTAACATGAGTAATGTATCTTTATCACAATCTTCGTAAGCACGAATGAATTGTAATCGATTTCCAGATGTTTCTCCTTTTGTCCATAATCTTTTTTTACTGCGAGAAAAAAATGTTACATAGCCACTATTTTTTGTTATTTTTATTGATTCATCATTCATATATCCTAACATTAGCACTTCACCTGAAATAGCATGTTGGATAATTGTTGGAGTTAGGTTGTGCATCAATTTCTTCCAATTTAGTGAGATAGTAGTATGTGTTTTATTTTAAGATAATCTAACGTTTATTCCATTTTTTTGTAAAAATTGTTTTAATATATTTATGTTGATTATGTTTTTATGAAATACTGAAGCTGCTAGTGCGCCATCTATTTTTGTTTGTTGAAAAGCGTCTAAGAAGTGGTATAGCGTGCCAGCACCTCCGGAAGCGATGAGTGGAATTTGACAAATTTCTTTGATATCTTGTAATTGTTTTATATCGTATCCTTGTTGCATACCGTCTTGATTCATCATATTTAGTACAATTTCTCCAGCTCCATAATTTTGCACTTGTTGTATCCATTGTATCGTTTGCCAGTTAGTTGTTTTTGTGCAAGTAGTATCTCCGGTGTGATATTTTACTTGATAAATATTTTTCTTTTCATTGTACCAACTGTCAATGGCAACTACAATACACTGGCTACCCAAGGATTCAGAAAGTTGTTTGATTAATATTGGTTTTAATAAAGCTGGTGAATTTATTGAAATTTTATCAGCTCCGCAAGAAAGAATTGTTTTAGCTTGTGTTAAAGTATTAATACCTCCAGCCACACAAAATGGGATATTAATAATTTCTGCTACTTGATTTATCCAATATTTATTAACTGTCCGATTATTCGGAGATGCTGTAATATCGTAAAATATTAATTCGTCAGCACCTTCTTGAACATATCGTTGCGCCAGATCAATAATATTGCCAACAATGTTATGATTACGGAATTGTCGACCTTTAACCACTTGTCCATTGTGTACATCTAGACATGGAATTATGCGTTTTGCCAACATGAGATAGCCTCCGATATAGTGAACTTTTCTTCTAAAAGGGCACGTCCAATAATGATACTTGTAACACCAGTATCTCTTAATTTATGTATTTCATCTAAATTTTTAATGCCTCCTGACGATTGAAATTTAATATCAGGCCATGTTTTACATATTGTTTGATACAAAATAGTATTACTTCCTGTTAATGTACCATCTTTTGAAATATCAGTGCATAAAACATGTTTTAAACCAATATTGTGATATTGTTCAATTATTTCTTGTAATGTTGTAGTAGTATTTGTTTGCCACCCATTAATGACGACATTATTAGTTCCTGTTGAGTTCATTCGTATATCTATTGCTAATACCAACGATTCAGAGCCGAAATATTCAAACCATTTTTTAGTTTTGTATGGATTTTTAATTCCTTGTGAACTAAACACGACACGTTTGGCACCAAGTTTTAATAAATCTGCAATATCTTTTGTAGAACGTATTCCTCCTCCTATTTGGAGATTGTTGTGTTGGTTGGCACGTAATAATTTATGGAGTAAGTGTATTTGTCGGTTGGTTGGATTTTTTGCTCCTTCTAGATCTACTAGATGTATTATTTTAGCGCCTTGTTGAAAATATTTTTCTAAATATAGAAGTGGATTATTTGAATAAATTCGTTGTTTATGAAAGCATCCCTGATATAGTCTTACTATATTGCCGTTCATTAAATCTAATGCTGGTATAATCATAGATCACATCTCCAAAAAATTTTTTATTAATTGTTCCCCTGCTGAGCTAGATTTTTCCGGATGAAATTGAACACCAAAAAAATTATGATATGTTATTGCTGCTGTGAAAGGGATGCCATATTGTGTAATGGCAATTGTTTCTGCGCATAAGGGTATAAAATAATTATGTATAAAGTAAAAATAACTGTCGTTTTTAATATTATAAAATAAATTGTGTGTATTTTTTTTTATACTAGTTTTATTCCAACCAATATGAGGTAATGATAATCCTTGATATGGCATTTTTTTTACTGTTGTATTAATAATTCCTAGAGTGTCAGTACCTTTGTTTTCTTCACTATATTTAGCTAATATTTGCATTCCTAAACAGATACCTAATATTGGTTGTGTTATATTTTGTAATACACTAATTAATTGTTTTTGTTGTAGTTGTCTCATTGCAGTTTGTGCACTTCCAACTCCAGGGAGGAAAATTTTATCTGCTTGTGATATAATATCAAAATTATCGGTGATTATTGGACAATATCCTAATCGACGGATGCTAGTATTTATTGAGAATAAATTTGCACATCCAGTGTTAATTATTACAATTTTCATTATAATTGTCCTTTTGAGCTTGGTATTATATCGCAATTATTATTGTTGTTGGGGTTAAGACAAATTGCTTGACGTAATGATTGGCCAAAAACCTTAAATAAGCTTTCTGCTCGATGATGGTCGTTTTCTCCTTGTGTTTTTATATGTAATGTACATTGCATTGACTGTGTAAGTGACTGAAAGAAATGTTTTATCATTTCTGTGCTGAGATCTCCGACTTTTTGAAAATTAAAGTTTGCATGATATTCAAGATGTGGTCGACCAGAGAGGTCTAATGAACATTGTGCAAGAGATTCATCCATGGGAAGTACGAATCCGAATCGTTTGATATTTTTTTTGTTTCCTAATGCTTTATGCAGTGCTTTTCCTAGTGTTAATGCTGTATCTTCAATTGTGTGGTGATCGTCTATATGAATATCATTTTTAACCGTAATATTCATATATATTCCAGAATGAGTGGCAATTTGTTGTATCATATGATTAAAGAAATGTATTCCAGTATTAATGGAGCTATTATTAGGATTGTTATCAATTTGTATGCTAACGTTAATAGTGGTTTCTTTTGTAATACGTTTAACGTTAACAGATCGAATTATGGTAGTTAATTTTTTTTCAATAGTTTTCCAATTACATTTTTTTCTATGATATTGTATGCTTTGAATTTTCATGTTTTGTGCTAACAGGATATCTGTTTTTCTGTCACCAATAACATAGCTTTTAGATTTATTTATTATGTTTTTATCTAATAATTCTTTTACTAATCCTATTTTTGGTTTTCGACAATAGCATTGATCTTGATCAGAATGAGGACAAATTAGAATTTTATTAAATTTGATACCTTGAGAACCGAATATTTTAATCATGAAATTATGGGGTTTGTCAAAATTTTCTTGTGGGAAGTGATCGCTACCCAAATTGTCCTGATTAGTAATTATTATTAATTTAAATCCTATTTTTTGTAGTTTTAGTAAAGCAGGAATTACATATGGCTCTAATGTTAATTTATCTATAGAATCGATCTGAAAATTATCTGTTGGTTCGTGAATAAGTGTACCATCTCGGTCGATAAATAAAAATTTTTGGTTCATAATATTTTACCATTAAGTTAGTAGTTTAGTAGGGTTATTGTTTGTTAATTTTTTTAGAGCTGAAATAACATGTTGACATTCATCGTGCGTTCCAATACTAATTCGTAAACAATTGGTTAGTCCAAATTGTTGATTTTGATCTCTTAAAATTATACCTTGATCCCATAATGTTTTAAACACTTTGTATTTTGGATTACAGCGTACTAAAATATAATTAGCTTCACTAGGAAAAATATTATCTATACATTTGCAGTTTTTTAGTTCTTGGATAAAATATTCCCGATTTGTGTTGATTGTTTTGATTCTTTTTTTTGTGTTTTGTATTCCTTGTAAACTAAGTGCTTGTTGAGCAATATCGATTACTGGTGTTGATAATGGATAGGGGGTAATTATTTTTAATAATACCTGAATGATTGTTGGATGTGCTAAAGTAAATCCACATCTTAATCCTGCTAATGCAAAAGCTTTTGATAGGGTTCTTAATATTACTAAATGTGGATATTTAGATAATAATTTTACTGAACTGATTTGAGGGCAAAAGTCAATATATGCTTCATCGATTACTAAAATAGAATGTTGATTAATGATATTTAATAATTGTTGAATAATATGTGTGTTAATAATATTTCCAGTCGGATTATTTGGGTTACAAATATATATTAATTTGACATTTTTAAGTTGTGTTGTAATTCTTGATATATCAAGTTGCCAATTTTTATCTGTTGGTACTTCTCGGTAATTAACATTAGATGCCTCGGCTGCAACTTTATACATGCCATATGTTGGAGGGCAAAACAAAATAGAATCAATTTTTGGTTCACAGAATGCTCGTATTAATAATTCAATGCTTTCATCAGCTCCTCTTGATACTAAAATTTGATTTGTTTCTACTTTTGCATATTTAGCATATTTTTTAATTATTGTTTGAGGTTGACACATTGGATATCGATTGATATTTTTAAAACGCATTTTATAATTAGTGGATATTGGATATTCGTTGGCGTTTAGAAATATATTTCCTGTTCCTCCTATTTTTCTGGCTGATTGATATGGGTTTAAGTGTAAGATATTTGTACGTGCTAATTTATTAATGTCCATTGTTATCCTTGCATTTTGTGAAACGTATGTTTATAGATTTTGTATGAGCGGTTAATTTTTCTATTTCTGATAATGTTGTAATTGTAGGGGCAAGTTTTAATAATCCGTTTTTAGTTAGTTTTTGTACTGTTATACGTTTTTGAAAATCTAATACACTCAGTCCAGAATTATTTATTGTATATCCATATGTGGGTAGCACGTGATTAGTCCCTGATGCGTAATCGCCAGCTGCTTCTGGTGACCATTTTCCAAGAAATATTGAGCCTGCATTAGTAATAAATTTTAGTAAATTTTCTGAATTTTTTGTTTGAATGCTGAGATGTTCAGGCGCGTAATCGTTACTAATGTTTACACATTCCATAATATTTTTACTGAGAATAAATCGGCTGTTTTTTAGTGATTGAATAATGATGTTGATTCGAGAGAGATGTATGATTTGTTTATTAATTTCAAATATTACATTATTGATGATGTTAATGTCTGGTGTTAAGAGAATGATATGTGAGTGTGATCCATGTTCTGCTTGTGATAAAAGATCAGCAGCAATAAATTTTGGATTAGCTGTATTATCAGCTATAATTAATATTTCTGATGGTCCTGCTAACATATCAATATCTGTAGCTGATCTGTAGCTAATTTGTCGTTTAGCTTCGGTAACCCATATATTTCCTGGCCCAAATATTTTATTGACTTTTATAATAGATTCAGTTCCGAATCCCATAGCGGCAATAGCTTGCGCTCCTCCAATTTGATAAATTTCTTCTATTCCGCATATTTTTGCTGTGTATAAGATTTCATATGATATTGGTGGAGGTGAACATAGCATAATTCGCGGACAATTAGCAATTTTTGCCGGTATTCCTAACATCATTACTGTTGATGGTAGTGGAGCTGAGCCGGATGGAATATATAATCCTACTGAACTTAATGGTTTAATGATTTGTCGACAGTGTACGCCTGGTGATGTTTCTATATTAATTTCTTGAGTATGTTGTAGTTGATGAAATCGGGTAATATTTTTTTTTGCTGTATGTATAGCGCACTTAAATGTTTTTGATAATGTATCGTCAGATATTTTGAATAACGATTTTTTAATTTTTAGTTCGTTTGTTTGGAAGTTATCTAAATGTAGGTTAAAATTTCGTAAGGCAGTGTCTCCATGTTTTTTTACTTGATTGAGGATTGTTTCTACATTTTTTTGTAATTGTTTTGGAGATTTCTGAGCGGGTCGATTGAGTAATTTTTTTTGTTCAGAAATATTATAATTATTCCAAATAATGGGATTGAGAGGTATAGATGACATCATAGATATTACTCCATCATTTTTTCAATTGGAAGCACTAAAATTGAACTAGCTCCAAGATTTTTTAAGTTTTCCATGGTTTCCCAAAAAAGCGTTTCATTACTGACCATATATATTGCGACACGTTCCTGATTACCTGCTAATGGAAGTACAGTTGGGCTTTCTGCTCCTGGTAATAAATTAATAATTTCTTCTAATCGTTCTGTGGGTGCATGTAACATTATATATTTTGATTCTTTGGCTTGTATAATTCCTTGTATTCTTATCATAAGTTTGTTAATTAGTAATTGTTTGCTGTCTGATAGTTTACCGTCTCGTTGAATGAGACATGCTTTTGATCGGTAGATAACTTCTACTTCACGTAGTCCGTTGGCTTCTAAAGTAGCGCCAGTTGATACCAAATCACAAATAGCATCTGCTAATCCTGCACGAGGTGCAACTTCTACAGATCCGTTTAAAAGACAGGATTTAAAGTTAATGTTTAATTTGTCTAAATATTGTTTTAATAAATGTGGATATGAGGTGGCAATTCGTTTTCCTTGTAAACAGTTTGGTCCGTTCCATGGTTCATCAATAGGTAATGCCATTGATAATCGGCAATTTCCGAAGTCTAATCTTCGTAATGTGAAGTAATGAGGATCATCACCTTGTGCCCGACGAGTTAATAGTTCTTCTTCTAGTACATTTTCTCCAATAATACCTAAGTCTACTACTCCATCCATTACTAGTCCTGGGATGTCATCATCTCTTACTCGCATAATATCGATAGTCATATTTTCTGCAAATGCTAACAAACGTTGTTCTTGTAAGTTAATTTTTATTCCGCATTGTTCTAGAAGTTTTTGTGATTCTTTACTTAATCTTCCAGATTTTTGCATTGCTATTCGTAATCGTGATCTGTCGAACATGATTTGTTACCTTAAATATTTTTGTTCAATGGAAAAAGTTATTTTTTTTTGTAAATTATTATGTGACATATTAGTTATGATTATGTTTGTTTTAGTTTTTGTGTTGGTATGTAATTGTGTGGTTTATTTTTTATACAGGTATAAATTTTTTAATAAATGTAATTTAATTTAGTTTATAGTTCAATATTTTTATATGACTATTTTATCTGTTTATTAATAAAATAAAATATTTTTAATTAGTAATTAGTGAATATATATGTTTTTTTAAATTTTTACATGTTGTTATGATGTTTAATTGTATTATAAAAACGATATTTTTTAGATAATGGGTATGTAATGATGAATTATAAAAAAGTATTTTTTTTGAAATAATAGAAATTATACAGAATGTAGTGGAAATGCTAAATATATGTTTAATTTGTATAAAAAATGTGAATCAGTTATTACTGATTTAGTGTGTCATTGATGTATTGTAAGTATTTTATTAATGAATTCAAAATGTTTATTTTTCTTGTGTTTTTTTTATGAGTTTCAAATAACTGATCAAGTTGTTCTTTATATTGTGTCAATATTATTTTTGTAAATAATGTTTTTCGATATTCTAGCCAGTATTGTTTTTCATATTGAGTTAGTGTATGTGGGAAATTTCTTGCTCGATAGTAAAAAAGTAGTGGTTTTAGTCGTTTGTCGTAAAATTTAGTATGTATTTTATTTAAGTTTTCTGGTGATTCTTTTCGAATTATATTAATCATATGGCGGTCAGATTTATTAAAAAATCCTGTATATAGTTGGTTGTCTACATGTAACGTTTTATCTGTATTTTGTGATAAATAATCATAATTATTTTGAAATGTAATTATTGTTTTTTTAATAATTTCTTTATTGTTAGATATATTGTTTTGTAATTTTTTGGCATTATTTAAGCAGTATTGTAAATCAATATTGAGTCTTGAAATATCTTGTGGTCTTAGGGAACTAATTGGGGCTAGTATAGGACATTTATTTATGTGTATTGTTAATATTGTATGTTGTCGGTGTTTATTTTGATGATAAAAGTTTATCATTTGTTTATTGCAAGGTATATAATTGATATTATTTTTCCATAATTTGTCTAAATTTTCATTGAGATTGCAAGCAATTAAAATGTTGGAATTGTTTGTGTGCCAAGCTAGTGGTTTGATTAATATAGCATAACGATTATTAATTATGTTGTTTATTGGAACATAGACTAGTGGTTGTATATTTGTGATGTTTATTAATTTTTTAATTTCTGATTTTTTTCGATGATGGTAAAGATAATTAAACAATCTTGGTTGTGTGTGTTGAGTAAGTTTTGCTAATTCTAAAGTTGCGTATACGTCAGATAGTGCGTCGTGTGATTTATTATGTGTAATATTATTACTGTTTGAAAGATCCATTAGTCGAAAACTGGGAGTTCCTTTATTATTTAGAGGCCATGTAATTCCCTCTGGTCGTAATGCGTAGTAGGCTTTCATTATGTTTAGTAAATCCCAATTTGAGTTTTTATTTTTCCAGCTCCAAGTATAGGGATCATAAAAATTTCTATAAAAAATATTTCGAGTAAATTCATTGTCAAAACGAATGTTGTTGTATCCCAGTATACATGTTTGTGGTGTGCAAAATATTTTTTGAATACGTTGTGCAAATTGATATTCTTGAATTCCTATATTTAGCGCATTTATGGGATTTATTTCTGTTATAAGTACAGCTTCTGGATTCGGTAAATAGTCGTTTGGTAATCGGCAAAAAAAATTTTCTGGTTTGCTTATAGGATTAAAGTTATAGTCAGTTCGAATTCCGGCAAATTGTGCGGGTTTATCTGATGCTGGATTTTTACCAAAAGTTTCGTAGTCATATATAAAAAAAGAAGATGTTTCATATGTGTTTTTGTAGTTCATTGTATTATTTGTTTTATATGAATAAAATGTATTAAAAATAACTTTTCATGAAAATTATAAATTTGTTAGATTTGATATTATAGTTATTGAATATTTTAGTTATATATTGTATATATTTTGTTATTTTGAGAATAATATGTTTATTTTGTTATATATAGTATGATTGATATTATTGATATTTATAGTAAAAAATAATTATATCATATAATAGGTTTTTGTTTGTTTTTGTATGATGTTTATTTTTTTTGTTTTTATAAATGATAGTTAGTATGTAACATAATTATTATGTTATGATAACAATGATAAGTATTATTATATTTTTATAGTAGTTTTTTTTATTGATAATACAAATAATATTAAGATTGTTAGTTGTTAATATTCATTGTGTTGTGGTATTGTATATTTTTGAATTTTTGGAGTAATTTATAATTTGTATATGAGGAAAATTTAAGATAATGAATCATACTAATCCATCGTTTTATGATGTGTTGGAATTTGTTCGTATGTTTCGTCGTAAAAATAAATTACAACGTGAAATTATTGATAATCAAAAGAAAATTCGTGATAATCAAAAGAGAGTGTTACTGTTAATTAATTTGGGGGAATATATTAAGTCTGGTATTTCTATTGAAGGAATTCATGCAATTATTGAAAATATGCGTGCAGATTATGAAGATCGTGTTGATGAATATATTATTAAAAATGCTGAATTATCAAGGGAACGTCGTGATTTAACAAAAAAAATAAAAGGTTTTGGAAGAAACGTAAAGATTAAAGATTAATAGATATATTGTATCGTGTTATTTGATTTCATGTGAGGAATGTAGATAATGTGTTTGTTAATTTCAAGAAATTTTGATTTGCATGTTTTTTTAATTAAAAAATATTTAAGCTTTTCTATGCAGCATGAAGATGGTGTTTGTGTTGTTTTTTAAATTTTGGTGTTTTTATTTTAATATATAGTATATAATGAATATAATTAATTGTTATAATAAAATATATTGTGATTAATAGTTAAGTATTTTATTTTTATTGGTTATATTTACATTTGTTATATTTTTAGAAGTTTTAATAAATTGAAAAGAAAATAGTTTCTCATTTATTTTATTTAAATCATAAAATTTATTTTATTTATTTGGAAGTATTTGGTATATATTTTTAAATAAATAGTTAAAAGACGATATTGGTGTTGGTAAATCGTGATGAATGAGAAGAAATTATTGGATTATGCTAAAGAGACTTTATTAATAGAGATTTCTGAAGCAAAAAAGATGTTAATGCGTTTAAATGATAGTATTGTTCTTGCATGTCGAATATTATTGAATTGTAGCGGGAAGGTTATTGTTTCTGGTATAGGTAAGTCTGGTCATATTGCTCAAAAAATTGCTGCTTCGTTGGCGAGTACTGGTACTCCTTCTTTTTTTATGCATTTAGCGGACGCGTTGCATGGCGATTTAGGAATGATTGATGTTAAAGATGTAGTAATATTTATTTCTTATTCAGGTCAAGCGTGTGAATTAGATACTTTAATCCCGTTGTTATCAGAGAATTGTATTCCAATTATTGCTTTAACTGGTAATTCTTCTTCATCATTGGCTAAAGCTGCTAGCTGTGTTCTTGACATTAAAATTGAAAGGGAGGCTTGTCCAATGAAGCTTGTACCAACATCTAGTGTTGTTAACGCATTAATGATGGGTGATGCTTTAACTATAACATTAATGCGTCAAAAAGAATTTAGTGTAGATCAATTTGCTCGTTTTCACCCGGGAGGAAGATTGGGTGCTAAATTATATAATCGTGTTTCTCAGGTTATGAGAGTTGGTGGTAATATAGCAAAAGTTTGTTTAAAAGTAACAGTAATGGATGCAATGTGTGAATTGAATCGTACTGGATTAGGTTTGACAGCTGTGTGTGATCCATTAAATAATGTAGTTGGTGTGTTTACTGATGGGGATTTAAGACGGTGGTTAGTAGCTGGAAAATCTTTATCGGATCCCATTGTTAAAGCGATGACAGTTCCTGGTTATTTGCTAGAGGAGGATTGTCGTGCTTTTGTGGCTATGACAATGTTTCATAAAAATAAAATTCATGCAGCCCCGGTAGTGGATATTAGAGGAAAATTAGTGGGTATGATTAATTCGCATGATTTTCATCAATTGGATTTGAATTAATTTGAAATTATATGTATTTACATTGTTTTGTAGAGAAAATTAATAATTAAAATTTTGCGATATACAATAATTAGTATTGGTTAAATGTGTTTTGAGTATGCTCCTCTGACTGGGCTCGAACCAGTGACATACGGATTAACAGTCCGCCGTTCTACCAACTGAACTACAGAGGAATTCTCCTTTAGTATGCTTTATTAAGTGTGATATGTCAATGATTATTAGTATTGTCAATAATATATGTGTATTTTTTTATTTTGCATATTGTTGTTATTGGGTGGTGTATTCTTGTTGAGAGGGTAATATGGAGAGGTGCCGGAGTGGTTGAACGGGTCGATTTCGAAAATCGTTAAGAGCATGATGTTCTTCAAGGGTTCAAATCCCTTCCTCTCCGTTTCTCAATGTAAAAGTATATAATTATTGTTTTGATTTTTGCATTAAATTGAAAGATGGAAGATACATAGATATAGGTATAGATATTGTTATAATGATCAATATAGTGGAGATAATGATATTTTATACTCAATTGTTTAAAATATATTATCTATTTTTATTTGTGGTGGTAATTATTATATTATATTTTTTTATACGGTGAGGAAGGGATTTGAACCCTTGATACACGTTTTTGTTATGTATACACGCTTTCCAGGCATGCTCCTTCAGCCACTCGGACACCCCACCTTTTTTTGAATTGCGTTATTCGTTATAATTTTTTATATTTTTTATATAAAAGAAATAGTTTTTATGCTATACATGTAACGTAACATATGTAATAATAATATATCATATATCAGCAGTATATTAACGGTTTTTTTGTTATTTTAATATAAAAAATGATGCGTCAGATGTATTTTAAATAATTATTTATTTTAAATATTTCTGTAAAGAAATGTAATCGGTTGTATTAAAATAAAATGGGTTGTTATAAATATAAATTTACTATCTGTATAATAAGATATTTTTTTCATATGCTGTCGAAATGTTTTATATGTGACACTTAACATTTAAACTATATTAATTATATAATTTTTTATATTTTATTAAACTGATAATACAGTCCTAATAATGTAATTAGTCCGATTATGCTAAGTATAAACCATGGCAATTCTGGAATGTTTAATTGCTTACTGAAATCATATAACCAACCACTTCCGCTATATCCTATAATTCCTCCCAAAGCAAGTCCTAATTTGCTAAATCCCATATAACTATTTTTTTCTTTATTATTTGTTAATAAAATACTGATTAATGTTTCTCTTGCCGGCTCAGCGATGATAGTGCCTATATAGAAACAACTAATCGAACAAAATAAGATATATAAATTATCAATAAAACCAATTGTAAATAAGCTAATTAGCATTATTCCTAACCCGATCATTAATCTTTTTTCTGAGTTACAAGATTTTTCGCCCCAAGAGGTAATAGGGAAAAATAATATTAGTGATAATATACATTCAATAATGTATATCCATTTTATTGTTTCTGGATGCCCGCTGATATTATTTATTTGTATTGGAAACATTAACATAACTTGTATGGAGAGTATGTAATAGCCAGTTAATGTTAAAACGTAAATAACAAATTTTTTGTTGTTGAGTACTGTTTGTATATTTTGTAAAATTGGAATGTGGTGATAATGTATATAGCATATTGGAAATTTTATAGCGTTAAAAATAGCAGCAATTAAAAATACCAATGATCCACATAGGCATACTAATTTAAAATTATACTGAAGAAGTAACCAGGTGCCGAGCAAAGTACCTATAATTGCACATATGCTGTCTTCTAACATTAGTAATGTGTAAAAGCGATTACGTTTTTTTAATGGAATAAACTGTAATACTAGTGCTGTTCTTGGTGGATCGAATAATGTTCCTCCTAATGCAGCTAAAATACATGATGCACACAGCAAATATGGAGTTTCAGAGATACTCATAATTGATAACCCAAATGCTCGTATTAACATTCCAAATACAATCATTGGTTTTGCACCTAATTTATCAGCGCAGGCCCCTCCAAAAATTCCTAATCCTTGTTGAATAAATTGTCGTAGTCCTAGAGCAGTACCTACTAGTAGTGCTTCCCATTGTTGTTGTTCGATAAAATATATGGAGATTAATGGAAATACAATGTAAAAACCTATGACTACAAACATATTATCTATTATCAAAAAAATTTTTCCTAATTTTTGTATACTGGGTGGTTGATCCATTTTTTCACCATTAATGATGTTTTATGTAATATAGAGCGTTTTTATTTAATAAATGATATATTATTTATTCAATTATTTTTTATTGTGTTAAGTCAATTTATTATTAATGTTGTAGGTAACAAGAATATTGTTTGTTTTGTTATTTTGTGCAAAATCTGTCATTTTATTGTGATAGGTGTTTGAAATATATTATGTGGTTATTTAGATTCTAAAAAAATTTTAAAGATATTTTTATTGATTTTTTTGATTTGTTGTTTTTTCAAAATGACAATTATATATTTATGTATTGTCATTTGATGAATTATTGAGTAGTCATTGTATTATATGATTTCATAAATATGTATTTGTGTATGATGTTAAAAATTGAAAATTTTATTTATTAATATAGTTAATGTTTGTTTATCTTTTAGTTATTATATTTGTTATGTTATGACTCATTATTATAATTAGTAGTGAGGGTTGTTAATAATGTTACGTTGTTATTTGTAATAAGATATATTTTTGTATTTAAGTTATGAAGTATATTGTTTTCATGACATTATAGTGAGTAGTGGTTAACTGTTTAATAAATATTAATGTGTATAATTTGACATTGTTACATATATTTTGTGGTTGATATGCCTAATAAATTTAGGCCCTGTTTTAGAGTACGTTGTGTTAATAATAATAATTGTAATCGGCTATGTGTTGTTAGTGTATTTTTTGTTTGAAGTATGGAACAATTTTCATAAAATGATGAGAATAGTAAAGCTATTCTGTAGAGGTAGTTGCATAGAATGTGTGGAGTACCGTGATTAGCTACAACTAAAATTGTTTCTTCGAATTGTAATAAACAAACCGCTAGTAAAGTTTCTTCTTTTGTATTGAGTTCGATATTACTCTTTATTTTTTTAATATCAAGCTTTGATTGGTTAAAAATTGAAATAATTCGAGTATATGCATACTGTATATATGGAGCTGTGTTTCCTTCAAAGTTTAATATTTTATTCCAGTCAAAAACATAATGTGTAGTACGATGTTTGGACAGATCTGCATATTTTATGGCGCCAATACTAATTATATTAGCTAATTTTTGTAGTGCTTGTGGTGGTATGTTAGGGTTTTTTTTAATTATTAAATTTTTTGCACGTTGAAAAGCCTCATGTAACAAATCTTCTATTTTTAGCGTTTTTCCTGATCTGCTTTTGAATGGTTGTCCATGCTGATTTAAAATCATACCGAACATATGATGTTCTAATGATACTGTTTTAGGTATGTAATTTGCTTTTCTGGCGATTGTCCATACTTGAACGAGATGTTGATGTTGACGAGAATCGACATAGTAAATTATTTTATGTGCTTTTAATATTTCAAATCGATATTTTATGCAGGCAATATCAGTGGTAGTGTATAAGTATCCTCCATCTTTTTTTTGAATAATGACTCCCATTGGTTGTCCATGCCTATTGTTAAATTCATCAAGAAAGACCACTATTGCACCATTATGTTCTATGGCTAATTTTTTATATTTTAGGTCTTCTACAATGTAAGGAAGCATATTATTATATAAGCTTTCTCCCATAATGTCAGTTGGTTTTAATGTAACATTAAGCTGATTATAAATTTTTTGGTTATGCTTCATGGAAGCATTCACTAATTTTAGCCAAATGTTTCGACAGAAATGATCACCATTTTGCAATTTTACAACATATTGCCTTGATTCTTCAGCGAATTCAGGATCTGTATCGTATTTTTTTTTTGCTTGTTGATAATAATATTCTATTTTATTGAGTAGAATATTTTCATTGAATGTATTTGTAAGTTGTAATTTGTTTAAGTATGCTAGTATCATTCCAAATTGTGTTCCCCAATCTCCTATATGATTAGCTCGAATTATTTTATGTCCTAAAAAAGATAATGTACGCACGGATACATCACCAATAATGGTTGATCGTAAATGTCCGACGTGCATTTCCTTAGCTACATTTGGTGCTGAATAATCAATTACAATAGTTTTTGGTTTAATAGGTGAAATACCTAAGCGAGGTGACACAAGAGTGTTTTGCACTTGTGTTGCTACCCATGTTGGTTCTAGAAAGATATTAATAAATTCTTTTTCTGCAATTTCTATTTTTTTAATAATATTGTCTGATTGCAGTATATTTGCTATTTTTTTTGCAAGTGTTTTAGAAGAAACATTAAGCATTTTTGCAATTGATATAATTCCATTAATTTGATAATCACCAAATTGTATTTTACTAGATTGTTGTACGTTAGCTTGATATATGTTGGGGATTCCTGATTTTTTAAATGCGATGTTAATTTTTTTTAATAATATTTTTCGAAGATTCATAAGAGTGTTAGTATAATAATAAGATGTTGATGTTATATTGTTCACTGATGAATTATACAGTATTAAAAGTATGTGTTATAGTTTTATTGGATGATATATAAATAGTTTTGTAAGTTTTTGAATGTTTTTGGAATAGTTTTTCAAATATGTACAAATATGTGTATTAATTGCACATTTGTATTAGATATATTTTATCAATATTGTTTATTATAATTTTTAAAATTATGCAAATAATATGAAAAATATTGAGGGGTTTTTGTATGCGTACTGTGTATTGTGAAGATTTAAATATATCTAATATTGGATTACAAGTAATATTGTGTGGATGGGTTAATCGGTATCGAATTTTTTCTGATTTTATTTTTATTGATATTCGGGATAGATCTGGAAATATACAAGTTTGTTTTGATGTTAATCATGATAATGTTGTTTTTTCATCGGCACGATATTTAAGGAATGAATTTTGTGTGCAAATAACTGGTATAGTACGTGCGCGTCCTATGCATCATATTAATCGTAATATGAAAACTGGAGAGATTGAAGTTTTAGCAAGTAATTTAAAGATTATTAGTACTTCTGAGCCATTACCGTTGGATTTAACTAAGGATAATAATTCTGAGGAACAACGTTTAAAATATCGTTATTTGGATTTACGTCGGCCGATTATGTTTCAACGTTTAAAAATGCGGTCACATGTTATTTCTTTTGTGCATCATTTTATGGAAAAACATGGTTTTTTGAATATTGAAACCCCTATGTTAACTCGCAGTATTCCAGAAGGAGCACGTGATTACCTTGTTTATAGTAGATTGCATTCAGGAAAGTTTTATGCTTTGCCTCAATCCCCTCAATTATTTAAGCAATTATTAATGATATCTGGTTTTGACCGGTATTATCAAATTATTAAATGCTTTCGTGATGAAGATATGCGTTCTGATAGACAGCCAGAATTTACTCAAATAGATCTGGAAACTTCATTTATGTCAGCTAAAAGGGTACGTGAGTTTGTTGAATCTTTAATTTATGCTCTTTGGTATGAGTTTTTAGGCGTGGAATTAACACGGTTTCCTCAATTAACTTACAGAGAGGTTATGGACAAGTTTGCTTCAGATCGTCCAGATTTAAGAAATCCAATAGAAATGAGCTATATTGATATTTCAGCAGAACAGATAATATCTAATGATTATTTTGATTCGGATGTGGATAAAAGTATATCTTTAAAAGTTATGATTATGTTTGTGCCATCTGGGGCACGGTTGTCATGTCATGAACTTAACCGGTATGTTAATGATTTTCAGAGTTTTGGAGGTGGAAATTTAACATGGGTAAAAATTCATGGTTTTGGTTGTAATAGAAATATAGAAGGTTCTGCAGTTCGTTTTTTTACGTGTGCAATTCTTGAAAGTATTTTGCTTAAAACGTGTATATCAGAACACGATATTTTATTTTTATCATGTTCACATCATCAATTTTCAAGTAAAGCATTGAATTTTTTACGAGTAAAATTAGGTAATGATTTACAATTAATTAAGAATGGTAGTTGGTCACCATTATGGGTAATTGATTTTCCGATGTTTAAGAAGGATGAAGAAGGTGATATTATGTCTATGCATCATGTATTTACTGCACCAAAAAGTACTGATATACAAATTTTATTAGAATATCCATTATCAGTATTAGCGGATTCTTTTGATATCGTGATTAATGGTTGTGAACTTGGTAGTGGGTCAGTACGTATTCATTCGTATAAAATACAAAAAATTATATTTGAAATTTTAGGTTTTACTGAAGAGTTTCAGAATGATAAGTTTGGTTTTTTGTTAGATGCTTTAAAATATGGTGCTCCAGTGCATGCTGGAATTGCTTGTGGTCTTGATCGTTTAGTGATGCTATTAAGTGGTACAGATAATATTCGTGATGTGATTGCATTTCCTAAAACAACAAATGCTGTTGATTTAATGACAAAAGCACCTAGTGTTCTTGATTGTGATTCTGATTTTTGATTTTTATCATTTAACATCAGTATTGTTTTATTTAGTATTATAATTTACTGATAATTTTTAAGTGTTTTTATTTTTTGTGATGTTTTAAGTTGTGTTGTAGATAAAATATTTTTGAAGAACCAAAGTGGTGGTTATCGTTAAAATTTATTGATTTCTTGTATAATATTATGTGCTGTATTGTTTATTATATTGATAAATATTAACGGATAGATAAAGTATGTATAGTTTTTTGTTGTTTAATTTATGGTTACGTATTTTGTGAATTTTTAGATTGTAATTAATGAGGGTATATGGCTGGTCATAGTAAATGGAAAAATACAAAACGTCGTAAAGCTGTTCAAGATGCTAAAAAAGAGAAAATTTTTAGTAAGTTAATACGTGAAGTACGAACTGCAACAAAAGTCGGTGGTAAGGATGTTCTTTATAATTCGCGTTTACGCATGGTTTTGCAAAAGGCTTCATCTAATAATGTTTCAAAACATATTTTAAATCGTGCTATTTTTCGTGGTTCGAAAGAATTGGCTAACGAGAAGATTGTACAGAATGTTATTTATGAAGGATATGGTCCAGGTGGTACTGCTATTTTGTTGCAATGTATAACTGATAATAGTAGGCGTATTGTTTCTGAGATACGTTATGCATTGTCTAAATATGGTGGTAATTTAGGTATTCATGGGTCTGTGGCATATTTATTTAGTAAAAAAGGGATAATATCTTGTGTGTCTAATTTTTCTGAGGATATTATTATAGATGCAGCATTAAAGGTTGGAGCTTATGATGTTAGTGTGCATTCAGGTGATATGGTTAAGATATATATTAATTCAGAATTATTACAAGCAATGGAAATTGAGTTGCGATCTTGTGATATACAAATTTGTGAGTTTCAACTTGTGATGATTCCGTATGTATATATTGATTTAAATGCAGATAATTCTTTGAAATGTTTTAAATTGATTCATATGTTAAAAAAAATTTATGGTGTATGTGATATTTATCATAATGCTAAATTTTTAAAAAACGACATGTTGTATCATATAGATAATGATATTTAGTGTGTATGTATGAATTGTGTGGCTATTAAGAATATTTTTATTCAATAAAAATAGTTGATTTTTTATGTTTTAAGAAAGATTATTATAAGGATAAAAATTAGTGTATTGCGTATTTCTTTTTGTTATTTTGGCATTGAATTATTTTCATCGATTACAGTCTATTATATCAGAAATATTTGTTTTGATTACTTTGATTATTGCTGTTTTATATTCACCTAATTATTATTCTTTTGATTGCAATTTTTTTACCCGTTTTTTTTCGATAAAAGATTATTTATTACATCAGTGTTTACATCAAACTCAAAACATACAATTTTCTGAAAATTTTTTTCAAGATGATTTTTATTTAAGGAATTATTTTTTGTATCAAAAAAATGAAATTAAAGCCACAGTATATATATATAATGTTTCTACATTTTTTAAAACATTTTTTCAAATGTTGTCTGATACTAAAGTGGTTGATATTCGTGAGATACATATATTATTTAATCAATATCCCATATTAAAAAATTTAAAATTTGGTCAAAGTGTTGTTTTAGCGATTGTTAAAGGCCATGGTTTACAGTCTGTATTATGGAGAGTTTCATCTACAGAAATTCGTATTTATAATCGTGTGTTGTCTACTGATAATTTTATAGAAAATATTATTATAACATGTCGTGAATATGATCGATGTCGTCATATAATGATTATTGGTCAATTGAATGATAATTTCATCAATAGTGTTCGCTCTTTAGGATTAGATAGTCGAAATATTCAAACGATAATACATGCTTTAGAGTGGCAGGTGAATTTTCAAAAATTACATAGGGGAGACAAATTTTCGATATTAACTGTTTGTTCAAGATCTTTAGATCGTAAAAATTTTGAAGATTCTGCTGACAAATTATTTGTGGTTGCTGTGCGATTACATAGTTTTGGTAAAGATTATTATGCTTTTCGTGCAGATAATGGTAGATTTTATAATCGGGATGCTATTAGTATGGCAGGAAACTTTATACGGTTTCCTACTCTAAAACAATTTCGAATTTCTTCTAATTTTAATTTGAATCGTTTAAATCCTATTACTGGTCGTATTTCTCCTCATTTTGGTGTGGATTTTGCTGTGCCAATTGGTACCCCTGTTTTATCTGTTGGGGATGGTGAAGTAATTGTTAGTAAATATGGACGTATATCAGGTAATTATATTGTGATTCGTCATAGTAATTGTTGTGTTACACGTTACTTGCATTTAAATCGTTTATTAGTTAAAGTCGGTCAAGTAGTTAAAAAAGGGGATAATATTGCTTTATCAGGTAATACAGGACGTTCCACCGGTCCTCATTTACATTTTGAAGTATGGGTTAATCGTAAACCAGTTAATCCTTTAACTGCTACTTTTTTAAATATTGAAAGATTGAGTGGTTGTGATCGTGTGAATTATATGCATCAAGTAGGTATAATTTTGCCATATTTACATTTTAATTAATGTATGTAGTATTTATCTACAATTTAAAGATTGTATATTAGATACCATGTTTTGTTATGTGGATTTTGTATAGAATATATTGTTGATTTTTTTTAAATGAATTAGTTATATAAAAATTGTTTTTTATCATGTGTGGAAATTTTCATATGAAGAATGTATATGTTTATTTAATAATTTGAAATGTGTTTATAATAGTTGTGTATTGATATTGGATTATTTGTAATATTTTATATTTAAATTAATGTAATGATAAAATAATTGAAAAATTAATAAATATTTATTAATTAATTATTCTTTTTTAATATCTTTTTTTTAAAGATAATGCTATTTTGCGATCTGAATAAAGGTAATATTATATTGTAAATTGTGTAGATAAGTGTTATTTGATTTGTATAATGCGTATTGTATTTGTATTAGTATTATTGGTGTTGATATATTCTAGTGTTTCATTATTTACAATAATTACAAAATCTCCCGATAGTAGGTATCCATTTTCTGACAATTGACTAATTATAGTATTAATTGTAGAGGTTTTTTTTTTCTGGTTTTTTAAAAGAAGTGGTATAACTCCTCGATATATAGCTATTGTGTTTAATGTATGTGTATCATGGGATGCGGTAAAAATTGGTAACTTTGAGTTAATTCTGGACATTCTTAGTGTTATTTTTTCTGTTTCTGTTATGTCAATTACAGCACTAATTTTATGTGTGTGATTGGCGGTGTACATTACTGTAACTGAAATTGCTTCTTCAATATTTTGGAATTTTGTTTTTAGTTGGTTATTAGAAATATTAATACTGGAAATTTTTTCAGCACCTAAACAAATATTCCCCATGGCAGTAACGGTTTCTGATGGATATTGTCCTGTGGCAGTTTCTGCTGACAACATAACAGCATCAGTACCATCGAGCACAGCATTAGCTACGTCCATGATTTCTGCTCGAGTAGGAATGGATCGTTCTATCATTGATTCCATCATTTGAGTAGCAGTGATAACTGCTCGATTGAGTATATGTGCTCTGTTTATTATTTTTTTTTGAATTCTTGGTAGTTCTGACTCGCCAATTTCTATTGCCAGATCTCCTCTGGCTACCATAACAACATCTGAAGCACGGATAATATCATCTATTATTGTGTCTGATGTTACAGCTTCAGCACGTTCTATTTTAGACACTATTTTAGCTTGGCTGCCAGCGTTTATAGCTAATTGTCGAGCATAGTTAATATCATTGCTAGTACGTGGAAATGAAATAGCTAAATAATCTACTCCAATTTTTGCGGCAGTGATAATATCATATTTATCTTTGTCCGTTAATGTTGCAGTGGATAGACCTCCACCTAATTTATTAATTCCTTTATTATTTGATAATATTCCTCCTGTAAGTACTTGTGTGTATATTTGCATATTTTTAATGTGTAATACTTGTAGTTGGATACGGCCATCATCTAGGAGTAAAATATCTTTAGGTTTAAGATCATTTGCTAGTGTTTTATAATCAATACCTACTTGTTTATGATCTCCTTCTCCAGTTTTTACATTTGAGTCAAGTAAAAATGTATCGCCTGCAGTGAGGTATACTTTGTTATTTTTAAATGTGGATATTCGGATTTTTGGACCTTGTAAATCGGCTAGGATTGCTATATGTTTATTGTATTTTTTAGATATTTCTCTAACTTGTTTAGCGCGTGAGAAGTGATCATTATCTTTGCCGTGAGAAAAATTTAATCGTACTGCATTTGCACCAGCGATCAAAATTTTTTCAAGATTGTTATTGTAATCAGTTGAAGGGCCTAATGTAGCAATGATTTTAGTTCGTCTTAATATTTTTTTTCTAGACATAGTAATCTCTGTTAGTTGAATTAACAATGAAATTTTGGTAAAATATGATGGATGAATGGTATTTTTTACTTTGTTTTATATATGTTAAATACTATATTTTTATACTTGGTATAAGTTACTTACGCCCAAAATATTATACTGTGTATAAACTAATAATAATATGATTAAATAATTATTTATTATGACTTCATTTTAATATATTTACAAATTAATATATTTACAAATGATGCTGATTATATTTCAGAGATTTTTATCAAGTAATAAAGATAATGTATAATTGTTAATTATATTATTTTATAATACAAGATAGTTCTCTAAGATGTATGATTATTGGGGGATGTTTTATTGTTAAAATTATTTCATGTATACTGTTAATATATGTGTAAGTGTGTGTTTATAATTTTATATCTTCTATAGTATTCATAGATTATTAGTTTTTATTATGGTTTTTGTAAGGTAAGTTATTGTGGTGATTTCTGTAACACAATCTTGTAATTTGGTTATTTTTGGTGCTAAAGGTGATTTAGTTCGTAGAAAGTTGTTGCCCTCATTGTATCAACTTGAAAAGATGAATGCTATTCATCCAAATACTTGTATTATTGGAGTAGGTCGTGCAATGTGGGATTCTTTATTTTATAGAAATCGGGTTATTCGAGTAGCATTAGAAGAATTTATGTTGGAACCGATTAATGAAAGTGTATGGAAAATTTTTAGTGCCCGTTTTCAATTTTGTAATCTTGATGTTAAAAATATCAGTGCTTTTGATAGTTTATTACGAAATATTCATTGTGTTGAGACGTGTGTAATTATTTATTATTTTGCTGTTCCTCCTGATCTTTTTGGTGCTATTTGTCAAGGTTTAGGGATGTTTGGTTTAAATAAAAAGTCAAGTCGTATTGTTATGGAAAAACCTTTGGGTACTGGTTTAAATTCTGCGCGTTTAATTAATAGTCAAGTTGCGAAATATTTTGATGAAGATCAGATATATCGTATTGATCATTATTTGGGTAAAGAAACTGTTTTAAATTTATTAGCGTTGCGTTTTGCTAATTCTTTGTTTGCTTATAATTGGGATCATCGTATAATCGATCATGTTCAAATTACTGTAGCAGAAGAGGTTGGCATTGAAGGTCGATGGGGGTATTTTGATTCGATTGGGCAGATGAGAGATATGGTTCAAAGTCATTTATTACAAATTTTAACTATTATTGCTATGTCTCCTCCGTCTAATCTTACTGCTGATTGTATTCGTGATGAAAAAGTAAAGGTATTGCGTGATTTACGTGTCATAAATGATACTAATATATGTAATATAGTACGGGGACAATATGTTTCTGGTTATATGAGTAATAACAGAAAAGTTCCTGGTTATTTAGAAGAAAGTGGGGCAAATAAGCATAGTATTACTGAAACATTTGTTGCAATTCGAGTAGATATTGATAATTGGCGATGGGCTGGTGTTCCATTTTATTTACGTACAGGAAAAAGGTTGCCGACTAAGTCTTCTGAGGTTGTTGTTGTTTTTAAAAGACCTATTCATAATTTATTTTGTGATTCTTATCATACTTTACCAAATAATAGACTGATTATTCGTTTGCAGCCAAACGAGGGTATAGATATGAAAATTCTTAGCAGAATGCCAGGTTTAGGTCATAAGCATCAATTGCAAATTGCAGCGTTAGATTTAAAATTTATTGAAATGTTTAATCAAGAGTATTTATTTGATGCTTATGAGCGTTTACTATTAGAAGCTATGAATGGTATTCAAACATTATTTGTGAGACGTGATGAAGTGGAGTGTGCTTGGAAGTGGGTTGATTCTATTATACAATCTTGGTGTATTGTTAATAATCATTATACCCAATTGAAGTTTTATTCAGCTGGAACATGGGGTCCTGAGGCTTCTTCGGCGATGATAGCGCGTGATGGTCGTTGTTGGAATGAAAATAGTCGGTAGTGTATTGTCGATTTTGATTGATTGAAGCGAAAGAATGTTTATGTGTATTTTTGATATTTGTGAAATGTATTGATTTTATGAAATTTTGTAATATATTTGGTTGAATTTGTTTGAAATAGTTTTTTGTCGGTGTTGATTATTTTTATATTATTTTTATATTGTAAGTTTAATATTATGATAAGATCTTTGAAAGTTATATTCTGGATATCAATCTTACTAAGTGCAATTTTTTTATATATATATTTAGGAATGATGTTTTATGATACGTATAATTCTTTTTTTAGTTACTAATATAGCAGTTATGTTATTGTTTAGTATAGTGATGTTTTTTATGAATGTTCGATTTTTAAATTTGATTAATTTGTTAATTATATCAGGGATTGTTGGTTTTAGTGGATCGATAATTTCTTTATGTATGTCTAAGTATATTGCTTTGTTTGCTGTTCGTGGAAAAATTTTAAAACAAGATATGGCTGATGAAAAAGAAATGTGGTTATTGCGTATTGTATGTGCACAGTCAAAGAAGTTGGGAATTGTGATTCCCCAAGTGGTTGTTTATGAGTCTCTTGCCATGAATGCTTTTGCTACTGGTCCTAGAAGAAATTCAGCATTGGTGGCTGTAAGTACTGGTTTATTAAAGAACATGCACAATAATGAAATTGAATCAGTGGTGGCACATGAAATGACTCATATTTATAATGGAGACATGGTAACGTTAACATTACTACAAGGTGTGATGAATACTTTTGTTGTCTTTGTATCCAGGGTTTTAGCTCAGTGTATTGCGTATTGTATGTCATTGGGTGATGGGGCATCAGAAGATAATAATGATGAGGAAAATTTATTTCAGGAAAATTCTTCTATTTATTTATTTATTTCCATAATATTAGAATCAGTATTTGGTATATTAGCTAGTATAGTTACACTGTGGTTTTCTCGTCATCGTGAATTTTATGCTGATGCTGGTGCCGCTAAGTTAGTAGGTACTTATAATATGATAGCTGCTTTGAAAAGATTAAAATTAAGTTATGAACCAAAAGAATCTAATATTGTAATGTCTTTATGTATTCATGGTAAAAAAAATAGAAATATGTTTAGTGAGTTATTTATGTCTCATCCTTCGATAGATGCTCGGATAGAAGCATTACGTGATGAAGTGTATTTTAATAAAGAAAGGTTATTTTTTTGATTTACTTAGATAAGTTTGATGTTTTTTTGATTATGATATTTGTATTTTTCGTTATTTAAAGATGAAATTATTGTGAAAAGACAGTTGTTGCTATTTTTTTAAATTGTTGTATGTTGTTGTATTTTATAAACTAAGTATGTTTTTCAACAATTAACTAATAAATATATTTGATTGTTATATTTTATAGTTTTAAAGATTAAAACTTTAAAAATATTAGAAAAAATATGAATTTCTATATTGAGAATTATCTTTTTTTGTGTTATATGTGTCTTTGTGATAAGTGTTTCTTAATTTTTTAAAAAACTTATAACAATTTCAAAATTGTAATTATTAAATAATAGTAGTAATCAAAAATGTAATTTTAGGTAAACCGAGGTATGATTCAGTATGATGCACGTGGAACATTTAGTAAAAAAATAATATATTGTGTTGTGAAATAATGTTATTATCTTATTTGAATATTTTAGAAACGTGATAGTCCACGGTTTGTCTTCTGTATTGTTTTGATACAATTAAAACGCTTCAAAGGAAATAAGATGGCAAAAATTAAAGGTCAAGTTAAGTGGTTTAATGAGTCTAAGGGTTTTGGTTTTATTACTCCTGCAGATGGCAGTAAAGATGTGTTTGTGCATTTTTCTGCTATTCAAGGCAATGGTTTTAAAACTTTATCTGAAGGACAGAGTGTGGAATTTGAAGTACAGGATGGTCAAAAAGGTCCATCAGCTGTTAATGTAGTAGCCTTATAAGTGAGAGAATATAATAATTAATATTGTTTAATTGTCTTTTGTTTCATTAGATGAAATGAAGGAAACAGTTAGTTAATGTTTTCATAGTATTTTTTACTGTAATTTTGTATTTATATCAACATAGGCAAGATAAAAACTGGCTATTATGTGCATGTAATAAATAGCCGGTTTTTATTTTTATAAAAAAAATCGATTGAAAGTTATAATCCGAAAATACCAATCCAGTAACCAAAAATACTAATTCCAAAAAAACCCATGATTATCCACAAAGCATTTATTTTTTTTCGTAATAACCACATACAGGTAAATGTTAATAATAAAGGTATAAATCCCGGCATTAATTGATCAAAAATAGATTGTAACGTGATAGTTGTAGCATTGCCTTGATTATCAATTGTTTCTGATAATACACAAGGAATATTAACGTGAGTCCATTTATTTACTAATGCTCCCATGATAAATAATCCTAAAATTGATGAACCTTCTGTAATTTTTTTTAAGACCCCGCTTTTTATATCATGAATAATACTAATTCCTTTATTGTACCCATAACTTATACCGTAATAACGAGTAATTAAACGAACACAATTAAATGGTATAAAAAAAATTAATGGTCCTAATATATTTCCAGTCATTGCAATTCCTGCACCTAAAGCAGCAAAAATTGGTCGTATTGTCCCCCAAAATATGGGGTCACCTACTCCAGCAAGTGGTCCCATTAGTCCAATTTTTAATCCATTAATTGCAGCATTGTCTATTTGTGAACCGTTAGCACGTTGTTCTTCCATAGCCATTGTGACGCCTAAAATTGGGGCAACTGCATAAGGATGGGTGTTAAAAAATTCTAGATGTCTTTTGATAGCGTCTTGCTTGTCTTTATTATTTTGGGGATATAAACGTTTAATAACTGGTATCATAGAAAAACAAAATCCCAATGCTTGCATACGTTCGAAATTCCAAGATCCCTGAAATAAATTTGATCGAATAAATACTGCTCTAATGTCATTAGTTGTTAATTTTTTTTCATTAGTTTTTTTAAGATCGTAGTTCATTATTAAAATCCTTCTATGTTATTTTATTATTGGTTAGTCTAGTTCATTGTCTATTGTATTTTTATTAACAGGATCATTTATGCTGTTTTTGAGAGCATATTTTTTTTGATTATGTTCTGGAGATAATTGAATATAAAGCATGGCCATAATTATCCCAATGGCTCCTAGTGCCACTAGATTAAAATTAGTGAACGCTGTAGTAACAAAACCTAAATAGAAAAATGGCATTAGATATCCTGTTCGCATCATATTAATAACCATAGCATAACCTACGACAACTATCATGCCTCCAGCGATGTTCAATCCGTTAGTAATAACTTCAGGAATTGAATTAAATATATGTTGTACTGTTTCTGTTCCTACAGAAATTCCAACAATAGTTGATGGAATAGCAATTCTCATAGCTTGTAACATTAATGCTGCAATATGAATCCAATTTACAAGATTTAAATTACATTTTTCGGCAGCATTATCAGCAGCATGTTGAAACGCTACAGTAATTGTGCGTACTATAATAGTTAAAACTTGTCCAGCTGCGGCTAAAGGAATTGCCAGTGCAATTCCAGCACCTATATTTTGTTTACCGGCAATTACTAAAATGGTAGAAATAATTGATGCTAAAGCAGCATCTGGTGCTACAGCTGCACCGATGTTCATCCATCCCAACGCAATCATTTCTAATGTACCTCCAATCATGACGCCAGTTATTGTATCTCCTAAAATTAATCCAATTAATGTGCATGCAATTAGTGGCCGGTGAGATTGAAATTCATCTAGTATTGAACCCATTCCTACGATACAAGAAACAATAAATAATAATATAAGTTGAATTGTATTAATTTCCATATGTGTTTACATCCTAAATGTGTGTTTATATCCTAATTTATTTATGATTGATATTAATGTTAACAATATTTATATTTTTAATAATTACAAACAATATATATTTATGATTATTGGTATATTTTTACTGTATATTTTTTTATTAAATTATTATTTGACAAAATTAATTATATTTGAATGTATTTAATAAATAAAATAATGATTGGTTTTTTTATTTTTTTAGTTTTTTAATTAAATCCATCATATTTAATGGTGTATCGGATGATATTTTTCGTATTTCCAATGTTACTCCATATTCATTAAGTTTTTTGAATGAATTAATATCTTCTTGATTGACTGATATGGCATTGTTAATTTGTATTTTTTCTTTTTGGTATGCCATTCCTCCAATATTAACAGAATGTATTTTTACTCCTCCTTCAATTAATCGTACAACATCTGTAGGATTAGTGAATAATAACATAACACGATCTTGTGCATATTTTGGATTATTATATACGCGTATGGCTTTTGATATACTGATAACATGTGCAGTAATTCCTGGTGGAGCAACTTGGGTAAGTAGTGTTTTTCTGATTGTATCATTAGCAACTTCATCATTAATTACAATAATGCGTTGAATTTTACTTGCTTTTGTCCATTGAGTTACTATTTGTCCATGAATTAATCTGTCATCAATTCTTGCTAATTCGATTGTCATATGTTGATTTATATTGTGATTGTATTTTACTTTTTCATCTGTACTTTCGACAGAAGTAACAGTATGAGTATTTTTATGATTGATATTTTTTATGCCAGCTTTTCCATTATTAATTGCTATTTGAACTAATTTTTTTAGTGATAAATGATCTTCTTGTGCCATAAATATTTCTGTTAACATAGGAATATTTACTCCAGTAACAATGTCGCAATTTTTTTTTCCAATAATTATTTGTTGAGCGGCATTGAATGGGCTGCCTCCCCAAAGATCTACTAGAAATAACAATCCAGATTGTGTTTTAAGTTTAAGAATGTGTGTGTTATATTTATTAATAAGTGTTTCTGTGTTTTCTCCAGGGAAAAAATCCGTACAGGCAACATTATCTTGTTTACCTAGAATCATTTCTGTTGTTTTAAGTAGTTGTTCGCTTGCTGAACCATGAGTGCCAATAATGATAGCAATATCCATTGGTGATTCCTTAGTTTTTATAAAAGGTTGTAATTATGTATATTATTACTGGAAGTGTTGTTTAGAATTAATTTTGTTATGCCAATTTGTATCTATTATATATGGTTTTTAGATGTCTGTATGATTTTTTTTGATACAATAATTTTAATATTTAATGACTATACCATACAGCAATTTTTAATTTATAAAATATGAGATTATAAATATTAAATTTGTATTACGTTATATGTATTTTTATTGTTTTTGTAAATGTGATTTTTGAAATATATGTCATTTTGATATATTTTTTAGTGAAAAATAAATTATAAAATGATACATGTATTTTATGTATGGAGCTTATTATGGAGTTTTTAATAGATCCTACGGTGTGGGTGGGATTGTTTACATTAGTAATATTAGAAATTGTTCTTGGTATTGATAATTTAGTTTTTATTATAATATTATCTAATAAATTACCTGAAAAGCAGCGTGATCATGCGCGTGTTCTTGGATTAATATTAGCATTAATTTTTCGTCTTACTTTATTATCTTTGATGTTTTGGATGGTGACATTAACTCGGCCATTATTTTCTTTTGGTTCATTCTGTTTTTCTGGTCGTGATTTGATTTTATTGTTTGGTGGTACTTTTCTTTTATTTAAAGCAACAATTGAATTACATGAAAGAGTAGAAAATCGTTCAGTAAATGGTAATGCTACTTTGGGACATAATAAATTTTGGGTGGTTGTAACACAAATTGTTATTTTTGATGCTATTTTTTCTCTTGATGCAATTATAACAGCTGTGGGCATGGTAAATCATTTATTTATTATGATGCTTGCTGTTATTATTGCTATAACTATTATGTTATTAACGTTTCGTTCATTAAGTAATTTTGTAAATTCACATCAAACTGTAGTGGTATTATGTTTGAGTTTTTTGTTAATGATTGGATTAAGTTTGATCAGTGAGGGTATTGGTTTTCATATTCCTCAGGGATATTTGTATACTGCTATTGGTTTTTCTATTTTAATTGAATTTTTTAATCAAATTGCTCACGCTAATTTTGTTAAAAATCAGCAATCAATGCAGTCTATGCGTGAGCGTGCTGCTTCTGCAATTATTCGATTAATGGGGGGGCATGTTGCGAACCATGTTTTTCAAAATGAAAATTTATCTTCTGATAAATCATATAATACGGTACATTTTGCTGAAGAGGAACGGCATATGATTACTGGTGTGTTATCTTTATCTTCACGAACTTTACGTAGTATTATGACTCCCAGAAATGAGATTTCTTGGTTGGATTGTAAAAGACCAGTAGAGGAATTATATTCTAAGTTAATGGATACTCCTCATAACATGTTTCCTGTGTGTAATGGTGAGTTAGATCAATTGATTGGTGTTGTTCGCGCCAAGGATTTAATGGCGGCTATAGCCAATGGTGATCAGGTGGGTGTTTATGCATCAGGAAATTCTGCAATTGTAGTGCCAGAAACATTGGATGTATTAAATTTACTCGGAGAATTGCGTCGCGCGAAAGGTAGTATGGTAATGGTTTCTAATGAGTTTGGAGTTATTCAAGGTTTGGTAACTCCTTTAGATGTTTTAGAAGCCATAGCAGGTGAGTTTCCTGATGAAGATGAAACTCCAGAAATTGAAATTGTTGAAGAAGGTTGGAGAGCAAAAGGAAGTACAGATCTTCATTCTTTACAACAAGCTTTACATACTCAAGATTTAGTATCTGGATGTGATAATATTGTATCTTTAGCAGGTTTATTATTATCTCAATGTGAATATATTCCTATAGAAGGAGATGTTATAATGATTAATAATTGGAAATTTACTATTCAGAAGATGTCAAAATATCGAATTGAATTAGTTATTATTAAACATTTATCATCTAATTATTTAAATGAGCAGTAGTAAATAAGTGGAAACTTGTAGTTGAAAATTATTGTGTATTATGGTGCTTAATAGTTGGTTGTGTATATTAATATTTGTGTGAGGCGTATTGTAATAATTATATTGATAAATGTTATTGAATATAATTGTTTAGTTAGATGTGTTAATTTTATTTGTAGAAAATATTATTGGAGTATTTAACAATGGTAACAATGTGGATACTTTAGTGATCATTTCTTGATATTCTGTTTTTTCCTGGCTATCGAATGTTATTCCGCTACCTACTGAACAGAAAAGTGTATTGTTTTCAGCTAACAGTGTGCGTATAGCAATATTAGTATCCATATTCCCACAACAGCTTATATAGCCTATACTTCCAGACCAAGCATTTCGTCTATGTGGTTCTAGTTCTTCAATAATTTTCATGGCTGTTATTTTAGGTGCACCAGTAATTGATCCTCCAGGAAAGCAAGCACGTAACAGGTCATACGCAGAATGAATGCTATTGAGTTGTCCCGTAATTGTGCTTACCATATGATGAACACTTGGAAATGTTTGGATTTCAAATAGTTTTTGGACTTGAATACTACCGGGTATTGCCACTCGCCCAATATCATTGCGCAGTAAATCAACAATCATAAGATTTTCTGCTTTATTTTTGTTTGAATTAGCCAAATATTTTTTATATTGATCATCTATTTTATGATTTTGTGATCTAGATATTGTGCCTTTGATTGGTTGGGTTTTAATATTTGAGTTTTGTAAACATAAAAATCTTTCGGGCGATAAACTAAGTATAACTTGATCAGGCAATCGAATAAATGCTGAGAATGGTGCATAATTATGTCTTAATAAATGTTCGAAAGCAATCCATTCATTTCCGATGTATGGTGCAGAGAAACGTTGTGAAAGGCATATTTGATAGCAGTTACCTTCTTTTAAATGTTTATGTATTATATGAAATTTTTTACTATATTCATTTCGAGTGATATTACTTATCCATGGACCTTTAAGTGTAAATGAATCTTTGTAAAATGAATGAATCAAATTATTAAGCCAAATTATTAGTTCATTGGGTTCATCGTGACTAATTAATTGTAATGTATGATATTTGTGATCTGCAATAATTGCCCAACGATATAGTCCGATTGCCATATCTGGAAGATTGATATCTTTCTTTGCTATTTTTGGTAGATTTTCAATGTTTCGTATTAGGTCGTATCCAAATATTCCTACATATCCTCCTTGGAATGGTAATTGTGGGTTTGTAGTAGATTGCATATTAGAGAGTTCAATTTCTTTTTTTAACAAAAAAAATGGGTCATTATTACTTTTTTTATAGTAATTTTTATTTTTATTATGAATTATAGTGATTCCTTGCGTTGTTGTTAATGTTGTATTTGGAGAGGCTACTAAGATATCAAATCTAGCATCTTTATGTTTACTGTATCCAGAATGGAGTAACATAGCCCAAGGTTTATTGGACAATGGAATAAAAAAGTCTAATATAGCATTTTTGTGATATGGGAATTGTCTAAAAAACATTGTATTAAATATGTTGATAAATAAATTGTATAATTTTTTGTAGAGCAATGTATTTAGTTTAAATGTGATTATTAAATAATACTATAAATTTTTATTACAGTAGTCAATATTTTATTGTGAAGAATCGTATTGAGTACATATATTTATTATAATAATTTATTTATTATAATAATTATAAACTATAATAGATATAGTATCATAATAAATGTATTATAATAAATATTAGTATATAAGAAATTGATATTAAAGATAAGTTTTTAAAGGTGATAGCATTAAAAATAAATTATTTTATGATTTTTTAATAATTTTTTAATGTTTTTTATTGTTTTAACGATGAAGAATTAGTATTTTGTTTTTTAATATAATTTATTGAAATTGATTAAGTTGTATTTATTAGTATGTATTTAATGTATTTTTTATAAATTATATAGATTAATTATTATTTGATACATGTTAGTTAATTAAGTTGGTTTTTAAATATGTTGTCTCTTAAGATGTTAGCATTTAACACTTCTACAGCAATGTGTTCGGTAGCATTGTTAATTGATGGTATTATTACTGAGCGTTGTATATTAATACCGTATCAACATGAGAAAAATATTTTGTCAATGATAGATTGTTTATTGTTAGAGGCTGATTGTACATTACAATCACTTGATTGTTTGGTTGTTTGTCGGGGTCCTGGTAGTTTTGTAGGTGTTCGTATTGGAATAAGTTTAGCTCAAGGGTTAGCATTAGGAGCCAATTTGCCATTAATAGAAGTATCTAGTTTAGAGGTTTTAGCTCAAGGTATTTGGAGATTAATTCAAGCACCTCAAGTATTGGCGGTTATTGGCGCTGGATTAGGGGAATTATATTTAGCATGTTATCATCGTGATGAAATTGATGATTTGTGGTTAGGGAAAGATACTGAATCGATTGTTACGATTGAGGATATGTTAATATTAATTTCTAAGTTACGTGGAGAATGGGTTTTAGTTGGTCAAGGTTGGGAGTATCCAGTTTTGCTCTCTAAGAGCATATTGCAAATTAGTACAAGAAAAATACTATTTCCATTAGCAAAAGACATGTTATCAATTGCTGTAGAAAGTTGGAAGAATGGTGATATACTTTCTGTGGATCAAGTAGAACCGGTGTATTTTAGATCAAAGAGGTTATGATAACTGTTATTTTCTGCAATAGTGTCATTTGGCATATATAGGTCTTTAATGTTAACTAGAATGTTAGTATATTTTATATTGAGAGATTTTAAAATATTTATTAGGTATGTTGGATAACATCGTACTTCGTGATAAGTATTATTTTTTTTGTTCGTTTAAAATGATATTCAGTTCCAGTCTAGATGTGTTGTCATTTTTTTTTTCGAATTGCATTGAGATTGTTTTGGAGTTAATTTGTGTATATTTGCATACTACATTGAGTATATCGCGTTTTAGTTGAGGAAGATAGTTGGGGATTTGATTGTTTAATAATCGTTGTTTAGTAACGATAGTTTTTAATCGTTGTTTAGCGATGTTAGCGGGTGTTTTTTTGCGTATCATCAACAAGCTTATTAAATACATTGCATTATCTCCTAAAAAATCGTTTTAAGAATCCTTGTTTTTTTTCTTTAATAAATCTTAACGGTCTTTCTTTTCCTAAAAGGCGGTCTACCATATCTAAATATGCTTGTCCTGCATTTGATTTTGTGTCAAGGATAATTGGAGTCCCTTGGTTGGATGCTTTTAGTACTGCTTGGTCTTCTGGGATTACCCCTAATAAAGGAATTTTTAAAACATCAACTACATCTTCCATACTTAGCATATCTCCTTGATTAACCCGGGTTGGATCATAACGGGTAAGTAGCAGGTGTTCTTTAATTGTGTCTGTGTTGTTATTTTCAGCGCGCTGTGATTTAGAAGATAAAATACCCAGGATTCGATCTGAATCATGTACTGAAGAGATTTCTGGATTGGTAATGATAATTGCTTCATCAGCAAAATATAGCGCCATAAGTGCTCCTGTTTCAATGCCTGCTGGGGAGTCACATACTATAAATTCAAATTCCATTTGATTGAGTGTTTTAAGTACTTGTTTTATTCCAGCGTGTGTTAAAGCGTTCTTATCTCGTGTTTGTGAAGCTGGTAAGATATATAGTTTTTCGGTATGTTTATCTTTAATCAGTGCTTGGTTTAAATTAGCATCTCCATGTATAACATTTATGAAGTCATATACCACCCGTCTTTCACATCCCATAATTAAGTCGAGATTACGTAGACCAATATCAAAATCAATTACCGCTGTTTTTTTTCCCTTTCGGGCTAATCCAGTGGCAATAGCAGCACTTGATGTTGTTTTTCCTACTCCTCCTTTACCTGAGGTAATAACTATTATTCGTGTCATAAAAAAAATGCATTCCTGTTGTTGTTAAATGTTAGATGAATTATTATAAAGAATGAATAATTAATGTGTTATTTTGTAGGCTAACTCTAACTGATTTTCCCATAAATTTTTTTGGAATTTGATCACCTATCCAGTAATTTCCGTCAATAGATATGAGTTCGGGAAAAAATTGTGTACAGAAAATTTGACATGTTGTATTACCTGATGCGCCCGCCAATATTCGACCGCGCATTATACCATAAATATGAATATTTCCGTCTGCAATAATTTCGGCTCCAGCACTTACATCATTGATGATAATTAAATCTCTGTTACGTGCATAAATTTGTTGTCCGGATCGTATTGGGGTGTGTATTAGTTGTGTGTTGTTATTTGTGTTTTTTATTTGTTTTATTAGTTTTTTTTGAGAATTATATAATGAATGGTGTTGTGATAATATGTTTTCAGTTAGTATAGGTAATCCGCTTTTTATGATTATTTTTTTTAATTTGTTATCGTTACAAGAACATGCTCCTATTACATATAGTTTTGTTTCTAATATAGATTGATATAGTTTTTCCCAATTATTTTTATGGGTAAGATTAGCTACATTAATGACAACTGGTGTGTATTTTAGAAAATCACGTGTTTCTTGCATGTTTTTTTTTATTGTATTTTCTATATCATTGTGTGATGTTGCATTAATAATGTGAATTACTGGTAAATTAAAATTGCTTATTTGTAGATGTATTAAATTTTTGGCAATCATTTTTAGTGAAGATGTTATGTAATGTATATTATATATAATGAATATATTTTCGTATAAATGGTGTGAAGTATGTTTAAGTTATTTTTTTATGACATTGTTGTAATTCGTATAATTCTAGCAATGTTATTGTTTTTGTGATACCAATAAATGTTGATTTTTTGGAATCAAAATAATTTATTTAGGTATTGTTTATTATTATTGTTGTTATGTGATGTGTTTGTCATTTTAATTTATCTTTAGATAGTATATGTATAATATATAGTATCAACGGTATAGTGGGAATAATGAGATAAATAAAAAAAATAATAATCATCCATTGTGACATATCTAGTGTTAAAAAAAACCATTTGTTTTCCGTGCAGTCTCCATAAGCGTAGAAAATAGAAGGTATCCATGTATCTAGCGGTAACCATGTTGGAAATTGTACAAAAAGATCGCATGTGGTGAATGGAGAAGGGTGTAGATGTATATCGTTTTGTTTTTTTGCTAAGAATAACCCTTGCCAGGCGCTATATATCCAGGTTAATAGTCCAATTATTCTAAATATAGCATATGATGGTGTCATAATTATAAATAGTCCGGTTAGTATGATTCCGAACAATGCGCATCGTTGGTAGATGCAGAGAACGCAAGGTTTTAATAAAGTTATGTGTTGGATATACAGTGCAATTGATTCTAGTATTAATGCACTGGTCATTAATAATAACCAGACTTGTCGTTTTTTAAAAAAATAAAACACTATCGTATTTATCATATATGTGATTATGTATAACAATAATATTAGTATTTATAGTTTTATTAGTTAATGTATTTAATGATATTAATAATACATAATGATTGCTATAATGAACGTGTTAATACTGTTATTTGAATATTTTATCATATATTGTAATAATAGTTACATAGTTATATATTTGTGTATAATATTGATATTTTTTTATTGCGTATTTTATATTGTATTTCTATAAAATATGAAATAGAACATGTGTTATTATAATTGTAATTTTACTTCATGATATGGGTTATTAAGTCCAATACTTTATTAGAGTATCCAGTTTCATTATCGTACCATGCTATTAGTTTTACAAATCGTTCATTTAACAGAATACTAGCCTTGGCATCAAAAACTGATGTTAATGTTTCTCCATTAAAATCGCTAGACACTACATCCTCATCTGTATATCCCATGATCCCTTTTAGATGTCCTTGTGATGCATTTTTTATGCAATCACAAATATTTTTATATGAGGCATTTTGTTTTAAACGTACCGTTAAATCTACAACAGAAACATTAGCTATTGGTACTCGGAAGGATATACCTGTTAATTTTCCGTCAAGTTCTTTTATTATTTTACCCACTGCTTTTGCAGCGCCAGTAGAGGATGGAATAATGTTTTGATAAGCACCTCGCCCACTTCTCCAATCGTCTTTTCCAGGTGAGTCTACTGTTTTTTGTGTTGCAGTTGTTGCATGTACAGTTGTCATTAATCCTTCTATAATGCCAAAATTATCATTGATAGTTTTAGCTAATGGTGCTAGACAATTTGTTGTACATGATGCATTAGATATTATTTTTTCATTTTTGTATAAATTTTCATTGACACCCATTACAAACATTGGCGTGTTATCTTTAGAAGGTCCTGTTAATACTACTTTTTTAGCTCCGGCTATTATATGATGATGGGCTTGTTCATATGTTAGAAATATTCCTGTTGCTTCAATTACGACGTCAACGTTAAGATTTTTCCATTGCAATTTTTTTGGGTTTTTTTCTGATGTGTAATGTATTGGTTTATTGTTAATTATTAGATAGTTGTTTTTTGTATTGATTGTTCCGTTGAATTTTCCATGTGTTGAATCGTATTTTAGCATATATGCAATCTGATTAATATCTAGTATATCGTTAATAGCTGTGACATCAATGTTCTCTCTGTGTTGTGATTCTCGTAGTATTACACGTCCAATTCGTCCGAATCCGTTAATTCCAATTTTAATTTTCATATTTTTGTTCCATTATTATTTTGAATTGCTATATTTTATTCTATTTTTATGTGATCTACATGTAATCTTTTGTATTATTTAAAAATATATTTCAATGTTGAAGTATTATAAAAATCACTGTTTTTTTGAAGGTGGCGTGAGTACTATGTTATTTTATAATAATACAGATACCGCACTATTCGTCATTTTGGTATTGTTGAATGATTTTGTAATAAAACTGTGCAACAAATAATATAATTAAAAAAATAATTTTTATCAATAAAATTTAATTATAAAAACGGTAATGTGTGCATTAAATTTTTAAGCATAGCGTAGTTTATCAGTTATAGTTAATTGAACATACTATTTTGCATTTTTATCTATTGAATGTATAATGTTTTGGTTTACGCAATAATGGCTAATGCATAACAATGATTGGGGTCATTCCATGTGAATTTTGTGTTAATTTTATTTGGAATAAATTGTTGTAACGTATTACTATTAATGATTGTTGGCGTTAAATGTTTATAGCTAGAAAAATTTGTTTGAAGAAACATATTTTGAAATATATCCATAATGTGAAGTAATATGATATCAAGTATTTTTGGTTGTTCAATATACCAATTCAATTGATATATTTTTAAATTAGCAAGTGCGGCGGCTTTTTCTATTGCACAATCGAAATCGCCTATATAATCTATTAATCTATATTTTAAAGCATCTGTTCCAGTAAAAATTTGTCCTTGTGTGATTTCACTTATAGTATTTGGTGTTATATGTCGTGATTGAGCCACAGTAGTAATAAAATAGTCATATGATTTATTAATGTTGATTTGTATCATTTGTATATATTCTGGTGATAATGTTTTATTAATTCCTATGTTAACTAATGGTGAAGTCGTTACTCCATCATTGTATATCCCGAAATTATTGAGGACCTTTTCAAAGGTATTGATTATTCCAAAAATACCGATTGAACCAGTCAATGTATTATTGTTAGCTATAATGATATTAGCTGGTGTTGATATCCAATATCCCCCGGATGCAGCTATTCCTCCCATGGATATAACTATTGGTTTTTTAGATTCACGCATGGCTATTAGTTCTGATCGAATTAGTTCGGAGGCACTAAAACTACCACCTGGACTGTTTATTCGTAAAATAAGAGCTTTTATTTTTGGATTTAATCTAGCGTGTTTGATTTTTTCTGTTATGCTGTCACCGCCTATTGATCCTGATGTATCTTCTCCATCTATAATTGTTCCGTTAGCTATAATAACTGCAATTTGGTTATTGTGTTCTTTTGCTTTTGATGATCTTAATGGATATTCATATATACTGACCGAATTAAATGTATTATCTTTTTTGTTCCACCCAAATTTTTTTTTCATAATGTCTTCTATGCTAGTGTTAGAAGCAATGACGTCAATTAATTTGTTGTGCAGTGCATATTGAGAATAATCACCATTGAAATTATTTAAATCGTGCAAGAATTTTTTTGCGCCTGGAAATAATTGTTCCGGATTAATTCCTCTATTATAGGATACAGTATTTAGGTAGTTTTTCCATATTTGATTAATCCAGTATTTATCTATATCTTTAGCTTCTTCGGACATGTTATTTCTTAAAAATGGTTCAACCGCGGATTTATATTTTCCTACTCGAAAAATATGGCTGTCAATTTTTAATTTATCTAATAATTGTTTGAAATATAATTTATTTGTAGCCATGCCGTGTAAGTCAATTGAACCATTAGGGGTAAGATAAATTTTATTAGCATAACTGGCGAGAAAATATTGGGTTTGCGTGTAATAATCACCGATAGCATAAATTGGTTTTCCAGAGTTTCGAAATTCGTATAAGATTTTTCCGATATATTCTAAAGATGTTTGATCAACATATGATAAATTTTTTAATGACAGTATGAGTCCTGTGATATTTTCATCATTTTTTGCTTGACGTAAAATATCGGCGATAGCAAACAATGAGTTTTCTTGTATTTTATTTTTCGATAGTTTAAATATGTCATATTTTAATTGTTGAATTTTGTTATACACTGCTGGTTGATCCACGATATTTCCAGCAATGTCCATAATTAACGCTCCTTTTATTGGAGGTTTATCATATGTTTTTTTCAGATATAAAACTATTCCTATAATACTAATAATTGTTATTAGGAATAGTAAATTAGTGATTAATATACGGAGATAATTTAGTATTTTAAAAGATTGTTTAATAATTTGTATAGTAATTTGCCATACTGTGTACATATAATTTCCATGATTATATAGATAAATTATGAGAATATATTGTGTTAGTGGTAAGTTAATGTATTATTAGTTTAATTATATTATTAGAATATTATTTTAAATTTACAAGCTAAGTTAAATAATTATGTTGTATTAATATTTTATTAGTTTTTGTTAATTTTTTCATTATTAATTAATTATTTTGTACAATGAATAAACAGTATCGTATTATTTATCATATTTTGAATTCTGCTAGAATTGGAACATGATCAGAAGGTTTTTGCATAGCTCTAATTTCATATTGAATATTAATGTTTTGACAGTGTATAGTTAGTGGATGTGTTGCTAATAATAAATCAATGCGTAAACCTTTATTTATTTTAAAATTGTTTGATCGATAATCAAACCATGTATAACATCTGTGATTATTCCTTGGATGAATATATCGAAAAACATCTATTAGCCCCCAGCGTATTAATTGATTGATCCATTTTTGTTCTTCCGGTAAAAATGAACATTTTCCTTGCTGTAACCAAATGTTTTGGTCTTTTTTATCGAAACCTATGTCAAGGTTTCCAGGGCTAATGTTCATATCACCCATAACAAATAATAAAGAATTAGAATGATAATTTTTTTTAATATAGTGTTGTAAATTTTGATAAAATAATTTTTTATGTATGAATTTTGTAGGATGATTAACATTTCCTCCTTGAGGAAAATATCCGTTTATAATTGTAACTGTTCCTATTTTAGTGGAAATATTACCTATAATAATTCGCTGTTTTGTTATTTGATTATCATCAGATAATCCCCGTTGTATTTTTAATAATTTTTGACGAGTGAGTAAAGCAACACCATGGTATTGTTTTTTTCCATAACAGTAAACGTTGTATCCATATTGTAAAAATATTTCTGTTGGAAAATCATGATCGTGTACTTTTGTTTCTTGTAGAGCTATAACATCTGGTTGAAAGTGTGTAATAAGTGTGTGCAATTGATGTAATCGTGCTCGTAATCCATTCACGTTAAAAGAAATAATTTTCATTGTAAATTTTTATTTTTTTAGAGCTAATGGTACTAGGTTATGTATCTTAAATCTACAGTATTATTATTTATTAAATTTATTAATGTGTACTAATGTTTGAATACTTGGCACATGCAAATTTATTTTGAGTTAAAAATTAAATTGTATCACAAATATTGTTAATATATAAACAAGATTTTGTTAGTTTTTAGAACAATAAATATGTTTTGAAATTTTTTTTGATAAAATATTTCCGCAGTTTTTAAAAATTGTAAGTAGTAGATTAATGGTGTGTTTGTTATTATATGCTATGCTTGTTGTATTAAATAATTTTTTTGATTTTGTATGATATTTTATGTATTTACAATAAAGACATTTCATTATAATTAAGAGGTGTTGCATGTCTACTCTTTCGTGTAAAGTGGAAAAAGCAGTGATTCCAGTTGCTGGATTAGGGACTCGTATGTTGCCGGCAACTAAGGCGATTCCGAAAGAAATGCTTCCATTAGTAGATACACCATTAATACAATTTGTAGTTAATGAGTGTATTACTTCTGGAATTTATAAGATTATTTTAGTAACGCATTCATCTAAAAATTCTATTGAAAATCATTTTGATACAAGTTTTGAATTAGAGACAATATTAGAGAAACGCGTCAAACGTCAATTATTGTCAGAAATTCAAGAGATTTGTCCCCCTAATGTAACAATTATGCAGGTTCGTCAGGGTTTTACACGTGGTTTAGGACATGCAATTTCATGTGCTCATCCTTTGGTTGGTAATGAACCGGTAGCAATTGTTTTACCTGATGTAATCATAAATAATTATCAATCTAATGTGCAAACTGATAATCTTTCTGCAATGCTTGATCGTTTTTCTCAAACAGGTTATAGCCAAATTTTAGTCAAATATGTATCGGATATTAAAAGTTATGGTGTAGTTAATTGTAGAAAGGATAACTTAAAACCAGGAAATAGTATTAAAATTTTAGAAGTGGTAGAAAAGCCAAATGTCAATTTTTTGTTTTCTAATTTATCTATGGTTGGGCGTTATGTCTTGTCTTCTAGTATTTGGTCATTATTGAAGAAAACTGAACCTGGGGTAGGTAATGAAATTCAATTAACGGATGCTATTGCTATGCTTATAAAGCAAGAAGTGGTAGAAGCATATTGTTTAAAAGGTCTTAGCTATGATTGTGGTGATAAATTTGGTTATATGCAGGCTTTTGTTGATTATGGTTTAAAACATAAGCAATTAGGTGAAAAATTTAAACTGTGGTTAAAAAACAATGTTATTTAATATAATTTGGTGGTTAGTAAAGTATAAATATAATTTTAATTGATATTTAACAGGTTGATTTTATATTTTAGGGATATTTATTGTGGAATAATGGAATGAAAATTACAATTTTTGGTATTGGTCATGTTGGTTTAGTGCAGGGCGTTGTGTTAGCGGAAGTTGGACATGAGGTGATGTGTTTTGATTCGAATCAGTATAAAGTTGAAAATATTAAAAATGGGATAATGCCATTTTATGAAGTAGGATTAGAATTTTTGATGAAGAAAAATTATGATATTGGTCGTTTAAGTTTTACTATTGATGTTGAATATGCTGTTAATTATGGAGTGGTTCAATTAGTTGCAGTTAACACCCCGTTAACTGAAAGTGGTTTTGTTGATGTGCAACAAATTTTTTCAGTAGCGCGAGTTATAGCTAAATACATGAGTCAATATAAATTAATTTTAGTGAAATCTACAGTGCCTGTAGGTACAGTTGATAAAGTAGGCGATTTTATTTGTAAACAATTAAAATTAAGGGGTAATGATTTATCTTTTGATGTTGTTTCTAACCCAGAATTTTTAACGGAAGGTTCAGCTATTTTTAATTGTATGTATCCTGAACGTGTTATTTTAGGAGTGAATGACTGTAACAATAATTATGTGATTGATTTACTATATGAATTATATGGACCTTTTAATTTCAAAAAAAATGTTATGATATTTATGGATACTAATAGTGCTGAATTAACAAAGTATGCTGCTAATTGTATGTTAGCTACAAAGATCAGTTTTATTAATGAAATTGCTAATTTGGCTGAAATATTCGGAGCGGATATTGAAAAAGTTCGTCAAGGGATAGCTTCAGATTCTCGTATAGGGAATTTTTTTATTGCTCCAGGTTGTGGATATGGTGGATCTTGTTTTTCAAAGGATATACAATCATTAATTTTTCATTCTGTACAATTTGGTTATGTTCCAAGATTGTTAAAAGTGGTAGAACAGATTAATGATTATCAGAAATATAAATTATTAGTTTTAATACAAAATTATTTTGGTTTAGATTTGCGTGATAGGGTATTTGCGTTATGGGGTTTATCATTTAAACCGGGGACAGATGATGTTAGTTTTGCATCTAGTAGAGTGTTGATCGAATCTTTGTGGAAAGCAGGAGCTAAAATTAAGGCATATGATCCTCAAGCAATGAATGTAATGCGTGCGATATATGGTGAACGGGATGATTTATGTTTTTTTAAAACTAAAGAAAGTGTGTTACATAATGCTGATGCATTAATTATTTGTACAGAATGGGATGATTTTATCCAGCCGGATTTTAATATGATAAAATCTATGTTGAAAAATCCTGTAATTTTTGATGGGCGAAATTTGTATGATCCCGAATATCTTTGTAGTTGTGGGTTTGTGTATTATGGAATTGGTCGTGGTATGTCTTGTATTCATTTGTAGAAATAAAGGGGGGTAAGTGAGATTTTTAGTAACCGGTAATGCTGGTTTTATTGGCTATCATGTTAGTAAGCGATTGTTGATTGAAGGTTATGATGTTATTGGTATAGATAATTTGAATAATTATTATGATATCACATTGAAATTAGCCCGTTTAAAAATTTTAAAAATGTATGATAACTTTGTTTTTTATAAATGCGATTTAACTGATGAGCGTGCTATTAAAAATATTTTTTTTCTTGAAAAAATTGATAGGGTAATTCATTTTGGCGCGCAAGCTGGGGTACGTCATTCTTTGAAAAATCCTATGATATATGCAACTTCTAATATAATTGGTTATCTTAATATTCTTGAAGCATCTCGGTTGCAAAAGATTAATCATTTGATTTATGCTTCTTCTAGTTCAGTGTATGGATCAAATTATAAATTACCATTTTCTACTTTTGATGCTGTAAATCATCCTGTTTCTCTATATGGTGTTACTAAGAGAACTAATGAATTAATGTCTTATACTTATTCTTATTTATATCGATTACCTACTACTGGTTTACGATTATTTACTGTTTATGGGCCTTGGGGGCGTCCAGATATGGCGATTTTTAAGTTTACTAAATCTATATTGTCTGGTAAAAATATAAATATTTATAATTATGGTCATATGAAGCGTTCATTTACTTTTATTGATGATGTTGTTGAAGTTGTTATTCGTATTCAAAATAATGTTCCTAATGGGTGTGATGATATTTATAATTCTAAAAATGGTAATTTAAAACCTTCTTTTTTAGTGCCGTATTGTGTTTATAATGTAGCTAATAGTGATTCTATTGAGTTAACTACTCTTATTAAAATGTTGGAACAATTACTTGGGGTTACTGCTAAAAAGAATTTGTTACCAATGCAATTTGGAGATGTGTTGGAGACTTGTTCTGATGAACTTACCGATTTATATCAAGTGATTAAATTTAAACCGAAAACATCCATAATACATGGAGTAAAAAAATTTCTTAATTGGTATTTTGAGTATCATGGTGGAATTTTAGTAAATTCTAGAAAAATAGAAGAATTGTAATAAATGATTTAGGTATTATATTAAATAAACATCTTTGTTAATAATCTTGTTTATTAAATTGTAATGTGTATGTTTAGTATTGTGTTATTGGTGTGCAAAATGTTATTTATTGTGGATGTTTTAGTAGATGGATGTGTAAATAATGATTTATTATTTGGGGTTATAATTTAGTTATTTATGGATAAGATACAGAATATTATGTAGATAATATATTATATTATATATTATATTATAGAGGTAGATAATATATTATATTGTAGTTAAATTTGGTTAATATGTAAATATTGTAAAAAATTATTATTTAATAGATAAATTTAAAACTATTAGCCTGCTATATGTCAGCAGGCTGCTGCGTATTATAATAAGTAACAGTATTTTATAGTGAAATTATAGTAAAAAATCTTCTAGTGTTTTATTGTCTTTATCAATAGCTTTTTTAATTATTGCAGGTGTTCGTCCTTGTCCTGTCCATGTTTTTATTTCTCCTTGTTCATCGACATATTGATATTTAGCAGGACGTATTGCACGTTTATTTCTACTGATAGCTTTTGTTGTGTTCATTGATTGTAATAATTCAGTGGGGTCAATGCCATCGGCAATTAACATTTCACGATATTGTTGCAATTTACGAGTATGTTCTTTAATTTCAGCTTGTGCTTGGTTATCTTCTTCTCGTCGTTCATTAACAACAACTTCAAGTTTTTCTAACATTTCTTCTAGTGTTTCTAAAGTACATTCTCTGGCTTGTGCTCTTAGAGTGCGTATATTATTAAGGATTTTAAGTGCTTCGCTCATTAGTTTAATCTCGAATATTATAAATGAATACGCTTTTAAATAAAATAAGCGTCAATTGTTTTTGTATATCTTTCATTAATGCTATAATTATATAAAAATATTGTATATAAATCTTCATGAATTAATAAATATAAATTATATTTTGGTTGTTAATTTAAATATTAATTTAATTTTTTTAAAGTTTTTTATAATAATATATATTAATTATTGAAGTGTATTTTTGTAAAAATTAATCATGGTTGTGTATGGATATTGTTATAATAATGTTATACAATGTTATACAACATTGATATGTTGTGTAAATTTTTTTTGAAATGTGATTTTAAATATATTCTTTAAGTGCTCATTTTTAAAATTTTAAAAAAAATTGATGTTGTTGATTATTATGACTATATTTTAAAATTATTAGTAATATTTTTTATTCAGTAGAATAAAAAATTGTTGGTATTTTATAGTTTAAATAGGGTATATGTTTAACGTATGGCTAAATTATATTTTTATTATTCTGCCATGAATGCGGGGAAAACTACTGCATTGTTGCAGTCGTCTTATAATTATCATGAAAGAGGTATGCGTACTTTAATATATACAACGGCATTTGATATTAAATTTGATTACAATGGTAATGGTGTTCATAATAATGCAGGTCATGTGAATAAAAATTATATACAAATACAATCTCGTATAGGGCTTAAGTCTTATGCAAAAGCATTTACTGATGATACAAATTTTTTTTCTGATATAGCTACTGAACATAATGAACAGGTTGTTCATTGCGTATTAATAGATGAATGTCAATTTCTTAATCGTCAGCAGGTTATTGATTTAGGTTGTGTGGTTGATCAGCTTGATATTCCTGTTTTGTGTTATGGTTTACGTACTGATTTTCGAGCTGAATTATTTTCTGGGAGTTTATGGTTATTGGCTTGGGCTGATAAATTAATTGAGTTAAAGACTATTTGTTATTGTGGTCGAAAGGCTAATCGTGTTTTACGATTTGATTCTGATGGAAAAACAACATTTTCAGGAAAGCAAATCATGATTGGTAAAGAGAATTGTTATCTTTCGGTATGCCGAAGGCATTTTATGAAAATATATACTACTTAATTCTGTTTCTTTATGTATTGTGTGTATCGTATGTATATTATTCGTGACTAATAATTATTTTAGTAATTTTTATGTTTTCTTATTAATTGACAGGGTTGTATGTTTGAATTATTTATATATTGTGGATTATGTATTTAATTAATAGTTGTATATTTTTTGATCAATATTTTGTTGATATATCTTAATAACAGTGTTATACAATTTATTTATAAAATAACATACAAGTATCATTATCGAACAACACATATTGATGTATGTATATCAATATTATGATGTATTTATTATTGATTACTTATTTTGTAAATTTTTTATGATGTAATGGTTATTATAATAACTATTGATAATTAGTATTTGAAAATCGTTTAAAATATATAATTTTTTGAAATATATTAAGTGTTTTTATTGTATTAGGTGTATTTTTTAATGATAATGTAATTTTTGATTATTGTATATTTTTAGTTGTTTTAAAAAGTATAAGTTATAATTATATTATTCATTGAAATTTTTATTAATTGTTTGAAATATATTAATATACAATGTTTTGATAATATAATTAGATAGAATATTGCATGATTATAAAATATGGATGCGTTGTATTTTTTTGTTATATACTTAAAGATTAACTTAAAATTTATAATAGTGGACTAAAGAAGTAAAATAATCTTTCGATCAGTCGATGCCAGTACGGTCGTTGTGTCCATGTTTTAATATTTATTGTTTGAGAATAAGAAATATAGCTTTTTTGTAGTTTGGATAAATCATGAGTAAAGTTTTTATCATCAATAACTACAATAATTTCAAAATTCAACCATATACTACGAGTATCTAAGTTTGCTGTACCTATTAAGCTTAGTTTCTCATCGATGAGAATACTTTTTGTATGTAAAAGTCCTTGTTGAAACTGATGGATATGTACTCCTGCTTTTAATAGTTGATAGAAAAAAGCTTTGCTTGCCCAATTTACTAAAATAGAATCGTTGTTTTTTGGTACAATTATATGAACTTTAACTCCTCGTTGTGCAGCAGCACAAATAGCGTATAAAATATTGTCGCTAGGAATCAGATATGGGGTTGTGATTATAATTTTTTTTCGTGCTGAGTAGATTGATGTTAATAATACTTCATGAATAATTTCTCTAGGAAATCCTGGTCCAGAGGCAATGCTTTGAATAAGATTATAATTAGTGATTGTTTTATATGGTGATACAGTTTTATTGTGTTGTATTTGGGGTAATAAAAGATGCTCTCCGGTTTCTATTTCCCAATCACAATTAAAAATTACTTTCATTGCAAGGGTGGCTGGGCCATTTATTCGTACCATGATATCAATCCATTGACCAATACCGATATTTTGTTTAAAGAATCTCGGGTCTACCATGTTCATGCTTCCGATATAAGAAATGTGATTATCAATTAATATCATTTTTTTATGTTGTCGTAGATCTACCCGGCGTATAAAAAATTGTGATATATTAATATCTGATGCTTTTATAATGTTTATTCCATATTTTTTTAACGAGTCAGGATATGGGCTATGGAAAAAATTAGTACTGCCAGCAGAATCAAGAAGAATTCGACATTTAACGCCCCGTTGCGCAGCTTGTATTAACGCTTGGGTTAGTTGTTCGACTAATCCTCCGGATTGCCAGATATAAAAAATGATATCGATACTTTTTTGTGCTAATGTAATATCATGAATTAAAGCAATAATGGTTTCGTCAAAATTTTTTATTAGTTGTATATGATTTCCTGTAATTGCGCCAATACCTTGGCGATGCTTACATAATTGGAAAAGGGGGTGTATTTTTTTTTTGTTTTGTGTTGAAAAGATATTTTGATGAGATTTAAGAGATTGTATCCAGTGTGCAATAGAAATGTATATTTTTTTGATTCGTTGAGATCGATGTTTGCCAAAGTGGAATTCTCCAAATAATAAATATATAACAATACCAATTGATGGTGAAATGTAAATTGTTAATAGCCAGGCGATAGATGAAGATACCGTTCTGTGTTTTAGGAAAATATGCAGTACTATGTTTAAAATCAACAACCAGTATGTAAATATGAGTAACCAATATATTAAGTTATAAATTGTTATTGTATTTACATACATAAATTTCATATATTGAGGTATTGAATTGATTATATTTTATATAAATGTAAAAATTTTAAATATGTTGTTATTTTGTTGTTGTAAAAAAATTACTTTATATTGTTGATAATTAGGTGTCAGTTTTTTTGGGATACGTGTCTTTGTTGTCAGTGTTAAATTATTAATTCATTATATATTGTAATTTCGAGGAAGATTTTTATTTATTGAATGGTTTTTTGTGTTCATTTGATATTACTCACTTAATTGATATTAATATCATGAGTCAGTTATATTATTTATAATGTTTTTAATTAAGTTTTAATTTTATATTTCAAAAGGTATAATTTGCGAATTTTTATATTGACATTTATTATTAGTGATAATGATGTTTAAGATTAATATCCAGTGATTCATAATGTAGTTAGTTTTTTTTAAGTAGCTATGTTATATGTTCATTATTCTTTATTTATTTAGTCTTGTAAATTTTTTTTGTAAATTATACGTTTGTTTATTTTATGAGTGTAATTAAGACGTTTTTTGTTAATAGATTATTAATGAGATATTTTTATATTAATATGTTGTATATGTTTTGAATAAAATAATAAATGACATATTATTATGTGTGAATATTTGTGAATTTTTGTTTTTAGGATCGATCATGAATTATATATATCATGTTTTTATTTTTGATAATATTGTGTACAATGTGTACTTTTTCGTTCATATATTAAGCATGTAATGTAAATTTTTTAATAAAAATATTTATATTTACATTATTAATAATGAGAATGAGTATGATGTAGATTTAGATTAATAATTGAATATGGATTAGTTAAAAATAAATATATATTGAATACATGATGAAAACAATCATTTAATTGAATTAGGTTTTTTGTATAATAATTCATGGGATGAAATTTTTTTTAAGGATGGTGTGTTACCTAAACAAATTAGGTGATTTTTAACTAAATTAATAGAAAATATTTCATTATTAGAGTTAAGAAATGAAATAAGTAGTATTTTTGTTGATAATTGTTTGTCTTGTGATTTATTTGCATAAATCTAATTATTTGGTTTAAGCTAAATTATTACAAGTACAGAGAGAAAATATTATGAAATGTGATATCAATATTCACGGATGGATTATGAATTATATAAGTATTTATTTTATATTGATATTTAAAATGTTTAATAATACATTTTTTAGTAGTAATATCTTGAATGTATAATGAAGCAATAGAATTTAGATATCTTATTACTTGTGTCGTATCATAAGTACATTATATCAAAAGTTTGGTGTATTTTTTGTTCCTGTATCTTAATTATTCAGTATTGTATTAGTTATTGTGTAGTGTTGTATTTGTAATTTATTTAAATATTCTTATTTTTTTAAAGTGTGAGTGTTTTAATTTTTGCATATTTAAAGTAAAAAAACGTTTTGTTTCACATAACACTTAATTTGTGATTTATGTATATTTTAGAAAAAAATTCTTCAATCTGATAGGTGGTGAACATAAAATGACATTTATGACATCAACATTGTTAATATTTAGTTATATGTCTTTAACTCAGTTTCACTAGGTAAATTTAATTTTTTTTGATAATTGTTGTTTTAGTATTGTTGTATTAGTTAATTCATATCCCAATAAGCCATATAATTTGATATATTATAATAAATAGAGTTTTATTTTTTAATAATAGTGGCCTTCTTCATTGAAGAAACGAAATTTTTTAGTTGGTCAAATAGTATTTCATGATTATACATATTATACATAATAATGTCAGCAATAGCTGATCCTGAAATAATTCCGTTTATTTCTGATGATAGTGCTATTTGTACATCTAAAGGACAAGATATTCCGAATCCTTGTATAATTGGTGGTGAATTGTGTGTTTTTAAATCGTGAATTAAAATATCTAAAGAACAATTATCATGCATACTATTATTGTGTTCATTTCCGGTTACTCCGGGACGAGATGTTAAGTAAGTATATGATTGCGAATGTTTGGCTATTTGTTTTAGTAAATTGTTATTAGCATTTGGTGGGCATATGAAGACTTGGCTAATATTATGTTGTAATGCAGCATTTCTGAATATTTTGCTTTCTTCGATTGGTAGATCGGCGATTAATATAGAATCTATATTATGTTGCTGACAAGATGAATAAAATTCATCAATTCCATTTTTAAATACTAAATTAGTATATGTTAATAACCCGATAGGTATATTTGAATATTTTTGACGTATTATTTTTATTATTTTAAATGCATCGTTTATTTTAATTTTAGAGTCAAGTGCACGTTGAAAAGAATTTTGTATACTTTTCCCGTCTCCCAGTGGATCAGAAAATGGAATACCTAGTTCTAATGCGTCAGCACCATATTTAATTAATATATTTATGATTTTTATTGATAAATGAAAATCAGGGTCCCCTAAAGTAACAAAAGGAATAAAAGCTTTTTCTTGTTGTAGCATTAATTTTGAAAATAGTTTTTTATAACGTGTCATTTATGTATTTCCTGAATTTTTTGTTAAAGTGTTTTGTATAGTTTCAATATCTTTATCACCTCGTCCAGATAAATTGACTATCAAAATTTGATCTGTATTTGGTGTTTTTTGAATCATTTTTAATGCATATGCTACAGCGTGAGCAGATTCTAAAGCTGGGATAATTCCTTCGTATTTAGATAGCATTTTAAATGCTTGTATTGCTTCTGCATCTGTTATTGAAACATATTTCGCGCGTTGTATTTCGTTAAGATATGCGTGCTCTGGGCCGGCAGAAGGAAAATCAAGTCCAGCGGCAATGGAGTATGAATTTTTAATAATTTGCCCATCATTAGATTGCATTATGGGAGCTTTCATACCGAAATATATTCCTAAAGAACCATATTGTATGGCTGCGCTGTGTTGATCCGTGTTAACTCCTAGTCCTCCGGCTTCAACGCCTATTAATTTCACTGAATTTTGATGAATAAAATCAGAGAAAATCCCAATAGCATTGGATCCACCACCTATGCAAGCAATAATTGCATTTGGTAAACAGTGTTCTTCTAGTTGTATTTGTTTGTATGTTTCTTGCCCGATAATACGTTGAAATTCTCGCACGATAGTAGGAAAAGGGTGCGGTCCAGCAGCTGTGCCAAGTATATAGTGAGTATTTTTATATGTTTTTGTCCAATCTTTCATAGCCGAATTGCAAGCATCTTTTAAAGTAGCGTGACCTTCTTTATTTACAGAAATGACTTTTGCCCCCATTAATTGCATCCGAAATACGTTTTCTTTTTGTCGTTGTATGTCTTTATCACTCATATAAATTCGACATTTTAATTGTAATAAAGATGCAGCCATAGCGCAAGCAACTCCATGTTGTCCAGCGCCAGTTTCAGCGACAATTTCACTTTTTTTCATTCGTTTTGCTAAAAGAGCTTGTCCTAATGCTTGGTTAATTTTATGAGCACCTCCATGTAACAAATCTTCTCGTTTGAGATATAGTTTAGTATGTGTACCTTGTGTGATATTATTACATAATGTTAGTGGTGTTGGTCTTCCGGCATATTTATTAAGAAGCATTGTTAGAGTTTTTTGAAAAATTGGATCATTTTTAGCAGAAATGAAGGTATTTTCTAATTCATTTAATACAGGAGTTAGAATTTGTGGCACATATGCGCCACCAAATTCCCCGAAATAAGAAGAAAGTTTTGATTTGGTCATTGTTGTATATATCTCTTAAGTATAATAAAATTAGTAGTTTAATAAAATCAGTTATGGGCTGGCTAATAAGATCGTAATATTTGAAATATTTCATTTAGTTTTTGGTGATCTTTAATTCCTGGAGTGGTTTCTACGCCTGAGTTAAAATCTAATCCTGCACATCCTAATGTGGATGCATGATGACAATTTTCTGTTGTTAATCCACCACTTAATATTATATTGTCCAGGGGGATATTTTTAAGTAGTGACCAGTCAAATTGTTTGCCACTTCCTCCTTGGTGATTATCTAATACATATCGTTTTATTTTTTTTGTGGTAGGGTAATTAATATTTGGTATATATTCATTAGCGTTTAATGCTTTCCAAATTGAGCAATTTTTTGGCAGATGGTTATGTAATATATTTATATATTGAGTATTTTCTTGGCCATGCAGTTGAACTGCAGATAATTTTAATAATGTAACTATTTTAATGATATGTTCAATTGGAGAATTACGGAATACACCAACATAATATAATTTTTTCATACTACATATAATGTGATATGCTGTATCTATGTCAATAGTTCTAGGTGATTCTGGAACAAAAATTAATCCCCCATATATAGCGCCAGATTGATGAGCAGCTTGTGCGTCTGTGGCCCTGGTTAAACCGCATATTTTGTTTTCTCCCATGAAAATTTTTTTTATAGCTATATTGATATTATGTTGACTGGTTAATGCACTTCCAATTAAAAATCCATCAACATATTGGCAGAGTTTTCGGATATCTCTATAATGATTAATACCGGATTCACTAATTATTATTTTATCTTGATATTTTTTTTTAGCTAATGTTATAGTACGTTCCAAATTAATAGTAAAATCATGTAAGTTTCTGTTGTTGATGCCTATTATTTTAGCTCCTAAATTCATGGCACGTTCCCATTCTTGTTGGTTTGTAACTTCGGTTAATACCTCCATATTTAAGGTTTTAGCTGTTTTTTGTAATTTTTGATATGTTTCATCGTCTAATATAGATAACATTAATAAGACAGCGTCTGCTTGATGTAATCGTGAAAAATAAATTTGCCATTTAGATATGATAAAATCTTTGCATAATATTGGTTGTTGAACAATTTGACTCATTTGATGTAAAAGATTAAAATTGCCACAAAAAAATTTTTCATCAGTTAATACTGAAATAGCTGATGCATGATGTTTATAAACATTAGCTATTTTAGCTATATTAAAATTTTTGCAAATAATACCTCCAGAGGGGGAGGCTTTTTTGCATTCTAAAATAAATACGGTATATTTTTTGTTAAGTGCATGATAAAAATTCCTCGTGCTTGGTTGAACACATGCTTGTAATGTTTTTAGTGGTGTTTGTTGGATTTGTGCATGTATCCAATTTTTTTTATAAAAAATTATTTTTTCTAAAATAGAGTTATTCATGTTATGTCTGTTGACAATGTTGTAATTCTAATAGATTTTTATATGCTGTTTTTTCATGAATTGCTTCTAAGGCACGATGTGTGTTATCAATTAAATTATTGTTTCCAAATAATTTTAACAACATAGCCACATTAGCTGCTATTACGTATTCATGTTCTGTTTTTCCTTGTCCTTGTAACAATTTTAATATAGAATCAATATTCTCTTGTTTTGATTTAGTAATGATTACGTTTTTTTTCTGATTTTTGAGTCCGAAATCTGATGCTGTTAACGTGTATTGTTGTATTTTTCCTTTATGAAATTCTGCAATTTTTGTTGGAGCATGTAATCCAATTTCATCTGTTCCATCACAATGTGCGATTATTGCTGTGTGATGATATTTAAGTTGTTTTACAGTGAGAGCAACCGGTAAAAGTAATTCTGGTTTGTATACTCCAATAATAGCTAATGGAGGTTTTGCTGGGTTAATAAGTGGTCCTAATATATTGAATAAAGTTGGTGTTTTTAAATCCTGTCGTATTTTTTGTACATGTTTTAAAATTGGATGATATTGTGGAGCATATAAAAAACATATTCCAGCCTGTTGTAAAGATTTTAAAGATTGTTGAATAGATACGTTAAGTTTGATATTTAATCCTGATAGTAAGTCAGCTGAGCCTGTGTGGCCAGAAATATTGTGATTCCCATGTTTAATTATTTTTAGTCCACAACTAGCAGCTACGATTGCACTAGTTGTAGAGATATTTATTGTTTTGTTTTTATCCCCTCCCGTGCCACTGATATCGGCAAAAGGGTATTGTGGATGTGGAAATGGTTTAGCTATTTTTAGCAGTACATTAGCAGCACTTGCAATTTCTTCGTAAGATTCACCTCGTATTTTCATACTGATTAGTACACTTGTTATTTGTAATGGTGTCAATTTTTCGTAAATAATAGAATGAAAGAGTTTTTCATTTTCTGAATAATTCAAATATTGTCCGTGATATAGTTTATTTAGAATTTTGTTTGTTTTCATGAGATATATTTTTATTTATATTATTGCCCAATTGATAGTTTGGTTTAATAAATGTGTTCCATGAGTGGTTAAAATTGACTCAGGATGGAATTGAAATCCACAAATTTTATCTTTGTCGTTACGAACAGCCATGATAGTATTATTTTGGAATAGAGCATTGATTGTTAATGTATTTGGAGGTATATCGGTAGCTATTAATGAGTGATATCTGCCGACTAACAATGGATTGGTTATATTTTTAAACATGGCAGTATTGTCATGATATATTTTTGATGTTTTACCATGTAAAATTTTATCGGCTTGTTTTATGTGTCCCCCGTAGGCTTGAATAATAGCTTGATGTCCAAGACATACCCCGATAATTGGTATTTTCCCTTTCATTTTTTTTAATAATTCTAACATACAACCAGCATGTTTTGGTGATCCCGGTCCCGGTGATAGTAGTAGTATTGGATTTTTCATTTTTGAAAGTATTTGTATAATTGTTGCGGCAGATAATTTGTTGTTATAAACAGATACGTTATGTTTATTGCTTCTTAATTGATCTACCAAGTTGTAAGTAAATGAGTCAATATTGTCGAGTAATAATATATTAGCCATGAAAGTTTCTCTTAAAAGATGTAGAATGTGCATTTTTGATTGCTTGTAAAACAGCTTGTGCTTTGTTTCGACTTTCATCAGCTTCGTTTTGTGGAATAGAATCTACTACTATTCCAGCACCTGCTTGTACAGTTGCAATTCCATTTTCAATATATGCTGATCGTATTATAATACATGTGTCAAAATTACCAGCGCCTGTGAAATATCCAATGGATCCTCCATAGCTTCCCCGTCGTTGTTTTTCCACTTCTGATATAAGTTGCATTGCTCTAATTTTTGGTGCTCCGCTTAATGTTCCCATGTTCATACAAGCACGATAGGCGTGAAATATATCAAGGTCATGTCGTAATTTACCGATCACGCGAGATACTAAATGCATAACAAAATGATATCTGTCTACTTTGAGTAAATCAGAAACATATCTTGTACCCGGTATGCAAACTCGTGCTAAATCATTTCGTGCTAGGTCTACTAACATTAAATGTTCTGATAGTTCTTTATGATCTGATCGCATTTCTAATTCAATACGGTTATCTAAATCTATGTTTAATGTTCCATCTATATTTCTTGCTCTTGGGCGTGTACCTGCAATTGGGTAAATTTCAATTTTTCGAGTGTTTGAATCATATTTTAATGAACTTTCTGGTGATGCTCCAAATAGAGTAAATTTGTGATCTTGCATGAAAAACATATATGGACTCGGATTTTCTGTTTTTAATATATGATAAGCAGCTAATGGTGAAGGACAGGGGAGTAAGAATTTTCGTGAAGGAACTACTTGATAAATTTCTCCTTTTTGTATTGCTGATTGCATTTTTTTTATGATTTTTTTGTATTCTTCATCATTTTTATTGCATGTAGGATTTAGGTTTTTTATTATTTGTGAATGAATAGGTTTTGGTGTTTTATTCATGTATTTTTGCAGGGTGTATAGTTTATTTTGTAGTCGTTTTTTTTCTTGGTGGTTATTGTTATTAAACAATGAGGCTTGAAAGTTACAAGTGTTATGTTGATGATCTAAGATTAGAAGTATTTCTGCTAGATAAAAACAGAAATATGGGCATTTTGGTCCATTTTTTAGAGATGGCACGGATTCAAAACAAGTAACTAAATCATATGAGAATAACCCTCCAAAAAATATTGCTTTGTTAGTAATGTTTTGTGGTTGCTTTGTTAGTTGTAACAGCCAGCGAAGACAATCAAATATTGATGTTGATTGTAATTTCATATCTTCATCGTGTTCAGAAATTTTTATTATTGGGAAAGTTAATTCACGACTATTAGATAGAATATTATTTGTAATATTAGTTGGTAGTATTTCGTCTAGTAAAGGGAGCAATGATAGTCCGTTTTCACTTAATGCTTGGATAGTTACTGTGTTTTGTTTATGTGCTGCAATGCGTAGTGCACTATCTATGATCATCATGCTTTCTATATTGTGTTTTTTGTTAATTGTTGCTGATTCTAAAAGCAAGGTTGATGTGCGTTGTCCGCATAAATGATTAAATATTGCTGATGGGTCATTGTGATATTTTGCTTGAATATTGATTATTTCTATTTGGTGCTGCTTGGGTTTCATGCTTTTTCCTGATGATATTTATTTTAACATTTTAGATCATAGTTGGAATTTTGAAAATGGTGCTATTTAATAGTATAATTTTATACTTAAAATTATATTAATAATTTTACGAAATTTTGAAAATCTATTTCAATTTTTTATTCATGAGAATGTAATTATGTTAATATAAATTTTAAAAATTAAATTAATTAATAAATTATTGTATTTTAATCATAAATTATCAAGATTTTCTTAAAAAGATAAAATATCATAAATCTACTAGATTGTATACTGATGTTAATAAGTCTGTTATGAATATTGTGATTTTAATAAATAAGATCAATTTAAAGATGAAAAACAACTATGCTACTAATAATATTTAATAAATATAAAATTATTATATAATACAATTTTTTTGTAGATAAGTAATTATAATTAAATAATATTGATATTTTATAATTGCAAATGATTTTTATTTAAATGTTGAAAATTATATTTGGCATGGTTGTGAATTATTCATTTTTTATATTATTTTTTATAAAATTTTAATATTCATTATTTATTTAAACATTGGTGTGTATTTTAAATAAATTTTTTATGTATTGAAGAATAGAATGAATAATTTTGATGTTATTGTAATGTTGATGAGAGATCATTGATTTAATTATGATTTGTTTGCTATATTGATTTGTCATAATTAAATTTTTCATATTATAAAATATATATTAGTTAGTTTAATATTAAATGTAGTAGAATATTATTATATTTGTGTTGAATGAAATAGAATATTTCGTATATTTAAAAAGGCTTATATGAGAAAATTTCTTGTTATTGTTGAGTCTCCAGCTAAGGCTAAAACAATTAATAAATATTTAGGGAATAATTATATAGTGAAATCTAGTTTTGGTCATGTTAGAGATTTACCAAGTAATAGTTTGTTTATTAAAAATCAAAAAGACCACAGAATTTTAAAAAAAAATGTTGATAAATTGGATAAAAAAAATGCATTAATACATCGTATAGGAATTGATCCATATCATGGATGGATAGCAAAATATGAAATTTTGCCTGGAAAAGAGAAAATTATTGATGAACTTAGTATGTTAGCGAAAAACTCTGATCATGTTTATCTTGCAACTGATTTAGATCGTGAAGGTGAAGCTATCGCTTGGCATTTGCAAGAGGTCATTCAAGTAGATAGGAAGAAAATTAGTCGTGTTATTTTTAATGAAATTACATGCGATGCTATTATGCACTCGTTTAAGCATCCAACGGTATTGAATATTGGTAAAGTACATGCACAACAGGCACGCCGATTTATGGATCGATTAGTTGGTTATATGTTATCTCCGTTATTATGGAAAAAAATTGCTCGAGGATTATCTGCTGGACGAGTACAATCTGTGGCAGTGAGGTTGGTAGTTGAACGTGAACGCAGGATAAGAAATTTTATTTCTAAAGAATATTGGAAATTATATATTGATTTAATTGGTTCTATTGGAAATGAGTTGCGTTTTCAAGTAGTTCGTAATGGAAAATCTCGATTTATTCCAACTACGGAAACAGAGTTAAAGCAAGCAAAAAATATATTATTGCAAACTGATTCTTATGTTATTAGCAATAGAGTAGATAAATTTTTATTTGTTCGGGCACATCCTCCGTTTGTTACATCTACTTTACAGCAATCAGCTAGTGTGCATTTAGGGTACAGTATAAAAAAAACAATGTTATTAGCTCAACGATTATATGAGGCGGGATATATTACTTATATGCGTACTGATTCAACAAATGTCAGTAAATCTGCGTTAAGCATGGTGCGTTCTTATATTTATGATGTATTTGGTCAAGAATATTTATCTAAAAAAAATAATGAATATAATTTTACATCTTGTGTGCAGGGGGCACATGAGGCTATTCGACCTTCTAACGTGTGTTTTTCGTCGGAATCAATAAAAGATAAAAATTCTGATTTAAAAAAATTATACCATTTAATTCGGTGTCAATTTATTGCTTCTCAAATGAGTTCATCGAAAGATATTATTACTACCTTATCAATGAAAATAGGAGATTTTACATTACAGTTTTCTCATCGAATTTGTTTTTTTGATGGTTGGAAAAAAATAATGTCTAAGATTGGTAATCAGTCGGATCAAAAAGAGAAAAATAAATTTCCAGATTTTAAGATTGGTGAAGTATTGAAATTTAAAAGGATTGTTGCTACTCAACATTTCACTAAAGCACCTGTTCGTTATAATGAAGCATCTTTAGTAAAAGAGTTAGAAAAAAGAGGTATTGGTCGCCCATCTACGTATGTTTCAATTATTTCTACCATACAGGATCGTGGTTATGTTTGTCTTTATCATGCACATTTTTATGCCATGAAAATAGGTGAAATTGTTACTGATCGTTTATCTGAAAATTTTTATGAGTTAATGGATTATCAATTTACTGCTAATATGGAAGGTGTGCTTGATAAAATTGCTGATAATCAGACTGAGTGGAAAATTGTTTTAGATGATTTTTTTATTAGGTTCAGTGAACAGTTAAGTGTTGCAGAGAAAGATTTCGAGGATGGCGGTATGCGTCAGAATTCGATGATAATGACTAGTATAGTTTGTTCGTTATGTGGTAAAAATATGGGAATTCGGGTTGCGGTTACTGGTGTTTTTCTTAGTTGTGAAGGTTATAAAAATATCGTGTCTTTAAAAAGTAGATGTAAAAATACAATAAATTTAGTTCCTGAGATGTTGCAAAATTCAATTCCTCGTAGTAATCATTTTAAATGTGAAAAATGTAATAGTGTTATGGACAGTTATTTTATTGATAGTTGTCGTAAATTACATGTTTGTGTTAATAATCCGTTATGTGCTGGATATAATATTGAAAATGGTGAATTTGGTATACAGAAGATAAGTGATTTTTGTGTTGTTCAGTGTGATAAATGTATGTATGATATGTATGTAAAGTTTGGTCGTTTTGGTAAATATATGTTATGCAGCAATCTGGATTGCAAAAATACCATGAAAATTTCATCTAATGATTGTGTGGTGCCTAAAAAATCTTTGGTACTTCCGTTACCAGAACTTATATGTGAAAAATCAAATGCTTATTTTGTTCTTCGGGATGGGAAAGCAGGGATTTTTTTAGCGGCTAATACCTTCCCGAAATCGCGAGAGACGCGTGCTCCTTTTGTAGAAGAATTGGTTCGTTTTCGTGATCGTTTGCCAAAAAAGTTGTCTTATTTGGCAGATGCGCCAATATATGATATTTATGGTAATAAAACTTTAGTTCGTTTTGATCGAAAAAGTAAACAGCAGTATGTTGTTTCGATGAAGGATGGTAAGTGTACTAGTTGGAAATCTTTTTTTATTAATGGATGTTGGAAAATTAAAAGTGATAAGTAGTATCTATTAATATTTTTTTTTGTTGATGATATAGCAAAACATTCATTTTTTTTGATAGAGTATAATGCAAGTTCATAATTATAAGATTGTAAGTATACTTAAATTTTTTGTATTATTACCAGAAACTGTTCTAGATGTGTTTTTGTTGAAATTAGTGTGATTTGTTAATTGTTTGTATATTTTATGTTATGTATTTATTTTAGTGTTAATTTTTTAAAATTTTATAAATAAAAAATTTATTAAGGAATTATATAGAGTGTGATTATTGTTGTTATATGTTGAATTGCATTGTTTTATTTTTTAAAAATCATGGTATATAAAATACAAATATAACTTTGTTATAAATATTGATTTTTAAAATTTTTTATTTTATATGTTATATATATTATTGGTGGTTTTGCAATAAAGTAAATTTATTTATGTGTTGTGAATAATCATGGTAATTAAATAGTATGAGAACATGTATTATTGTCAGTCTGTAATATACTATTATAATAAGCTTCACATAATTATATGTTTATGTTTATTTTTGTTATGTGTCTATTTAGAGTTTTTTATTGCAGTTTATTTGATGGAGTGATTTTGTAAGAATGTTTGGTTATAGTCATTGAAAATTTTTTGTTATATTCATTATAAATTGTTTGATTTAGTGTATTAGTGTGTTTGATTAATTTTATAATAATTTTTAAAAAAAATGTTAATGTTCTTATTTTGTTGATTATGAAGTTATATTTTGTGTTATTATGAAGTATAAATTGTAATATTTGCATTATAAAATTTTTTTTAATATTTTTGTATAAATACCAATGAATGTTTTAAGATTAATATGATATAAAATGAGTTTGTTTTTTGTATTTATTATATACAATTACATATATTTGATATATTTGCGTTTTTGTTTTATACTGTATTAGTGGTATGTTATTCGATAATGGTATATGTTACCATGGAGTAGTTTTATGGGATTTCTTGATGGTAGACGTGTTTTGATTACTGGAGTTGCCAGTTATCGTTCTTTGGCGTATGGTATCGCTAAAGCGATGTATCGTGAAGGTGCTCAGTTAGCTTTTACTTATCAGAATAATAAATTGAAAGATCGAGTAAGAAAGATTGCTAATGATTTTGGTTCTGATATTGTATTGCCTTGTGATGTTTCTGAAGACGAATCTATTAATGATCTTTTTTTACATTTATCTAAGTTTTGGTTAAAGTTTGATGGATTTGTTCATGCCATTGCATATGCATCAAATGATCAATTAAATGGTGATTATGTGGAGTCTATTACTCGTGAAGGTTTTTCTGTTGCACATAATGTTACTTCTTACAGTTTTGTTGCTTTAGCTAAGGCTTGTCGTAATATGTTAAGTACATGTTCGTCTTTAGTTACATTAACATATTTGGGGTCTGTACGTGCTATTCCTAATTATAATGTTATGGGGTTAGCTAAAGCTTCGTTAGAGGCTAATATGCGGTATATGGCTCGTTCTTTGGGGGCTGAAGGGATTCGTGTCAATGCTATTTCTTCGGGGCCTGTTCGTACATTAGCTGCTTCTGGTATTATGAATTTTAAACAGATGTTATCTTATTGTAAAGATAAATCACCAATGTGCAGGAATGTTACTATTGATGAAATTGGTAATGTTGCAGCTTTTTTATGTTCTGATCTTTCTAGTGGAATTACAGGTGAAGTGATTTATGTAGATGCTGGTTTTAGTGTTGTTTGATATTAGTACATTAAAAAAATTTTTGATTTTTTTAATATTTCAAGATACCTGAATTAGGTGACTATAGTAATTTTGAAGGTTTATTATAGTAGATATGTAGTGTTTTTTGCTTTAATGTGAAATAAAGTTAGATTTTATATATATAAGGTATATAAGGTTTATAATGAGATATAAAGTTATCCCAGTTACTTCGTTTCATCAAAATTGCTCATTAGTTTGGTGTGAGGAAAAAAATGAAGCAATTGTAATAGATCCTGGCGGTGAGATTGAATTATTATTGCCAATTATAACTTCTCTTTCTTTGGTTGTAAAAAAAATTTTATTAACTCATGGTCATGTTGATCATGTTGCTGGAGCTAAAGAATTATCAGATTATTATAAAGTACCTATTGTTGGTCCGCATTTCGCGGATAGATGGTTATTGAATAATATAGAAATTCAATGTTGCATGTTAAATTTTAATATTGTTCCGCCAGTTGTGCCAGATTTTTGGTTATTGGATCATGAAATAGTGATGGTGGGTAATGTGCAGTTTGAAGTACTTCATTGTCCAGGTCATTCTCCAGGCCATTTGATATTTTGGGATAAAAAGTCTAGGTTTATTTTTATGGGCGATGTATTGTTTAATGGTAGTATTGGACGTACTGATTTACCAGGAGGGAATATGTCCGATTTAATTCATTCTATTAAAAAGGTAATCTCCTTGGGAGATGATATATTATTCCTACCTGGACATGGTCCGAAATCCACTTTAGGTCATGAGCGAATTTATAATAACTGCATACAGCATTTTATATAACATTTGATAATTTCTCGCATAAATAGTTTATGTTATTTTGAGTTATTCCACATATATTAATACGACCGGAATTTGGCATGTAAATCCCTGATTCCTTCTGTAATTGTTGTACTTGCTGTTTATGTAGTCCGAGGAATGAAAACATACCTGTTTGTTTGTTGATGAAATTAAAATCTTTGTTTGGGTGAAAATTATTTAAAGTTTTTGTAAATAGTTGCCGTATTTTTTTAATGTGCATACACATGTTTTTTAGTTCTTGTTCCCATAAGTTTTTTAAATCATTATTATTTAAAATAGTATTTACCACAGATGCTCCATGGGAAGGAGGATTGGAGTAGTTGCTACGAATTATACATTTAAGTTGGCTATGTACTTTATTAGCAATTATTTCATTTTCTGAAATTAATGTGCAAGCACCAACTCTTTCATTATATAAGCTAAAATTTTTTGAATACGAATTACAAACAATTAGTTCTTGATGAGAACTTGAAAAAATATGTAATGCAGTAAGATCTTGTTGTAAATTTTCAGAAAATCCTTGATATGCAAAATCGAATAAGGGTAGCCAGTTGTTTTTTAAAGATAAATCTGATAATAGCTTCCATTGATCATGATTAGGGTCAGTTCCTGTTGGGTTGTGACAACATCCGTGAAATATTACAAGATCTTTCGATTGTGCATGTGATAAACTATCAAATAATTTGTTAAAATTAATGGTATGCATGTCATAATCATAGTAAGGGTATTGAATAATTTCGAATCCTGCTGTATGAAATATGTTTTTGTGATTGGTCCAACTTGGATCACTAATCCATACGCGTTTAATGTTAGTGTTCTTTTTTAAGAAATCTGCAGCTATTCGTAGTGCACCAGTACCTCCTGGTGTTTGTACTGTTTTCATTCTATTTTCGAGGGTGGGTGAGTGTATTCCAAATAATAGTTTTTGAGTGGATTTATTAAAGTCTTTGTTTCCCTCAATATTAAGATAATTTTTTGTAGTTTCACTGTTTAGCAGGAATAGTTCTGCTTTTTTTACGCTTTTTAGTATTGGAGTATTTCCATATTGATCTTGATAAATTCCTATTCCTAAGTTGATTTTGTTAGGTCGTTGATCAGTAGATATGATATCTAGCAGTCCTAGTATTGGATCAGGTGTTGCTAATTGTATATGTTCGAACATATATTTTCCTAGAGTGTAGTTTATGGAATGTAGTTTGTGTAGCAGTGAAGGTAATATCCATACTTATATACTTAATATATATTTTGCATTTCAAATGGTATTTAAAATTTAAAACATTTAAATGTCATGAATGATTATTTTTTGTTTTTATATTTTTAATTATTGAATAGTAATATTAATTTTTAAAAATTTAAATTATAAATTTAAGCAAGTATATTATTTTAAATTACAATTAATTTCAAGAGTTTTATTGATTTGATGTATTTGTATTAAATATAATATATCTATAAATTTTGTATTTGTATGATGTATTTATTTTATTTCATGTGATAAAATATATTTTTATATTTATAGCGATATAAATATCAAGTTCAATTATATATCTTCAGTTACATATTTTTATTATTATTGATAATATGGTTTGAATTATTTGTATAAAGATAGTTTATATGTGATTTTTTAAATTTTTTGTTGGTTATAGTCATAGTATATTTTAGAGTAATTCATTTGATGAATTTGATAGTTGTAAAATATTTTAATGTCATATTGCATATTGTTTGTTTTTTTGGATCTTATAATTATATAATTATATTACCACTTTATAAGTGTTATGTAGTGTACTAATTTAATTTAAATTTAGTGTGTTAAAATATTGTTTCGTTGATATTATTAATTTTCGATCGTTTATTATATTTTTTTAATATGTAATTATTTGAATGTATTTCATTATGTATTAAATAGTAATTAATTTTAGTCATTGTGAATCATGTGATATATATCTACAATGCTATTATTTATTTAATAGTTTATGTTTTTTAATGTTCTTGGAAATGGGACGATATCACGAATATTTTTTATTCCGGTAATAAATAGCATTAATCTTTCAAATCCTAATCCAAAACCTGAGTGTGGGACGGTACCGTACCGGCGAAGATCTCGATACCATTGATAGTTATTTTTATTTAGTCCAAATTCTTCTAAATTTTTGTCAAGAACGTTAAGTCGTTCTTCTCGTTGAGAGCCACCAATAATTTCACCTATACCTGGTAGCAATATGTCCATTGCTGCTGAAGTTTTCATATCGTCATTTAAACGCATATAGAAAGCTTTGATTTTTTTAGGATAATGTTTTATTATCGTAGGTTGATTAAAATATTCTTCTGTTAAATATTTTTCGTGTTCTGATAAAAGATTAGCTCCCCAAAAAATTTTATTTTTAAATTGTTTTTTAGATTGTTTTAGAATGTTGATAGCTTGGGTATAAGTAATTTCTATAAAATTTTTTTCTACAATATTTTCTAGACGATTAATAATAGCAAGATTATGTTTTTTTGAAAAAAAGTCTATATCATCAGAGCATTTTTTTAATATTGTTTTACAAATATGTTGTAATAATGATTTTGCAATACAAATAATATTATCTAAATCTGCAAATGCGACTTCTGGTTCAATCATCCAAAATTCTGCTAAATGTTTGTTTGTATTGGATGGTTCGGCTCGAAATGTTGGTCCAAATGTATAGGTTTTTGATAATGCACAGGCATAACTTTCTACGTTAAGTTGTCCTGAGACTGTTAAAAAAGATTCTTTACCAAAAAAATCTTTTGCGTAATTTATATTACCTGACGGGGTATACGGTAAATTTTTGAAGTTTAAAGTAGATACTTGAAACATTTTACTTGTACCTTCGGTATCGGTTGTGGTAATTATAGGAGTAGGAATCCACAAAAATCCGTTTTTGTTCATGAAATTGTGAATGGCATGTGCTAATACATTACGTGTTCGTGAAATTGCTCCTATAATATTTGTTCGTGGACGTAAATGTGCGATCTCTCTTAAATATTCCATATTGTGTTTTTTAGGGGATATAGGATATGTGTCAGGATTTTCAATTAGTCCTAATATTTCAACGTGTTTAGCTTGTAATTCAATGTTTTGTTTTTTTCCTATTGATTGGACTATTTTTCCAATGATTTTGACTGAACAGCCGCTTGTTAGGTGAAGAATGTCTTTTTTATAATTGTGAATTTTTTTATTTTCAACTATTACTTGTAAAGTGTGCAGGCAAGATCCATCGTATATATTGAGAAAAGATAATTTTCGGGAATCTCTTCGAGTTTTAACCCAACCGCATACAGTTATTTCAGAATTAGTTGGTATATGTCCCTGTAGTATGTTAGTAATAGTAGAAATTTCATTCATAAACTTTCTCTAAATAATAGTGTAATTAATTTTCATTTTAAATTATAAGATCTTTAATATTAAAATTGTTAAAAATTTATTATTTTTTTATAGTAAAGTCTGTATATGCAGATAAATTTATGTAAGCTATAGTGTTAAAAATTTATTTTTAATGTAAAACGTGTATTTTGATACTTTTTGATAATTATAATTGTTAAATTGATTTTGCAGGTTTAATATGTTACTAAGTTTCGGTAATTTTTGTGTTATTTATTTTAGTGATAATTGTATTCATATCGTATTATGATGTACAATGTTTTTTGCAAATAATTTCACTGATTTGTGTATATTAAAATTTTAAAATTCTTTGATGAATTAGAGCTATTTTTAACTGAATTGTGTGGTTTATTTTATTAAAATTCTGTAATATTTTTAAATAATCCGACTTTTAAATCAGATGCGGTGTATATTATCTTTCCATCACAAAATACTTCGCCGTCAGCCATGCCCATAGTCAGTGTTCTGTTAATGATTTTTCTAAAATGAATTACATATGTTACTTTTTTGGCTGTAGGTAAAATTTGTCCACTAAATTTTACTGTTTTTACACCTAAAGCCCGTCCTTTGCCTTTGCCACCTAACCAGCCTAAATAAAAACCGACTAGTTGCCACATTGCATCTAGTCCTAAACAACCAGGCATCACTGGATCATTGATAAAATGGCAATGAAAAAACCACATATCTGAAAGAATATCCAGTTCTGCTTGTATAAAACCTTTATTATAATTTCCCCCGTTTTCGGTTATTTTTATTACACGATCCATCATTAGCATATTTGGTGCTGGTAGTGACGGTCCTTGATTACCAAAAAGTTCACCCCGCCCTGAAGCTAATAAATCTTCTTTTGTATAATATTGTTGTTTTTTGATCATATTTTTCTCGGTAATATATAATATGGAATATTAAGAATGATATTGTTAAAATTAAGTAAGGTTATTGAATATATTTATTGATAATTTTGTTATTTGATTTTAAATGATTTTTGAAAATTTTTGACATGATTTGTAGATTTATGGATAAATTGTTTTTGAAGAATTAATATATAATATGTTATGTAACAGTAAATTATAGATTAATGTTGATATGAAAAAATATAAATTGTATGTTTAACTTTTAAGGTATTTTTTAGTAATTATTTGTTAAAAAATTTTTAAATTTCAGTTAGTGTAACATTAGTGTATTTTTTAATGTTTAATATGGTACATTTTAGATATTTTTGATTATCAATTAAGTTAATTGGCATAATAAAATTATGGTTTTAATATATAAAACAAATACATAATACATAACATAAGAGGTAGAATATTTTGTTATGTATTTTGTTATCTATAATGTAATGATAATACAATTGATCAATTAATATTTTTGACATTAAAATTTATGGATTATATCTTAGGATATACATAGATATTTTTTATATTGTAATTATATTAAGTTATATTTATATAAAATAATACAGAATATTTAGGTTTATCATAGTATGATTTGATTGTGCTCCAATAGAGTGAATGTTTCCGACATTATTAATTTTTTGATATTCTAGTCTGGTTGTCCATTGTTTTTTAATTGTATATTCTATTCCGAAGCTTAAAAGTGGTGATATGCTTGTGTCATTGATATTAAGGTGATGGATTTTATTGGTATGATCATGATATGAATTTTTAATACTGGCGTGCCAAATTGCTCCTCCAATTTTTGTATATATATTAATACTATCATGAATAATTGGATGATATAATTTTGTGCTAATATCTATATTTTGTACTTCAAAAGAGCTCTTGATTTCTTCGTTAGAATAAGTTATTTGTCCTAACCAATTGTATCCTAACTCAAATCCGAAACACTGATCGGTGTGGTAGCCAATGAATGTTCCGAATCCTATATGTGAGTTACAAATTTCCTCATTAGTATTATTGCATGTTATTATTTCATTAATATAGGTAATGATATTATTATATCGAGGTAAACCAATTTTATTACCTATATACCAGGTATTTTTTTTTAATGGGTTTGAATATGCGATATTATCTGGTAAGTAAATTAAATGTGCAATTATTATAAGAGTTAGTGTTTGTATTTTTTTCATAGTTAAGTATTTCTCATTGCGTATTATGAATGTTGTTTAATTGTGACAGAATATATGATTGTATGTTTATTATTTTGAATATAACCCATAGTAAGTAGTGATGATTTATATGTTAAGTTACTAATAGGCATTAAATGATTACATTTGTGTAGTGTATAGTTACATGAATATTATCGTGGAATTTTACAAACAAGATTAGTTTATTATTTTTTATGAATATATTAATTTCTTAAACGAGGAGCTTGAAGCTGCAAACGAATAGATTCTGCTAAATCGTCTAAAGTAGATTGATCTGAATGTGTGGGAATTGGTTCATATCCTAATTGAGCTTCGGCTAAATAAGTATGTATCGGTTTTCCTTCTTCATCTTCCATAACAACATGATACCAAGGAGATTGACGTAAAGTATCGTTATTTGTAATTTCATCTAGTGATGGTTTTTCAAGAGAGTATTCAGGATCTACATCAATAACAACTCCTAAGTATCCTAAAAGTTTGTGTCTTACTTGTTGTCCTATGCTAAATTTACTTGCTGTTATGAAACTTTCTGACATTAATCTATTCCTTTATTTTATATTTTATTTATATATTTTTTAATAAATTTATGGTGAAAAGAAGTAGAGAATGAATACTCTAGTATAAATTTATAATGCTCACTATTTTAAAATCGAGTTAATTATATACGAGATGTAAAATATTTGCAATATGTTATTATACAGGTAAATCTGTGAAAGGTTTATTTTAAAAGAAATATAATTTTTTAGTATTAGTTATATAATTGTGGATGTTGTAATAATTATTTTATTTTTTGTTCTTGAGATTTAAGTGGAGCATGATTTTTTATTGTATTTATAGGCATTTTTTTGGTTTTGGCAATCCAGATATTTTAGCGATTTCTCTTGCTATTTCATTGTTTTGAAAAAGGCGTAAGAGATATATGCTGTTTCCTTTGTTTGGTCCATATTTCAATGCCAATTTTTTAACTAAGAGCCGAATATTTGGAGAAATATTAAATTTTGTATAAAATGATCTAACGAAATAGATAATTTCCCAATGTGGATTTTTAAGCAATATTTTATCGTTATTAGCAATTAAAGTAGCAATTTCTTCATTCCAGTCATTAAAATTTAGTAAATATCCTTCAGAATCGGTGATTAGTTTTAATGTTTGTTTGTTCATGTATTTGTTAAAATTCATGTATTTGTTAAAATTAGAGTATATTGTGTTATTTATTTATGTTATTAGATTTATGTTATTAAATTGTATAGTTTGTGTTAAATTAGTTATACTTTGTAAAGTGTGATGATTAAATTATTTTGTTGAAATTGTGAATTATGATTAAATATCTTGTTAAGATATAAGTATATTAAGATATAAGTATATTATATGAAAGAATTATTATATAATATTAAATTATTTGTGTTTTTTTATAAAAACGTTGTATGTGTTAAAATATGTTTTTTAATGATTTAAATTTATGTATATTGTAATATTTGTGTTATTAGTTGGAGGAGTGGCTGAGTGGTTGAAGGCGCCGGTCTTGAAAATCGGTAATATTTTTTAGTATTCTAGAGTTCGAATCTCTACTCCTCCGGGGTAATATAAAATTTTAGCTTTAAAGAGTGAGTGTTATCTGTTGCTGATGTTGTATGTATTTATTAATTAGGGTTGTGTATTACTACATTGTAGTATTACATAATTGTTTGTAGGTTTTTATTTTTTTCTTGTATTATTTAGTGTGATTTGAAATTTTCTAATTTTTTTGTTATGCGTTATAAATACAGCATATAGAATTATTTAGATGTTGTACAAGTATTAAATTATTAAAGTATTGTCGAGTGTTTTTATACTAATTTTATTGACTGCGTGTTTAATGATTTTTTAGAGTTGGGTCGTGTAGGAATCGAACCTACGGCCTGTTGATTAAGAGTCAACAGCTCTACCTACTGAGCTAACGACCCAGGATTATGAATTATTATGGTATAAGTGTTTCAGGTTTGCAATATTTTGTCAATAGATTATGTTATTTAGTGTGATATGTGATATAGAGTTAAGTTAGTAAGAACATGTTTTATGCTGTACATTTGTTAGTGTATATTTTTAAGGTGAATTTTTTATTTACAGACATATTTAAGTATAATAGTATATTTGTTGGAAAATTGTTAGGTGTGTGTGTATTTGTATTGTTAAATTTTTTAGAGTACGTTTTTAATGATTGTCGTTGTAGTAATGATATATAATTGTACATTTTTTTTATGAAATGTATTGAGATGCTATAGTGCGGTTTTTTGTAGTTTTACTTGCCTCTTTATTATTATTGTTTCAGTTGTTGTGTTATTATGTATTTGAATATAAATATACCTACGTGGATTACTTTGTTTCGTGTAATTACCATACCGTTTATTATTATATTTTTTTATTTGCCATTTTCATTTTGCCCGCTATTATCTGCAATATTTTTTATTTTTGCGTCCTTAACAGATTGGTTTGATGGTTTTTTAGCACGTCGTTTGGAACAAACTACTGTGTTTGGTGCTTTTTTAGATCCGGTAGTTGATAAACTTTTAGTTGCCGTGGCATTAATGCTTATTGAAGAGTATTTTCATACATGGTGGGTGACTTTACCAGTTGCGAGTATGATTATGCGCGAAATTGTTATATCAGCATTACGTGAATGGGTAGCCAAAATTTCCTATCCTAATGTAGGTATTATAGTTTCCAGAACAAGCAAAATAAAAACAACGTTGCAAATGTTTTCTGTGGTACTATTATTATGGCACCCAAGTGAATATTTAATAGTAGTGGGGACAGTTATTTTATATTTAGCTTTCGTTTTAACTTTATTGTCGATTTTGAAATATGTTTGTATATTGTACAAGAATGGTTTATTTAAAAGGACAGATAATGGCTCTTGATGTATGTTTCGAGTGGTACTGACTCTAATTAAACGTTTAAAATTAATATTTTTTTGTGATTTTAATTTTCAAATTTTAAAATTGATTTTTTTAACAAAATATGTTTGTGGTGTGGTTTTTTGTTAATGAAAATTATTATTTGTTATTTACTTTGTTAGTTGTTGTATTTAGGCTGTTTTATATTGTATACTTTATATATATGTTTTATTTTTTTAGTTTGCATGTCATATTATTTTTTATAAAGAATGATGAGTATAAATGGCGCGTTGGCAGAAGGGTTATGCAACGGATTGCAAATCCGTTAATCTCAGTTCAAGTCTGAGACGTGCCTAATTCTTTAGCCCGGGTGGTGGAATTGGTAGACACAAGGGACTTAAAATCCCTCAGCTGCTTGCTGTACGAGTTCAAGTCTCGTCCCGGGTATAAACAATAGTCATTATATGTAATGACTCGATATTATTGTCATAATTTATAAAAACATAAATATTACTTAAAAACATAAATATTATTTGTGTTTTTATTATTTGTGTTTTAATGTAATGTTAATTGGGATTCCTAGACGTTGATTAAGTGCTTCTTGTACTAGCTTATGGTCTATTGTTTTATTACACTGAAGTATTTTGCGTATAGTGTTTGATAATTGAATTTTTTTTTGTTGTTGTGAATTAAATTCTTTTTTTGTTAGTGATAATGGATCATGTACTTCTAAATAAGAAGTACCGTTTGTTTCCGTGGTGATTTTTACTGGTTCGTTAATAAATTGTACTCTAGTTCCTATTGGTGCATGGTCAAAGAGATATTTCATATCCTTGGTTCTTAAACGTACGCATCCATGGCTTATACGTAAACCAATGCCAAAATTTGAGTTAGTACCGTGAATTGCATAAAGTTTTCCAATATATAAAGCGTGCGATCCCATTGGATTCTGAGGTCCTGGTGGTACAATTTTTGGAGGGATGTCTCCTCGTGCAATATATTCGTTTTTTATATTTTGGGTGGGAATCCATGTTGGGTTATGTTTTTTTTTTGTATTGATGTAATCCAGTTAAATGGGGTGTGATGTTCAATTTCTCCGATACCTATTGGAAAAATAATTACTGTGTTGTTATTTTTTGGATAGAAAAATAGTCTCATTTCTGCACTATTAATGATTATTCCCTCATGGGGGGTGTCAGGTAAAATTAATTGATGGGGAATAATTATTGGTTTGTTTGATTTTGGTAAGTAAACGTCGATATTAGGATTAATTTCTAAAAGATTGCTTAATCCGATTTGGTATTTTTCAGCAAAATATTCAAGAGGAAGTGTGTTATTGGTTGGGATTGTAATTTCGATATTTTCTCCTACTATTTTGTTCCCTTTTTTTGGCAGGGTATACAGTAAAGCACGGGGGTGTGTAGAGTGCAACAGTGTTATTAAAATAAGAATGTTGTATATTATAGTGAATATTCGCATAATATTTGTAAGTATTTTTTATCTTGTCTGAGTAATAATTATTAATAAGTATAAAATTTTTTATATTGCAGTATTTATAGCATTGGAATTAATTATGTTTAGTTTGGTGTTTTTTATTAATATTAGTATAGAGGGGGATCACCATGGGGCCGTGTCTTAAAACGTCTATGTAACCACATATATTGATCTGGAGCGGTTAGAATTAATTTTTCAATTATTTTTTTGTTAATGTAAGTTATTACTGTTTCGATGTCTTGGTTTAGTGGTATGGTTTTTTCATCCGGTAAAATGAGTAATTCATAACCTGAAGCGTTCGGTAAACGGTAGGGCATGAATGGGATAATAGCTGGTTTAGTAATTTTAGCTATTTTGTATGTTCCTATTGTAGTTGCGGCATGAGGTACAGCAAACAAAGGAACAAATATGCTGTTTTTATATCCGTAGTCATGATCAGGTGCATACCAAATAATTTCTCCATTTTTTAATGCTTTTACAATTCCTTTTATATCAGAACGATGAAGCATTGATTTGTTTGATCGTAATCGTCCCCAAGTTTGTAACCAATCGATTAATAAATTGTTATTAGGTCGATATACACCAATACCTGGATGTAATATGCCAAAAATTCTTGCTCCTAGTTCGAGGGTAAGAAAATGCATTCCAATTAGTAGAACCCCCTTGTTTTCTTTTTTTGCTTGAATGATATATTTTAAACCTTTAATTGTGAACCAACGTTTAATACGTGTATCTGACCAAAACCAAGCCATGCCTGTTTCAAAAATTCCCATACCAATTGATTCACAATTTTTTTTTACTAAATGTTCTAGTTCTGTTTTCGTTAAATTTGGAAAACACAGTTGTAGATTTTGTCGAATAATTTTTATTCTACGTGATATAAACCATTGTACTGTTCTGCCTAATTTAATACCGCAGTAATGTATTGCATGATAAGGTAAGAGTACTACTATTAAATATAGTAGTATTATTCCTAACCAAATGCACCAATATTTTGGGTGTAATAGATTACAGTTAAATTTTGGGAGTTTAGTCATTATATATTTGTAACATTATTAATATTGATTAAATTCAAAATTAAAGATATTAATTAAATTGTATAGATAATAACCAAGTTTAATAGTGTGTTAATAAGACAATTTATTGTTATTATTGTTAGTAAAATACAATTTTTTAAAAAAATTCAAATTATTTACAATGAAAAATTATACCATAAGTATCCGATGCTGTATGTGTTAAAAATTTAGAGAAAATATTAATTGAATATTTATTTTCCAAATATAGGGTTTTATGTTTTTTAATTAATGGTTTTGCAGTTAAAATACTACAATATTTAAATGATTTCAAATATGTTATGATGATTTGAAATTCGTGTATTGTTACAACAGTTACTTAATTATATAATATATTGAATATAATTATCAAGTTTATAACATATTCAGAAATATTTTTTAGTATGTCTTTAATGTTTTTGGGTGTATTTATATTATTTTTTAATTTTTTTTAATATTAAGATGTTTTTATTTAATTTATATGATTCCATGATTGTTGAATTTATGAATAATTTTCTTGTTTATTATTTTTTGTTGATATTTTTATATTCGTATCCAATTGTACAATTAAGCAATTTTTAAAAGCAATCATGAACTAAGATGGTATAATTATTTTAATGATTTTGATAACATAAACAATGTGTATTTAAGTTTAATGATTAATCGGTGTAGTATGTTATAAAAATAGATAGTATTTTTATCGAGGAATGTTGTGTATAAAATTGTGTTAAATATTATTTTTTTGGTTATTGATATTGTTTTATTTGATCTAATATGAATGTTTTGTGATGATGTAGTAGTTTCGTGGGTATATTGTTTTTCTTTATTATAGTTATGTTCTTCGTTTGCAATATCTATTTCGTGGAGTTGTGGTAATAAATAGCTTGGTCTAGAAGCTTTTTCGCCTTTTCTAATACGATGAATAATATAATTCGGCGTTTGCATTTGGTCATTGGGGACTATAATAGTTCGAATTCCCCCTTGTCGTTTTTCAATTTCATTAATTGATTTTCTTTTTTCGTTAAGTAAATAGGAGGCAATTGGTACTGGAACAATAGCGTGTACTTCGCATGTATTTTCTTTTAGTGCTTCTTCTTCAATTAATCGTAAAATAGATAGAGATAACGATTCGTTATCACGAATACTACCTGTACCTCCGCACCTTGGACAAACGTGATAACTTGATTCACCCAATGATGCTCGTAATCGTTGTCGTGAAAGTTCTAATAATCCAAATCGAGAAATACGCCCAATTTGAATACGTGCTCTATCTTGTCGTACGGATTCTCGTAAAGATTGTTCTATTTCTCGTTGATGGCGCATTGAATTCATATCGATAAAATCTATAACAATTAATCCGCCTAAATCACGCAATCGTAACTGTCTAGCAATTTCTGCAGATGCTTCTAAATTAGTATTAAATGCCGTATCTTCAATATCTGTGCCTCGTGTAGAACGGGCGGAATTAATATCAATAGCAGTTAATGCTTCAGTACTGTCAATAGCAATTGAACCTCCAGATGGTAATTTAACTTTTCGCTGGAAAGCAGATTCAATTTGTGATTCGATTTGATAATGGCTAAATAATGGAATTTCACCGTTGTATAATTTGATTTTGTTGTTAAAATCCGGTCGACCAAGAGCCATTATATGTTCTTTTATCGTTATCAAGATCTCTGGGTTATCAATTAAAATTTCTCCAATATCCGGTCGTAAATAATCGCGAACAGTACGAGCAATTATGCTGCTTTCTTGATGAATTAAAACAGGAGCTGTTTTTTTTTCCGCAGCTTTTTTAATTGCTTGCCAATGTTTTAGTCGAAAAGTCAGATCCCATTCTAATGCTTCAGCAGATTTACCTAGTCCTGCTGTACGAACAATTAAGCTCATACCTTCAGGCAGTTCTAATAGCGATAATATTTCTTTTAATTCGACTCTATTATTACCTTCAATGCGTCGTGAAATTCCTCCTGCTTTTGGATTATTTGGCATTAAAACTAAATAACTACCTGCTAAACTGATAAATGTTGTTAATGCAGCACCTTTACTTCCTCTTTCTTCTTTATCAATTTGGACTATTAGTTCTTGTCCTTCGTGTAAAATTTCTTTAATGTTTGTAGTTTTAATGCATGAAGAAAATTGAGCAGAAAAATATTCGCGGGAAATTTCTTTTAAGGGGAGAAATCCGTGTCGTTCAGCACCATAATCAACAAAAACTGCTTCTAAGCTTGGTTCGATTCTAGTTATTTTTCCTTTATAGATATTGGATTTTTTTTGAGTATGTCCTACAGTTTCAATATTTAAATCATATAACCATTGTCCGTCTACTAAGGCTATACGAAGTTCTTCTTGTTGGGTGGCGTTGATTAACATTCTTTTCATTGTAGTGTATCCGATGGTTATATATTTTGTTATTGTTGGGAAAAGGTATTTTTTAGTAAGAGTGATTAAAATATGTGTATATTATTTTTATGAAATGATATTTTCAAATATCATAAAGTATTATTATTATATTTTTATATTTTTATAATTAGAATTGTAGTTAGTATTAATATGATATTGTATTTATATTTTTTAAATTGTATTCATGAATTTAATCTAGTGAAATTTTGAACATGATATTGTATTTCATTTATGCGTTTTAAAATAATTTTAGTATGATTATTTTAGTTATTATAATAACAATGCTATTTGGTAAATAATGTATTATATTTTAGTAAATGTATATACGGTATCTCATTAGTGGTTTTTTTAAGTTATTTATTCCTGTATAGTTTTTTGTATCGTTATTTAACCATAATTTTTTATGAAAACATATAATAATAATGTAAATTTAATTACTATATCTTCGCCAAATATTATTGGACGTCGTATTGATAACTTTTTATTATCATATTTGAAAGGGATATCTAGAAATAAAGTTTATTCTATTTTACGTAAAGGTGAAATTCGAGTTAATAAAAAAAGAGTCAAATGTATGTATAGGTTGAATTTTGGAGATATAATACGTATTCCACCAATACGAAATGTAATGTTTGAAAGAAATAATGTTTGTATTTCTGAAACAATTATTAGGAAGTTATTTAATTCTGTTCTTTATGAAGATGATCATTTAATTATTCTTAATAAACCATCTGGTATTGCAGTGCATGCTGGTAGTAAGTTGTCATATGGTATTATTGAAGGGTTAAGAACAGTACGTCCCGAACTTGATTATCTTTCATTAGTGCATCGTTTGGATAAAGAGACTTCTGGAGTTTTGTTGTTAGCAAAAAATTATTTTTCTTTAATTCAGTTACATGAACAATTGCGTTTAAATGTAATAAAGAAAGAATATTTAGCGTTAGTTTTTGGAAAGTGTAAATTTAATTTTAAAGTTGTGACTGTTCCGCTATCAAGGCATTCTTCTTCTACATGTTTAAATAATGTTAAAGTAAATTCGATAGTAGGGAAGTATTCTAAAACTTATTTTATTGTTCAAGAAAGATTTATTGCAGAAACATTGCTTAGAGTAAACCCAATTACTGGGCGTACACATCAGATTCGTGTTCATGCACAATATATAGGAAATCCTATTGCATATGATAAACGTTATGGAGATGCAATATATAATCAAAAGATTAAGATTTCTTCTGGTTTAAATCGGTTATTTTTACATGCTTCTAAATTACGATTTATTCATCCAATCAATGGCAAGACTTTTTGTATTGAAGCACCTATGGATAAAATATTGTCAAATTGTTTATTGTTTTTGCGAAAGTAATTGATGTTTAATAATTATTTTATTTTAAAAATGTATTTTGGGTACAGTTTTATTAGCTGTATATCGTTTAGTGATTGTGTAGATACTTAGTTTTATAAAGATTTTTGATTAGAATAATTTTTTAAAAATTGTATTAAATGTTATTAAGTTGTATTGAATTTATTGTATTATAGTTAATATGCTATATCGTGTTAGTATTTGTGATTGCATTTGGTTAATATTTAATTATATTCATGTGTTATAGTATGATTATGCTTAAAAAACAGAAATTCATTTTAGTGATTTTTGTTGGATTGGTTTATATTTTTTACATTTACAGTTATTTAAGGAATTGTTATGGCAGTACAACAAAATAAGCCTACGCGTTCTAAACGCGGAATGCGGCGATCCCATGATTCATTAAAGTTATTTAATATGTCAATATCAATTGATTCTTGTTCTGGTGAGTTGCATCGTCGGCATTATATTACCAAAAATGGATTTTATCGGGGTTATGAAGCGATTTCAATAAAACGGGTATCTTAAAAAATAGGGTATATACTTTTGGGATTTTTTACTCTTTCTTTGGATGTTATGGGAGGCGATTTTGGGCCAAGTGTAATAGTGCCTGCTGCCTTACAGGCGTTAGCTATGCATCCAAATCTTAAGTTACTGCTTGTTGGTGATCCTGATATTATTTGTCCGATTTTATCTAGATCAGAAAATAGTGATTTATTAACTCGTTTAACGGTGATTCCTACTAAATTAGTAATTAGTAGTGAGGAAAAGCCTTCGAAAGCTATTCGTGTTAGTCGCGGAACGTCAATGCGTGTAGCTTTAGAACTTATTAAGTTAAAAAAAGCTCAGGGATGCATTAGTGCTGGTAATACAGGTGCTTTAATGGGGTTGTCAAAGTTAATTCTTAAATCTTTAAAGGGAATTGAACGGCCGGCGTTGACTGCTGTGTTGCCTAATCAACGCTGTGGAAAGACGGTTATTTTAGATTTAGGTGCGAATATTACGTGTGATAGTTCAATGTTGGTTCAGTTTGCAATTATGGGTTCGGTATTCGCTGAACAGATCGTGGGAGTTAATAATCCTCGAGTAGCTTTACTTAACATTGGGGAAGAAGAGATGAAAGGATTGCATAATATTCATCAAGCGTCAATGAAATTGCGAAATATTCCATGTATTCGATATATTGGTTATCTTGAAGCAAACGAGTTATTAATGGGTAAGGCAGATGTTTTAGTATGTGATGGTTTTATTGGAAATATTACTTTAAAAACGATGGAAGGTGTCATAAAAGTTTTTCTTTCGTTATTGAAAGGCAATAGAGGTAATTATATTACATCAGCATGGTTAATACATAAGTGGATTCAAATTGGAATAAAAAAATTTTTTATTGGTGATCGGTTGAATCAATTAAATCCTAATAAGTATAATGGTGCTTGTTTAGTAGGCTTGCGTGATATTGTAGTAAAAAGTCATGGTTCGGCTACTCAAGATGCATTTGTTTCTGCTATTGAACAGGCGGTGCAAGCAGTGAAGCGTAAAGTACCAGATCGTATTGCGACTCGATTGATAAGTATTTTATCTGAATTATGATAGTGATGATAATTGATAAGTAGATATAATAGATACATGTTTACTAAAATTCTTGGTACTGGGAGTTATCTTCCGGTTTGTGTTAGATCGAATTCATTTTTAGAAAAGATGATTGATACATCAGATGATTGGATTGTGACTCGAACTGGTATTCGTGAACGTCGCATTTCTAATGCGGATGAGACAGTGTCTAATATGGGTTTTTATGCTGCACAACAAGCTTTAAAGATGGCTGATATTCATGCAAAAACTGTAGGTATTATTATTGTTGCTACTACTTCTTCTACTCATGCATTTCCTAGTGCAGCGTGTCAAATTCAGCGTAGTTTAAATATAGATGATAGTATTGCATTCGATTTATCAGCAGCCTGTACTGGTTTTGCTTATGCGTTAAGTGTGGCAGATCAGTATATTAAGCATGGTACTATAGAATATGCTTTAGTGGTTGGTTCTGATACTTTAAGTCATACATTAAATCCTAAAGATCGAGGAACGTTAATTTTATTTGGTGATGGAGCTGGTGCTGTAATACTTGGCCGTTCAGACACTCCTGGGATTCTTTCAACACATTTGCATGCTGATGGTCGATATGGTGATTTATTGACTTTACCATATTACAATCGAATTTGTCCTTCAAGTACTACATATTTGCAAATGTCTGGTAATGAATTATTCAAAATAGCGGTTTCTTCTTTGGCTCATGTGGTAGATGAAACAATGATTGCTAATAAAATTGATCGAGGAGAATTAGATTGGTTAGTGCCTCATCAAGCAAATTTGCGTATTATTTCTGCAACTGCCAAACGTTTAGGTATGGGTATGGAAAAAGTTGTAGTAACCCTTGATAGGCATGGTAATACATCGGCAGCTTCTGTACCCTTAGCACTGGACGAAGCAGTTCGTGATGGTCGTATCAAACGAGGTCATTTAGTTTTATTAGAAGCTTTTGGAGGCGGATTGACATGGGGGTCTGTGTTATTACGTTTTTAATATTAAATTAGGATTTTATATATGGATAATAGATTAGCAGTAGTTTTTCCAGGGCAAGCATCTCAAAAGGTAGGAATGTTATCCGGTTTATCGGAAAATGCTATATTAAAGGAAACGTTTAGCGAAGCATCGGAAGTTTTAGGTTATAATTTATGGGATTTAACACAACGGGGGCCAGTAGAAGAATTAAATAAAACTTGTCGAGCTCAACCAGCTATTTTAGCGGCGTCAGTCGCCATTTGGAGAATTTGGTGTGCTCAGGGTGGGCGATTACCAAAATTTATGGCGGGGCATAGTTTAGGAGAATATTCCGCTTTAGTGTGTTCTGGTGTTATTGATTTTTCTGCAGCAATTAAATTAGTGGAGTCACGGGGTATCTTGATGCAAATGGCAGTTGTCCAAGATGTTGGCGTGATGTCTGCGGTTATTGGTTTAGATAAAAGTGTTGTTATTTCAGTTTGTCAGGACGTTAGGTGTAATGATCAATTTGTTTCAGTATCGGTTTTCAATGCACCAAATTATGTGATTATTTCAGGTTATAAAACAGCTGTAGAACGTGTAAATATTATTTGTAAAGCATTAGGTGCTAAATTTGTATATATATTACCTATTACTATACCGTCTCATTGTAAGTTAATGATGTCCATAGCTGAAAAATTTGAACGTGAGTTAGAAAAAATTGATTTTTTGTTTCCTTCTATATCTGTAATAAATAATGTTGATGTTAGTATTGAAAAAAATCCCGATCGTGTTAAACAGGCTTTGATCAGGCAATTATATACTCCTGTACGTTGGTATGAAATTATTGAGTATTTGTTAAAATTTAATATTAATACATTAATAGAGATGGGTCCTAGCAATGTGTTAAGCACTATGGTTCGAAGATGTATTATTAACAGTAATTTGTTAAGTATGTCTGTAAATGATGTACCATCGTTAAATGTGGCAATTAAATATTAATCGTTAAGGTGGTGTTTATGAGCTTTGAAAAAAGAATCGCGTTAGTAACTGGAGCTACTCGTGGAATAGGGCGTGCTATTTCTGAAATGTTAGTTATGTCTGGTGCTATTGTAATAGGTACATCCACTAATGCAGTTGGTGTTAAAATTATTAATTCTTATTTAAAAGATGCAGGATTGGGGATGGAATTAGATGTAACAGATTTGGATTCTATTGTGCATGTGTTAAAAAATATAAAGTTAAAATTTGGTGATATTGATATATTAATTAATAATGCAGGTATTGTTCAAGATAGTCTACTAGTACATATGAAAGACAATCAATGGGAGTCTATTATTAATACAAATTTGACATCTGTATATCGTATGTCAAAATCAGTAGTTCGGTCGATGTTGAAGAATCGTTATGGTAGGATTATTAATATTAGTTCAGTTGTTGGCTTTATGGGTAATATTGGTCAATCTAATTATTCTGCAGCAAAATCTGGTATGATTGGGTTTAGTAAATCTTTAGCACGTGAAGTGGCAGCTCGGGGAGTTACTGTTAATGTAGTGGCACCAGGTTTTATTTCTACTGACATGATAGAAAATTTATCGGATAAGTATCGTGTGAGTATTTTATCGAAAATTCCTATGAATTGTTTTGGTGATCCCAAAGATGTTGCACATGCTGTGGTATTTCTTGCTTCTGATTCGGCTAGGTATATTACTGGTGAAACTGTGCATGTTAATGGTGGCATGTATATGTTGTAGCATATTTTTTATATATATAATAGAGTAAATTTTATCCTAAATATATTAGTTTATGGTAGAATTGATAAAATGTTATTTGTTTGTTGTATCTGTAGTTAATGTGTGATTTTTTTTTATTGACATTTGTTATATGTAAATTAATTATTTAAAATAATAATTTTTGAAAATTTTAAATTTAGGAATTATAAAAATATGAGTACCATTGAAGATAGGGTTAAAGTAATTATTGCCGAACAGTTAGGTGTGAAAAAAGAAGATGTAATCAATCATGCTTCTTTTGTGGAGGATTTAGGTGCGGATTCACTTGATACTGTTGAATTAGTTATGGCTTTAGAAGAAGAGTTTAATACTGAAATTCCAGATGAAGAAGCTGAAAAAATTACTACTGTTCAAGCGGCGATTAATTTTATTCAGGCTAATCAAAGTGCAATAAATTCATAGTTTGATAATATTAAATCAATATAATATTAAAGCAATATAAGTTAGATAATTAGTTTTATAGTTGTGGTTTGTTGGTAATTTTTTTAGATATCAATTAATTGTAGTATAATGAGTAGTTTTAAAAATGTGTTCTGTTGTAGAATGGTCATGTATTGGTTAAATGGTGTTTCCGAAAAAAAATTATCATTAGATGGTCGTATTTTTCTTTTTGGTGATGGGTTTTTTACTACAGCTAGACTTAGAAATGGACAGGTTGAGTTGTTAGATTGGCATCTTGATCGTTTAATGTTGGCAGGGAAGAGGCTTTTGTTTAATGATTTGGATATTGATTCTTTGTGTCAAGAACTTAAAGTGGCTTCAGAGTATGGTAAAAATGGTGTAATTCAGATTGTTATTCTTCGTTCTGCAAGTGGAGAAACTGGATATAGTTTCAGGAAAAATATCGAACCTTTGCGTGTTATTTATTATTCTTCAATTGTGAAAGATCATAAAAATTGGCACAAATATGGTATACGATTAGTAAAAAGTAACATACGAATATCTAGAAATTTATTGTTGGCAGGTATTAAGCATTTAAATCGTTTGGAATACATTCTTATTCGTGCACATTGGATTAGTAATCAAGAGTGTGCTGATGAGGTTTTAATATTGGATACTGCAGGTAATTTAATTGAGTGTTGTACAGCAAATATCTTTTGGAGAATTGGTTGTGATGTTTTCACCCCTTCCTTGGTTTATGCGGGAGTTTCTGGAGTTATGAGACGATGGATATTACAATTATTACCACAATTAGGATATAATTTTCATGAAATTACGACAGGACCTGAAATTTTAAAAAACGCCGAAGAGGTTTTTATAAGTAACTCTTTATTACCTTTAGTATCGGTAGTTTCTATAGAAGAGCATCGCTATATAGATCGGACATTATGTAATTTATTGCTTTCTTATTATACTACATTGTAAATTTTTTCATAATAAATAGGTAAATTTATGTTTTTTTGATTATTATTTGTTGGTTATAAGTTTTTTGATGATTTTTTATATAGTTTATAAAATTGTTTTAATATCTTTATAAATTATTATTTTAGACGGTGTGTGTTGTATTTATAGATTATTGTTTTATGAATTGATATTTAATTTAAAACATGATTATAATATTTGTTGGTTGTTAACATTAGTTATGGGTAAATTTATTGTTCTTGAAGGGTTGGAAGGTTCTGGTAAAACTACAGTTGCTTTATATATAGTGAAGATTTTAAAAAGTTATGGTATAAAAAATGTTATATTAACTCGTGAACCTGGTAGTACGCCAATATCAGAAATTTTTCGTACATTAATTAAATACGGAAAAGATGGAGATCAAGATCCAATTACCAGTTATGCAGAGTTGTTAATGTTTTATGCTGCACGTGTTCAATTATTAGAGAATGTCATCAAACCGTCTTTGTTAAAGGGTATATGGATAGTTGGAGATAGATATGATTTTTCTTCTTATGCTTATCAAGGTGGTGGAAGAAGGATTGACAAATATTTTATAAAAAATTTAAGTAGGGTTGTTTTGAATAATTTTCGTCCAGATATAACCTTTTATCTTGATATTTCTCCTAAGATTGGATTATCTAGAATTGAAAATAAGAGAAAATTAGATCATATTGAAAAAGAATCCATGGATTTTTTTAATCGTGTTCGTTTGTCTTATCAAGCTTTAGCAAGTGAGAATTTAAATGTTGTAACTATTGATGCTTCTCAAACGTTAAATCAAGTGAATAGTGATGTTCAGTATTATATTAAAAAATTGTTAAAAATATAAATTATATTATTTATAGAAATTATGAGATGGTATCCTTGGTTGACTATAGTGTATAGTCAGATAGTAGAATCGTATCGAACTAATACAGGACATCATTTTTTGGTTTTACATAGTAAACAAGATAATGGTGAAAATTTATTGATTTATGCATTAAGTCGTTGGTTGATGTGTTCTAAACCCATTGGAATAAAGAGCTGTAGTCAGTGTTGCAATTGTCGTTTAATGAAATCTTTTTCGCATCCTGATTATTATTTATTAACTCCAGATAATGATGATGCAAAGAGTATTGGTGTGGAGAAAATTCGTTCTCTTGTTGAAAAATTATATCAATATGCATATATTGCCAAATTAAAGATCGTGTATATAGAAAATAGTGAATGGCTTACTCAAGATGCGTCGAATGCTTTATTAAAAATTTTTGAAGAACCTCCAGAAGAGGTTTATTTTTTTTTAGGATGTAAAAATTCTAAACGTTTATTACCAACTTTGTTGAGTCGGTGTTTATGTTGGGAAATTCATCCTCCTAAGGAGGAAATTAGTTTACAATGGTTATTTCAACAAGGTGTTGTGAATAATACACAAGCTCTCACTGCATTGCGTTTGTCAGATAGTTCTCCGTTGGCAGCGTATCATTTTTTAAATTCAGAATATTGGAAGTTACGATTAAAATTATGTTTTGAGTTGTTGAAAACAGTTGGTAAAAATGATTTTTTAAGTATATTGCCATTTTTTGAAAGGTATTTTAATGAAGATGAAAGATTTATATTTTGGCTGTGTACTTTTTTTATTGATGCCATGAAATGTCATATGGGTTTGTATGATTTTTTAGTTAATATAGATCAAACAAATTTAGTGCGAATTATTTCTGTACAATATTCTTTATTAGCGTTAAATCATCAGTTACAACAGTGTTTAATTTGTTTGTATTATTGGAAAAATATTACGAATGTTGATAAAAAATCATTGTTGATGTATCAATTATTGAATATTGAAGGAAATGTAATGAATTTTAGTTGTTATTAAATTTAAGGATAATATTATTATGTTTTTTGTTGATTCTCATTGTCATCTTGATCAATTAAATTATGATAGTTTGCATAAAGATTTGTTAGATGTTTTGAATAAAGCTAAAATTTTTCATGTTAAGTTGATTTTATCAGTTTCAGTCACTTTGGAAAATTTTTCTAAAATGGTTAATTTTATTGGATATCGTAATGATGTTTTATTTTCTTGTGGTGTGCATCCGCTTTATTTAAATGATGATTATAAGGTTTCTGAATTATTTCATTTATCGTTTTCCAAGAATGTTATTGCTATTGGAGAAACTGGTTTAGATTATCACTATCCCCATAGTGATAAAAAACAGCAGAGGAAAGTGTTTCAGGATCACCTTGATATTGCGCATGAACGAGATAAACCTGTGATTATTCATAGTCGGTTGGCTCGTGACGATACGTTATCTATTTTACACGAAAAAAATTTTTCCAATGGAGGTATTTTACATTGTTTCAGTGAAGATAAAAGTATGGCAAAATCGCTATTGGATCTTAATTTTTATATTTCTTTTTCCGGAATTTTGACATTTTCGAATTCTCAAAATTTAAAATTGGTAGCCGATTATGTGCCAATGGACAGAATACTTTTAGAAACTGATTCTCCGTATTTGACTCCAGTACCATATCGGGGTATTGAAAATCAACCTGCATATATTTATAACATTGCTGAATGTTTAGCAAACATAAAAGGTATTAGTCTTGACGAATTAGCATTTATTACGACTTCAAATTTTTTTAATTTATTTCAAATAGATGTTAATAAATATAATCTCTTATTGTAACCAGTATTTGAAATATTGTTTACATTATTGTGAATTGTAGAAGAGTGTTTATGTGATTTCAAATTTTATTGTGAATAAATCAGGTGTTATTGATGTAGTATTTTATTTATTTGGTGGGTGGTGTTATTTATTATTTTCTTTATGATGTGTTTATTGATGATGTATTAGTGAGTATACAGCATTTACTTTATACAAGTAAGTTTGTGCTTGCGGTGCTGGGTGGTGTTTTTTTATGTATCGACAAAATTTATCTGGTGTCATATGGTTGATTTTTTTAATAGCAATATTGTGATTAATAGAAAATATATTTAATAGTGTACTTAATCCATTTACGTAAGCTACTATAATAGCATAGCGACGAGTTTTAGAATTATTAATTCCTAATAATTGTTTTTGTAATATAGAGAGATATGCAGTTCCACAGTCAATATTAATTTCGGCGTTTTTTAATATATCTGGACTGGGTTGTCCTTGTAGTCCTTTCAGTTTGTAAACGTCTTTGCCTGCGGTGGAAGCTTTAAGTTGCATTAATCCTATAGCGTTAGATTTGCTAATTGCTGTCGGATTATAATTGGATTCTACTTGAATGATAGCCATGATTAGTCGTTCATCAATTCCGTAGTTAATTGAGGATTGATGAATATGTTCTTGGTAGGTATTAGTGTTTTGTGTAGAAGATGTATTAGGAATTATTTTTTGATGTTTGTGAGCGTTTTGAAAAAAATTTTTTTGTTTTTGTTTTGAGCAGTTTGTTAAAAATGTTGTGATCATCATGAAGTATATGAAATATTTTTTCATATTGTTTTATGTTGAATGCTTTTAATGATACTAATTTGAATTATAATGGTGTATATTATAAATGATACTTTAAAAATAATTTTTATGTAGAAAAGATTACATATTTATAACATAAATATGATAGTAGTATTTAATGTTTTTAATTTTTAGTACTATTATTTAGTACAATTAAAATTGTATATTGATTATTTTAGTTTATTGATGGTGGTGTCTTCGATTACATTTAGTTTTAAAATATAACTGGCAGGTAATTGTTTTTTGGATTTTGTCATTTAACAGGTATTATTATACTATATAATATTTATGCAATAAATTTTTGTAGTAATATGTTTTATTGTAGTATAGTTGTAAATGATGGTATACTAAATTGGTGTTTATTTGTGGTTCAATTAATGTATTTAAAGATTTTTTGGTCTATTTCACATATTTTAAATGGCTGATATAAATAATTCTTGATGTATAAGTAGTAAAATTTTTATTTATATAAATATATTTATATAATTTTTTGATGTGTAAAAGTTAATAATGAATATGTTATATATATTTCATATATTCATTTAATGGTAAATGTATTTTTTATTTTTTTGTTATAGGTATTGTATTTATCTTTTTGTGATTATTTTTTTCAAGCATTATTAATTTTATTAGTAAACGATAATAGTAATAAAATAAGTGGTTGTATGATGTTGTTTATGTTTTTTATTTATTTTGTGCGTGATTATTGTATAATATAAATACAATTATTATTTAACTGAAATTTATAAGATATTGTTTTATCTTATATTTCTATATTTAATTATTGCTAATGTAATTAAAAAGTTAGTAGATATTATTGATAGATAGTATTTAAATTTGAAAGAGATATTATTTTTTGATACGGTATGCAGTGTTGTGTGTATTATTAATTACATATTAATTATATGTTAACATTAATGAATTTATATTATTTAAAGTAATAAAGTACATGACGTAATATTTTTATTTATTTTATGTTATTAAGAAAATTTAAAAAAGTGATTCTTGCCATGTCTGGGGGGGTTGATTCTTCAGTGTCTGCTTGGTTATTAAAACAAGCTGGATACCAGGTGGAAGGTTTGTTTATGAAAAATTGGGAGGAAGATGATACCGAAAGTTATTGTTCTTCTGCAGCAGATTTATCAGATGTACAATCTGTTTGTGAACGATTAAATATTAAATTGCATACTGTTAATTTTTCGTTTGAATATTGGAATAAGGTTTTTATGGTATTTTTAGAGGAATGTCGTTTAGGGCGTACTCCAAATCCTGATATATTATGCAACAAAGAGATCAAATTTAATGTATTTTTAAAGTTTGCTATTGAACATTTGCAGGCTAATTATATTGCTACTGGACATTATGTCCGTTGTGTCAGTTATAACAAAAAGATATATTTGTTACGGGGTTTAGATATTAGTAAAGATCAAAGTTATTTTTTGTATACTTTGAATTATGATCAGTTGCGTTATTGTTTATTTCCTATGGGTACATTCACTAAATTACAAGTTAGAGCGATAGCTAATCATTTACATTTCGTTACGGCTGATAAAAAGAATTCAACTGGAATTTGTTTTATTGGTAAACGAAATTTTAAAAATTTTATTGGTCAATATTTATCAGTTAAGCCGGGAATTATTTTGAGTATTGATGGGGTAACACTTGGAAAGCATGATGGTTTAATATATTATACGCTGGGTCAGCGTAAAGGCTTGGGTATTGGTGGTACTTCCAGGGGGAATGGGAAACCATGGCATGTAGTAGATAAGAATTCTAAAAATAATACGTTAATTGTTGCTCAGGGTGGTGAGCATCCGGCATTATTGTCCAAAGGTTTGATAGCTAACCAGTTATATTGGGTGAATGATAGTTTTTTTTTTGGTAAATCATCTTTATTTTGTACTGTTAAAATACGTTATCGTCAATCAGATATTCCATGTTTAGTAATGTTGTTATCCAAAAATGAAATTAAAGTTGTGTTTAAACATCCTGTTTTATCGGTGACACCGGGTCAATCTGCAGTGTTTTATTTAAATGAGTATTGTCTTGGTGGAGGTGTTATTAAAGCTCGTATTCCTTTATATGTTCGTGTATAAATAGATAATGCATAATAAATAACATTTTATTTTTTTAGAACGATTTTATAATATATTTTAATTTAAGGATAATATTTATGGAATTATCTTCTTTGACCGCTATTTCTCCTATTGATGGGCGTTATGAAAAAGATACTAGTCAATTGCGCAATATTTTCAGTGAATTTGGTTTATTAAAATATCGTGTACAGATTGAGATACGATGGTTACAAAAGTTAGCTGCTGCTAAAGAAATTCAGGAAATACCTTGTTTTAATGAGTGTATGAATAATGTTCTTAATACATTAATTGATAATTTTAGTCTTGATGACGCAAAAAAAATTAAAGAATTTGAATCTTTAATTAATCATGATCTTAAATCTGTAGAATATTTTTTAAAAGAAAAATTGTCATCTATATCTGGTTTTCAAGATGTTATTGAATTTGTTCATTTTGCTTGTACATCAGATGATATAAATAATTTAGCTTATGCGTTAATGTTAAGCTATACTCGTAGGCAAATATTATTACCAATGTGGAAACAAATTATAGATTCAATAAAATTATTAGCATGTAGTCATAGAGATATTTCATGTTTATCTAGAACTCATGGTCAACCTGCTACTCCATCCACTGTAGGTAAAGAAATGGCCAATTTTTTTTATCGTTTAATACGTCAGTATCGACAATTAGAACAGATAGAAATTTTAGGGAAAATCAATGGTAGTGTGGGTAATTATAATGCGCATATGGTGGCTTATTCTAATGTTGATTGGCATAAATTTAGTAAAGAATTTGTTACTTCTTTTGAAGGTGTTTCTTGGAATCCTTATACAACTCAAATTGAGCCGCATGATTATATAGCTGAATTTTTTAGTTGTGTGACACGATTTAATACTATTCTAATTGATTTTAATCGTGATATATGGGGTTATGTTGCATTAGGATATTTCAAACAATATAGTATATCTACTGAAATTGGATCTTCTGTTATGCCCCATAAAATTAACCCTATTAATTTTGAAAAATCTGAAGGTAATTTAGGTTTAGCAAATGTAATAATGAACTTTTTTTCATCTAAGTTACCCATATCTCGTTGGCAAAGAGATTTAAGTGATTCTACTGTTTTGAGAAATATTGGTGTAGGTGTTGCATATTCTTTAGTTGCGTATCGTTCTAGTTTAAAAGGCATTGACACTTTGAAAGTAGATTCTGAACATTTATTGAATGAGTTAAATCAACATTGGATAGTGATAGCTGAAGCTATTCAAACAGTTATGCGGCGTTATGGTATTAAGGGATCATATGAAATGTTAAAAGAATTTACGAAAGGACGATATGTTAGTGATTCTGAAATGAAATCATTTATTGATTCTTTGCCGTTACCAATTTTGGAAAAGGAGCGTCTTAAAAAAATTTCTCCAGACAAGTATATTGGGTATGCAAAAAATTTAGTTGATGAATCGATTACATTTTTTTAAATGAAGGAAAAAAATTATTAATTTTTTCAGAGTAAAATATTATTAAAATTAGTTGTTGTATTTTATAGTTAAATTTAATTAAATGAATTATTAAGTATTTACAATTTGATTGGTTAGTATTATATATTTTTGCAAGTATTGTTTTTTGTATGTGATTATTTTAATATTGCACCGGGATTGCTGTAATTTGTTTTTATTATAGGGTATAAAGTGGCTAGAAAGCTTAGTAATAAGTTTATGGTTATAATAGAAATTATGTCTTTTGTATGTACTTCAGTAGGTAAAAAATTAATAAAGTAAACATTATGAGATAATATTTTGTAGTCAAATAAATTTTCTATCAAAAAGTATATTTTGGTTAAATATAATGCAATCAATGTTCCACTAGTGGTTCCTATTGCAATGCTTATTAAGCTATGTAATAAGCCGCACCAGATAAAAGTAGAGTAAATTAATTTATTTTTACAACCTAGTGTATTCAAAATAGCTATATCGTGATTTTTTTCTTTTATAATCAAAGTTAATATAGATACAATTCCAAAACATGCGATACATATGACTAGTGTCATTGTTAAATATATGATTGTTTCTATTATGTGGATATCTTGGTACATATATTTATATGTATTGATCCAACTTTGAGTAATAATATGATCATTCTTAATGGTGTTTATAATTTGCTTTAATAATTTATTAATATGAAAAATATTGTTTATTTTAATGTTGATACCAGAAATATATTTCTGTTTATTTAAATAATTTTGTGCGTCTGATAATGGAATGATAGCAATGTTATTATCTAGATAACTTTTTAAATTTAGTATGTCAATAACGTGTGCGTTTATGAATTTATAGGGAAGTAGCTTATTATTTCCGTCAGTGTTATGAATTATAATATTAATCCAATCGTTTTTTTTAATATTTAAAGTGTTAGCAACGCCTTGTCCTAATATAATTATTTGCTTATTTGGGACAAAGTTTGGAATGGTGTTTATTGATGAAAGATAGGAAATGATATTAGGGTGCATGTTATGTAGTGTACTAATTCCATGAATTTGAATTGGGTGAAATTTATTGTTTTTTTCTATTAATCCTGATAAATCAACATATGGAACGCTTTGTACGATACCCGGAATGTTTTTAATTTTATTTAGTATTATGTTCCAATCAGAAAATGTTGAATTTGTTGATTGGATATTTCCATGAGGAATAATTGAAAAAATTCGTTCATTAAGTTCATTTTTAAATCCATTTATTGCACTTAAACAAATAATTAAAATAGCTATACTTGATGCATTTCCAATAATGGATACAATAGATATAAAAGATATTGTTTTATTTTTTTTAGGATTGCGATACAATCGCCAAGCAAGATATAGTGAAAGTAATATCGTTTGCATATTTATGTTTTATTCATTTTTTTATTTTATGGTTTTAATTCTCCATGACATAGTTCTAATGTTCTGTTAAAGTATGTGTTAGAGCATATATCATGTGTTACTACTAAAAATGTAGTTCCATAATTTATATTTATTGTATGTAATAATTGGAAAATGTTGTTTGCTGTTTTTTTGTCTAAATTACCAGTAGGTTCATCAGCTAAGACTAATATTGGTTTATTTACTAACGCACGTGCGATAGCTACTCTTTGACGTTCTCCTCCTGATAATTCATATGGATAGTGATCGTCTCTATGGTGTAAGTTTACCAATTTTAACATTTTTTTTGCTATTATTTTTGCATGTTTGAATTTTTTCCCCTGAATCATAAGAGGCATTGCTATGTTTTCTAGTGTGTTAAAATCAGACAATAAATGGTGAAATTGATAAATAAAACCTAATTGTTGGTTGCGTATTAATGCACGTGTTTTTTCAGATATTTGATGTAATATTTGTCCATTAAAAATGACTTTACCGTGCGTAGGTGTGTCTAATCCTCCCAGTAAATGTAATAACGTGCTTTTACCTGAGCCCGAATGTCCAATAATAGTGATCATTTCTCCTGTTTGTACAGTAAAGTTGATGTTTTTTAATACTTGAATAAAAAAATTCGCGTCTTGATAAGTTTTACTAAGTTGGTGCGATTGTAGTAATATTGAATTATTCATTTTGTTGTAGTGTCTCGATTACATTAATGTTTGTTGCAGTTTTTGCTGAATATAATGTGGATAAGCAAGATATTAATATTGTTATAATGGTAATTACGGTGATTTGAGATGTTTTAATTTGAACAGGTAATATTTCTTCATTATTTAATAAGTTGCACATAGCTGTTATCCAATTTATGTTTTTTGTTATAAGGTATCCACATAAAATACCAAATATTGTACCCATTCCACCAATACAAGTTCCTTGTATGCTAAATAATAATATAATTTTTTTTGTATTTAACCCATATGTTTTTAAAATAGCAATTTCTTGTTTTTTTTCTGTAATTAATAAAGAAGAGTAAGTGAGTATATTGATACCTGATATTAGTATAATTGAACTTAATAGGAGCCCCATCATGTTTTTTTCCATTTGAATTGCTTTAAAAGTATTACCTTGATACTCTCTCCAGTCTGTTTTGAAAATAACATTTTTAGGTAATTTTTGTTTATTAAAAGAGTTTATTTTTAATGGTTCTTTTAACCATAATCTCCAGTTTGTGATATGTGTAGTTGGAAGATGCAGTAAATGTGCTCCATCTTCTTGATTAATTAGTAATTGGTAATCGTCAACATTAGTGTTAGTGATATAAATTCCTATTATTTGGAATAGTCTTTGTGTAGGAATACGTCCTATAGGGGTAATTTTTGTTATATTAGGTAATATTATGCGAATATTATCTCCTATTTGTACTTTTAAATGTTGGGCTAATGTTGCGCTGATAATTACATAGTATTTGTTAGGTATTAATTGTTTTGTAGATCCATAAATCATAAAACGAGACAATGGTTCATAATCTGTAGGATTAATGCCAATTATTTTTCCAAAAGAGATATTGTTAGAGCTTTGTAATATTCCGTCAAAATTTACTATGGTATTTGCTTGTGTTATACCACGTAGGTTTTTTAAAAAATATTTTTTATTGTTTTCAGGGTTAATGTTTTGTGTTTGTGAGGTTAATAATACATGAGGTACGATGTTAAGTATTTTTTGCTCTAATTTTTGTTCAACTCCGTTCATAATTGATAATGTAACTATCAATGCTGTTACACCAAGTGTAATAGCAAGTATAGAAGTGTAAGCAGTGAATTGTTCCAATTGATAAAATTTTTTCTTAAAAATATAACGCAATCCAATGCATATTATAAAAGGTTGATACATATTGTTAAATATTTTTAATTAGGTATTAGTAATTTTTGACCACATTATTTCGCCATTTTTTGCTGATATTAATTCTAATTTTATATTTATGTTTTTTGTGTCATTGTATGCAGTACTATATAGTATATACTCAGCATTCATATGTCTTGCTAATTTAATACTTGTACTGCGGGGTGTTAGGTTTTTGTTTAATAATTTTATATTTTCATATATTTCACATGAAATATATGAATTAATGATTATAAAATTGTTATTATTATTTAATTCGTGTAGTAAATTTTTCAAATTATTTGTAGTTTGTTGAATATTTAGAGGATAATCAGAGTAATTTTCAATTTTGTTGATGAATAATGCAATGATCTTGTTTTTATGTTGAGTTTTTGTAATAAATGTAATTATTTCCTGTATGTGTAAGAGAAAGTGTTTTCGCCAATCTATAATGATGTGGATTTTTGGTGGAGTAGGTATTGTGTTAACTGCCTTTGTTTGAAAATTTATCTGATTATTAAATATTGATGTTTCTGTTTGTAGAATTTTTTCACTGAAACCTATCTGATTATATATGAAAGATAATATAATTAAAAAAATATTTTTTTTTTCATTAATTAGTTGTGTATAACGTACGATTTATTTTAGTAAAATCAATTACCATCAGTATTAGTTGTATGATTATTAATCGTATAGCACAGATAGTTTTTATGTCATTTGATTATGTGTATTGGATTTATAAATATAGCATATTTTTTACATTAAGTTTGTTATAGTACTGTTAGAAATTAATGGTCCAAGTGTTTTACCTCCTAGAAGGTGCATATGTAAATGGTAAATTTCTTGTCCTGCATCATTATTACAGTTTACTATCAATCGATAACCCGATTCGTTTATTTTTAATTTTACAGCAATTTTAGCTGCAACTGTGAATAATCTTCCTATAGTTTTTTCATGATAAGGTGTTATGTCATTCACTGTAGGGATTGGTATGTTTGGCACAATTAAGACATGTATTGGTGCTTGTGGATGAATGTCATAAAATGCACTAACTAGATTGTCTTGATATAGTAGTTGTGTGGCAGTTTTTTTTTGAATGATTTGTTCAAATATAGTATTATGCTTCTTCATAGGATATTTATTGTTAGATTGTGATTATTAATATATTGTTCATTTTTCAGAGATGAATGATTATTAAAAAATAATTGTTTTAAATTTTTGGTTAGATTTTGAATAATTATTGTGTTTGTCATTTTTTAATGCTTTACTAAAAGTTAAATAAAATCATTTTTGTTGTTAATTTTGTAGTTTTTTATAAATATTTACAGAAATTTGAGTTTTTATATTGTGTTCATTAAATGAAATTTAGTGTTTTTGTAGTTACACTTAATTATTGGAACGAGTATGAAAAATATTTTTTTTGATATTGATATATATGTTTATAATTGAATATTAGTTTGTTTAGTGTGTGGATTTTTTTATGTATTAAAATTTTATATATATTTTTTAAAATATACTGTGTATCACAGGTATAAAAATTAAAACTTTCAATGAAAATAGTACATATATTTTTTATATTTTTCATGATAACGATGTTTAAAGAAATAATTTTTATTTGTTATTGTGTGTATTGGTGCGTTTAAAAAATTTTTAACGGTGTTAAAATTGTATTTCAGTGTATTTTTTGTTATAGTCTTCGTTATTTTTTTGTGTATTCTCAGAGTTTTTAAATGTGAGATCATTACATTCTAAATTTGGTGTTTGATGAAAAGTACAAATATTACATGAATTTATTTGTTTACACAAATGTAATTTTTTAAGATTTTTATCTTTGATATACATATATATTATACTGATGCTTAGTACTGTAATTATTAATATGAGTAAAATAATAGCATATCTTGGATTGCTTTTTAATATTGCCGGACTTGAGAAAAATGGCGTTTTATTAAATGTTCTTTTGTTGTTAGCTGAAATTGTTGCAGATGGGATAACAGATGTTTTTTTATCTGTGATTTCTATTGATATTTCTTTATTTAATTTTAATCCTCGTTTAGGAATGGTGATAATTGATGTAGGACTAATTCCAAATGATCCTAAGCTTTTTCTGATTAAACTGATTTGTTGATTTAAATTTCCGTGTGATGGTTCTAGTCCGTGTTGTCTCCATATTGTAGAAAATAAATATTCTCGGGTAATTGGTTCATCGGTATTTTGATACTTTATTAGTTCTTCTAATATACGTCCTGCAGAATTGGAAAGTTTAATTGATTGATTATTGTCGGTTAGGGGTGTTAGAAGATATTCTGTGGTATCAAATATAATAGTAGAATGGATGATATATTTCATTATAAATAATCCTAATATAATTATACTGACTAAAGGATGGTTTTATTAATATGTATATTATATTTTTTTATGTATGTTTATGAATCATTAACTATTTAGATATTTGGAGAATATTGTAATGTAAAGATAGCATAAAAAATGATATTTTGGAATTTTTCTTATATGTTTTATTTTATAAGTTCATATCATAGTATAGTATCATAGATAGATAATGTATTTTTTTATAGAAAATTTGAAGAATCATTCTTTGTAATTATTGTTTTTGTATCAATTATTTTAATTTTTACATAATGTGAGGGTTGATATTTTTTAAAGTTATGTTGTTATTTTTATCTATAAGTTGAAAATTTTGTTTAAATATTTTTTGATAAAAATTGTATGTTTTTTTATTTTTTGTATTTTTTGAGTTATGTCAGATTCGTTAAATGTCATATATTAGTTAGTGTATTTATACGAAAGTAATTATTGTAAGAATATTGCTAAAATTAATGAATAATGCTGAGTTTAAAATGATTACTGTGACTAAAGCTCGTGATTTTTTTTCTTATGAGTTATTTTTTTAATGTGTTTATTTAGCTCATATTTTTAGTGATGGTATTGATACTTTGAAATATTTTTTAGGTTTTTGTTTATTTGTAATTAGGGATAAATATTGATTTAGTTTTTTTAAGGAATGTGGTGGTATATTTGGTATATTAGATGGTAATAAGTAAATGTTTAGTGTTTGTTGTTGTTATATGAATTTTTTAGTGCTTATGTTTTTTGAGAAATATGTAATTTTTCAGTATCATTAAGGATCTTTAAATAGTTTTATGAGGAGTGATTATTTTGGAAAGATGGTATATTTTACAAGGTGCACTATGTTTTGTAATTATATGATAAAGGTTCGTAGTTTTATAATAGTTAGAGGTTAGAATATATAATTCAGATAAACTATCGATATCTATTTTTGAAGATACGATTGGTTATTTTTGTTGAACAAGTAGTATAATTCAATGATGTGATGATTGATGTTTTAATACATGTGTTATCCAATCAGCATTGGATAAATTAAATGTTAATATGATTATTGATTTTAGATTTTTTGAGAGTTAGTCAGTTTTAAAATTTGATCAAATAAAGTGTTGAGCGGATGTTTATGGTTCATAAAAGTTACAAAAAGTATGTCATGAAATATAGATAGAATGTGGTTGACAATTAACAAAATTAATTTTTTTTGGGTGTCATTTTGTTTTGGTTATATGTTTGTTGTAACTTACATATTGTTTATTGTTTTAGTATACATACATAAGTAGTATGCGAAGGATGTTGGTCCTAAATTAATTATATGTTATTATTATTGTATAGTTAAATTTGCAGTTCAAATCTGAAATTTTATAATGTGTAAGGTGTTTTATATATGTGAGTAAAGAGTAATAATTATTTTTTATTATAATTTTTAGTGTGTTGTGTTATGTTAACGGTTTCGAAAAATAATTCGGCCTTTATTCAAATCATAAGGAGTTAGCTCAACTACAACGTTATCGCCTGTTAAAATACGAATGTAATTTTTCCTCATTTTTCCTGAGATATGTGCTGTGATAATATGTCCATTTTCTAATTTGACTCGAAACATAGTATTTGGAAGCGTGTCTAGCACAGTACCATGCATTTCGATATGATCCTCTTTTGTCATTAGTGTTACCTAATAGTTATATTTTTGTTGTTAATATTATGAGTATAAAATAATTATGTATTACAATGTTACATAAAATGTTCACTAAAAATTATAAATTTTTTTTAACACTATGTTAAAAATATAGTTTGTATGTTTTTTTATTTATGTGTTGTATTTTTATTAAATTTGTGATCATTACGTAGCAGTTTTTTCATTTGTTTGTTAATTGTTAGTATAGATATATATGTAATATAACATAGTGAAATTTTCATTGGATTGTTTATTATATCAGTAAATTTATTTTGTTATTTGTTTTTTATTTTAGATAAATAACGTTCTGCATCTATCGCGGCCATACAACCAGAGCTAGCAGCGGTAATTGCTTGTTTATAATATTGATCCATAACATCTCCTGCAGCAAATATACCAGGAATAGATGTTGCTGTTTGTTCATTTTTTGTGTTTGTTGTGCAAATATATCCATCTTTTAGTAAAAGTTGATTAGAAAATATAGTTGTATTTGGTTTGTAACCAATAGCAATGAACACACCATCAACTTTTAATTGTGTATATTGATGTGTAATATTGTGTTTTATATTTATAGCTGTAACGTAATTTGTATTACCTAATATTTCAATAAGTGTGAAAGGACAATGTAATATAATATTATTTTTTTCTACTGCAGTCATTAATCGATCAATTAGTATTTTTTCTGCTGTAAAAGTATTGCGACGATGGATTAAATGTGTTTCAGCAGCAATGTTAGTGAGATATAATGCTTCTTCTATTGCAGTATTACCTCCTCCGATAATAGCTACTTTTTTATCTTTATAAAAAAAACCATCACATGTGGCACAATAGGATACACCTTTTCCTTGATATTGTGTTTCTGAATGTAATCCCATATGTTTTGCAGAGGCACCGGTACAAATAATTAATGAATCGCAGGTGTATTTATGATAATCACTGGCCAGGTAAAATGGTTGACTATTTAAATTTACATTAGTAATATTATCTACGATGATATTTGTATTGAATTTTTTTGCATGAATATTCATTCTTTCCATAAGTTTGGGACCAGCGAGTTGATCGGGATCACCGGGCCAATTTTCTATTTGATTAGTTTTAATTAATTGTCCTCCATATTCTGTTCCAGTAATAAGTATTGGGTGTAAGTTAGCACGGGCAGAATAAATAGCTGCAGTATATCCTGCTGGTCCTGAACCTAATATGATGATTTGAGAATGTTTTATGTTTGACATAATTAAATATTAATAATATTGTTATAAAAAGTATTTTATTAAATATTTTAGTTAAATTCAAATATTTATGTACAGGTAATATTATGTAATTAAAGACATAAGAATATTTGAATGAGTTTCTGAATTAGATTAAAAATATAATTTTTAAATGTTGACATTAAAAATTACACATATTTTTTATTACACAATTTTTAATAATTTTAAAAATAAAATCATGAAATAATTGTATTATCTTGGTTATTGTACATATTTTTATTCTTAAATTAGACTATTAACCTAATAATAATATATTGATATTGTATCGATCATCTATTTTAAATACCAGAATATTATATAATATATTTTAAATATTGTAGATATCGTTATGTTTATCTGTGATATTTTGTTATTTAGGTATTTTGATTAAAATTTTAATGAAAATTATTGATTTTTAGTAAATGTATTGTGAAATACACAATGTTTTATATAATGAAAGCTATGATGTGTAAAAATATTATTGTTATTTTTTTGTCTTTAAGAAAAAAATTTTTATTTTTTTTTGGATTTATCATATATTTTATAATGTCATCATTGATGACTTTTCATCCTTTTGATGATAGTTATTTTCAATATACTGGAAATGATGATATTCATAATATTTTTGGATATTATGGCGCTGTATGTTCTGATATTTTATTTTTTCTTTTTGGTTTATCGGCATATTTTCTTCCATGTATTATGTGTTTTTTAATTTGGGGTGTTTTGTTTAAGAATATTGTTTTAAATGTTTTTGATATAATGAATAAAATATTTGGAGGAATAATACTATTATTTAGTCTTTGTGGATTAGCGGAATTTTTTATTAAAGAATTTTATTATTGTTATTCTGGTGGGATAGTAGGATTTTTTTTGCGAGCTCAGATCATACATATATTTAAAAGTGATATGACAATCAATTTTATATTATTTTTATCTTTAATATTAGGTGTAGTGCTACTAACACCAGGTTTCTGGTGGGCAATATTAAAAAAGATTATGTTTATTATTTTAAATTTTTTTATTTGTTGTTGCGTATATTTAATCCAACAGTGTAGTAGGTATGATTCGAAAATATTTTTTTCCGTAATATATAAGATGTGTAATAATCATTTGTTTAATTTTTTCGGGATATTATTTCGAAAATTAAATCTTGGTGGTATAAGAAATTTTGTTTTTCGATATTTATCATGTAGATTAAATTTAGATAGTACCATTTTTTTTAATAGTTTTAAATTAAATAACGAATGTGCATTATGTGATGTAAAAAATTCAAATGATATGAATAACGCTGTAGCATACCATAATAATAGTTGTTGTAAAGATTATGAGTCGATTGATAAAGATTGTCTAAGAACGAATGATTTGAAATTCCCAATTAATATTTCGTCACACATTCATCATAATAATCAGTTGCTATTACAGAAAATGGTAAATGTATTTCCGAATATAGAATTATTATTTCCTTCATCTTTTAAAAAAGATTTGGACATGGATGCGTTACGGCAAAAGTCTGTATTGTTAGAATCAAAATTAGCAGAGTATCATATACGTGCTCAAGTTGTTAATGTTTTGCAAGGTCCAGTGATTACTAGATTTGAGTTAGATTTAGCACCAGGTTTGAAATCTTCACGTATTTTTAGTTTGTCTCGAGATTTGGCTCGTTCTTTATCTGTATGTCATCTTCAGGTTATAGAAGTCATTCCTGGAAAACCATATGTCGGCGTAGAAATACCCAATGAACATCGTAAGATAGTGTATTTGCGAGAGATTTTAGAAACTAAACAGTTTCGGTCTTCTTGTGATGTTTTAACGTTAGGTTTAGGACAAGATGTTTCTGGTTATCCGGTAATAACATGCTTAAGTGAGATGCCTCATTTATTAATAGCTGGTACCACCGGATCGGGAAAGTCAGTTGGGATTAATAGCATAATTATTAGTATTTTATATAAAGCAACACCAGAAGATGTTCGATTTATCATGATTGATCCAAAAATGTTGGAATTATCAGTTTATAATGATATCCCCCATCTTTTAAGAAATGTTGTTACTGACATTAAAAGTGTTATTACTGTTTTGAATTGGTGTGTAGATGAAATGGAACGTCGTTATAAAATTATGGCCTATTATGGTGTACGCGATTTAAAAAAATGTAATGATCGTATAAAGTCATATAACGTTAATGAATATGTGGATAGTTCATTGTCTTCTGATAATATTACGGAGGATGATACGTTAATTAAAGGGTTAAAGAATAAATTGCCATATATTGTGATTATAATAGATGAATTTGCAGATTTAGTGATGTCAGCTGGAAAAGAAATAGAATTATTAATTATACGATTATCACAAAAATCGAGAGCTTGTGGTATACATTTAATATTAGCCACACAAAGACCGTCTGTAAATGTAATTACTGGATTGATTAAAGCTAATATTCCAAGTCGAATTGCATTTACTGTATCTAGCAAGATAGATTCACGAACTATTCTTGATCAATCTGGTGCTGAATCTTTGCTTGGTATGGGAGATATGTTGTATTTATCATCTTGTTCATCTGTACCTATTCGTGTTCATGGTGCTTTTGTATCTGATGAAGAAGTTTTGTTGGTGGTGAAATATTTAAAAAATATTTTTTATAAATAAAATACCAGTATATTTTAATTATAGTCATATATTAATTAATTTGTTATTAATTAATTTATAGGATTGTTGTTTATAAAACATTATTTATAAATGACATGGATGTATTTTATATATTAATTGTGTGTATGCAATTATATTGCATATTATGTTATGATACTATGATTAATTATTTTGAAAATAGCGATGAAAATTTTTTTTGTGTTTTGTGTTTTATGTTTGGCAGTGATATTTCCTACATTAGGTGATAATGCAATTGAATTGCGTACTCGTTTGAATCATATTAACAGTTTTTATGCTCAATTTGTTCAAACTATTAGTGATCAAACAGGCCTAATTTTACAAGAAAATAATGGGGAATTGTGGGTTCAGCATCCCAATTTGTTTCATTATCATGTATTCATTCCAGAAGAATGTTTTTTAATATCTAATGGTAAAACATTGTGGTTTTATGATCCTTATATTAATCAAGTAACTATTAGTTGGTTAAGTGATGTTATAGGTGACACATTCTTAATGTTGTTGACAAGTACTTTTGATAGTAATTGGTGTGAATATAATATTGATAAAAAGAATGATAGTTTTTTTTTGGTTTCAAAAAAAAGTGATTTTTCTATGTTTAAGTCACTAATAATTACAGTAACTAACCAGGGTATAATAAAAAATTTTGAGATTGTGAATAAAGATGATCAGCATATTAATTATCAATTAACTAATCATGATATTCGGCGGTTTAATATAAATACGTTTAATTTTTTACTACCAAATGGGGTAGTGATTGATGAACAGCGCTGGGGAAAATATTAAATTATTATAATCATTAGTTATTAACTGTCGTGTTTGTATGTAAGTTGTGATATTTTTATGTTATTATGATGCTATCATTTGATAGCTTTCATAATATTATATGTGTTAAATATTTTTTAGTTTTAAGAACAATGACTAATTTTTTATTTGTTGTGGTTTGTATCTGTTTATGTATTGATATTATTTTTTTACAATCGATGTATTACGGTATATTTTATAAAAGAATTGTGGTAATCATATTTTAATTATGATACTTTGTGAAATATATTAGCATTTCAAGTTAAAGTCATATGTTAGATCCTAGTTTATTACGTCAGGATAATAGTCTTTCTGTACTTAAGAAGAAGTTATCACGTAAAAATTGTGTGTTAGATATTAATAATGTACGTATCAGAGAGTTAAAGAGAAAAAAATTACAAGTAGAGGTTGAACGTTTGAGATCTGTACGAAAATTAAAATCTAAAACAATTGGTATTGCTAAATCTAAAGGACAAGATACAAAATATCTTTGCGAAGAAGTTAATATTTTAAATGATCGTTTACATTTAATACAAGTTTCTCTTAAGTTATTACAAAAAGAATCTCAAGAATATATTTTATCTTTACCTAATATTCCAGATGATCATATTCCGGATGGAAACAATGAGGAAGATAACGTAGAAATTTTTCGTTGGGGGGTACCGAAAAAATATAATTTTCCAATTCGTGATCATATTGAGTTAGGTAATATAACAGGGGGATTGGATTTTACATCTGGAACGAAAATAACTGGGGCGCGTTTTATAGTAATGCGTGGTCAAGTAGCTTATTTACATAGAGCATTATCTCAATTTATGCTTGATTTGCATATTAGGCACCATGGTTATCAAGAGTATTATGTACCTTATTTAGTTAATCAGTCTTCTTTATATGGCACAGGGCAATTGCCTAAATTTTTTAATGATTTATTTCATATACAATCTTGGAAAAATAAAAATAATATATACACCTTAATACCGACTGCTGAAGTACCGTTAATAAATTTAGTAGGTGGTCAAATTTTTGAGGAACAAGATTTGCCTCTTAAGATGGTGGCGCATACTCCTTGTTTTCGTGCAGAAGCGGGTACGTATGGTCACGAAAGTCGGGGATTAATTCGTATGCATCAATTTGATAAAGTTGAATTAGTACAGATAGTTCAGCAAGAAAATTCGATGCAAGTATTAGAGGAAATGACTGGCCATGCAGAACGAGTATTACGGTCATTGAAGTTACCGTATCGAAAAATGTTATTAGCTGCTGGCAATATTGGTTTTTCAGCTTGTAAAACATATGATTTAGATGTTTGGTTGCCCTCCCGGAATGAATATTGTGAAGTGGCTTCTTGTTCAAATGTATGTGATTTTCAATCTCGTCGTATCCATGCTCGTTATCGTAATTTTCAAGATAAAAAGATAAAATTTTTGCATACTTTAAATGCGTCTGGATTAGCGATTGGTCGTACTTTAGCGGCAGTATTGGAAAATTATCAGTTGTTGGATGGTAGTGTTGAAGTACCATCTGTTTTACAATCATATATGAATGGTTTAACTTGTATTTATCCTTTGCGCAAACAGCAATATATATTATAGTTGAATGGAAAATGTTTGTTATGTATTATTTGATTACGAGTTATATTTTTATATTTTAAAGAGTTTATATTTTAAAGAGTAGTGTTATGTTTGTTTTTTTGTGTATTTCACAATATATATGAATTGAATTATGTATTTTTGTTTTTAAAATAGTGTTATTATGTTGTAGTTATGTATCATTTAGAATATCATATTTTATGTTCGTGTTTAAAATGTAAATTATAGTTATAATTATGAATTCGAGTTGACATATTGGCTTAAAATATTTTTATCATAATAGATATATAATACTTTAATTATCGTAGTGTTTTTGTTTAAAAAAGTTGTTACTTTTACTAAGTATTACAATACTATATAAGTTATGAATGACATATTTAATTTTAGTGCCGGTCCGGCAATGTTACCAAGAGAAGTTTTAGATCAAATAGACGCGGAATTAAAAAATTGGCATAATTTGAATGTGTCTGTTATGGAAATTAGTCATCGTAGTGACGAATTTCATGAGATAGTTTACAATTCAGAACATGATTTACGAGAGTTATTAAATATACCTAATGTTTATAAGGTATTATTTTGTCATGGTGGTGCTCGCACACAATTTTCATCTGTTCCAATGAATTTATTGGGGGGATTTCATGTTACTGATTACATTAATAGTGGTTATTGGTCACGAAGTGCTGCACAGGAAGCTGAAAAATATTGTAAAGTAAATTTAATTAATGTCAGCATTTTGGATGAGAATCATGTATGTTCTGTAAAGAATATGAAGGATTGGCCATTATCTAGCAATAGTGCTTATTTACATTATTGCCCTAATGAAACTATTGATGGTGTAGCTATTCATGAACAACCTGAATTTAATGATAGTGTTGTCGTTGTTGGAGATTTTTCTTCTACATTGTTGTCGGCACCGATTAATGTTAATTGTTTTGGTATGATTTATGCTGCTGCCCAAAAAAATATTGGATTACCCGGTTTAACGATTGTAATTATTCGTGAAGATTTGTTAAATCGTGAATGTCATCAAGTGCCATCAACATTACAATATAGTATTCTTAATAATTATAAATCTATGTTTAACACTCCTCCAACTTTTTCGTGGTATGTTGCAGGATTAATTTTTAAGTGGATTAAGAGGCATGGAGGGTTAATAGCAATGAGTTTGCGAAATATAGAGAAAGCAAATTTACTTTATGAAGCTATTGATAGTAGCGATTATTATTATAATAATATTGCACAGATGAATCGATCATATATGAATGTTCCTTTTTATTTACACGATGAAAAATTAAATGATATTTTTTTACAAGAATCTAATTATGTTGGATTGTATGCTCTAAAGGGTCATAGATCAGTAGGTGGAATGAGAGCATCATTGTATAATTCGATGCCATTACAAGGAGTGGAAATGTTGGTTGAGTTTATGGAATGGTTTGCTAAAAAATATGGATAAATCATTTAGTTGTAATTTAGTTATATAAGATAATTTCTTTATTAATGTAGTATTTATTTTTATGAGTATAATGATTTTGTGTATTTTAGTTGTGTTTTAACAAAAATATTAAGATATTTTAAAAAATTTTTTGTATATATTATTTAGTGTCAGTTTTTAGTATCAGTTTTAAAATATGGTTATTTTGAAAGTTGAATAATTTATTTTTTTGAATTGAAGTAATGAGAAATTTTAAAATATTTTGATTAAAAGTCGATTTTTAGGAGTTTTATGTTAAGTACACAGGGTGCTATGGAATTAAAATCTATCAAATCAGTAGATGGTTGTATTGATTTACCTGGATCAAAAAGTATTTCAAATCGAGCCTTATTGTTATCTGCTCAATCAGTTGGTACAACACGATTAATTAATTTATTAGAAAGTGATGATGTAAATTATATGCTATTTGCTTTAAAGCAACTTGGTGTACATTTTCGCTTTTCACAAAATAAAAAAATATGTGAAGTTGATGGAATTGGTGGTGCATTATACTCGAAGAATGAAAAATTAAGTTTGTTTCTTGGTAATTCTGGCACCAGTATGCGATTGTTAACTGCTGCATTGTGTTTGAGAGAACATAATGTAATGCTTACCGGTGAATCACGAATGAAGGAACGTCCTATTGGACATTTAATAAGTGCTTTACGTCAAGGTGGTGCCAAAATTGATTATTTAGAAAGTGATGGTTATCCACCTTTACAAATTTCCGGGGGGTATTCTGGAGGTGATATTACGATTCGTGGAAATATTTCTAGTCAGTTTCTTTCTGCAATATTAATGATGGCTCCTCTTATTCCTCAAGACACTCGTGTTCATGTTGATGGAGTTTTAGTTTCTAGACCTTATATTGATATTACATTGTCTCTAATGAGGGCTTTTGGTGTTGAAATAAAACATGATGATTATCGGGTGTTTTATTGTTTCGGTGGTGTATTTTATCGAGCACCTGGCAATTATTTCATCGAAGGTGATGCATCCAGTGCATCATATTTCTTAGCTGCAGCTGCTATTCGTGGCGGAACTGTTTGTGTTACTGGTGTTGGACGACATAGTATACAAGGAGATATACAATGTGCTGATGTTTTAGAAAAAATGGGTAGTGTTATTTGTTGGGGAGATAATTATATTTCATGTACAAGAAATGTTTTACGTTCTGTTGACATGGATATGAATAATATTCCAGATGCAGCTATGACGATTGCTGTTACAGCATTGTTTGTTAATGATGATTTGCCTACTGTACTGCGTAATATTTATAATTGGAGATTAAAAGAATCTGATCGATTAAGAGGCATGGCAATAGAATTACGTAAATTAGGAGCGAGTATTATTGAAGGTGAAGATTATATTAAGATAGTTGCGCCAAAAAAAATCCGATTTGCGACAATTAACACATATAATGATCATCGTATGGCTATGGCTTTTTCTTTAGCAGCGTTATCTGATAGTTCCGTTATTATTTTGAATCCGTCATGTGTTAATAAAACATTTCCATCTTTTTTCAAAGATTTTTTTGCAATCAGTACATTTGTGTGAATTATTAAAATGTGTTACATGTGTTAACAGTTGGTGGTTTTTAATTTGAGTTATAATATTATAATAAGTAAATCATGTAAAGATAAGGACTTGTTATAACGTAGTTGGTATATTAATTAATAATGAGAATATTTAATAAGGTTAATTATCGTTTTTTTTAATTTAGAATTTTGAAAGTTATATTCTATAATATATTAATTCTTGTTGTGTGGAATATTTAATGAAATCGTTTTATACTTTAATGTTATTAAGGAGTGATGTTTTATTTTAATGATAAAAAAGCGATCATTTGATTTGTATCGAAATTATCGATTTTAAACGTTATTTTTATTCCAGAGAAATGTGTTGTTTGACTAAATAAATTATTGTGCAATTTTTGAATTACAGGTGTTTTTTTATTTGATTTTTTAAATTATGTTTTAGTAAATTATTTAAAATTCGCTGTGCATATAGGTCAGATCGAGTGCAAAGAAAACTTTTAATGCCAGTTGAGATCGACCCGTGGTAAAAATTAAGGGCATGAGTAATTATTGTTATTCTGGATAGCTCCACCCTGATTAGCAGAAATTATATATAATTTATTTTATATTTGTGCAGTTGATGCAATAGTGTTGATATACTAAAGATGGAATTGTTTATAGTTTTTAACTTTTGTTTTATAATTGTTAATAATTTTACGAATGTTATTATCTTAAGTGTGTATTGTTTAAAATAAGTTAAATAAGTTTATGTTTTACGGCATTTCATATTTGTTGATTATTCGATGATTTTGTGTCACTATTCATTTAGTGTGTTAGGAATAGGTGAATGATGATAAAGTAGTAGGATTATATACTATAATTATATTTAATAGCTCATATTTGGATGGTGAGTGTCTATTTTAGTTATCCTAGTGTATAACATGGAACGTGGTATGTGGATAATAATTTTAAAATTTAAAGATAATCGATTATGACAGAGTCCTTTATTCAATTGCTCGAAGAATCCTTTAAAAGGATAAAAACTTCTCCAGGTTCTATTATTCGTGGGACTATAATTTCTATTCAAAATGATATAGTGCTAGTTGATGCTGGTTTGAAATCAGAATCTCCTATTCCTATTGAACAATTTTATAATTCTCAAGGTGTTTTAGAAATCAAAGTTGGAGATCAAGTTGATGTTACTTTAGATGCTGTGGAAGATGGATTTGGTGAAACAATATTATCGCGTGAAAAAGCGAAACGTTATGAATCTTGGTTAATATTAGAAAAAGCATATGAAGAAGTATCTACAGTTGTTGGTATTATTAATGGTAGAGTTAAAGGTGGATTTACGGTGGAATTAAATGGTATTAAAGCTTTTCTTCCTGGTTCCTTGGTCGATATTCGCCCAATTCGTGAAAATATGAATTTAGAGGGGAAGGAGTTTGAATTTAAGGTAATTAAATTAGACCAAAAACGTAATAATGTTGTTGTTTCTCGTCGTGCAGTACTTGAATCAGAAAATATTTCAGAACGTAATCAATTATTAGAGCAGTTACACGAGGGTATGCAAATTAAGGGTATTGTTAAAAATTTGACTGATTACGGTGCATTTATTGATTTAGGTGGTGTTGATGGTTTATTGCATATTACTGATATAGCATGGAAACGGATTAGACATCCAAGTGAGGTAGTTGGTATTGGTGATGAGATTATTGTAAAAGTATTAAAATTTGATCGAGAAAAAAATCGTGTCTCTTTAGGGTTAAAACAACTTGAAGAAGATCCATGGACTGCTATCACAAAACGGTATCATGAGGGTATGCGCTTGACAGGTAAAGTGACTAATCTGACTGATTATGGTTGTTTTGTAGAGATGGAGGGAGGTATTGAGGGATTAGTTCATATTTCTGAAATGGATTGGACTAGTAAAAATATTCATCCTTCTAAAGTAGTTAATGTAGGTGAATTCATTGAAGTGATGTTATTAGATATTGATGAATCTCGTCGTCGTATTTCATTAGGATTAAAACAATGTACAGTAAATCCATGGGAACAGTTTTTGGAGACTTATAACAAGGGAGATAGTGTTATAGGAAAAATTAAATCGATTACTGATTTTGGTATTTTTATTGGTTTAGAGGGCGGAATTGATGGTTTAGTACATCTTTCTGATATTTCTTGGCATTTAAGTATTGAGGAAATAATGCAAAAGTATAAAAAGGGAGATGAAGTTGCAGCTGTAATACTGCAAGTAGATGCAGAACGTGAACGTATTTCTTTGAGTATAAAACATTTAGAAGAAGATCCATTAAATATATATTTATCATTGAATCAAAAAAAGAAAGTTGTTACTGGAACAATATTATCAATTAACACAAAAGGTATGTCGGTTAAGTTGACAGATATGATTGTAGGGTATGTGTTATTTTCTGATGTTGATAAACAAAATGAAAAAACATATAATATTGGAGATAATATTGAGGTTAAATGTAATGGTATAGATCGTAAGAGTCGTATGATCAATTTAAGTATTCCTTTTGTAATTAATGATTTTGATAATACTAATTCTAAAATTATTAATTCCCCTAATGCAAGTAAGCAATCAAAAGATGTGAAGCAAAATTTTTCGAATGTAATGACAGAAGCTTTTAAGGCGGCCACTAAAACTGATTCATGATGTAGTATTGAGTTTCTCATTTTTTTCAATATAACAATGAGTGTATTAATGTTAAGTTATGTGTTATGTTATTTTTTTGCTGGGAAAAATTATTTTCATTAGGAAAATGAATGTCTAAATCTATTAATGATTTGTCTACATGGCGGACTTTTTGTCGTCTTTGGCCGATGATATCTCCTTACAAAATTGGCTTGATTATTTCTTCGATTACTTTAATAATTAATGCTATTAGTGATGCGCTTATGTTGGCTTTATTAAGACCATTGCTGGATGATGGTTTTGGAAAAGCAAACAAAGAGATTTTTGTTTGGATGCCATTAGTAGTTGTTTGTTTAATGGGATTACGAGGTTGCAGTGGATTTATTTCTAATTATTGTATATCTTGGGTTTCTGGAAAAGTAGTTATGCAAATGCGTCGCCAATTGTTTCAACATATGATGAGTATGCCAGTATCATTTTTTGGTAATCAGCCTGTTGGAAAATTGTTATCTCGTATTACTTATGATTCTGAGCAGGTAGCATCATCGTCTTCTGGTGCGTTAATTACTGTTGTTCGCGAAGGTGCTTCTATTATAGGTTTATGTAGTATGATGTTTTATTATAGTTGGCAATTATCGTTGATTTTAATAGCAATTGCTCCAATTGTTTCATTGACTATTTATTTGGTATCTAATCGTTTTCGTCAAATTAGTGAAAAAGTGCAAAATGCTATGGGGCAAGTGACTAGTAGCGCAGAACAAATGCTTAAAGGACATAAGGAAATATTGATTTTTGGCGCGCAGTCTATTGAAAATAAAAATTTTCGTTATATTAGTAATCGTATGCGTCAACAAGGGATGAAAATGGTGGCTGCTGTATCAGCTTCTGATCCTTTAATTCAATTTATTGCTTCTTTGGCATTGGCAACAGTATTGTATGCGGCTAGTATTCCTAGTATTATGGAAACATTAACTGCAGGTATTGTAACTGTTATTTTTTCTTCTATGATAGTTTTAATGAAACCATTAAAATCATTAACTAATGTCAATGCCCAATTTCAAAGAGGTATGGCGGCCTGTCAGGCTCTTTTTGCTATTTTAGATATGGAAGCAGAAAAAGATGATGGTACATTAGAAGTAAAAAATATTGCTCATAGTATTATGTTCAATAATGTTACGTTTTTTTATCCTGGTAAAGATACCCCAACGTTATATAATGTTAATTTTACTATTCCTGCTGGAAAGACTATAGCGTTAGTGGGTCGTTCTGGATCCGGAAAAACAACTATTGCTAATTTATTGACTCGATTTTACAATGTTCACGATGGTGAGATATTACTTGATGGGGTGAGTCTTAGTAAATACAAGTTGTCTTCTTTACGTAGTCAAATTGCTTTAGTATCGCAAAATATTCATTTATTCAATGATACTATTGCTAATAATATTGCTTATGCTACTAGTGGCGTATATTCCAGGGAGGAAATTGAGACTGCTGCAAATATGGCATGTGCAATGAGTTTTATCGGAAAAATGAAGTATGGTTTAGATACCATAATTGGAGAAAATGGAGTATTATTATCTGGTGGACAAAGACAAAGCATTGCTATTGCTCGTGCTTTGCTTCGTGATTGTTCTATTTTAATTCTTGATGAAGCTACTTCGGCTTTAGATCTTGAGTCTGAATGGATGATTCAAAAAGCATTAGAGACATTAAGAAGGAATCGATCATCGTTGGTAATCGCTCATCGTTTGTCAACTGTAGAAAGAGCTGATGAAATTTTGGTAATAGACAATGGTCGAATTATTGATCGGGGAATTCATCAAACACTTATTAGTCGTCAAGGAATATACTCTCAATTATATCAATTACAGTTTTCATAATGTTTATTAGGCATATTTGGTTTAATAATATTTTCCCATATTATTTGTTATTGTTGCCGTTTTCTTGGTTGTATGGTTTTGTTAGTTATATTATTAGGCTTAGTTTTAAATATGGCATATTTAAAGTGTATCGTTTTCCACTATCTGTTGTAGTTATAGGCAATTTGACAATTGGTGGTAATGGGAAGACACCTATGGTGTTATGGTTAGTGCGACAATTGAAACATCGAGGATGGAATGTTGGTGTAGTTTCAAGAGGTTATGGAGGACGTTCTCAACGTTATCCGATTATTTTAGATAAAAATAGTAATACTGATGAATGTGGTGATGAGCCGATACTTATTTGGCAACGTACGAATGTTCCAGTGGCCGTATCGCCTTGTCGAACAGATGCAGTAGCTAAATTATTAAAAACTTATCCACTATTAGATATTATAATATCTGATGATGGTTTGCAGCATTATTCTTTAGCAAGGGATATTGAATGGGTTGTTGTTAATAGTGAGTACCGTTTTGGAAATGGCTGTTTGTTGCCGGCTGGACCTATGCGCGAAAAGCTTAACAGGTTGAATACTGTACAGCAAGTAATTTTTTCTGGTAATCATGTGATGCCAAGTGAAATATCTATGAGGGTAATTCCAGTTGCAATTGTTAATATATTAACTAAAGAACGACGATTACTTAATACTATATTGTCTGATGTGGTTGCAATGGCTGGGATTGCACATCCATCTCAATTTTTTTCTACATTACATATGTATGGTGTTATTCCAATTAAAGAGGTATCATTTTCAGATCACCAAATATATTCTGAAAATGTTTTAGATAGGGTAGCTGAAAAACATGAATTATTATTGATGACTGAAAAAGATGCAGTTAAATGTTGTTTATTTGCTCATGATAATTGGTGGTATTTGGAAGTGGAAGCAGTTTTATCTCAACAATCAAAAAAATTATTAATAAGACCAATTGAAAAAAATATTTTAAAGTATAAAAAACATATTTTTAATAATCATATATAATTTAAAAAAATATGTATTAAAAAGAAATAAATTGTTTGTTCTTTGAAGTGGTTGTTGTTTTTATAAACTCATGCAATGAAGGAAAATTTATATTAATAATGAGGTTATCATGGATAATAAATTATTGAGAATTCTTGTTTGTCCGATATGTTATAGATCTTTATATTTTTTAAAATCACAGTGGAAATTAATTTGTAGATTTGATCAAATATCTTTTCCTATTTTACATGGTATTCCAATATTGTTAAAAGATAGATCTAGGAATTTTTTTTTTAATGATAAGATAAAAAGATGAGTTTCGTTGTTATTATACCCGCTCGATTTTCTTCTAGTCGATTTCCTGGTAAACCGTTAGCCACTATTCAAGGGAAACCGATGATTGTACGTGTTATGAAAATTGCATTAATGTCTCATGCTGAACAAGTAATTATTGCTACCGATCATATTGGTATACTGAATATAATTAAAAAAGAAAAAACTCTTGCAGAGGTTATATTAACGAGTACAGATCATCAATCAGGTACAGAACGATTAGAGGAAGTTGTTAAGAAGTATCAGTTTTCGGATAATCAAATAATTATAAATCTTCAGTGTGATGAACCATTAATATCATCAGATATGTTGAATCAAGTAGCAAATAATTTGTTAACTATGAATGATATTAGTGTTTCGACGTTAGCTGCTCGAATAGTTTCTTTAGAAGAATTGTATAATAGTAATGTGGTAAAAGTAGTAGTAAATATAAAAAATCATGCTTTATATTTTTCTCGTTCTTTGATCCCCTGGTGCAAAAATTATTCTTTATTTGTTAATGAGAATCAATATGTTGATAATATTTTTTTGCGTCATATTGGAGTTTATGCTTATCGTGTGAGTTTTATTCATCGTTATGTTAATTGGAAAATTACCTCTTTGGAAAAAATTGAATCTTTAGAGCAACTTCGAATATTATGGTATGGTGAAAAAATATATGTTTCGGTAATTAATAATAATGGAATTTATATTAATGTAGATACTCCTGAGGAATTAAATCAGGTGAACGAATTTTTAGAAAAATAATACTATATTATAAAAACTATTTTTTCAATATATCAGGTAATTTTTTTTTGGTGAGTTTTTGAAATTTATTAATATTAGCATGGATAATTATTAATGTCTTGTAAACATAAATTAATAATAGGGATATCAGGTGCTTCTGGTATTGTTTATGGTATTCGTGCATTGTTTTTATTACGGCAGTACGATATAGAATCTCACCTTATTGTTACTAGAAATGCTTTAACAGTATTGCGACAAGAAGTTGGAATTACTAAAACAAATTTGTATAAACTAGCCGATAAAACTTACTCTTTTCGCGATATTGGTGCTAAAATTTCTAGCGGTTCGTATTTAAATGATGGAATGTTAATTGCTCCGTGTTCTATTCGAACTATGTCAGAAATTGCAGCTGGTATTACTTCTTCATTAATGACTCGTGCTGCTGATGTTACTTTAAAAGAGAAAAGAACCTTGGTTTTAATGGTGCGAGAAACACCGTTACATATTGGTCATTTGCGTAAAATGATTGAGCTTACTGAAATGGGTGCTATAATTATGCCTCCTGTTCCGGCATATTATATGCATCCGAAAACTGTTGATGATATTATTAATTATACAGTGATTCGAGCGTTAAATCTTTTTAGAATTAAAAATATAGGGGAAGAGTTTTGTTGGTCTGGTATGGTTAGTGAACATATATATTGTAAATAGGTTTTTATTATTTAGGAGATATATTTTAAAATAATTAAGTGGATAATATTTGTATTGCAAGGATTTTTTAATTGTCTGAAAATTCGTTGTTGTTGCTATTTATTGAAATTTTATCATCATTGTCTGTATTATCACTGTCTGATGTTAATATATTTTGTCGTTCTATGATTTTTAATATTGTTGTTATTTCTGAATTATTACTATTAGTGCTATTTGTTGAGGTTGTTTTTTTTCTTTTTTTAGTAATACTGTTGAGTTTTGCTAGATGTTGTTCGCTTCCTAGAGAAGAGAATTGTTTTTGTTTACACTGATTGATATTTTGTATTAATTCTTTAGACATTTGATTATCGTGGTAATTATCACAATTATCATCATTTGATGTATATTGGTTGCTTGGTTGTTGTATTGTCACATTTATTTTATCTTGTGTAGTTGAATAAGTGTTAGGGAAAGGTGGTGGGGGAGGTATAATTTGTGTTTGATAATTATGATAATGTGTATTTTTTTCTTGTATTTTAGTTTTTGAATCTTTTTTGGTGATAATTTTGTTAGATTTGTTTGAACATTCATGGTTAATTATTATGTTTGTGTTACTATCATGAGTATTATTTTCAGATGATTTTTCTTTTTTTTCTTGATTAATAATGTTATCTTTATTATCAATGAGTGAAGGATCAGAATTTTTATTCATTATATGTATTTGTTGTAAATTTTTTATTTTTGAATTAACTGGTTTCATTATAGAGGTTAAATAATCGTCATTTAAGTGTTCTTTCTGTTTTATATTATAGGTAGTAATAACAGCAAATAATTTTAAATCATTATTATTTGGATGATAATTTTTTTTAAGTTGGGTGTTACTATTATTTTTTTCTAATTTGAGTATTTCATATTTGTTTTGTTCAACATATTGTGTTGTATTAGTTATATTGTTTTCATGGAATATATTTTTTAGTAATAATGGTATTTCATCAGAATTATTCTGAATGATATGTATACTGTGTCGCATTATATTTGAATTATTGTCATTATTATAATAGTCAGTTAGAATATTATTATTTCTGTTGACTGTATAGTTTTTGTCTATTAGAGCTTCTTTTTTGTTGTTATTTATATCTTGGTTATATGATATTATTTTATTTGAAAGAGTAATCAATCTATAGTTGACTGTGATGTTAAATTTTGTTCCATGAATTTTTTTTTGGTTATAAATGGTTTTATCAATACTGAAAGTAAACATTGGTATTGGTGTATAGTCAATACCTAGTGTTATTTTATAATTCGATTTATTTTGTTTTATCATGAGTTTTTTTTGTACATTGTGATTGTTGTTATGATTAAAAGAACGTTCCATACTTATTTTTCCCATTGTTGCTTTAAAAAATGGTAAGGCGCTTTTAATGCGTATGTCATAAGAATGAGGATAGTGTATTTTATTTCTTATTGTTAAATAAGATTTACTAAACATATTGTAATATATATTGGTAGTGATATGTGTTTGTTTTTTAAACAATTCGTGTCCTATACTTAAAAAATTTTTTTTATTTTCAGATATAATTGTGTCATAAAAAATATTATTACCGATTATTAGATCTTTTCGATAGTTTTTTCTGTATCCGACGCCAAAATTATATATTTTTTTTTCGTGAGAATTGTTTAAGCTTATTTGGTTAAACATTAATTTTTTATAATTTTTAAAGTATGTGTTTAATAAATTTATGGAATTATGGTTTATGTGTATTTCTGATAAAAAACGTTCAGGTATATATGAGTGAATAATGTGGTTGTTTTGTGTTAAATCATTGTTATAATTATTTTTTTTTAAATATTTATAATATTTTTTATAATTTTGATTAGTATGTTGCGGATATTTTTTTTTATGTTGATTGTTTTCATATATGTTAATTATTTTGTTTTTATAACAGTAATATCGATTACATTGAGATAGCATAAAAATTATTGTACTAATAGCGAGAAAATATTGTATCTTTGTTCTATGATTATTCATTATTAAATATCGTTTAATGATAAATATATGATTAACAGTTGATTTTAATTGTAATAATAGATAGATAATAATATCATAGTCAATTAATAATAATAAATTGTTATTTTGATGTAGATAATTTATTATAATGAGGGGTGTTTGTTATGTCTGTTTTTCGTCTTGAAAAAGATTCAATAGGTTATGTTGAAGTGCCTGTCGATCATTTATGGGGAGCACAAACGCAACGTTCTTTAAGATATTTCAAAATTTCTTACGAAAAGATGCCTAATGAAATTATTATAGCTCTTGCACAAATTAAGTATGTTGCTGCTATGATCAATAGTGATTTAGGTTATTTGGATCCAGATATAGCAAAAGCTATTATGTATGCAGCTGATGAAATAATCTCTGGGAATCATTTTAGTGAATTCCCGGTATCTTTGTGGCAGACAGGATCTGGTACGCAAAGTAACATGAATATGAATGAAGTACTTGCGAACCGTGCGAATACATTGTTATTCAATAATCAGAAAAAAAATAATAGTAATAAACAATTGGTACATCCTAATGATCATGTTAATAAATGTCAAAGTTCTAATGATGTATTTCCAACGGCTATGCATATTGCAGCGGTAGTCATGTTAAAGGAACGGTTATTGCCAGCAATTATTGATTTTAATAAAACATTATTTGATAAATCTAATAATTTTAAAGATATTATTAAGATTGGTCGAACACATCTACAAGATGCAGTTCCGTTAACTCTTGGGCAGGAGATGTCCGGATGGTTATCCATGTTGGAACATAATGTTATTCGTATCAATGATAGTATTACTGATTTATATGAATTAGCGTTAGGTGGCACTGCAGTTGGTACTGGATTAAATGCGTATCCAGAATATTCTGTTCGTGCTGCGAAAGAATTGGCCATTTTGACCAAACATCCTTTTGTCACTGCAAAAAATAAATTTGAATCTTTAGCAACTTGTGATGCTTTAGTACATAGTCATAGTGCATTAAAATGTTTAGCTGTTTCTTTAATAAAAATATCAAATGATATACGTTGGTTGTCTTCTGGTCCAAGATGTGGAATTGGAGAACTAAATATTCCAGAAAATGAACCAGGGAGTTCAATTATGCCAGGGAAAATTAATCCTACGCAATGCGAAGCTATGAATATGTTGTGCTATCAGGTTCTTGGGAATGATACTACAATAAATATTGCTGGTTCTTCTGGCAATTTTGAGTTAAATGTTTGTAAACCTGTGATTATTTATAATGTTTTACAATCAATTCGTTTATTGTCAGATGGTATTAAAAGTTTACACTATCATTGTGTGATGGGAATAAAACCAAATATTGATAGAATAAATTATTTATTAAATAGTTCGCTTATGTTAGTTACTGCATTAAATCCTCATATTGGATATGATAAATCTTCTGAAATTGTTAAAATTGCTTATAAGTATGGCTTGAGTTTGAAAGATGCTGCGGTGAAATCTGGTTATTTAACAGAAGAGGAGTTTAAAAATTTTGTAAAAATAGAAAACATGGTGAATGATTTGTAATATTCGAATAATGATTATTGTTATATATTATATTGATAATTGATTTTCCATTTTGTGAAATATATGAAGTGTTTATCGATCGTTTGTGTGTTAGTATTTTATATTATGTTTGAATGTAAATTATGAATAGTATTATTTTGTAATTAAATTTCACTGTGAATAAAAAAATACGTTATAAAATTTTGTACAGATTTTATATATCTAACCCTAAACCAGTTATTGAATTGGATTATCGTTCTTCATTTGAATTGTTGATTGCGGTATTACTTTCTGCGCAATCTACAGACAGACAAGTGAATCAGGTCACTAAGAAATTATTTATGATAGCTGATACACCTGGGAAAATGGTTGCATTGGGTATAAGCGGTATAAAAACATATATAAAATCAGTAGGTTTGTTTAATAACAAAGCTAAAAATATTTTTTATACTTGTCGTCTACTTATGGATAGATATCATGGATTAGTTCCCGAAAATCGTATTTTATTAGAAGAACTACCTGGTATTGGTCGTAAAAGTGCAAATGTAATACTTAATGAAATTTTTTCTTGGCCTGTAATTGCCGTAGATAGGCATGTTTTCAGATTTTGTAATCGTACTCGATTTGCGGTGGGAAAAAATGTGTATGCTGTAGAGAAAAAATTATCAAAAGTTGTTCCAAATAAATTTAAAGTCCAATGTCATCGTTGGTTTGTGTTGCATGCTCGGTATATTTGTATGGCTAAAACTCCATTATGTGATATTTGTTTTATTAATGATATGTGTGATTTTTATAAAAATTTTTCTATAAAATAAAATAATTTTTTTAGTATAATATTTTAACTTAATTCCTATGATTCCTGTGTATACTTTTTTTATTTATTATTATTTCCAATGAATTAGTGAGAAATTTTTTTTTCCTTTTCGTAATAACGTGTAAGAATTATATAAAATATCTTTGTTCTGGAAGATATATTTTTTTTCTTGTGTTTTTTTTTCGCCATTTATCAAAATACTATTTGATTCAATTAGTATACCTGCTTGATATTTAGATGGTGCAAATTTAGTCAGTACTAATGCTTCTTGTAAACTGATTTTATCTTTTTTAAATAATATGATTGTAGGTATCCCGTCATATTCAAGTTGAAGAAAATCTGTTATGGTTAATTGAGATATTTTATTTTCAAATAGATTTTTAGTCATGCGCTCTACAATATTTAATTGTTGTTTTCCATGTACTAGTCTTGTAATTTCTTGAGCTAATATTTTTTGATGTCTTATGTTGTTATTACTTTTTTTATTTTCTAGTTCTAATTCGTTAATAGTTGCCATATCTAAAAGAGTGAAAAATTTTAAAAATTTATAAACATTCTTATCGTCCGTATTAATCCAAAATTGATAGAATGTATATGGACTAGTTTTATTTTTATCTAGCCATATTGTTGCATTTTCAGTTTTTCCAAATTTTGTGTTATCAGATTTTGTAATTAATGGTAATGTTAATCCATAAACGTTTTTTTGATATATGCGACGTATTAAGTTGATTCCAGAGATAATATTCCCCCATTGGTCTGATCCCCCTATTTGTAATATTGCGTCATAATGTTTGCATAAATATGCAAAATCATAACTTTGTAAAAGGTTGTATGAAAATTCAGTAAATGAAATTCCAGTATTATTTTTTTTTAATCGTTGCTTAATACATTCTTTATTAATCATTGTGTTGATAGAAAAATTTTTTCCTATATTACGTAAAAAATCAAGGATATTCATAGAAGAAAACCAATGATAATTATCAATTATAATTGCACCATTATTTTTATTATTAAGATCTAAAAAAGTAGCGACTTGTTTTTTTATTTTTTCCGCCCATTTCAATATTATTTCTAAAGAGTTAAATGGACGTTCAGTGATCTTAAAACTAGGATCTCCAATTAGTCCAGTGGCACCACCTATTAAAACTATTGGTCGATGTCCGGCTAATTGAAAACGTTTTAAACATATTAATGGTATAAGATGTCCTAGGTGTAAACTATCAGACGTAGGATCAAATCCACAATATAATGTAATTATTTCTGAATTTAATTTGTTTATTAAATTTTTTTGATTGGTTATTTGTGAAATCAAATATCGTTGTTGAAGATCGATGATCAGGTTGTATTTGTTCATTAGTATGTTCTCATTGTGTTGTTGTTTGCAACTCAATTTGTTACATTATATACTACTTGTTATTTTTAAATTTTCATAGTTGATTCAAATTGTAATTTTATAAGTATTAAGGTGATAATCGGTCAATATGCCATTTTTTATCTTTTTTTTTATAAATAAACCGATCATGTAATCTATGTGCTCTACCTTGCCAAAATTCCATAGTAGTAATATAGATTTGATACCCCCCCCAAAAGTTAGGTACAGGTACTTTAATGTTTAAAAATTTCTTTTTAAAATATAAAAATCTTTTTGTAAGTCTTGTTCTAGAGTTTATTATTTCAGATTGGTGTGAGACCCATGTGCTGATTTGGTTATGTCTTGGTCGACTGTAAAAATATTTGATGTTATCTTTTTTTGGTAGTTTGGAGGCATATCCTGATATTATTACTTGTCTATCTAATGTGGTCCATGGAAAACATACACTAACTTTTGGATTATGTTGAATATGCATAGCTTTTTTGCTTTTAAAGTTTGTATAGAAGATAATTTTGTTTTTATTAATAGTTTTAAGTAAAACTAATCGTTGACATGGTTGTCCTAATTCATCTATTGTTGCTAAACACATTGCTGTTGGATCAAGCATTTTGCTTTTACAGGCTTGGTTTAACCATATTTTAAATAGTTGTATCGGTTCATTTGTTAAATTTTTTTGAGATAGTGTGCTATGTGTATATTCTCTTCGTATTTGTTTGATATTTCCAGTTTGTTTTTTTTTGTGCATTATCAATAATTCCGATTATTTTCTACTATAATTTATGTTTAAATAAAATTGAATAATTTTGGTGGATATTTTTAATCATATTGATAAAAAAATATTTTTTACCATTGATTTTTATTTGGATGGTAAAGAAAGTGTAATGTATAATCGATATAAAATATTCATGCTATAACAACACTTGTATGTTATAATTGATTGTTATGGCATAAATATTTATAGAGAGCTGGAATTGATCATCTATTATAAAGGTTCATAATGTTTTTTTCTAATTTTAAAATAATTTTTGTTAAAAATCTTATATCTTCTTCTTTAATTCCAGATAGAATTTCGTTTCTAGTTCCGTTGATAACATCATTAACTTTTCTTATAATTGGTGAAGCAAGCTCTGTTAATTTTATTCTTTTAGCACGGCGGTCATTGATACAAGTGTGTCGTGTTATCAGTTTTTTTTCTTCAAGTTGATCTAATGTACGTACTAAAGATGGTTGTTCTATTCCTATAGCTTTTGCTAATTGAATTTGTGATTGTTCAGGTGGTAATTGACAAATATTATGTAATGTAATCCAATGTGTTTGTGTGAGTTCTAATGGTTTGAGTCGATGATCAATCAATGCTCGCCATATTCGTACTAAACGTGCTAAATCTGATCCCAGTGGTGTTTCCAATTTTCTCTCCTTATAGTTGGGGTAGTTAAGTGAGTATTTTCTCGATTTACTATCCATCCTAATGGGTGGATGAGAAAATTATCAAATTATGAAATTTTTATTAATCCAGTGTGTTGAGATTTAGATTAATAAAAACAGCATATATTCTCTAATAATATTAAAATATTTTGAATATTGTATATCGTTTGTTTAAGTGAATTACTATATATTATATTGTATAGTTTTGATATTTTATTTATGTATCATTATAATCATAGTTAATGTTTTATATATTAGTATATAATTTTTATATTTTTAAAATTCTTGTCGTATAAAATTAAAATACATTAGTTTATAATATTATCATATATTTATTAGCATGTATATAACTTATTTTGATATAAATGAAACATTTATTTTAAATGAATTATATTATTAAAATAATTAGTTGTATATTAAATATATGCAATGTGATTATACCATATTTGATCAGTATATCGAATGTTTTTATTGTGTATACTGAATGAGATAATGAATAATAAAAACGTATTTTAATATTTTAAAATTTTTGATATAATTTAGAAAGAATCCATATTTTGGTGTTGTATTAGTTTATGTATTTTTTTATGATATCAAAGTCGGAATATCAGTATAAATGTATTTCGAGTATGTCAATGGACAAAGGTCTTATAAGAATGAGAAATATTTATAGATGGGAAATGTTTAAGTGTGTTTTACGATGGTTACATTTAAAAGTTAATTTGGTCTTGGAGTGATTTAAAAAATATTTTTTTAAGAAATGGTAACATGTTGAAAAATTTAACAGTTGTCCTGAATCGTTTTTAAGCTTTTAAATGTTATTATTATTTTAATAATAATCTGATCATTCAAACGTTGTACCGTAGTAATTTTTTTAAAAAAATAGACGGTTAACTTTCATTTTAAAATTTAAAAATGCATTACAGAAGATAAATATTTTAAGATGCTTTAGTTATATTATCCGAATTATTTGTCTTTAAATTGTATTTTAACTTTATCCTTTTAATTAAGTTCTGAAGTTCACCTTTTTTATACATTTCCATCATAATATCAGATCCTCCAATGAGTTCAGAATCTATCCATAACTGAGGATAAGTTGGCCAATGTGAAATTTTTGGTAATTCTAATCGAATATCAGGGTGCTCTAAAACATCAACGTAGGAAAATGGTGTATTACACTTTAATAATATTTTTACTGCTTGTGAGGAAAAACCACAATTCGGTAGGTTAGGTGAACCTTTCATATACAAAAGTATAGGGTTTTTCGATATTTGTTTTTTTATATTCTTGATTATCATATTTACGGTTATTTATAGATTTTTTTTGAAATTTATATTTAGGTATCATCAATACTACCAACTAACATTAGCATTATAAATTATAAATATTTTTAATCAATATCTTTTTTTGTTTTAAACAATACTGCAACTGTTATTGTTTTTAATTTTTTACTTAAAAATATCATTCTATCATTGATAGAACACATAAATAATTTTTGTGTATAGTTTGTATTAGTTTTTTAAAAGATAGTAAATTCAATATAGAATACATGTCGTTTTGTAAGAATATTAGTATTTTTTTAAAAATGGTGCATGTTTAGATGATAATGGTGATTTTTTTAAAAAAATCAATAATTAATGTAAAATAGTATTGATTTTGATATCTATAATTGATGGTTAAGTTAGATTATTAATAATAATTTTTTTAAATGTACTTTATAATATTATATTTATTATTATATTTTTCAAGAATATGTATTATGTTATCGATGATATAAAAAAATATTTTTATTCACTCTGAATGGGTGATATACACAATATTGTATAGCTATTAATTATTAATAAGTATTCACTGTTCTATATTAGAGTCATATTACTTTTTATATTTTTTATATTAATAAGATGAAATATTTTTTGATGATATGTTAAAGTTTCCCGAATGATTTTGAGTTTTAGATGCTATTAATTAAGTAATAGTAGATGATGGTTATTAATAATTTATTTAGTAAATATTGATAAACTGTAATTAGATATAGATATATATTATGTGTAAATTAACTTGTTTAAACAATTAAATATATTAAAAAATATAACAAATAGTTTTTATAAATTTTTGTTTGTTTTGAATATTTTATTTGTTAAAATGTATAAACTAGTATAGTGGTGTTGTTATAATGTTAGTCGATATATTTTTTTATTTTGAAATCATGTATAATTTATATTATATTTATGCCATTTTATGTTATAGATAGTAATGCAGTTATTGAAATTTATGTATATTTTTGTAGTATTTGATTATAGTATTTATAGTTTGACCATGTACTAACAATTGGTTATAATAAAATTCGTTTTATGTATGCGTTCTTAGCTCAGATGGTTAGAGCGCTACTATGACATGGTAGAGGTCAATGGTTCAAATCCATTAGAACGCATGAAAGGTTGTGTTAGTAGTGTAATTATTATAATGGAGATGCTTATTTTTGTTTTTTTAAAAAAATAATTTTAATTAAAAAATATTAGTTGTACACAACTAAATTATATAAAAAATAAATAAGGATATTGTTAATGAATACATGCAAGTTAATATTATATGTTGTTTGTTTTGGTTCGGTATGTTTATCTGCATGCAGCACGAGAAATGTAGTTGAACAACTTTCTTCTGATGTACAAACATTAAATGCTAAGATGGATCAAGTGACCAATGATGTAAGTGCATTGCGGCCTGAAGTACAAATTGCTAAGGATGATGCTATTCGGGCAAATCAGCGACTTGATAATCAAGTTTCTTCATATCGTAAATAAACAATTATTGACCATTTTTTGTTTTTTTATTGTAAAACTTATGACAGAATGGTGTACATACTTTGTATGTACACCATTCTGTCTGCTTGTTTAATGGGAAATTGTGGATAGTTTTCTGGCGTGATTATAAATAGTTTGCAATATTGATCTTACCCCTTGCGATCGAGAATACGTTAAATGTTCAGTTAATTCTAATTGATTTAGAAAATGGTATGGATCAAAATAGATAATTTCTTCTATTGTTAATCCTTGATACATAATAAATATTATACACAAAATTCCTTTTGTTATAGCGGATTCACTGTCACCATAGAATCTCACAATATTTTTTCCGTTTTTTATGTTTGTTATTTTCATGATAAACCAAACTTTGCTTTGACATCCTGGAATTAAGTTTTTTTCTGATTTCATCGATTGGGGAATCGATGATAAATAGTTTCCAAGTTCAATAATATACAAATATTTTTCTTCCCAGTTAATACAATTATGAAAGTTACGTAATACAATATTTTGGGTTGGTAAATTCACTATATTATTCATAAAGGTGGTTTTAATTGTTATTTACGCGATGTTTGAGTAGGTGGCTAATTTTCATTATACCATGAATTAATTGATCAATTTCTTCTTTATTAGTATATATAGCTAATGATATTCGACACATAGTAGAAACATTAAAATAATTCATAACTGGCATTGCACAATGGTGTCCAGTTCTAATAGCAATACCATTTTGATCTAAAAATAACCCAATATCATAAGCATGATATTTATTAATATTAAAGGAAACAACTGATATGCGATCTTCTTTAGGACCATAAATTGTTATATTTTTTATTTTTTGTAGAGATTCTACTGCATATTGCATAATATTTTTTTCATATAGTTTTATTTGATCTAATCCTATATTATTGATGTATCTAATAGCTGCCCCTAATCCAGCTATTCCATTAATGTTGGGTGATCCTGCTTCAAATCGCCAAGGTGGTGCGAGAAATGTTGTATCTGTATTAAGATTTACTTTTTGAATCATACCTCCCCCGACTTCCCATGGAGACATAATTTGCAGTATAGATTTTTTTCCATATAATATACCTATTCCCGATGGCCCATACATTTTATGACCAGAAAAAACATAAAAATCACAATCTAGGAGTTGTACATCTATTTTTTCATGCACAATAGCTTGTGCTCCATCAACTAATACAATGATAGAACTCCTAATTGTTCGAATATTATTGATAATATCTTTTAATGGGTTTAGTGTGCCCAATACATTAGAGACATGAGTAATTGATAATAATTTTGTATGGTTATCAATTAAGTCATTTAACATATTAAGATTTAATGTACCATTTGGTAATAATGGTATTATTCGTAATGTGATGTTTTTATTTTTTGCAAGCATTTGCCAAGGGACAATATTTGAATGATGTTCCATTTCAGTGATTATAATATTGTCTCCCTCTTCTAAATATTGATGGCCCCAAGTGTTTGCTACTAAATTGATACTTTCAGTAGTTCCTTTAGTAAAAATTATTTCATCTGAAGATGATGCATTAATAAAACTTGCTACATACATTCGAACTTCTTCCATTTCTTGTGTTGCCAAGTTAGCTAATGTGTGAACCCCTCTATGTACAGCCGAATATTTTTGTTGATAAAATTGGCTTTGGTAATTAATTACTACATTGGGTTTTTGTGTACTAGCAGCATTATCAAGATAAATTAATGGCTTGTGATTAATTTTTGTTTTCAATATTGGAAATTCAGACCGAATTTTTTTTATGGGATATACCATTTTGAAATATCCTTGTTAAAATATTAATAATACGTGTAGAAATATTTTTTTGAATCTCATTATCATTAATAGTATCTATAATTTCTAATGCAAAAGCGTATACAATTATTTGGCATGCTTGTTGATATGGAATCCCTCGTGTACATAAATAGAATATTTCTTCATGATTGATGTGCCCAATCGTTGCTCCATGAGAGCATTTGACATCGTCAGCATAAATTTCAAGTTGTGGCATAGAATAAATTTTAGAGAATGGATGTAATAATAAATTTTTGCTAAGCATATTTCCATTAATTTTAATAGCTTCTTTATCTACTGTAATTAATCCTCTAAATATACCTTGTCCTTGATTACCTGAAATAATTTTGTGTATTTGCTTGCTTGAATTATATCCTGGTGTGTTATGTTTTACATAGGTAGACATATCAAGAATGTCCTCGTCTAAAGGTAATAATAGACTGTTAAGTGATACAGCAGCATATTTATCGTGTAATATTGTACTGGTTTGATGTTGATGGAAATGGTTTCCATAAATATTAAATACATTGCTTTGAACGATAGAATTACAGTGTATATGTATATCATTATGAGAGATGTGATAACTAGCACGATTTTCAAAAGATAGTTTTGTATGTTCTATGCGTGCGTTAGAATCAACTATAATAGATGTACGTGCACCAGTAAAATGACTATTTGTATTTGCACTAGCGAAATGTTCAACAATTTCACCATGAGAATTTTTGTGTATTTTAACATGATGTCTGTAATGGATATTCATTAATATATTGTTATCATTAGATCCTTGATTAATATGTAATAAATATAGTGGAATTTTTGCTGTCGTGTTATTAGGAAGAGAAATATATGTAGTTTCATAACTTAAACATTCAGTTAAATATAAAAATATTTCCGGTTGGATTGGTTGTGGTAGGAGTTGGTGCATATTTCTATTTATTATTTTTATTTTCCATGGCCCAGTATCTTGAGTGCTTAATTCTTGGGAAAAAAAACCGTTGATAAATACTAGTTGATATGCTGGTTTATTTAAATTGATGTTATCTCGAATAGTGGTGTTTATTGGACAGTTTTTGTTCGCATTAATAAAATTGTTAGCAAGTAGTTTATGCAGTGGGATATATTTCCATTTTTCATTATTTTGATTGGTTAATCCGTATTTCTGGACTTTTTCCCAATACTGATATTTTTGGTTAGAATGAATTTTGTTTTGTTCTTTAAATAAATGGTACCATCTATTTATTATATTATTGTCAATGTAATTAGGCGAGCCATCCATAACCTTTTTCCTCGAGTTTTTTAGCTAAAGATATATCTCCTGATTTTATAATGCATCCTTGATATAAAATATGTACAAAATTAGGTTTAATATGTTCTAATATTCTTTGATAATGTGTAATAATAATAAACGATCGTGTGGAGTTTTTTAGTGTGTTAATTCCATTAGAAACGATTTTAAGCGCATCAATGTCTAACCCAGAATCTGTTTCGTCTAAAATGCATAATGATGGTTCTAATACGGCCATCTGTAGAATATCGTTACGTTTTTTTTCTCCTCCTGAAAATCCAACATTAATTGAACGATTTAAAAAATCAACAGGCATTTTTAAAAGTTTTAATTTTGATTTTATAAAATCGTTGGCATCAAATCGTTCTAAGATTGGTTGGTTACGATATTTTCTTACTGCATTTATAGCAGTTTGTAAAAAAAATTGATTTTTGATTCCTGCAATTTCAACAGGATGTTGGAATGCCAAAAAAATTCCCGCTCCGGCACGTTCATTTGGTTCTAAAAGAAGTAGATCTTTGTTTTTAAAAAAAATAGATCCTGAGGTTACAATGCAATCTTTACGACCGGCAAGTGTTGCTGCTAAAGTGCTTTTTCCTGCTCCATTTGGTCCCATGATAACATGTGTTTCACCAGATTGAATTTGCAAATTTACGCCATTAAGAATGTTTATATTATCGACATTTACTTTTAAATTTTTGATCAACAGCATATGTTTCTCTTTAACTAGTTGAATAATTAAATAATTTCATTCTTTGTTAATTGTATTATTTTTGTATGTTGTCCATCGTATTTATATTAATAATTGCACATATTTAACCAATACTATGTTCCAAGTTGATAGTTAATAATTTTTCTGCTTCTATAGCAAATTCTAAAGGTAATTTAGAAAGTACATCTTTACAAAATCCATTGATAATCATAGAAATTGCATTATCTTCATTGATTCCACGTTGTTGGCAGTAAAATAACTGTTCTTCATTAATGCGTGAAGTGGTAGCTTCATGTTCTACTTGAGAAGTATGATTATGTACTTTAATATATGGGAATGTGTGTGCACCACATTTATTGCCAATTAACATGGAGTCGCATTGCGTGAAATTTCTTGAGTGATTAGCATTAGGTAATATTTTTACTAATCCACGGTAAGTATTTTCGCTTTTTCCACTTGAAATTCCTTTGGAAATAATAGTCGATCGGGTATTTTTCCCAATGTGGATCATTTTTGTTCCTGTGTCTGCTTGTTGACAATTTTTTGTAATAGCAACTGAAAAAAATTCTCCTATAGAATAATTGCCTTTTAAAATAACGCTGGGGTATTTCCAAGTAATGGCAGAACCAGATTCAGATTGTGTCCAAGACATTTTAGAATTTGTGCCCAAACATAGTGCGCGTTTAGTAACAAAATTCAAAATACCTCCAGAATTTTTATTACCAGAAAACCAATTTTGTATTGTGGAATATTTGACGTGTGCATTTTGCAGAACAATAACTTCAACTACTGCAGCATGCAATTGATAGCTGTTTCTAATTGGTGCAGAACATCCTTCAATATAACTAACGTAACTTCCTTCATCAGCGATTAGTATCGTACGTTCAAATTGTCCTGTCTTTTCAGCATTAATACGAAAGTATGTAGAAAGTTCAATTGGGCACCGTATGTTTTTAGGAATGTAAATAAATGTTCCATCGGATACGACTGCAGAATTTAAAGCCGCGAAAAAATTATCATTAATAGGTACGACACTTCCTAAATATTTTTGTATCAATTCTGGATGTTCGTGAATTGCTTCATTAAACGAACAAAAAATTATTCCTAATTGTTTTAATTCGGAACGGTAAGTTGTGGTAACAGATACTGAATCAAAAATTGCATCTATTGCTATACCACTATTTTCATAGATAGGTATTTTTAACTGTTGAAATGTTTCTTTAACTTCTTTAGTCAAATAATTTTTTTTATTTGATTTTTGTTTATTTTTGATAGTATGTTCATTATTTTTATATGTTTTACTTGAATTTTCTGAGTTCAAAGAGGAACATGGAGCAGAATAGTAACTATATTCATTATAATTTAATGTTGGATAATTTCCTTTAAGCCAATGAGGTTCTTTCATTTTTATCCATGTACGGTATGCTTTTAATCGGAAATTTAGCATCCATTTTGGTTCATTACGTTTTTTCGAAATAGCGTGAATGATATTTTCATTAATTCCTAAAGGGAATGTTTCAGTATTTAATACGGTAACGAAACCTTCTTTATAAATCTTTATAAATGTCATGATTTTTTTTCATTGTTGTATTTTAAAATGTTATTTCATAATTTAAAAATATTCTAAAACTATGAAACAAGTTTCTTGTATGAAATCAACTAAATAGTAAAGCTTTCACCACACCCACATAAATAGCGTGCTTTGGGGTTTTTAAATTTAAATGTAGAACATAAACCCTCTTTAATATAATCTAATTCGCTTCCATTCATAAATGGAATCGTAGCGTGTGGAATAAATATTTTAGCTCCATTTTCATATTCAAATATTAAGTCGGTACAATTAATATCTTTTTGCATTACTTTATCAAATATATAACTAAAACCGGCACATCCAGATTTTTTAATACTAATACGTAAACCGATCATATTAACATCATTAGATATTAGTTGTTGAATATGTATAGCAGCTTCATTGGTTAAAATTAATTTGTATTTGTTTTTTTGAGTTAGATAATTAAAGTGTTGTTTTGAAGTGATTTTTTTAATATCATTGCGCATGAGGATACCCAAATAAAAATATTTTTCTACTTCCATTATGTGATATACTAATTTAGTACTTTTGTAATACAAATCACTTAATTTGATTATACCATAAATTTAATGAATTTAACAAACTTACATTATTAATCATTTTTAATCAAGTAAGTATTAACTGTAAATGTATTTTAGATTATTTTATATTTATATGTTGTTTCTATTTAATGACAAATTGATTTAATTAAAATTAAAATCATATGTAATATTTGGCATGTTATTTAAAGTATGTTAATCTAAAAATGCCATATTTTGATGTAAAAATAGTTAATTTATGAAATCTTCTACACTTGCTAAATTAGAAACATTAAATATACGTTATAAAAATTTGGAAATTTTGCTTAATGATCCAAACATGTTACATGATCAAAAGAAATTTCGAGCCTTATTTAAAGAATATGGTCAATTAAGTAATCTCATAATATATTTTCGACGGTGGATGGCAATTAAAAAAAACATTGTTTCTTTACAGTCTATTTTAGAAGATTCAGAAATATATAATCTTGCTCAAGATGATATAAAAAAATTAAATATTGATCGTTTGTCACTTGAAAAAAAATTGAGTTTTTTACTTGAGTCTAAAATTATCAACAACGATATAAAAGGATGTTTTTGCGAAATAAGGGCTGGAACCGGGGGACATGAAGCAGCTTTGTTTGCGGGGGAGCTTGTTCGCATGTATGTGCGATATGCTGAAAAGTCCCGGTGGAAAATGGAAATTATTCATAGTACTCACGGGGAACAGGGAGGCTACAAAGAGATTATTATAAAATTTTATGATCACGCTTATAAAAAATTACAATTTGAATCAGGAGGACATCGAGTGCAAAGAATTCCTTGTACTGAATCACAGGGTAGGATACATACATCTTCTTGTACAGTAGCTGTTATTCCAGAGTTGTGTAATAAAGAGTTACCGATGATAAATATGGGTGATTTACGGATTGATACTTTTCGTTCGTCTGGTGCTGGTGGACAACATGTTAATACCACTGATTCAGCGATTCGTGTTACTCATCTTCCCACAGGAATTGTGGTAGCGTGTCAAGATGGTCGATCACAACATAAAAATAAAGCTAAAGCATTAGAAATTTTACGTGCCCGTTTATCTGCAGTTGAATCCAAACGTAAACAAGAACAATCATCAATTACCCGACGTAATTTATTAGGTACTGGTGACAGATCTGACAGAATTCGCACATATAATTTTCATCAAAATCGTATCACTGATCACCGAATTGGTTTAACAGTGTATTGCTTAAATGAAGTTATGGAAGGAAATTTGGATATTTTAATAAAACCTCTTACAGAAAAATATAATTTTAATTAGTTTCTTATCAGATAATTCAAAATGAATGTTAAAAACTGGTTAAGTCAAGCAATTTCACGTTTGTGTATTTTTAAAACTGCGAAACGTGATGCAGAGTGTATTTTAGAAAAGATCACTGGGAAGTCTAGTGTGTATTTTTTAGGTTTTGGTGACAAAACACTTACTAAATATCAAGAAAAGCGAGCAAATAAATTATTAGCACGTAGAATACGTGGTGAACCCATTGCTTATTTAACTGGTGAACATTCATTTTGGTCATTAAATTTCAAAATATCATCAGGAATATTTATTCCGCGGAGTGATACTGAGTGTTTAGTAGAGCAAGTATTATTAAAGTTTTCTTCATGTGTAAGTTCATTGAATGTTCTTGATTTAGGCACTGGTAGTGGTGCCATAGCTTTGGCGATTGCATCAGAACGTCCTACTTGGAAAATTACAGGGGTTGATTTTATATTAAAAACTGTTTATTTAGCATCGAAAAATGTTAATTTATTAAAAATGAACAATGTTACGATTGTATTTGGAAATTGGTTTCAGAATTTAAAAATGCATAATTATGATCTTATTGTTAGTAATCCGCCATATATAGATAAATACGATCCACATTTGTTATTTGGTGATGTCCGTTTTGAACCAAAAACAGCTCTGATAGCAAAACATTCTGGTCTATTTAATTTATCACATATTTGTATTAATTCTGTTAAATATTTAAAATTAGGAGGGTGGTTATTTTTAGAACATGGATGGTTACAAGGATGTGATGTACGTTTTTTGTTTCGTCAATCTGGTTTTAGAGATATTACTACAGTACGTGATTATAATAATAATGAACGTGTTACATATGGACAATTTTGTTGAGTTTTTTCATAAAAAAACAATATTTTTATTTAAAAATAGGTTTTTATTATCAATATTTAAATATTGATATATCAATATGATTTTATTGATTGAATTAATTTTTCATGAATATAAAAATTTTTTTTATAATTTCATGATCAAATAAACAATATTTGTTTACTGTCAAACTATGGATTTCGGTGTAATATGAAACAATTGATTGTAAATGTTGGTGATATTCAAATATCGAATAATTTACCATTTGTGTTGTTTGGGGGGATGAATGTTTTAGAATCACGAGATATAGTGATGAAAGTTTGTGAACATTATGTTAATATAACTCAAAAATTAAATATACCCTATATATTTAAAGCTTCTTTTGACAAAGCAAATCGTTCATCCATTCATTCTTATCGTGGTCCTGGTTTTGATCAGGGAATGAAATTATTTCAAGAATTAAAAAAAACTTTTGGGGTAAAAATTATTACAGATATACATGAATCAAATCAAGCTGATATTGCATCCAGTATTGTTGATATTTTACAATTGCCAGCATTTTTAGCACGGCAAACTGATCTTATAATTTCTATGGCGCGTACTGGATCTGTAATTAATATTAAAAAGCCTCCATATATTAATCCTACACAAATGAGTCATATTGTTGATAAATTTAGAAATTATGGAAATGACAAGATAATTTTATGTGATCGAGGTACAAGTTTTGGTTATGATAATTTAGTTGTGGATATGCTTGGTTTCAATGTAATGAATACAGTATCTGGAGGTTGTCCGATAATATTTGATGTTACTCATGCCTTGCAAATTAGAAATGCTTTTAGTTGTGTCTCAGGTGGACGGGGGGGGAAAATTTATGAATTATCGCGATCTGGTATAGCTGTGGGTATTGCCGGTTTATTTCTTGAAGCACATCCAGATCCCAAATCTGCTAAATGTGATGGATCATCTGCATTATTATTAGATGAATTAGAGAATTTTTTAAAGCAAATGCAATCCATAGATAATTTAATAAAATATTTATTAATATCGAATAATGGAGATATTTCTTGAAATAGGTGATTACTATTTAGATTTGTAATATTCGGAAACGTATTATTAAATGATAGTGTAATAGTTTATTTTTTGGTAAAATATGATATTTTAAATATAGTATACTACTGTTTTTATAATCATTGTAAACTAATTTAATAAATGTATTTAAAGAGATTAAGATTAATAAATAATTTTCAAATATTAATTTACATTTATGTTGTTGTTTATTATCATTAAAAAATATAGCTTTAGGTGAATTTTGATTAGTTAGAATTTAAAAAATAATAATTATAATGCTACTATGGTATTATTAAATAACTCAATGATCATAGTTGGTGTTATCTGTTAGTTTATTTAGTGTTGTCTGTTAACTTATTATTTTGGTCTTTATTAAATAAATTATGTTAAAACATTTTAATTAATCTAAAATTAAAATATTTAAATTGGTTACAAGATATTTTTAAGATTATACGTTATTTTTTTAAAAAAAATAGTCCTGTTCGTAAAAAAAGATTTCATATATCATTATATATTAAAACAGATATGAATAAAAAAAAAGTAGATCATCGCAAACTTGCCAAACAACTTGATTTGTATCATATAGAAGAAAATGCTCCTGGTTTGGTGTGTTGGCACCCTAATGGATGGATAATATTTTGTGAGTTAGAAAAATTCATAAGAAAAAAATTTAAAATATACGAATATCAGGAAGTTAAAACTCCATGGATGATGAAGCAAACGTTGTGGAAAAAAACTGGTCATTGGGATAATTATTCTGAATATATGTATACTATTGCTTCAGAAAATGATGAATATTGTATTAAACCGATGAATTGTCCTGGCCACGTAAAAATTTTTAATCAAGGAGTGAAATCCTATCGAGATTTACCGATACGGCTAGCAGAATTTGGAAGTTGTTACCGTAATGAACCTTCTGGAGCATTACATGGATTAATGCGAACACGAGGATTTGTACAAGATGATGGGCATATATTTTGTATGCAATCCCAAATTCTTGATGAACTTAATTGTTGTGTGAAAATGATGTATGATATTTATGATATATTTGGTTTTAAAAATATAATTGTTCAATTATCTACCCGACCGGAAAAAAGAATTGGTGAAGATGTCATATGGGATATATCAGAACGTAGTTTAGCTAACATTTTAAAGGAAAATAATATTGTATTTAAATATCAAATGAATGCAGGGGCGTTTTATGGACCAAAGATTGAATTTACTTTATTAGATTCCATGAATAGATTCTGGCAATGTGGTACAATACAGTTAGATTTTTCTTTGCCAAATAGTTTAGATGCGTTTTATGTAGATATGTATAATAATAGAGTTCCACCAGTGATGATTCACAGGGCTGTTCTTGGTTCAATAGAACGTTTTATTGCTATTTTAACAGAAGAATGTGCAGGATTTTATCCTATTTGGTTGGCTCCAGTACAAGTGGTTTTGTTAAATATTACAGAAAAACATGCACAATATATTCTTATGTTAAAGAAAGATATGTTGAAATTAGATATTCGTGTGAAAGCGGATTTACGTAACGAAACCATAGGTTTTAAAATTAGAGAGCATACATTGAAACGTATACCTTATATATTAATTTGTGGTGATAAAGAAATTAGTGAAAAAACAGTATCTGTTCGTACATCTAGAGGAAAAAATTTGGGAAATTATGATGTGAATGTTTTTATAAATAAATTAATATATGAAATTAAAAGTTACGCTTATCAATAATAAGGGGGAAATATCAAAACTGGAAGAAGAAATCAGTCGATACGACCTAATCGAATTAATCAAGAAATTTTTGCTAACAAAGTGCGATTGACTGGCACAGACGGTAAACAGATTGGCATCGTCAGTTTGGATGTAGCGCTTTTAAAATCTCAAGAACTAGAACTTGATTTAGTGGAAATTAATTCTAATACCATACCGCCAGTATGCCGTATTATGGATTATGGAAAATTTTTATATGAAAAAAATAAATCTATAAAAGAACAAAAAAAGAAACAAAAAATCATACATCTTAAAGAAATTAAATTTCGTCCAAATACTGATGAAGGTGATTATAAAATTAAATTGCGAAATATAATTCGTTTTTTGCAATTGGGAGATAAAATTAAAATTACTTTACGTTTCCGGGGGGGGGAATTAGCACATCAAGATTTAGGGGTGAAAATTTTACATCGTTTATGTAACGATCTACAAGAATGGTCAGTAGTAGATTTTTTCCCCAATAAGTTAGAAGGTAGGCAAATGGTTATGTTATTAAGTTCAAAAAAATAAATATTATGTTAAATATTGTATCTAAAGATGAAGATATGGGCTGTGTTTGGAAAATGTTATGTTAAAAATGAAAACGTTGCGTAGTGCCAGTAAACGATTTAAAAAAACATCGTTGGGGAAATTTAAGTATAAACATTCTTATTTGCAACACATTTTAACTAAAAAATCGACCAAACGAAAACGTCATTTACGGAAAAAATCTTTAGTTTCTAAAAGTTGTTTAACAACAGTTAAAAAATATTTGCCTTATGTATAAGTATTATGTTGCCATTTTTAATGGCAAATATACATGAAAAATTTAAATAATTTCGTGTAAAAAATAATTATATATTCAAATAAAAAAGGAAAATTATGGTTCGTGTGAAAAATAGTGTAGCTGCACATGCTAGACATAAAAAAGTAATTTCACGAACGAAGGGTTATTATGGTGCTCGTTCGAGGGCGTATCGTGTGGCATTTCAAGCAATGATTAAAGCTGGAGTATATTCTTATCGTGATCGGCGCCAAAAAAAACGGCAATTCAGGCAATTATGGATTATAAAAATTAACGCTGCTGCTAGGGAAAATAGTATGTCATACAGCAGTTTAATAAATAAATTACATGAATCATCTATAATGATGAACCGTAAAGTACTTGCTGATCTTGCTATGTTTGATCAAACAACATTTTCTTTATTAATAAAAAAGATTAGATCTATTTAATCATGGAATGAAGATATTTTTTTAATAATTTAAAATATGTTTACTGAAATGTATATTTTTTTCATATAAATTACATAAATTATTTATTTATTAAATATACATGGCATTTATATTTATAATGTAACAATACAGTGGAATTAATCAATTATGTGTTTTTGTATGTTAATATTTGAGAAAATTTATGTTAAAATTTTTAAATGTTATTGAACAAACAAAAATCGCCATTAACAAAACAACAAATCTTGATGTTTTAGAATTTTTAAAAGTTAAGTGTTTAGGAAGAAATGGACATTTTACACAGAAAATAAAAACTTTACGCAATTTACCTCCGGAGTTACGTTCTAAAAAATATAAAATTATTAATAAAGCAAAAAAAGAAATAGAAGAACTGATTTTTCAGAAAAGAAACGTTTTGCAATTAATGTCTATTGATAAAGAAATTGTAGATAGTGTGTTAGACATTTCTCTTCCAGGACGTAAACCTTCAATTGCTGGATTACATCCGATAACACATACAATGAATCGTGTTATTTTATTTTTTAAAAATATAGGATTCTCTGTGGTATATGGTCCAGAAATTGAAAATAGCTATTATAATTTTGATGCACTGAATATTCCTGATAATCATCCTGCCCGTAATGAACAGGACACTTTTTGGATTGATACAACTTATTTACTTCGTACACAAACTTCTGGTATGCAAATTCGTGTTATGCAAGAAATTAACGATCCACCAATTATGGTTATTTCGCCAGGACGTGTATATCGAAAAGATTATGATAAATATCATACACCTATGTTTCATCAAATAGAAGGATTAGTTGTCGATAAAAATATTAGTTTTAGTAATTTGAAATATATCATGTCTAATTTTTTATATGATTTCTTTACAAGTATTAAAAATTCTATAAAGATACGTTTCAGGCCTTCATATTTCCCTTTTACAGCACCTTCAGCTGAAATAGATATATTGTTAAAAAATTATGATTGGCTGGAAATATTAGGTTGTGGTATGGTTCATCCACATGTTTTAAATAATGTTAATATTGATCCAAAAATATTTTCTGGTTTTGCTTTTGGTATCGGAATAGAACGATTAGCAATGTTATATTATGATATTACTGATTTGCGTTTGTTTTTTGAAAATGATTTGCGTTTTCTTAAACAATTTAAATGATGTTGAGGTTAGTGGGTGAAATTTAGTGAATTATGGTTACGCGAATGGGTTAACCTACCCGTTGATAGTGTTACGTTGGCTAAAAAAATTACTATGTCAGGTTTAAAAGTTAATGTAGTAGAACCTGTTTCATTATATTTTACTGGTGTAGTAATTGGTAACATCATAGATGTCAAAGTACATCCTGATAATTGTAATTTGTTGGTTAATACAATAGACACTGGCCATGTAGGTGTGTTTAAAATTATCTCTAATTCGAAAAGATGTAAAAAAAATATTCGGGTAGCAGTTGCTCTTAGGGGCGCAAATTTACCTAATAATTTACAAGTAAAATGTATTCAAATACAGAATGAATTATCGGAAGGGATCCTGTGTTCGTTTAAGTCTTTAGGAATCATATATCATGATATTATTATAAATAATTCTATAATTGAACTGCCAATGGATGCACCACTTGGTCAAGATTTAAGAACATATTTACAATTAGATGATAATATTTTCGATATTTCTATCACACCCAATCGTGGTGATTGTTTGAATTTAATGGGAATTGCGCATGATATCGCAGCGATATATCGCTTACCTATTCAATATCCTAAAATTGATCATGTAATACCTACGATTGATGATGTAGTATCAATATCTATTGATGTTCCTGAAGCATGTCCATGTTATTTCGGAAGAATATTAAAAAATATTGATACCTCTATTTCCACACCGTTGTGGATGAAAGAAAAATTAAGACGTTCTGGAGTCATGATTTCTAATATAGTAATGGACATTATTAATTATGTGTTATTAGAATTGGGGCAACCAATACATATTTTTGATCTAAATGATATTCATGGTGGCATTAATGTTCGTTTCGCTGCTCAGAAAGAAACCATAGCTATTTCATATGATAATGAAATAGCTCTGAGTCCAGATACTTTAATTATTGCTGATCATACAGGTCCTTTAGAAATAGCTGGAATATCTGTTAAAAATTTTGATACTTTAAATTTTTCAAAAATTTCTAATATATTTTTAGGATCTGCATTTTTTAATTCGTTGCATATTATTCGATCTATAAAACGATATGGAATAACTACTTATTCTTCCCAATATTATGAACGAAATGGTATTAATCCAGAAGTTTCTGAATTAGCATTAGAGCGTGCTACGTTTTTTCTGCTCAGAATGTGTGGTGGAGGATCTGGTGCAATAACATCTGTTATTAATCAAAATATGTTGCCAAAGAAAAATGCTATTATTTTGTATCGTAGTACATTAAATAGATTACTTGGTTATATTATTTCAAATAATGAAATTGTTGATATTTTGATTCATTTAGGTTGTAGTGTACAAATTTATCAAAAAGATGTTTCATGGATAGTTTTGGTACCTACTTGGCGTTTTGATATAAAAATTGAAGAAGATTTAATAGCAGAAATTGTTCGATTACATGGTTATGATAAAATAGCAGAAGTTTCTGTATACGCTAAGTTGCATATAAATAAACACATCAAAAATAACTTTTCATTATCTCGAATAAAAACGTTACTTGTGGATTTGGGATATCAAGAAATAATCACGTATAGTTTTGTTAATCATGATATTCAAAATTTGTTGTATCCCCACAATCTTCCGATAAAGTTATTTAATCCACTTACAAATGATATGTCTGTAATGCGTTTATCATTATTAGTAGGACTTTTAAACACGTTAATTTATAACCAAAATAGACAACAAAAAAATATTCGTTTATTTGAATGTGGTCAATGTTTTTTACCTAATAGATCCAATATAGATAATAAAATTCATCAACATCTTATGTTATCTGGTATCATAACTGGAGAAAGATTTGACGATCATTGGGATGTTTTGTCTCGTTCGTTAGATTTTTACGATATTAAAGGTGATATAGAAGCATTATTGGAGTTTATGGGGCAATTAAATGATATTGAATTTAAGTCAACAAATGTATATTTACCATTACATCCTGGTCAAAGTGCATCAATTTTTTTACGAGAAGAGTATGTTGGATTTGTTGGTGTTATTCATCCAATTTTAGCTAAAAAATTAAAATTAAAAACTACTACATGTGCTTTTGAATTGTTTTGGGATAAGATATCTCAAAATAAAATGACATTAAAAAATATTATTATTCCTAAATTCCCAATTAACCGTCGTGATATTTCTATCATTGTTCCTGAACATATTTCTGCTGGAGAAATTATATTTGAATGTAAAAAGACTATTAAAGATAAATTAATTGATATTACATTATTCGATATTTATCGAGGGCATGGAATTCCCAATGGCTTTAAAAGTTTATCTATTAGTCTTTATATATATCATACTGCTCATACATTGCAAGAAAAAGAGATTAAATTAATTATTCAAGAATGTATTTTTGTACTTAAAAATCGTTTCCAAGTGTTATTAAGAGATAAATAGATAGCTAAAAAAATATATAATTTAGTTTTTTGTATTCCTAATTTTACAGGAGTAAAATAAGATGTCTTCAATTCGATTGTTGTTTTCAGATTCGTATGATCCATGGTTTAATTTAGCAGCAGAAAATTATATATTTCATAATATGCCAAAATATCAATGTATATTATTTTTATGGCGTAATTGTGATACTGTTGTTATTGGCAGAGCGCAAAATCCATGGAAAGAATGTAATACTCGGCGTATGGACCGGGATGGTGTTCGGTTAGCTAGGCGAAGTAGTGGTGGGGGGGCTGTTTTTCATGATTTGGGAAATACCTGTTTTACTTTTATGTCGAGTAAAAGTAAATTTTTTGATCATGATGATAATTTTTCTACAAAGATTGTTCTTGATGCTTTACACCGAGTAAATATTGATGCTTTTGTATGTGGAAGAAATGATATTTTAGTGAAAACTAATTATGGAAATCGAAAAATAAGCGGATCCGCATACCGCCGGACAAATTGTGGAAAATTTCACCATGGAACTTTATTGTTACATACTGATCTAAACAAGTTAGTTTATTACCTTACTCCAGATGAAAAAAAATTACAATCAAAAGGGATCACCTCAATTCGTTCTAGGGTAGTTAATTTAATTCAAATAAAACCAAATATCAATCATGAAATGTTATGTCAATCTTTAAAAGAATCTTTTTTCAATGCTTGTGATCAAGAAGTAATATCAGAAATTATTTCACCTAAAATTTTTTCAGATGATTTCGAATTTTTGAAATTATTTCTTAAGCAAAGTTCTTGGAAATGGAATTTTGGACTTGCCCCTGATTTTAGTCATGAGTTGAATACGCGTTTTGATTGGGGGGGTGTGTCATTTTTTTTTGATATAGAAAATGGTACTATTGTTCGTAGTTGTATGTTTACTGATAGTTTATATCCTGACCCATTAGAAGAATTATCATTTCGGTTAATTAATGTACCATATAACCCAAAAAATATTCGATTTTGTTGTAAACAATGGATGAAACGGTGGTTAGAATATCCGGAATTAACAGAAATTAGTAAATGGTTAGAACAATGTGTGTCTTGAGGTAAAATATAAAAAATTATTTTATAAAAATTCATAATATATTTTTTCTAATAAAAAACAGAGTATATATGAAAAATAAATACGATATATATATTATTAAATAATGTATCATTGTAAGGTGTTTTTTTATTTTTTATTTATATTAATGCATTTTGTTGTAAATTCTTGCAGATATGAAAAATATTTTTTTAATAATTGTCAAAATTTTAACGCATGGCAAAAACATAGAGAATCTTTATTAAAAGTAAAAAGGTATCAGATTCGAGGTGTTATAACATGTGCTATTTTTCAAACGCATTGGAAACGATTATCGTTTGTTTGGCAAAAAGTTAATGATGAACATTACAAATTTATTTTTATCCATCCTATTGGATTAGAAAGTATTGAAATTAACATATTAGAAAATAAAGTATGTCCTGTTGATGATAAAAGTATAAAAAATTGTTGTACTATTGATTATTTCGAAAATATAATTCAAGAATTATTACATTTGAAGATTTCATTTAAAAATTTTAAAGCATGGATAGTTGGTTTGCCTGGTCATAATGAATGTGATTTTATTTTGAACGCAAAGTGTTGTTTAGAAAAAGTTTACTGTCCATGTAATAGTGGTAATTTTACAATATTGTACAAAAGTTACTATAATAGTAGTTGCCCTATGTTACCTAAAGTCATAGAAATATTATGTGATAAAAATTATTTTTTTAATATAAAAATATATAATTGGAAAATACAGTGATTTATTGTGATCTATTATCAGAAAAGTCAGTTTGATTTTATATATTCACAATAAATTAATTGATAAATGTTATTTTTTTAAAATTATTTTAATTTTTTAATTATAACGATATAGTTACCATGAATAATGGTATTAAAATAAATTTGTTTATTCTTGTTTTCATTATAGAGATTTTTTTTAGATAAATTGTTAAAATATCAGTATTAATATTTTTTTAAAAAAAATTGTTAATAGTTATAGCATGTAATTGTATTATTTTTTGACTTATATTATATATGTGGTGTTTAGATTATATATTGTGAACAATTTTGTTCTAGACAAAATTAGGATATATTTTAATGAAATTATTTTCTGGGAATGCTACTCCAGAATTAGCACATAAAATAGCTAATCGTTTATATATAAAACTTGGTAATGCTTCTGTTGGTAGATTTAATGATGGAGAAGTAAGTGTACAAATCAATGAAAATGTACGAGGAGGAGATATTTTCATTATTCAATCTACCTGTTTTCCTACAAATGATAATTTAATGGAATTAGTAGTTATGGTTGATGCATTACGTCGTGCATCAGCTGGTAGAATCACAGCAGTAATTCCTTATTTTGGTTATGCCAGACAGGATCGCCGTGTACGATCTGCTCGTGTTCCGATTACCTCTAGAGTAGTGGCAAATTTTTTATCAAGTGTAGGTATAGATCGAATTTTAACTGTTGATTTACATGCTGAACAGATTCAAGGTTTTTTTGATGTTCCTGTAGACAATGTTTTTAGTAGTTTAGTTCTTTTAGAAGATATGTTACAAAAAAAATTAGAAAATCCTATTGTAGTATCTCCAGATATTGGAGGTGTTGTGCGTGCACGAGCAATTGCAAAATTACTTTATGATACTGACATGGCTATTATTGATAAACGTAGACCCCGTGCTAACATTGCAGAAATTGTAAATATTATTGGAGATATTTCTGACCGTGATTGTATATTAGTGGATGACATGATTGACACTGGTGAAACGTTATGTAAAGCTGCTGATGTGTTAAAAACAAAGGGTGCTAAAAGGGTATTTGCTTATGCCACCCATCCAATTTTTTCTGGAAATGCTTATACAAACCTTAGTACTTCAGTAATTGATGAAATTGTAATTTGTGACACAATTCCATTAAGCACGTGCATGAAATCTTTATCTAATATTCGAATATTAACACTTTCTGGTATGTTAGCTGAAATTATTCGAAGAATTAGTAACGAGGAATCAATTTCTGCTATGTTTCAACATTAATCAGTGGAGATATTTTAGATTATAGTAAATTAGTATAAAGTTGATGTATTAGCAGTGAGTCAGTATTCATTAAATGAAGGATAAATAATAAAAACATGATTAAACTTATTGTTGGTTTAGCTAATTTTTCGTCTGAATATTTTAATACCCGTCATAATATTGGCGCTTGGTATGTTGAAAAATTAATGATGTTGTATAATGGTCAATGTTCTTTAAAAAAAGAAAACAGATTTTATGGATATACAGCAAAAATTGTTTTATGTGATTTTGATGTTAGATTATTAATACCAACTACTTATATGAATATGAGTGGAATGTCTGTTTTATCTATTGCTAAATTTTATCAATTATCTTGTGATGAAATTTTAGTGGCACATGATGAACTTGATTTGCTTCCAGGTCGTGCACAATTAAAATTTTCTGGTGGATATAATGGACATAATGGAATCAAAGATATTATTAAAAAATTAGACAATCAAAATTTTTATAGATTGAGAATTGGTATTGGTCGTCCTTTAAGAAAAAATTCAATAACTCGTTTTGTGCTTAGCGAACCTTCTTTACAAGAAAAAAAAAAATTGATGAACTACTTATTAAAGTAGTAAATTGCACTGAAATGATTTTGATAAAAAATATTTCTGGGTTTGTACAATGTTTAAATAAATGTTAATGTTTTATTGAAATTAATTATTAATAACTGTATTTAATGTGGGTGTAAATTATTATCATTTATATAATATTAAAATATTATGACATTCAAATGTGGTATTATTGGTTTGCCAAATGTAGGTAAATCAACTTTGTTTAACTTACTTACACATTCTTCAGTAAAATCTGAAAATTTTCCGTTTTGTACCATCAATGCTAATCGAGGGATTCTTTCAATATTAGATATTCGTCTATATAAGTTATCTAAATTTGTACACACAACACGTATAATTCCTGGAAATATAGTGTTAGTTGATATTGCTGGATTGATTAAAGGGGCTTCACGAGGAGAAGGATTAGGTAATAAGTTTTTAAATGATATTGCACAAGTTGATATTTTATGTCATGTTGTTCGATGTTTTGATAAAAATGATATTTATCATGTTAATAATAACATTGATCCTAAAACAGATATTCAGATTATTCATGATGAGTTAGTATTGTTTGATATTTCACTTTGTGAACGATTGATATCGTCCTTAATAAAAACTAGTAGATACGACAAAAAAAAAGATGTTGTTAAAGATATTACTCAAACTGTATCATTATTAAATAATTGTTTAGAACATTTATATGAGGGAACTAGATTATGCAATCTTATTTTCGATAAAGAAGAGAAAGTGATTCTGAAGAATTTTAATTTTTTAACTTATAAACCAATGATATATATCGCTAATATCGACAGTATTAGTAATAATAATTATTATTTGAATGAAATATCAGAAATTTCTACTGTTGATAATGTTCCATATATACCAATATGTGTTTTGTCTGCATCGGAATCAATGAGAACAAAAGTTAAATATAATGATATTATGTTTGATGATATGGTGTCTTTTTTTGAAGATTACTTTAATCACTCTAAAATATTTGATTTTGTTAATACATTATATCATGTTTTACGATTAAAAACATTTTTCACTGTTAATACACAAGAGATAAGAGCATGGATAATATCAAAAGACACTGTAGCAATACAAGCAGCTGATATGATTCATAGCGATTTTCGAAGAATGTTTATTCGCGTTCAAGTTGTGCGATATAATGATTTTATTTTTTTTCAAGGAAAGTTTTCTGCAAAAAAACACGGAAAAATTAAAATTGAAGGAAAAAACTACCTCATTCAAGATGGTGATATATTACATTTCTTGATATGATATATAAGAATATAAAATAATAAACGTGTCATTAAATTAGCAGAGCTGTTATTGTCCTTTATTTTATTTATAAAAAAAAGCATAAAACAAAAATATTATGTTTACTGTTTATAATAAAGGACAACAACACCTGTTTTTGTTATTTTGTTGTTTTATAATAATTAATTAAAATTTATATAAAAAATTAACGTACAAGCAGTGACACTAAACTAACAAAAAATCAACTATTAATGTAATGTCATTTTATATAAATATATAAATTTTTGATTTTTTGTTTATCTTCGATTACCAAAAATTCGAATCATCATCAAAAATAAATTTATAAAATCAAGATACAACGTTAGTGCTCCTAGAATGGAATACTTTCTAACTTGCTCTTTATTGTCCATAGCTAAAGTAGCGCCCATGGATTTTAATTTTTGTGTGTCATAAGCAGTCAAGGCAACGAATATAACAACACCAATATAAGTAATTAACCACATTAACGGAGTACTTTTCAACCATAGGTTCACCACAGAACCCAATATTATTCCAATCATGGCCATAAATAGTAGGTTTCCCAAGCTACTTAAATCTCGTTTAGTAGTATAACCATAACATGTCATAGTTCCAAACATTCCTGCAGTTACTATAAAAGTACTGGCAATAGAAGAAGCAGTATAAATAATAAAAATGCTAGATAAAGTTAATCCAGTCAGCATTGAGTAAAACATGAATAATGTTGTTGCTAATGCCCCACTTAAACGAGACACCATACCAGAAAGGACAAAAACTAACCCTAATTGAATAATAATTAGACTAAAAAAAGTGATTTGATTAGAAAAAATAAACTGTAATATTATTGGTGATTGAGAAGCATACCATGCAACAAAAGATGTTAATAATAACCCACAAGACATCCAGCCAAACACTTGCGCAATAAACGGCTGAATTGTACTATTGGCTCGTTCTACAAGTGCACCTTGAAAACGGGAGAATCGGTCCATAAATATCACCTTAAATTTAAACGTAAATACATAATCAACATGATAAAAACTGTTTGGTTTAAGATTATCGTATAAATTACAGGAGGTCAAGAGTAAAATTTTATTTCAGCAAGAAATTTTCGATAAATTTCAAATTTTATTGATTTAAAATTTTAATCCAAGTAGGGCCAATTCCGACTGGAAATCGAAAAAAGTGTTTTAATGCACCAATTTTTTTATCAATTTCATACACAGAACAGAAATTTGATTTTTGTCCAGCTACAGTTAAGTATGTTCCGCTATCATCTATTGCAAATCCTCTAGGTTGTGATTCAGTAGCTTGAGAGCCTGCATATTGTAATTTTTTACCTTCCTGAAGTATTTTAAAATAACTGATAATACTAGTTTGACGTTCGCTACAATATAGCCAACAATTATCATGGGTAATATGTATATCTGATGCCCAATTATTCTTTGTGATTTTTATATTCATATTATCATCAGGAATAATATTCACTGTTTGTGTAATTATTGGTGTGCAATTAGTATATTTATTAATTTTAACAACATTAACAGTACTACTGATTTCGTTAATAATATATGCATAACGATATGAATGATGAAATACCATATGTCGAGGGCCTGAATTAGTTTTAATGTTAATCATTTTTAATGAACGAGTATTTAATGTTCCTAAATTATTGATATCGTATATTCTTACAGAATCTTCCTTTAAGCACGGTACCCACAATCTTGTATTAGTTATCTCTATATTCGAGGAATGACATCCTGATAATCCTGTTAATATTTGTAATATTGACGTGCATTCACCGGAGTTATTTAATTGTATGACATCTAAACTATTGTTATTATAAGAGGTAGAATAGAGACAAGATCCTTGTTTATTAATGTTTAAATGTGTTGAATATCCGGAAATTAATAGTTCTCCTTGTTGGTTAAGAATTCCATTTTTTTCAATATGATAAATAATTATTTTAGGAGTAATTCGCGTTCCAACGTATAATTTTTTTTTGTTAGGATGAATAATCATAGGTTGTACTTGTTCTATGGTATTTATTGTTTGTATTGGTCGTGGTAATAAATTTTCATCTATTTTCCAAACATGTATGTTGTGACTATTCGGGCTCGTAATGTAAATTATTTGTTTCATCATGTAATATCTTTAATATAATATTGTGAAAGTTAATGATTATGGATATTAGTTAGAATGTTTGTTTATTGTTGTGATAAACCATTTAAATGATATTTTTATACAGTGTGTAAATAATGATTGTTTAAAAATTTTTAGTATATTTTTTTTGAAATATCAGTAACAATATTATATTATATAGATAATACAATATAAATGGTATGATACTAAATTAATGTCTGTATATTAATTTAAGTGAGATTTTACTGTGATGATGAAAAGCACGAATATTCAGTTAGTACTTATTCGACATGGAGAAAGTCAGTGGAATAAGGAGAATCGTTTTACTGGTTGGGTGGATATTGGCCTTTCAGAGAAAGGATGTCATGATGCCAAACAAGCTGGAAAATTCTTGAAAAAAGAAGGGTTTGTTTTTGATTGTGGTTATACGTCAGTGTTAAAACGTGCTATTCACACTCTATGGATAATCATGGATGAACTTAATCAAACATGGTTACCAGTTAAAAAATCATGGCGATTAAATGAAAGACATTATGGATCTTTACAGGGGATGAATAAATGCGACGTTATTAAAAAATATGGTGCCGAACAAGTGAAACAATGGAGACGAAGCTTTTTTATTAGCCCTCCGCAAACAGATGCTGATGAAGTTTTATTGTTACGAAAAGATCCTCGTTACGTTAATTTAAATTTCAAAGAATTACCTCGTTCGGAAAGTTTATCATTAGCGTTAAATCGCATTCTTCCTTACTGGACACATGAAATTTTTCCTCAAATTAAAAATAAAAAATCGTTGATTGTTAGTGTTCATGGAAATACTATTCGAGCTATACTAAAGTTTTTAAATAACTTAAATGATGATGAAATTATTGATCTTAATATCCCCACTGGGATACCAATAGTTTGTGAATTTGACCCTGACATAAATTTTAGTTTTATTAAATTTTATTATTTACGTATTAATTAATACTGGCTTGTGAAATATTATTTGTAAGATTGGGGAATAACCTTTTGTAGTTACAAAAACGGATAAGATGTGAACATTAAAATAAAACACATATTTTTTTGTTTTTTGTTGTGTTAAAAATATTTTGTAATTTTGAAAACATTAATTATTGTAAATGACATTATTTATTATTGCTTTAATCGTTTGTGAATTTGTTTAGCTGCATCACTATTTGGGTACAAATAATTAATTTGTTTATAAATAAATTTGGCGTTGTCGTTGTCACCATTTTCTTGCATGATAATTCCAACTTTTAACAGAGAATCTGCTGCTTTTAGTGATTTTGGGTATTTTTTTGCTACTAATGCGAAATGATATGATGCATTATGTTTATTACCCTTTCTATAATTTAATTGTCCTAACCAATAATGTGCGTTCGGTTGGTATACAGAATTAGGATATTGTAATATAAATTTTTGAAACGCCTGAATAGCTTGTTCATATTGTTTGTTTTCTAAAACTAAACTTACAGCTTTATTATAATCATTAATATGTTGATTGTTATCATTATTAGTGTGAAAAATGTTTTCTGTGTTTTTTGAATGAAAAATCACATTATTATCAATGTAATTATTTGATAGATTTGATTTTTTCTTTATGATCCCATCTATTTTTTGAATAATATTTTTTTGTTGTTCAATCATTTTTGATAATTGATGTTCAGTGTCTTGAATTTGTCCTCTTAAAACATTAATATCTTCTTCTATTAATAAAATTTGTTTTTGAAAATTTATTAAACATTCACTATGTGCATGAGAAATATTTTTTAATTGAGTTATGTTGTTTTGTATATTTTTATGATTAGCAATATTTGAATAAGCATTTATAGAATGAATCATACTTAAAGATATAACTATGACCGCATTGAAGGAAATAACGTTTAAATATGTTTTCATCGCTTTTAATAAATAATTTATTGAATTAATATGCTAATACAACTCGTCTGTTTTTTGCATAATCATCTTCATGATGTCCTAAAAAGATTGGTTTTTCTTTACCATAAGACAAAATAGACATTTGTTGATCTAATACACCTAAGCTTTGTAAATACATTTTAACAGAATTTGCACGACGTTCTCCTAAAGCAATATTATATTCTGGTGTACCTCGTTCATCTGCATGTCCTTCTATAACTATTTTATAATATTCATTTTTACATAAAAAATCAGCGTGTTTATGTAATATTTGAAAAAATTGAGGCAAAATATTATATTGATCAAGATCAAAATAAATTGTGTTTATATTTTTTAAAATGCGAATTTGATTGGTTATGTTGTTCATCACAAATGGATTTGTATCATTAGTATGTTGAGTGGTATTTATATTTACGTTTTTTTTGTACTCAGTATCAATTGAATCATTGTTGCAACAAGATGTTATATATATATTAGAAATCATTATAAATATAATATATTGTAATGGTGAGAATTTTATGTTCATAATTATTATCCTTATGTAATTTTTTTATAACTTAAGATTATTTTATATATGGAGACCACGCAGGAAATCTAACTTGTTCGTCATTTATTGGAAGGCAAGTTTTAAATCGTCCATCAACTGAAATTAGATATAGTTTAGCAGAAGATGATTGTTCTGATGTACTGTAAATAATCATGTTATTACTTGGTGATAATGTAGGTGTTTCATCTAATGTGCTGTTTGTTAATTTTTGATATTGTTCGGTTAGCAAATTTAATTTTGTAATATATTGAGCATTATTGTTTCCACTTATCATAATCAAAAATTTTCCATCAGAACTAACCTTTCCATTTTGATTTTTAACATTTTCCCAAGATAATCTTTTTGATGAAATATTTTTTTTGCTAGTATCAATCTTGTATATTTGCGGTTTTCCACTTCGATCTGAAGTATATGCTAAATTGTTATTATCTGGAAACCAACTTGGTTCTGTATTATTATTACGTTCATTGGTAATTTGTTTAATATAATTAGAGCTAAGATCCATAATATATAAATTTAAACTCCCTGTTTTGGATAAAACAAAAGCTAATTTTTTTCCATCAGGAGAAAAAGCAGGTGCGCCATTATGGCGAGGAAAATTAACTATTTGTCGTATAGAACCATTGTTTAAATCATGTAATACAAGTATTGAACGATTATTTGAAAATAGTACATACGCTAATTGTTTTCCAGATGGAGCCCAAGCGGGTGACATTAATGGTTCTGTAGATTGATAGACTAAAATCTGATTATTACCATCATAATCAGAAATATACAATCTGTAAGGATATTGTCTATTTTTTACATACGTAATGTAAGCAATTTTAGTACAAAATTCCCCTGAAATACCAATTAATTTTTCAAAAATGTCGTTACTAATAGTATGTGCAGCATAACGGATCCATTCTTGAGTAACTGTATATTTATTTTGTAAAATGACAGTCTTATTAGGATGTTTATTAGCAATATTTACTAATTGATAAAAAATTTCATACTGATTATTATTTATAATATTGATTTTACCAATAACGATAATATCGTTACCTGATTTTAACCATTTGTGGACAGTAATTTCAGAAAGATTAGTAGGCTGTTCTGGAAATTCTGTACGAGATAAAACATAAAATTTACCAGTACTGTTTAAATCAAATGCAATAATTTCGGCAATATCACCAATATTGAGTAGGTTTGTTGTATTAAAAGGAAGAATACTAATTGGACGTGGACGGTTAATTCCTTTAGTAATATCAATGCAAATTTCTGCAAAAATCAATGATGGAATACAAAAAAAAACAATTAATAATGTAAATATGTGGTACATTGATTAAAAATATTGTTTGCTATCCCCAGAGGAAAAAATTATGAATAAATTATTATTTTTTCGATATTAAAGGAATAGTATTTATGTTTATTATGGTGTAAAATTTAATGTAATATTTTTAAAAATTTCACCAATTTCTGAATCAGGTGGTTTTGGTATTTCAGCTAATTTTACTGCAGATATTGCCGCTTGACATAGTTCGAAATTGCCTTCAAATGATTTTATGATATTTGTTGTATCATTGTCTTCTAATGTGATATGTAAAGTACATTGTTTTCCAGAAAAATTAGTATTATTGTAAAATTTATTGATGATCGATTGAGTAATCATGATTTTATATAAATTTATTGCATCTAGTTTTGATTGATATTCTTGTTCATAAAATTTAGTATTATTAATAGATTTTATGTTTATATTTTTTAATTGTAGTAAATTTTCATTATTATTGATGAATTTATTCAATAAATAATTGAGATTAGATTCATTTGTAATTTTTTTAGTGTTAGGTAAAATGTGTGGTTTTTTTTCTTGTGGTGTCTGAATAGATGGTTGAGAAACCGGTTGCATGGGTGTGATGTCTTCTAATATTTTTATTTTATTTAATTTTTCTTGTGGTGTCTGAATAGATGGTTGAGAAACCGGTTGCATGGGTGTGATGTCTTCTAATATTTTTATTTTATTTAATTTTTCTTGTGGTGTCTGAATAGATGGTTGAGAAACCGGTTGCATGGGTGTGATGTCTTCTAATATTTTTATTTTATTTAATTTTTCTTGTGGTGTCTGAATAGATGGTTGAGAAACCGGTTGCATGGGTGTGATGTCTTCTAATATTTTTATTTTATTTAATTTTTCTTGTGGTGTCTGAATAAATGGTTGTTTTGATGTTTTTGTGTATTGATTAGTTAATTCTATATCCATGGATGTTAATTTTTTTTTATTTGCTAATTTTGATATATTATTTTTATTTTTTACTGTATAACTATAATACAAAAAAACAGCTAAAATAAAATGCAACAACATTGATAAAACAGTGCAAAGTATAAAACTATTTTTTTCAGGTTTAGTAAATTTTGGCACCACATATTCCAATTAATACAATATAAATAATATTCAAAATTTTTATGTCATCATTAAAAAATAGGTTGTGTCAAAACTTTTACAGTTGTAACTCCTATATTATTTAAAACATTTAACGTGTTAATGATTTCATTATAAGCGATATTTTTATCTCCAGCAATAAAAAACATCACATCAGTAAATTTAATTTTCATTTTTGAATTTATATTGAGAATTATTTGATCGAAGGATATATGTTCTATTTTCTTAGAATTAACGTATAGATTGTAATTATTATTTCCTAATACTTCAATAATAATTTTAAATTTATTATCTTCGTTATTAGTGTTATCGGATGTTGTGGTATAAGAAGATTTTGGTAAGTTAATTTCAAAATTTTGTGTAAAAATTAGAGTGGATATCATAAACATTAACAGTAATATCAACAGTACATCTAAAAAAGGAATGATATTTATTTCACATTTCATTATGTAACGATTTTTTTTATTTTTCATTTTGTTTTGTGTTGTTTACTATAGTAAAAAGCATGAATATCTTAATTGATTTTTTTTGAAAAGTACTTTTTTTGTAAAATACTAGTAAATTGATTCAAAAATATTTCATATTTTTGTTCAATATTATTAATACATAAATTTGAATGATGAAATGCTATAACAGATGGAATAGCTACAAATAAACCAATAGCAGTAAAAATTAATGATTCAGCAACACCTGGTGCAATTGTTTGTAGAGTAATGTACTTAACTGATCCTAATTTGAAAAAAATATGTATAATACTCAGAATAGTTCCAAAAAGACCGATATATGGACTAATGGAACCAATAATACCAAGAAAAAAAACATGTTTTTCTAATTTTTGTAATTCTGTATAAACAGTCGCACGCATCGTTTGCATAGTTGCTTTTAGTATGTCTTTTAATGGAAAATTATTGTCGTGACATAATCGAGAAAATTCCTTAAATCCTGAGTAAAAAATTATTTCTGGTCCTGTTAATATAGTGAAATTGGATACATTATGTTGATACAATTCGTCTAATGATTTTCCTGAGTTAAATTTATTTTCAAATTTTCTTATTGATCGATTTATAGTATTTAACACGTGTATTTGATAAATAATAATTCCCCATGAAAATACAGAACAACTAATTAATATTAACATAATTACTTGTATCAAAAGGCTTGATTTTAAAAACATTTCAAGAAAATCCATATAACTCAGCTCATATTATTTTATTATATATTTAAGTTAAGTAATATTATTATAAAAATACTTTTTTACACATGTTCCTACATCAAGTAAATTTCGGACGACATGAACACCCGCTTTTTCTAATGCTTGGAATTTTTCTTCTGCTGCGCCCCCTCTATTAGAAGAAACAATAGCACCAGCATGACCCATCCTTTTTCCTTTTGGAGCGGTTGCTCCAGCAATAAATCCTACTACTGGTTTAGTAATATTTTTTTGAATATATATAGCAGCAGTTTCTTCTTCATTACCTCCAATTTCACCAATTAATACTATTAATTTCGTCATTATATCTTGTTCAAATAATTTTAAAATATCAATGAAATTAGAACCAAGTATAGGATCACCACCAATACCAACACAAGTAGATTGTCCTAATCCAATATTAGTAATTTGTTGAACTACTTCATATGTTAATGTACCAGAACGAGAAATAACCCCGATATGCCCTGGGTGATGAATGCTACTTGGCATAATTCCCATTTTACATTCGTTAGGGGTAATAATTCCAGGACAATTAGGTCCAATCATATATGTTTGTTTATGGTTAATTTTCAACTGATGTTTAATTATTAACATGTCTAAAATTGGAAGCCCTTCTGTAATACAAACTATTAATTTTATTCCAGCATCAATAGCTTCTAAGATTGAATCTTTACAATACGGAGCTGGAACGTAAATAACAGATGCTGTTGCTTCAGTAGCAAAGACAGCTTCGTGCATATTATTAAACACTGGTAAACCTAGATGTTTGGTGCCCCCCTTTCCTGGAGTGACCCCTCCTACAATTTTTGTTCCATATTGCAATCCTTGTTCACAATGTAAAGTACCCTGATACCCAGTAAAACCTTGACAAAGTACTTTAGTATTTTTATTAATTAAAATTGACATTATTATTTACACCTATTTATTTGCTATCGAAATAACTGTTTGAATTGCATTAAATAAATTATCACTAGCAATGATATGATGTTTACTGTTAGCTAATTGTTTATTTCCCGATATAGCATTATTACCTTGTAATCGAACCACGATAGGTATCATAATATTCAATGTTGATAATGCCTTGATAATCCCTTCAGCAATTAAATTACAACAGACAATACCCCCGAAAATGTTAATTAATATTACTTTTACTTTATGATTGTAAATTATAGTTTTAACAGATTCGATAACAGATTCTTTTGTAACATCTCCTCCAACATCCAAAAAATTAGCAACATTTCCTCCGTATAAAGACAGCAAGTCCATCGTTGCCATAGCTAAACCAGCTCCATTTACAATGCATCCAATATTACCTTTCATGGGGACATAGTTGAATTTTAAATTTGTATTATCACTACATAATAGTGATGTATTAGATATATTTTGAATAATATTATCTGTTAATAACATTTTTTTTTGTCGGAATAAAGCATTATGGTCAATGTGTATTTTAGCATCCAAACATAACAAATGATTATTATCAATAATAACTAATGGATTAATTTCAATTAACATCAAATCATATGTTAAAAACATTTTCCCTATATTCATGAATATGTTAGTAAATTGTTTAATTTGATCCATGTTTAATCTTAGACTAAATCCTAATTTTCGTGCTTGATAAATTTGTGGTCCCATTAATGGATCAAGAAATATTTTTTTAATTACATGTGGAGTTTCTTGAGCAATTTTTTCTATTTCTACCCCCCCTTTACTGGATACTAAACAGACTATTCCTTCATTAGTACGATCTATCGACATACTTAAATATAATTCATTAATAACACAAAAATATGGCTCTAATAAAATGTTATGTACTATTTCTCCATCATCATCTGTTTGATCGGTTATTAAGCGTTTACCCAACCAATGTGTAATAAAATACTGTACTTCATTTTCAGATTTGAGAACTTCAACCCCCCCGGATTTTCCTCGACCACCAGCTTGTATTTGACATTTTCCAACCCAAGGACCTTTAGTATGTTTTATATATTCTTTTGCTTGATTTAATGTGGAACATACGTTCCCATTTGGAATTGGCAAATTATATTTAGCAAGAAGTTGTTTTGCTTGATATTCATATAAATTCATGATGTACCTAAATTTTTTAAAAAAAAATTAATATTATTTGTAAAATACTATTTTATATTTTTCTAATAAACACAACAATTTGTATTATAAAAAAAATACAAATGTCTTTTTAACGTTTAAGACTCAATTTTTAATAATTTAACACATAAAAGATTCAAATATCTAATAAAAATCGTATAGGATTTTCTAATAGTTCTTTGATTTTTATCAAAAAATTTATCGAATCTTTGCCATCAATTAAACGATGATCATAAGATAATGCTAAATACATCATTGGTAAAATAACAATTTCTCCGTTGATTGCCATTGGTCGATCTTTGATAGCATGCATACCAAGTATTGCACTTTGCGGAGGGTTAATAATAGGAGTAGAAATAAGTGATCCGAATACCCCACCATTTGTAATGGTAAAAGTACCTCCACTAAGTTCTTGAATAGTTAATTTCCCATCACGTCCCTTTCCAGCCATATTTTTAATTTCTTTTTCTATTTCGGAAATGCTAAGTAAATCAATATTTTTCAAAACTGGTGTTACTAATCCACGTGATGTTGATACAGCAATGCTTATATCAAAATAATTGTGATGTACTATTTCTTCGCCATCAATAGATGCATTGATATTTGGAAAAGATTTCAACGCTTCTAATACTGCTTTAACATAAAATGACATAAAACCTAATCGCACGTTATGTTTTTTCTCAAATATTTCACCGTATTTTTTACGAATATCTATTATTGGTTTCATATTCACTTCATTAAAAGTAGTTAACATAGCAGTATTATTTTTTACTTCTAATAATCGTTCTGCTATACGTTTACGTAAACGACTCATTGGAATACGGACATCATTACGATCTTTTTTCTTGGTTATTACTTCTGATTTTGTTTCCACTGGAATCGATAATTGTTCACATTCTTTATCAAATAAATATTTTTTTATACTCTCACGAGTAATCTGACCATGAATATCTTTAATTTTTAAAATGGATTCCGGTTGTAAATTATATTCATGAACAAGTCGTCGTATTGACGGACTAAAAATATTAGTTACGTCATCAGTTGTTTTCAAAATATTTTTCTCATGCTTTGTATATGGTACAGATTGTGTATTTTCGGACTGTATATTAATATCTGTGTTACTACAATGATTGTTATCATTTAATAATAATTTTCCTAAAATTTGTCCATTAACAACTGTTGCACCTACATCTTGAAATATTGATTCTAAAATTCCTGATTCTTCCGCTGGAACCTCTATCATTATTTTATCAGTTTCAAGTTCAACTAATATTTCACCTTGTGTAACATTGTCCTTTATTTGCTTATGCCACACAGCAACAACAGCGTCTGAAATTGATTCAGGTAAATTTGGAACTAAAATATTTTTTTTATTATTCATTTTGTATCCTTAAATCATTAATCAAATAATATTCAGTGCACTATTAATCAATATTTTTTGCTGCTGTTTGTGTAAAGCGAGATATCCTACTGCAGGTGAAGCAGAAGAAGAACGTCCAACATAATTTAATACAGCATCATTTGGAAGTATTTTATAGAAATAATTTTTAATATAATACCACGCACCTTGATTTTTTGGTTCTTCTTGGCACCAAACAAAATGTTTCACATGAGTATATATATCAAAAATTTTTTGTATCTCTTTTGTTGGAAATGGATATAATTGCTCAATACGAATAATAGCTACATTATATTGTTTGTATTGTTGCCTATGTTCTAATAAATCATAATAAATTTTTCCGGAACATATCAATATACGTTTAACATCTTTGGGATTAATTTCATTATTGATTTCGCCAATGATCTTTTGAAATTTTCCATGTGTTAATTCATATATTGATGTGTTAACCATAGGATGCCGTAATAAAGATTTTGGTGACATGATGATTAATGGTGTATGAACTGAATGTAATATTTGATACCGTAATAAATGATAAATTTGTGCCGGAGTAGAGGGTATACAAATTTTCATATTATTTTCAGCGCATAATTGAAGATATCGTTCAATTCTTGCAGAAGAATGTTCTGGTCCTTGTCCTTCATATCCATGAGGTAATAACATTACTAAACTACATTTTTGTCCCCATTTTTGTTCTCCGGAACTAATAAATTGATCAATAACAATTTGTGCTCCATTAGAAAAATCACCAAATTGGGCTTCCCAAATTACTAAAGTGTTTACAGATGAGTAAACAGAATAACCGTATTCAAATGCTAAAGAAGCTTCTTCTGATAAAACAGAATCCCATACAGAAAAATTTCCTTGATTCTCACGAATATTAGCTAATGGAATATAAATATTCCCATTATTTTGATCATGTACAATTGCATGTCTATGAAAAAAAGTGCCCCGTGTAGTATCTTCTCCAGACAATCGGATAGAAGTTCCATTATTTAGTAATGTTGCATATGCTACAATTTCTACACCTCCCCAATCGAAAAGCTTATTTTCTTTCGCCATATCTATTCGTGATTGGTAAATTTTATATACCCTGGGATGTAATTGAAAATTTTTCGGAATTGAACTTACGGATAATGCTAATTTTTTCAAATCATCAGATGTTATTTGTTGTCGAATATTGTTATATTTATTATTGTCTTCATCTTCATTAGTCGTTTTCATAACGCATTGAGATAATATGTTATTTTGTACCGTAGTCATTTTTTGTTCAAAAAGTGATTTTTCGTTTTTTAAAAAATTTTGATAAGATGTTGTCATATTTAAAATTTCATCATCAGTAATTACACCTTTGTATTTTAAATAATCAGAATATATTTGATAAACATTCGGATGTTTATTAATTTTTTTATACATTATAGGTTGAGTTACACTTGGCTCATCAACTTCATTGTGTCCATGTCGTCGATAACATACTAAATCGATCAAAACATCCCGTTTAAAAGTGTTTCTAAATTTTAACGCAGTACGAATTACAAAAATAACTTTTTCTGGATCGTCAGCATTTACATGAAAAATAGGAACTTGAATCATTTTTGCAATATCAGTACAATATCGACTCGATCGGATATCACAAATTTTAGAAGTAGTAAATCCTATTTGATTATTAATAATTATTCTTACAGTCCCACCAACGTTATATGCAGGTACTTTAGACATGTTTAGAATTTCTTGTACCACCCCCTGTCCACTAATGGCTGCATCTCCATGTATAGTAACTGGTAATACAATAGTTGGATCATTAAAAGAAAATCTGTTTACATTTTCGTTATCAATATAAGCTCGTGCTACACCCATAGCCACTGCGTTAACGATTTCAAGATGAGACGGATTGGGCAACAACAGTACATTAATATTTGTATCTTTCATGTTAATATTTGAAGAAAAACCCTGATGGTACTTAACATCACCACTAATACGAGAACTGATTTTATTAAAATCAGAAAATTCTAAAAATAAATCACTAGGTTTTTTATTTAAAACATTAATTAATACATTTAAACGGCCTCGGTGAGCCATGCTCAATATTATTTTTTTTGTATTATGGTAATACACAGCAATATACCGTATTATTTCTTTCAACATTGGAACTAATACATCAGCTCCTTCTAAAGAAAATCGTTTTGTTCCCGGAAATTGAATAGCCAAATATTGTTCAATATCATTTGTTTGAATAATTTCATTTAATAATTGTTTTTGTTCTGAATGAGTGAGTGTGATTTCACCCATAATGGATTCAACATTTTGTTGAATCCAAGAAATTTCTTCAATATTATCAATATGCATATATTCAAAACCGATCGAACCACAATAAATTTTTTTTAGTATTGTATATATATCAATTAATTTAACAACTTTAGGAACAACGGATAAAGAACCAACATGAAATGATTTTTGTAAATCATATTGGCTAAATTTATAAAAATTTAAATCCAAACAATCCACAGGACGAACAGCGGTCCACATACCTAACGGATCTAGTGCGGTATTTTGATATCCATATAGTCTGAAGGCATCAATTAATTTAAAAACTTTTTCTTGTGTATGATATAAATCTGTTTGTTGGTGTTTTAAATTTAAAAAATTATTTTTTTGTTTTTGTTCTTGTCTAGTCAATAAATGGTTTTGAGAATAATTGTTTGTTTCAGATAAAGTTTCAAAAAGAGTACTCCAATGCGAATCCACATCCTTTGAATTTTTCAAAAATTTTTTATACAATTCTTCTATATAAACTTGATTTTCTCTTGTTAAACAGGACGAATGTAGCCAATTTTGTATTGTATTGTTTTTCATAATATAGACCATAATAAATATTATCTTCAAGTAAAATTGACAATAGGTATGTTCAATTTCATGATAGATTTAAAATAAGTGTTATTTGTTATTAATCATTTTACGTTATTCATTACATTTAAAGGATGAATCAATTGTGTGCTTATTTCTTTCGAAATAAATATTCTAATATTAATAATATGTTTAAACATTTGATAATATGTTTATAATTCTAGTACAGTTAATTTTTATTCATAAAATTATATTTTAATAACATACGTTTGATTTTATTAATAGCTATATTCGGGTTTAAACCTTTAGGACACACGTGGACGCAATTCATAATATTATGACAACGGAATACACTAAAAGTATCATTAAGATCTTTAAGACGTTCTTGAGAATTTGTATCACGAGTATCAACTAAAAATCGATATGCAGTCAATAATCCAGCTGGACCAATAAATTTATTTGGATGCCACCAAAAGGAAGGACAAAAAGTAGAACAGCAACCGCATAATATACATTCATATAGTCCATCTAATTTAGAACGTTCATATGGTGATTGTAAATATTCATGTGATGTGTTTTTTATCTTATCATTGTTAATTAAAAATGGTTTAATTTTTTCATATTGTGCATAAAATGGACTCATATCTACCACTAAATCACGAATTACCGGAAGTCCAGGTAATGGACGAACAAAAATGATATTAGTATTTTTACATAATGTTAACAATGGAGTAACACAAGCCATGCCATTTTTCCCATTAATATTCATACTATCAGAACCACATACCCCTTCTCTACAAGAACGACGAAAACTCAACGTAGGATCCTGATTTTTTAACTCAATTAATACATCTAATAACATCATATTGGATGATTTACTAAATTCAAAAAAATAATTTTGCATGTATGGTTGATCATTGATTTCAGGATTATAACGATATATAGATAGTGTAATTTTTCGCATATTAATATTATTCTCTTAAAATCGTATTCAATAAATTCGTGTTTTTGGTGGAAATGCTGAACGAAAAACAGGTTGCATATTAATTTTTCTGCAACGCACAGTGTTTGTGCGAGAAAAATATAATGTATGACATAACCAATTATTGTCATCACGGTATGGAAAATCAGAACGATAATGTGCGCCTCGACTTTCAGTTCGAAAATTAGCAGACACAGCTGTAGAATAAGCAGTTTCTAACAAATTATCTAATTCTAAACATTCAATTCTTTCTGTATTAAACACGTTAGATGAATCATTTAAAGATGCGTATTTTAATCGTTCACGAATGTTTTGTAGCTCTTGTAATCCTTGCATCATTGTGTTTTTTTCACGAAACACAGAAAAATATTTTTGCATACAAGACTGTAACGCTTTTTTTATTTCATTAGGTTTTTCCCCTGTTGTACAAGTCTTTTTCCAATGAAAATAGCGATTGAGTGCTGCTTCAATATCTGAACGACTCGCATTTCTTATTGAGTATTCCCCTTCTTTAAATAATTTTTTTAAAAACAATCCTGTAGAACGTCCAAATACTATTAAGTCTAAAAGTGAATTTCCTCCCAACCTGTTTGCTCCGTGGACTGATACACATGCAACTTCACCTATCGCAAACAAACCAGGAATTAAAATATCATCACCGTTGTCATTGACACTAATGACTTGTCCGTTTGTTGTTGTGGGAATACCGCCCATCATATAATGGCAAGTAGGTATTACTGGAATCGATTCTTTGACTGGGTCAATATTAGCAAATTTACGCGTTAATTCTAAAATTCCAGGTAAACGCGATTCTAGAGTTTCTTTTTTTAAGTGATGTAATTGTAATTTTACATAACATCCATGTATACCTTCACATCCTCGTCCTTCATATATTTCTGTCATAATAGATCGAGAAATAATATCCCGGCTCGCTAAGTCTTGAGAGTTAGGAGCATATCGTTCCATAAAACGTTCATCATGTTTATTTAAAAGATATCCGCCTTCGCCCCGACAACCTTCACTAATTAAAATTCCAATTCCAGCTATACCAGTTGGATGAAATTGCCACATTTCCATATCTTGCACAGGTATACCAGCCCGTAATGCCATTCCAATTCCATCTCCGGTATTAATATGTGCATTTGTAGTGAATTGATAAATTCTACCTGCTCCTCCTGTCGCAAGTATTGTGGCACGAGCTTTAAAATAGACTATCTCCCCGGTCATAATACATAAACAAAGGCAACCAAGTACATGGCCATCTTGATTTTTTACTAAATCAATTGCATACCATTCTGAAAAAATAGTTGTGCTATTTTTTATATTTTGTTGATATAAAGTATGCAGCAAGGCATGTCCTGTCCGATCAGCCGAAGCGGCAGTTCGTGCTGCTTGTCCTGTTCCATAATTTATAGATTGACCCCCGAATGGCCGTTGATAAATACGTCCGTCATGTAAACGGGAAAATGGCATTCCCATATGTTCTAGTTCTAATACCGCATTAGGTCCTTCTTTACACATATATTCAATTGCATTTTGATCACCAAGATAATCTGACCCTTTTACTGTATCATACATATGCCATTGCCAATCATCTTTATGCACATTAGAAAGTGCAACAGTAATTCCGCCTTGAGCTGATACTGTGTGAGAACGTATTGGAAAGACCTTAGAAATTACCGCGCAAGATAGTCCGTGTTGTGAAATTTCCAATGCAGCACGCATGCCAGCGCCTCCAGAGCCAATAACAATAGCAAAAAATTCTTTTGTAGGTATATTATGCATAATTATAATTATATACTCCATATTAAATTCATGCCACAGAGAAAATACATAAAAAATATTATAAGAGTAATTAGTCTCAAAGTACCATATAATATTGAATTTTTAACATAATCTACCAAAATGTGTGATATTCCAATCCAACTGTGTATCAAAAGAGCAAATAAAGCAAAAAAATTAAAAGTTTTAGTTAATTTTTTTGAAAAAAAAGCACGCCACAGTTCGTAAGTAAGAAAATCAACACTAGAAAAAAACCATAGTAAATAAATAATATATATAAGGATAAGCACAGCAGAACATCGAACTGTTAACCATTCATAAGTAGCGTTCCATTTTAATTTTTTCAATGTTATTAAAATATTTCGCATAATAATAATCCAATTAAAATAGATACAATGATTGTTAATAAAAAGACTATTTGTGCACTTTTTGTAGCTATTGTTATTTTTTTATTTAAATACCCACAATCTACAATAATGTGTCGAACACCATTTATGAAATGGTAAATAAAAAAAATCAACATATTCCAAATTAAAAATTTAATAAAATAATTATTTATCATCAATTTTATTTGATAAAAATTTTCTGTAGATATAAGGGATAATTTTAGAATTAACAATAACAAACCCACTATTGCAAACATAATTGCACCAGAAATTCTATGACTAATAGATGCAATTGCAGTTAGTGGAAATTTAATATTTTTTAGATTTAAATCAATTATTGGTTTATATTTTTTAATCATTTTAGTTTGTAACTGTGTAATTAATTTGTAAATACTGTTTATTATATATTTTGTTGTATATGTTTTTTTAATCAACGCAAATCTTTTTACTATTTTAGATTTCTTTGTGTGCATTAAAATTATGAGTAATATTTCTATGTATATTGTAAATTGTAACAACCTCGCGAACTTTTTTGAGTAATTAATGCAAAAATTTTTTTTGCTATAATAACAACATTGTAAAGTAGTAAAGTAATAATATAGTACCAATATAATTATATTGTTTATTTATATCCAAAGTTATATTTTATATGTTAATAATATATTAATTCAATAGTATTGGGCAAATAAATTAGAAATTTATATTTTTTAATTGTGAAATTTCATTTAGGATGTGCCATTTATTTAAGTATCTTTAATTTCATATTGTTTGTTTGAAAAAATAATTTGCTATTAATTAGTAGATTTAAATGTTAAGATATAACGGATTTACTTATTGTTAATAAGATATAAAAATGTTGGAGTTGTTTTAAAGAATACTTTGATATAGTATATCAGTTATAGTGTATTTATAACGTGCTAATATGAAATTTGATAATTTTAGATACTATCATGTGTATTAATTGTATTAATTGTTAGGTTTTTTTGTAATTCAAGTTATTCAAACAAGTATTTGGGATAAAAATAATTAATGGTGGATGATTTCAATAATAACACAGTAACATTTATCGCAAAACATGATAATTTTACTACTGAATTGGATGTTATTCCTGGCAGCATGGGGGAGAAACAAATTAACATTGGCAAATTGCAAAAACATGGCTATTGTATGATTGATACTGGACTGACATCTACTGCATTTTGCAAATCTAAAATCACTTATATTAACGGTGAAAAAGGAACACTTCTTTATAGAGGATTTCCAATTGATCAATTGGTTAAACAATCTACATACTTAGAAGTATGTTATATTTTATTATATGGAGATATACCCTCAGATAAAGAACATAAAATTTTTTGTAATATCATTGCTAAAAATAATACCATTCATGACAAAATTAAACATATGTTGTATAGTTTTTATGACAAATCGCATCCAATGGTAATGATTGCCAATGCGGTTAACGCATTAGGTGCTTTTTATAGTTCTTTAGATATTAGCGTAAAAAAAAATAGGAATATAATTGCTTGCCAATTAATTGCTAAAATGCCAATTTTAGCTGCAATATGTAATCAATATTTGAAAAACGAGAACTTTATCTATTCAAGGAATGATCTTTCTTATGCTGCAAATTTTTTAAATATGCTTATTAATAAGAAATATAACTCGGATGACAAAGTTGTATTAGAAAAAGTGATGAATAAAATTCTAATTTTACATGCGGATCATGAACAAAATGTTTCTACATCTACAGTACGTATGGTAGGTTCTTCAGGTGCCAATCCATTTTCTTGTATTGCAGCTGGAATTTCTGCTTTGGGTGGAGGAGCGCATGGTGGTGCCAATGAAGCATGTCTACATATGTTAGAAATGATTGATAAAGTAGAAAACATTCCAAAATTTATTAAAAGAGCTAAAGATAAACATGACCCATTTCGATTAATTGGTTTTGGTCATAGAATTTATAGAAATTATGATCCTCGTGCTCTTGTTATGCGTGAGACTTGTTGTGAAATATTGCAAAAAGTGAAAGTTTCCGACAAATTATTTAATTTATTTTTGATAGCTATGGAATTAGAAAAAATTGCACTGCATGATCAATATTTTATTGAACGTAAGTTATATCCAAACATAGATTTTTATTCTGGTTTGACATTAACTGCAATGGGGATTCCTCCCGTAATGTTTACTGTAATTTTTGCTGTTGCACGAACCGTTGGATGGATTGCACATTGGAAAGAAATGTATGATGAAACTGAAGAGGGGGTAAAATTGATTCGTCCAAGACAGCTGTATAATGGTTGTAAAGAAAGAAATTTTTTTAGTCATAGGTCAGCATTACTATAATTTTGATAAAAATTAACTAACATTAGTAGTATATTTATTTGTAGTTTGTAGAGGAATATTAACTAATACTGTATTATGGTACATATTATAACATATTACAATATATTATATAGTATTAAGTATTGTATTCAGCTCAGAAAGTGTTTATAAATTCATAAATTTAGTTAAATTTGAATAGACAAACAGGCTAAATTTTCATATATTGAATTTTCAATTTTTTTTCTATGTTTGTCGTCTAAAAAACTTTCGCAATAAATTTTACATACTTTTTCTGTGCCAGAATTTCTAATAGCAACCCATCCGTTTTTTGTTATAAATTTTATCCCATCAACTATTAATCCTGTTGGCGTATTGTTTATTATTTGGATGATTTTTATGATACGATCATCGGCTAATTCACGAATATGTAACATTTTTCCTGAAATAAATGCATCAAAAATTTTTGCATACGTGGAATAAGAGATAGGTATTTGTATGCAGGTATAACTTAAAAAAGAAAGATCTTTAATTAATCGATTATAATGATCTTGAAGCGTCTTTTCAGTAGATGAAAAAATTTCTGCTGCTAATAAACACATAATGATACCATCTTTATCTGTGGACCATGGTGCAGAATTGAATTGTAAAAATACCCCTCCAGCACTTTCTTCTCCGACAAACCCCAACATACCTTGAAATAAACTTTTAACAAACCATTTAAAACCTACTGGTTTTTCTACTAAATGACGGTTAAGTTTTTTAGAGATTTGGTTAATTATTGTACTAGATACTAAAGTTTTTCCAATTCCCAATTTTATATTCCAATTTGGCCTATTTTTAAACAAAAAATTAATTGCTATAACTAGGTAGTTATTTGCATTTATAAATCCTTGGGGAGTAATTATAGCATATCTGTCGCAATCAGGATCATTAGCAAAAATTAAATCATATTTATTACAGATTTTTAATAGATTTTTCATTATTTCTTCAGAAGAACAATCTATACGAATTATACCATCACGATTTGGAGGTATAAAATGGAATGTTGAATCAATAGTATCATTAATTAATGTTATGTCTAACTTGTAACATTGAGCGATTCGACTCCAACAATCAATACCAGTGCCACCCATTGGATCTATACCTAGTTTGACTTTAGATTCTCGAATACATTGCATATTAATTATATTCACCAATCCTTTAATGTATTCTTGTGTAAAATCTAAAAGATGAATATAATCACTACGCCACGCCTGGCTTAATGTCAAACGATATACACCCCGTAAATTATTTAATAACAGTGAATTAGCATATTTTTCAATCATATTAGTGATACGTGTATCCGCTATACCTCCGTAATGTGAATAATATTTTATTCCACCATCACCAGGAGGGTTATGAGAAGATGTAACTACTATTCCATCGGCTTTTAAAGATTGACTGTGTCGATTTTTATTGTAATTTAGAATAGCGTGAGCTATTATTGGGCTGGGTGTGTATACATCATATCCTTGTGTAATAACATGTATTTTGTTGGCAGATAAAACTTCAAGTACAGAAATAAATGCAACTTCAGACAAAGCATGAGTATCTTTACCAAGATAACATGGACCAAGAATGCCTTCTTGTCGTCTTTGTTGCGCAATAGCTTGCGTGACAGACAGAACATGTGCTTCATTAAATGTATAGTTTTCAGATGTTCCACGATGTCCTGATGTACCAAATTTGACTTTTTGAAAAAAATCATTAGGATTAGGTATTAATTCGAAATATTTATGTATTAATTGAGAAACATCAGTATAGTTATTTTTATGATGACCTGCATGTTGACAATCAGTCATTGGTCAATCCTTGTGTTGAGTATAGTATTAGTTTTGCATACTGTAATAATATTTAAAGTACATGATAGTAAACCATGATAAATATGATAATATAAAATATTATACATTATATTTTTGTGTTGACATTATTTATTAATTATAATGGTTACAATTAATTAATAAACAAAGTATTCGATGTATATTATATTTTTAATAAAACAATCGTTTTGGTGATAAAATTTTTGCATGTTATATTGCGCAATTTGCGTTTCATGGTTCAGCTGGTCAAAATTTATTTGATTTAGACATTAAAAAAACAATGAAGAAATTAAACTATCGATTAAATACGGATTTCAAAGACTCTCAACCGTCTATAATATTTATACATGGTTTGTTTGGAAATTTAAATAATTTTAATACTTTAGCGAAAGAATTTAATATAAAAAAATATAATACGCTACAAGTTGATTTAAGAAATCATGGACAATCTCCGCATAGTTTTATAATGAATTATAAAATAATGGCGCAAGATATTTTATGTTTATTAGATGATTTGAATATAAAGAAATGTATAGTAATAGGACATTCTATGGGAGGAAAAGTTGCTATGACTTTACCTATGTTATTGAAAAATCATGTTATTAAGATAATAATAATGGATATAGCGCCAACAACGTACGCTACAAATCAGAATAACAATATTTTTCTAGCAATTAATTCTGTTACAAAATCACATATCACATCAAAAAATGAAGCGTTTATTTTAATGAATAAATTTATTCATGATCAAAAAACAATTTTTTTTTGTTAAAATCATTCAGAACAGGACAATGGATTTTTAATATCGATAGCATTCAAAAAAATTATTCAGCGCTAAATTCATGGGAAAAGTATAATCCGTGGCTGGGGGATGTTCTATTCATTGCCGGTCGATATTCTCCATATATAAAATATCATCATTATTGTGAAATATATCAACAATTTCCAAAATCTCTTATTCATATCGTGCAATCTGGTCATTGGGTGCATATTGAACAAAAAGATTCTGTTGTAAGTATTATTGATGATTTTTTGTTAAAATAGCATAAACCATATAATAAATATATGTTTTAATTGTATTAATTATGTTTTTAATACAAAATATTTTCTATAAAAATAAATTTTAAATAATTTAAATAAAAATATTATTTTCTTCATTATTAACATCAAAATATGAAAAATTGATGTAATTAATATTTAATAATGTATTATTATATACAATATTCCATTATTGTAAGGATTGAATATTTATGGCGGCAAGAATAGGTATATTTTTTGGTAGTGACACTGGAAATACAGAAAACGTTGCTAGTATGATTCAAAAAGAAATAGGAGAACATATTGCTGATGTTTTTGATATTCTTAAAAGTACCAAAGAAGATTTAGAAAAATATGATAAATTGCTTTTTGGAATACCCACTTGGTATTATGGTGAACCTCAATGTGATTGGGATGACTTTCTTCCAATTTTAAAAGAAATTGATTTTTCTAGAAAAACAATAGCACTTTTTGGATGTGGTGATCAGGAAGATTATTCTGAATATTTTTGCGATGCAATGTTTATTTTATATACAATAATAAAATTAAATAGAGGTATTTCTATTGGACATTGGCCAATTCATGGATATCATTTTAAATCTTCTAAAAGCGTCATAAATAATAATTTTGTGGGTTTAGCTATTGATGAAGATCGACAACCAGAAATGACTTCAAAACGTATAAAATTTTGGGTGAAGCAAATTTTTAAAGAACTGCGTTTAAATAATGATTAAAAATTAGAACGTAAAATTATAATTTTTAATATAAAAAATTAAATAATTTTAACAATTATAATTATTTACATGTTTGTAATTATGAACTATATAATTAGTAGTCATTACCGTACGTTAAATGTAAATTCAAAATATATCGTTTATAATTAACGTATAGGTCAATAGTATAACTACAATTTTAGTTTTAGTATATAAGTAATATGCTATGAATTAATGTTATTTAAGATTTGATATATTTCGTAAACTTACTATCTGATGAAAAATCGGATGAGTAGATTGAAAGCAACTATTATCAATACGGAAGTACCCTATTCTTTCAAACTGATAAGATATATTAGCGTTATTAATAATATTTTGAGATTCAACAAATCCATGAGTAACAGTTAATGAATTAGGATTTATATTTTCTAGAAAATTCTTACAATTGGATGGATTAGGAACTAAAAATAAATTATCGTAGAATCGAAATTCTGCTGAAATACCATAAATAGCAGACACCCAATGAATAACACCCCTAATTTTTCTATCATCAGGATGTTTATTTAATGTTTTTAGATCACATGTACAGTAAATAACAATAATTTCTCCTTGTATATTTTTTTCAATATGTTCAGCCTTAATAACGTAGGAATTTCGTAATCGCACTTCCCCACCTAATACTAATCTTTTATAATGTTGATCATTATTTGTTATATTTTCTCTAAAATCACTTTTCTCAATCAGAATTTCTCTGGTAAACATTACATTTCTGGTTCCCATTTCTGATTTATAAGGATGATTGGGCATTGAAAGTTTTTCATTATAATCTTTTGGTAAATTATTAATTATAATTTTTACTGGATTTATCACTGCCATAACACGAGGTGCTAATTCATTAAGTTCATCACGAATGCACGATTCTAATGTTGAAATTTCTATTTGATTGTTCTGTTTAGTTAAACCAATTCGATGACAGAATTCTCGAATAGAAGATGCAGTGTATCCCCTGCGTCGCAAACCAGCAATAGTTGGCATACGAGGATCATCCCAGCCATCTACAATTTTTTTTTCCACTAATAATTTAAGACATCGTTTAGATGTTACAGTATATTTTAAATTTAATCGAGCAAATTCATATTGACGGGGAGGTACACTTATATCAATATTTTTTAATATCCAATTATATAATTGACGATTATCTTGAAATTCTAAAGTACATAAAGAATGAGTTATGCCTTCTAGTGAATCAGAAATACAATGTGTAAAATCATATGTGGGATAAATACACCATTTTGTACCTGTTTTATGATGTTGAATAAATTTTATGCGATATAAAACAGGATCTCTCATGACAATAAAAGAAGAAGACATATTTATTTTCGCGCGTAAGCAAGCAGCCCCTTCAGAAAACATACCATTTTTCATTTTATTAAATAAAAACAAATTTTCTTGAATACTTCGAGAACGATATGGACTATTTTTTCCAGGATCCTTCAATGTTCCTCTATATTCTCGTATTTGAGCTTTTGATAATTCATCTACATACGCTAAACCTTTTTTAATAAGTTTAATTGCATACAAATACAATATTTCAGTATAATCAGAAGAGTAACGAACAGTACCATTCCATTGAAATCCGAGCCAATTAATGTCTTTTTTAATAGCTTCAATATATTTTGCATGTTTATTCGTAGGATTAGTATCATCAAAACGCAAATTACAGTAACCTTTGTAATCTTGAGCAAGACCAAAGTTTAAACAAATAGACTTAGCATGTCCAATATGTAAATATCCATTAGGTTCTGGTGGAAAACGTGTACGAACTAAAGTACATTTACCAGACACTAAATCATTTTCAATAATTTGATAAATAAAATTTTTTGCACATTCTTTATTTTTGTTTTCACGCATGCTTTAAAAAATTAGTAATTAAAAAAATATCTTTCAGAAGTAACAAATGAATGTTATAATCATACTAGATTACTGAAATATTCGTAATTAATAGAACTTATTGGTATAATTTACTACATATTCGACGATTAAATCAAATATATTTATGAGAGTCATATTGCTGAAAACTGCCGAACAAGTCAGTCAATGGGCTGCGAATTATATTACCAATCGAATTAATTCTTTTCATCCTAACATTAAGAATCCGTTCGTATTAGGGTTGCCAACTGGAGAAACACCAATCCAAACTTACCAGCATCTTATAAAAAGATATCAAAATGGTCAAGTTAGTTTTAAACATGTAGTAACATTCAATATGGATGAGTATGTTGGTTTATCTTCCGATCATCCCAAAAGCTATTGTTCATTTATACATTCAAATTTTTTAAACTATATCAATATTCCCAAAGAAAATATTAATTTGTTAAACGGTGATGTGGAAAATATTCATTATGAATGTCAACGTTACGAAAATAAAATTAAATCATACGGAAAGATTCATTTATTTATGGGGGGGGTAGGTGAAGATGGCCACATTGCTTTTAATGAACCAGGTTCTTCTTTATCTTCACGAACTCGAATAAAAACATTAACTATTAACACTCGTTTAGCAAATGCTCGTTTTTTTAATAATGACATGAATAATGTACCAAAATACGCTTTGACGATTGGAGTTGCTACATTACTTGATTCAGAAGAAATTGTTATTTTAGTAACTGGAGAAAATAAAGCGTTAGCAGTACAAGCTGCCATAGAAGGTAATTTGAACCATATGTGGACTATTAGTTGTTTGCAATTACATCCTAAAGTCACCTTGATATGTGATGAAGCATCAACGTTAGAACTAAAAATAAAAACAATTAAATATTTTAAAAAAATAGAAATGCATCATTTATCTATTATTTAAAATTAACTTAATATTAAACTGAAAAATGACCTTTAATAACTACGTATATGTATGCTTTAACTAATGCACAAATATACACTAGTAATGAAATTTTAGACCAACATATCATTATTATTGATCAAGAAATAATCAAAGGTATTTATCCCAAACATAAATTACCTAAAATGATTAAACAATATAATTTATGTGGCGCTATACTGTCACCTGGTTTTATTGATCTTCAAGTGAATGGTTGTGGGGGCGTTCAATTTAACAATGGTGAAAACGCATTATCAACACAAACATTAGAAATAATGCAAAAAACTAATCATCGATTTGGTTGTACCAGCTTTTTACCAACATTGATTACTACGACAAATAGTTGCATGATAAAAGCAATTGATACCGTGCGTTTTTTTTTAAAAAACAATAGAAATCAGATTTTAGGATTACATTTAGAAGGACCATATCTTAACCCACAAAAAAGCGGAACTCATAATGTCAATTTAATAAGGCAACCAACTAAACCAATGGTTAATTATCTTTGTGAAAATCATGATGTGATTGTAAAAATTACGTTGGCTCCAGAAAAAGTAAAAGATTCAATTATTCGGAAATTTAATAAATCCGGAATTTGCGTTTCTATTGGACATTCTAACGCCACATATCAAGAATCAAAACAAAGTTTCAACGCTGGTGTTAGTTGTGCAACTCATTTATTCAATGCCATGTCACTATTGAATGCACGTGAACCAGGTGTTGTGGGAGCAATTTTTGATACACCAGAAATTTATTGTAGTATTATTGCTGATGGATTACATGTTAATTGGGCAAATATACGTATTGCAAAATATATAAAAGGAGATCATTTAATTCTCAGTACAGACAGTACTGCCCCCGCAGGGGCCAATAACATTAAAGAATTTCTTTTTTCAAACAAAAAAATAAATTGTTTACATGGGGTATGTTTAGATCAAAACGGAATTTTTAGTGGTTCATCGCTTACTATGATTGATGCTATACGTAATACTGTTAAATTTGTAGGATTGACATTATATGAAACATTACGAATGGCTACGTTATATCCAGCACGAGCTATAGGAGTGGATAATAAATTAGGAAGTTTATCAATGAATAAAATTGCAAATTTAACTGCGTTTACACAGGAATATAAAATTATTATGACAATTGTTAACGGAAAACATGTAATTTTTTAACAATAAAATAATTAAGAATTACTACATAGAATGATTTATACATTATGTTTAATTTATGTTAAGTATTATGTAATACAATATAGAAATTGATTGTTACTGTGTGATATGTAATTTTATTTAAAATATTAGATGAGATGTTTTGGCTACGTAGCTCAGACGGTTAGAGCGCAGCACTCATAATGCTGAGGTCACAAGTTCAAATCTTGTCGTAGCTATTGTGTAATTCTTTAAAATTTATCAGCGGGAGTGGCGAAATAGGTAGACGCGTCAGAGTTAGGTTCTGATACCATTAATGAGTATGCGAGTTCAAATCTCGCCTCCCGTATTTTTTGGTATCAATGATGGGGCATAGCCAAGCGGCAAAGGCAGCGGGTTTTGATCCCGCCATACCCAGGTTCGAATCCTGGTGCCCCAGTTATTAATGTTATACGGCTATTCTAATATTTTAAATGCATAAAATGAACATGCTAATAATAAAACTAAAAAATAACACTAATAGACTTATCTTATAAAGTATATAAAGTATAGTATATTGTTACTATTACTTACTTACATATCGTCCAAAATTTAATTTCCCTTCATTTTAAAATTCAAAACCCAATGCATATTGTAAAATATATTTCTTTAATATGGGAGAACGTTCAAGAATAACTAAAGAACTTTTTCTTAAAAATTTTATAAACAAAATATCATTACTAAAAATAGTGTATAAAAAATCTATTCCAGTTTGCATAAAATAATTATCATACCGCCGTTGATTTTGATAACGTTGTAAGACTGTTAATGTATTCCATAGTTCTCCTCCACATTTAGCTGCATTTAATATGTTGACTAACGTATTAACATCACGTAAACCAAGATTAATGCCTTGTCCAGCTAACGGATTAATTGTGTGTGCAGCATCTCCAACTAGTGCCAAACCTTGTTTTACATAGTAGTTAGCATGTTGTCGGACTAAGGAAAAATAAAATCGCTTATATAGCTTTATTATACCTAGTCGCTCACCAAAATATTTTTGGAGAATATTTTCTAATATTGGTAAAGATAGTTCTTGTAATTGATGAATATTATTAATATTATCATACCACATTAAAGAACCCCAATTATCATATAATGGTAAAAACCCTCTAGGACCAGATGGGGTAAAAAGTTGCCATATTTTCCCTTTTTGATCTTTAGTAAATTTTATGCTCATCAACATGCAAAATTGTCGATATTGCCAACCAGTTACCCCAATGTTTACTTTATTTCGTACTAAAGAATCTTTTCCATCAGCCCCTATTAATAATAAACTATTAACTGATTTTCCATTACTACATGTAGATTCCCAATATTTTCCATTATAAAAAATAGAACTTAATGAACAACGATCAAAAAATATTAACTTGTTTTTATAATCTAAAAAATTTTCCCACAAGGCAAATTGTAATCTTGAATTTTCCACAATAAATCCCATATATGGAAGATTTAATAAATCGCTGTTAAAAACAACTTTTGAGGATAAGCATTCCCAGATTTCTAATTCATGAAATTGCACATAAAAAGAAGATTTTATTCTTTTCCATATATTCATCATGTGCAACAATTTTACTGAAGATATATTTATAGCAGATACTCGTAAATCAGGTGCAGAAGTTGTTGGCAATAAATGTGGCACAGCAGAATCTATAATAATCACACGAAAACCGGATTGCACAAGCCTTATCGCCAAAACAGATCCCACAATTCCAGCTCCTGATATTAAAACATCACAATACATTTTGTTCATGATTTAACAATATTAAGTATATATTTTAATATTTTTAAAATATTACAGAATTATTTTTTAATAAACAATATTAATGTATTAAATTCAAAAATCAAAATTTTTTAAACTAATATCTGTGCTTAATTATAATACTAAAAAAACAGAATCTTTGATTCTATATATTTTAAATATATATATTACAGTAATATAGTAAATTCAAGTTAATCAAGATCATTAATTGCCTATATTTGATAATTTGTTCATTTATAAAAAAATAATTTAAAATATTACTTCTTTTCGTAATTGATTATATAATGTGTATCGTCTTGATTTTTTTTATAAAAATATTAAAAAAATATATATATGAAGAAAATTGTTCTTAATTTACAATTAGCGTGTAATAACTTAAATGGAATACCAAATAAATCTACATTTACCCGTTGGATACGATGCATTTTTTCCTCATATCACCGGAAATGTATAGAACTATCTATCCGAATAGTTGATGAAATGGAAAGTCGTTCTTTAAATATGTATTTCTTAAAAAAAAAAATCCCACTAATGTTTTATCATTTCCATTTTATCCTCCTCTCTGGCTAAACACAACCATAATAGGTGATTTAGTAATTTGTTATCAAATTATAAAGCATGAAGCTAAAATAAATAATATATCTATTGAAAGACAATTAGCATATGTAGTTATTCATGGCTCGTTACATCTCATGGGTTATGATCATATCACTACTAACGATACTGAAATCATGGAAAAAATGGAAAAAAAAATTATGTACAATTTAGGATACAGATAAGAAATATTAATATTTATGCCCTTTAAAATTGAAATTTAATTTTACAGTCCTAATATATCTATTATGGAACATTGATTAAAATAATAATAATTCAATTAAAGATATGAACGATAATGATTCTCAAGATAGTTCTACTCCGGTTAAAAAAAACTTCTTTTCTATAATTTTAAACCATTTATTTCATGATGAACCAAAAAATCGAAATGATTTATTGAAATTAATAAAAAAACTTAAAAAAAATGAACTAATCGATAATGATACATCTGATATGTTAGAAGGAGTTATGAATATTGTCAAAGAACGAGTACGTGATGTCATGATACCTAGATCACAAATCGTTAGTATACAAAATCATCAATCTGTAGAAGATTGTCTTAATATTATTATAAAATCAGCTCATTCTCGATTTCCAGTTATTAACAAAGATAAAGACCATATCGAAGGTATTTTAATGGCTAAAGATTTATTACCATTTATGAAAAAAAATTCTGCATTGTTTAATATTGAAAAAATATTACGACCAGCCATCGTGGTTTCAGAACATAAACGCGTTGATAAAATGTTAAAAGAATTTCGTTTACAACATCATCATATGGCGATTGTTATCGATGAATTTGGAGCAATGTCAGGATTAATTACAATTGAAGACATTCTCGAACTTATCGTGGGTAACATTGAAGATGAATATGATGACACAAATAATAAAAATATTTATCAATTGACTAAAAAAACATTTAATATTTGTGCGCTGACTCCTATTATAGATTTTAATAAAATATTTCATACCAATTTTAAAAGTGAAGAGATTGACACTATAGGGGGACTGGTCATGCAAACGTTCGGGCATTTGCCAAAACATGGAGATTCTATTGATATTGAAGGATATATTTTTAAAATAATTTTAACTGATAGCCGTCGAATTATACAAATGATTGTTGATATTCCAAAAAATTTAGATTTTTCTTTAATTCCGTCTAAAAAAAAACCTACAACATTCATAAAAAATGAATGATCAAAAAAGAACAACATCACAATTAAATTATTACATTTTTCGGATTTTATCAGCTACACTGGCTGGTCTTTGTGGTACATTATCATTTTCTCCCTATAATTTTTGGCCAGCTGCAATATTTTCATTAACCGGTTTGTTATTAGTCATTACAAATTGCAATTATTATCAATCTTCTTGTTTTAGTTTTTTTTGGGGAATTGGATTGTTTGGTACTGGAATTAATTGGGTTTATATTAGTATTCATCAATTTGGAAATATCCCCAAATTGATGAGTATTATGTTAATGTTTGTTTTAATAATATATTTAACCTGTTATCCTGTAGTATTTTCAATACTTTTAGTCCAAATATGGCCAATTAGTACATATTCGCGTTTAATATTTGCTGCACCAACTTTATGGATTTCGACAGAGATGCTAAGAGGGTATCTGTTTGGTGGATTTCCTTGGTTGCAATTTGGTTATAGCCAAATTAATGCTCCTTTAAAAGGTCTAGCACCTATCTTAGGAATGGAAGGAATTACTTTTGGGTTAATGTTAATTAGTGGATTGTTTGTTTGCATATTACTAAAAAAGCACTCATTATTATTAATAATTAGTACAACAATATTGATTGTATTCCTGTGGGCACTACAATTAATACATTGGTACCATTTGGTACCACAAAAAAGTATTGTGATAACATTAATACAAGGTAACATCAATCAAACAATAAAATGGAATGCTGATTATATTTCTCAAATATTAAATACATATCTGCAACATAGTTTTAATAATATCAAAAAAAGCAAAATCATTATTTGGCCTGAGTCAGCAATTCCAGATAGTGAAATTGCTCAAAATAATTTTTTAACACAACTAGATTTAACATTAAGACACAAAAATGTCAGTCTAATTACTGGTATAATTGATGTCCGATATGTACAACATCGACAACAATATTATAATAGTATCATAGTGATTGGTGATTCTACTCCATATTATTATTCTAATAATAATCGTTATATTAAATATCATTTAGTTCCTTTTGGAGAAACCATCCCCTGTAAAAGGTATTTAGAATCATTTTTTTCCTTCTTTAATTTTCCATTTTCTTGCTTAACATCAGGGAAATATTTACAACCTCAATTAACTGTGGCTAACATAAAATTTACCGCTAGTATTTGTTATGAAATTATTTTTGGAAATCGAATTAGAAACAATTTTCAAGCTGATACAGATTTTTTATTAACTATTTCCAATAATGCTTGGTTTGGATGTTCTATTGAACCATGGCAACACCTTCAAATAGCACAAATGCGAGCTCTTGAACTTGGTAGACCTCTAATCCATAGTACAAATAATGGAATCACAGCATTTATTGCAGCAAATGGAAAATTACAATCTACGTTACCCCAATGTACTGAAGCAGTATTAACTAATAAAATAACACCAACAAAAGGAATCACCCCCTATGTTAGATTAGGAAGTTATCCTTTAAAAACCATCCTAATAATTTTTACTATTCTAGCTATAAAAAACAAATAATTAGTTATGAAATATATACATACAACCTTATTAAAATTATTAATATAACAATATTATATAATTGAGTATGCAAATGTATATTATCTATATATTTCAAGAATATAATAATTAAAATTCAAATAATCGTTAATAATTTTCAAAGTATAGTATTATTCATATGATATGCTTAATTATCATTAATAAATTATTATTATGTTTTTGACACATCGTTCATGTTTACAATAATTCAACATAATAAATATTAGATATTTAATACCTTTGATAGTTAATATTTTATTTAAATAAGATTTAATATTAAAACCATATTCACATTATAATTATAATTATAAATATTTTAATTATTAATTTAATATGCAAAATTTTTGTGTTTCAGTGCTATTATATTATATAGTTGTTATTTGCAGTATAACGTTTTACATTAGAAAGATACGAGATAAAGATTTAATATGGAAAAAATATACCAACCGAATAAAATAGAACCTTTGGTTCAAACTAATTGGGATAATAAAAAAACTTTTATGGTTACAGAAGATTTTCACCGAAAAAAATATTATTGTTTATCTATGCTGCCATATCCTTCCGGTAATTTACATATGGGACATGTTAGAAATTATACTATCGGTGACGTAATTTCTAGATACCAACGTTTATTAGGAAAAAATGTGTTACAACCAATAGGATGGGATGCTTTTGGTTTACCTGCAGAACATGCAGCTATCTTGAATCACACCCCCCCTTCTATTTGGACATATTCAAATATTTGCACCATGAAAACACAACTTAAATCGTTGGGATTTGCTTACGACTGGAGTAGAGAACTTATAACTTGTCAACCAGAATATTATCGTTGGGAACAATGGTTTTTTACAATATTATATCAAAAAGGATTAGTGTATAAAAAAAAATCACTGGTAAATTGGTGTCCAAAAGATCAAACAGTATTAGCCAATGAACAAGTAATCAATAATTGTTGCTGGCGTTGTAATACAAAAATACAATACAAATGTATCCCCCAATGGTTTATAAAAATTACTAAATACGCTGATCAATTATTATATGATTTAGATATTTTGACAGATTGGCCCCAACAAGTAAAAACCATGCAACGAAATTGGATTGGACGTTCTAATGGGCTTGAAATATCTTTTAAAATATTAAATAGCAACAATGTTGTAACAATTTATACTACTCGTCCTGATACTATCATGGGGGCAACATATATCGCAATCTCAATAGAACATCCTTTATCTAAAAATATTATAAATAACAATAATTTCTTAAATTATAATTTTAAAAATTCACAAATATACCAAACAAATCAATATAAAAATTTGATTACAGAAACACAAGGAATAAACACTGGTATGTATGCTATACATCCATTAAACCATAATATATTACCAATTTGGATTAGTAATTATGTATCTATTAAGTACGGTACAGGTGCCATCATGGGGGTTCCAGCGCATAATCAAGAAGATTGGAGATTTGCTAATAAATATAATTTACCTATGCAATCTGTTATTCTTGACATAAATAACAAAAAACCCAAAGTTGATACTCACGCTATGGTATATAAAGGTACATTATTTAATTCCGGAGAATTCAATAAACTTAATCATCAAGTAGCTTGTGAGAAAATTACCAAAAAATTAATAAATCAAGGGATTGCTAAACATAAAGTATGCTATCGAATACAAGATTGGTGTATATCACGTCAGCGGTACTGGGGGGTACCCATTCCAATGATTATTTTAAAAAATGGAAATATTGTTTCAGTTCCGAGTAATCAATTGCCCGTTGTTTTACCAGAAAATATTACAACAAATAATGTTTTCAATCCATTAAAAAGTGATGACTGGATACATACTATCTATAAAAACTCTCCAGCATCACGTGAAAGCGATACGTTTGACACTTTTATGGAATCTTCATGGTATTATGCTCGATATACTTGCCCCAATTACACATCTGGAATGCTATCTTCCCAAGCTGTAAATTATTGGTTACCTATTGATCAATATATCGGAGGAATTGAACATGCTACGATGCACTTAATATATTTTCGATTTTATCATAAGCTCATGAGAGACATAGGATTGGTGAATTCAGTTGAACCTGCAAAACGACTGTTATGTCAGGGCATGGTATTATCAGATGCATTTTACTATATAAATAAAAACAATGAACAAATATGGGTATCACCTTTACATGTTACAGTTAAATATGACAAAAAAGGACATATTATCCAAGCTATCGATGATGATGGAAATCATTTAACTCATTTGGGCATGGTTAAAATGTCAAAGTCAAAAAAAAATGGAATAAATCCAGATATTATGATTAAAAAATACGGTGCAGATACTGTCCGATTATTTATTATGTTTGCTGCCCCAGTGAATATGCCATTAGAATGGAAAGAAACAAACATTATGGGTGTTCATCGTTTTTTAAAACGTTTATGGAGGTTAGTTTATGAACATATTAATAATGGTCCAGTAGAGACATTAAATATAAATATTTTAAATAACCAACAAACAATATTACGAAGAAAAGTACATAAAACAATCTTAAAAGTCACTGATGATATTGATCGTCGGCACATGTTTAATACTGCAATTGCATCTATTATGAAATTAATAAATCATTTGATATCTGTTCCAAAAAAAAATCAGCAAGATCGTGCTTTATTACATGAATCACTTTTATCAATAATACGAATGCTTTATCCATTCACACCTCATATCACTTTTGTTCTTTGGCAAGCTTTAGGTGCTGAAGGTGATATTGATCATAGCACCTGGCCAATAGGAGATAAAACAGCATTAATAGAACGTACAAAAACAATTATTATACAAATAAATGGTAAAACTCGAGATACAATTGATGTTGTAAATAATACCCCAGAACACACAATCTATGATCTTGTATCCCAAAAAGATTCTACTGCTTTAAAATACTTAAGAAATAAAAAAATTATAAAAACAATTTATATTCAAAATAAAATTATTAATTTTATTACAGAAAAAAAATGAAGGTATCCCTTGTACATCACAAATAACTCCATATTGTGGTTAAGAAATAGTGTATTAATAATATTAATATTCACTTCAGGATGTGCATATGATATCATCACGCATGATGTTGTTAAAAAAAATAATCATCCTTTCATAAATTTGTATAGTTACAATTCTTATAATTTTTTAACAAAAATTACAAAAGAAAAACTTCACATGAATAATATTTCATACATTGATTGCAATACATACAAATATCAATGTAATCGTTCTGCCTATATATCTTTATATATAATACATACATTAGAAAAATGCATTACAAAGTCTTTATTTTCAGATGGACAACCTGCAGAATATCAAATGATATTGACTACAACAATAAAAATTGTAACACCAACTAATAAATATTATCCATCTAATATTGTAGTTTCTAAATCATTTTTCAATGATCCTGTAAAAATTTTAGCAAATTCTATTAAAGAAAATACTATCCGTAAAAAAATATATGAAGAAATATCAGAAGAGTTAACATTTAAACTCTTAGATGTAATTAAAAAATATTATTAGATATTAAGATATAAATTAACATTAAAATACCATTTTCTATATTACACAAATACTATGATTACTCATATATGCCTTCAACAATTACAACAACAAATTTCAATAAAAAAAACATGTTATTATTGCTACGTTATATTTGGTAATAACCAGTTTTTATTAAATGACACCCAAGATTTTATTCTAAAAAATCTTACATCTCCCCATTCATATGATCAATTCGTATTTTCATTAAATGATCAATCAACATTAAACGACATATTTGAAATTGCTCATACACAATCTTTATTTAAATGTAAAAAAAAAATATTTTTGTTATATCAAACAAACAAAAAAATTGATAATACGATTTTTAAAAAAATATCTTTTCTTATCCCTCTTATGAATCATAACTTATTTTTAATATTCCGTATAAATACATTAACTATTGCCATAAAAAATTATTTTCATTCTTACAAAAATTTAAGAAAACATATAGTATTTATTGAATGTAATACTCCTCAATATAACAGATTGATACCTTGGATTTTACAACGAGCTAAAGACCTAAATTTTACATTGAATCAATCTTCTTGTGAATTATTATCCTCATATTATGAAGATGACCTTAATGCATTACACCAAATACTTTATCAATTATCAATCATATATCCTAAACAAAATTTGGACATTATACATATTAAAGACTTAATGAATGATACGTCATCATACTTTCATATTTCACATTTACTAGGTACCATATTAAAATATGATAAAAAACGATTTGAACGTATTTTGAATAAATTGCAAGCAGAAAATACAACAAAACCATTAACAGTATTACGTAGTATACAAAATTTGATAACCCTTTTAATAATGTGTAAAAGAACATTATCAGGGAAAAATCATTCACTTATAAGCTCATTACTTAATAAATACAAAATTCAAAAATCTTTACATTTATTATTTATTAAAAAATTAAATCATATAACTCTAAAAAAATTATATTTAACAATTACATTATTACTACAAACAGAACTGATGATTTATCAAGAACGTACATTTATTATTTGGAATAATCTTAAAGCAGTAATTTTATTACTATCTGATGATATTAATCATCATTAATAATGCAAAATAATCAACAAATATTTGTTAGTATATTTGCAATGCTCACGAATAACAATCAATGTCTACATTGACAATCAAGAATAAACCATTTCTAAGGTATTTTAAATGTTATGTATAATTTCTTTTAAAAAGGTACGAAACGTAATTTTTTTTACTATCGTATACAGATAATAACAACATATTACTTATCAAACAATTATACTAAAATAACAAAAACAATTTTTTAGTATATATCTAAACTGTTATAAAATTGACGTATCATTACAAGATATGTATATCAACTTAAATTAATTTTTTAAAGATATTGGAAATAACTTATTAATATATTTAATTTATAAGATTAAAAATCCTAATATGAAGACTAAATATTCTCAAGTTTTTTATAATTGTTCAAATAAAATAACGATATTTACTAGGCGAATAATTATCGCATGTATTTTGATTTTTATATTAATTATTATTTTAATAATCAATTTATGTTATTTGCAAATAATACATTTTAAAAATTATAATACACGTTCTAATAATAATAGAATTAAATTATTACCAATCCCTCCTTCAAGAGGAATTATATATGATCGTAATGGGGTTGCATTAGCAATAAATCAAACAATATACCAGTTAGAAATCACAGAAGAAAAAGTAATAGATTTACAAGAAACTATTAATTCTTTACAATCAATAATACAAATAACTAATGATGAAATTATTGCTTTTAAAAAAAAACGAAAAAATTTTCCAAAATTTTTGTCATTACCCATAAAAACCGATCTCACAGATGTAGAACAAGCATCTTTTGCGCTTAATCAATTTCGATTTTCTGGTGTTGAAATGAAAGAATATCAATATAGATATTATCCATATGGTTCTACACTCACCCATGTAATTGGATATGTTTCTAAAATTAACGCTCAAGATATTAAACAATTAAATTCAGAAAACAATATGCAAAAATTTTTTATTACGCGTAATGTAGGAAAATTAGGAATTGAACGATATTATGAAAATATTTTGTATGGCAAACCAGGATACGAAAAAGTTGAAGTAAATAATAGAGGAGAAATTATTCGACAGTTATATAAACAATCTCCCGAAGCAGGGAAAAATATTTTCTTAACATTAGATATTAATTTACAACAATATATTGAAAAACTATTAATAGGTAATCGTGCATCTGTAATAGTTACAGATCCACGTGATAGTAGTATTCGAGCATTGATATCTAATCCTAGCTATGATCCAAATCAATTTGTTAAAGGGATTTCAGAAAAAAACTTTAATAAATTATTAAAGGATAAAAATCTACCACTGTTAAATCGAGCTACTCAAGGAATTTACCCTCCAGCATCAACAATAAAACCGTATATTTCAATATCAGCATTAATATCAGGTACTATAAATAAAAACTTTTCCATATTTGATCCTGGTTGGTGGAAACTTCCAGGATCAGAAAAACGGTATCGAGATTGGAAACGTACTGGGCACGGATATCTAAATATTACTAAAGCTATTGAAGAATCTTCTGATACGTTTTTTTACCAGATAGCTTATAATATGGGTATAGATAATTTATCAAAATGGATGATAAAATTTGGTTACGGACAATATACAGGTATCGATTTGTTAGAAGAAATTTCTGGAATAATGCCCACAAAAACTTGGAAAATGAAACGTTTTAAAAAACCTTGGTATCCAGGTGATACAATTTCAGTAGGCATAGGTCAAGGTTATTGGAGTGCAACTCCTATACAAATGTCAAAATCACTTATGACCTTGGTTAATAATGGTGTTGTGCGTACCCCCCATTTGTTGCATGCAATTGTTACAGATGAATCCCAAATTTATTATAAAAACACACAATATCAAATTTGTAATTCTGACTCAGAATCCTGGACAATTGTCAAAGATGCTATGTTTGGGGCAGCTAATAGAAATAACGGGATACTTCGAAATAATTTTTTTGATACTATTTACAAAGTAGCTGCAAAATCCGGAACGGCACAAATTTACAGTTTAAAAGATAATGAAATTTACAATCCATGTTTAATTTCAGAATACTTACGTGATCACAAATTAATGATTGCTTTCGCGCCGTACCATGAACCTACAATAGCAATTGTTGTCATTTTAGAAAATGGAGGTAATGGAATATCAATAGGAACAATTACCAGAAAAATATTTGATTATATTTTATTATCTAATTAAAAATCTAATTAAAAAAAGTTGCATTAACAATCATGCATTGCATCGCAATCATTTTTGTATGCCTATATAAAAATGTATTTATAACTTATGAAAACAATTTTTAAAAAATATACTACACGAAAAAAAATGTATATTGATAGAATATTGTTTTTTTTTATTATTTTACTTTTGATATACAGTTTATTTATTATGTGGAGCGCTAGTGGACAAAATATATTTATTGTGGAAAAAAAGATCATTCAAATTATTTTTGGTCTAATAATAATGATAGGATTGGCACAAATACCTCCTCGTATATATGAAACACTGGCACCTTACTTATATTGCTTTTGCATATTTTTATTAATTTTGGTAAACATTTATGGAGATATTACTAAAGGAGCACAAAGATGGTTATTTTTTGGCGACATTCGCTTTCAACCTTCAGAATTAGTTAAAATTATTATGCCTCTTATATTAGCTCGTTATGTTCACTATTATGATAATGAATCACTGTCATCTGTAAAACATACTAGTTTTGTATTAATACTCATTTTAATACCTACAGTACTTGTAGCTTATCAACCAGATTTAGGTAGTGCAATTTTGATCAGTATTTCTGGATTATTTACTTTATTTTTTGCAGGTTTTAGTGGTAAATTAATTGTTATAATAATCTCAATAGTAATATTTTCTATTCCAATAATTTGGTTTTTTTATATGCATGATTATCAACGAGATAGAATTAATACTTTATTGAATCCGGATCTTGATCCATTAGGAACAGGTTATCATATTACTCAATCAAAAATCGCTATCGGTTCAGGGGGATTAACCGGAAAAGGTTGGTTGAATGGTACACAGTCACAACTTGAATTTTTACCAGAAAGACATACTGATTTTATTTTTTCTGTAATTGGTGAAGAATTAGGATTAATAGGAGAAATAGTATTATTATTACTATATGTAAATATTATTATTAGGGGTTTTTTTATTGCTATTAATGCAAAAAATATTTTTGGAAGAATCATAAGTAGTAGTTTAATGATTATTTTATTTATATACGTATTTACAAATATCGGAATGGTCAGTGGTCTTTTGCCAGTGGTAGGAATTCCATTGCCATTAGTTAGCTATGGTGGATCAGCGTTAATAGTATTTTTATCAAGTTTTGGAATTATTATGTCAGTATATATTCATAGAGACATTATATAAGAATATTAAGAAATATTTTATACAATCACCATCATTGTATGCATAAAAAATATTTTTGTATAATTATTCAAATATTTTTTTAATTATAAATATTGTTGTATAGTTTAATAAATATTTAAAATATTTATTAATCATAATATGTTTCTTGTTGTGTATTTAACATAAAATCATCAATTGAATTATGATACGAAAACAATTTTTTTTGTTAATTATTACATATTTAACATCATTTTTTATAAGTCATTAACATTTTATAAAAAATATGTAAAAGATACCGAAACATATTTATTAACATTTGGTAACAGATTTTGAAATTTATTTTCGTTTAAAACAACATTATAGGAACATTTCAATAAAACAGTTTGACTATTAAAAAATATACTTAATGAATTTTCAAATTTAGTACATATATGTTTTAAATTTGCTAATACACCTAAATATTGATAATAATAAATATTATTAATCAACTGATACGTATACATACCAGAACCATACATTAATGATTTAAAACAGTTGTTTTGATGATTATTATATACAATAGTGTAATAAAAACCAGGGGAGTATCGCATTTGAGAAAAACATACTGGTCCATGAAAAATATTATATCCCGAACCAATTAATAAAATATTTTTGAATAATGAACCATTGTAATATTCTTTTATTCCAGAATATTTTACAAATAAAAATTTGTCATTATTTAAATAATACTGTGATTGAATACATGCTTGATATTTTAAACCATAATGATTATTGTCAAATATTTTTTTTGTAGGGATTTCAACGGAAAAATTATAATTTTGTGATTTTAATAATAAAAAATTGTATTTTTTTTGAATATTGCTATCTATACACAACAATTTTTTTGCAAAACAGAACCGAGGTGTAACAGAAAACATAATGACATAAAAAAACATTATGGATATGGTGAAATTTATCAAATTTAGCTGAGAAATAATATTATATTGAATTAACATATTTTTTGAAATCATTAATAACATACCCAATAGTTATATTTTAACTAAATTTAATATTATTAAAAAAATACAAAAACACCTAATATAAAAAATATTCAGCTTTATATTTTTATCTTTAAAAAAAACATGGATATAGTGTAAACTAGTATGACATCATTTTGTTAGCAACATAAACTAACTCTTAACAGATCGTTCATCTTTTTTTATTAAAAATAATTTGGTACTACTAATATATACAACACCTACTATCAAAAGTAATATACCAAATAATGTTAAAAACGATGGACAAATTTTCCTGTGTATAAAAGTATACAATAATCCAAATATAGTTTCAAATACAATCAACGGACCCATAAACACAGTTGGTAAACGTTGGCTAGCTTCATTCCAAAAAAAAGTACCTACCCAAGAACATAAAAAACCAATAGCAAACATTAACAAAATAAATACCTTCGGTCTCGGCCCCAAAGGTAATATAAAATCACTGTTAACTATATTAAAAAATATGCAAATACCAACATAAAATATAAAAGATAAAGGTAATAGTACTATTCCTTGCGCTATAGTCCAAGTCATCGATGTACTATATGAATGTTGTTTTAACCATTTGGCATTTCGTAACGCGTACCAAGTCCAACAAATTACAGAGACAACAGCCAATATTATGCCACTAAAATACTCCTGAAAACTGAAAATATTTAATGTATACTGCAATTCTTCTAAATTCACACATATCAAACCGAATACGATAAAACATAGTCCAACTAGAAGTACGTTCCATGATAACTTATCCTTTTTATTATAGGTGGTATATGAAAGATTAGCAGTAATAGCTAAAACAGCTGGTAAAGTGCCAATAATTATTGTGGAAATCAGCGATCCAGTACGTTGGATAGCATTCGTAAGACATGCATAATATATTAAATTACCGACTAACACCAATTTTATTGCTTCTATCCAATCTTTACGTAACAATTTAAACAAACGATTTCTATCAAACCATGACAAAGGCAAAGTAATAATCCCAAATGCAACATATCTTGCTGCTGCTTGTAATACTCCTGGATACTCTGGAACTAAAAGTGGGCCAATAAAAATTAGTCCCCATAACAAATTGGCTCCAAGAGAAAACAATAAACCAGCAATCATAATTATTCCACAACTACTTATCTATAAAAAGAAGGTGTTTAAATATTATAAATAATAATTGATGTTTTGCAATGTTACATATTTTAACATGTAAGCAACACGTAAATATAGCTATATTTAAAAAATATTTCTAACAAGTATTAACAATAATAATGATTGTTAATATAAACATATATTTTTTAAAACATTGAGCAACTAATATTAATAAAAACAAACTAAAATTAAGAACGATTTTTAAAATTTCTTCATAAAAATATCCAAATAATTTAAATATATATTTACTATATATAGGTTCATAATTTGTAAATTATATTTTGATTTACAATTGTTCATTTTTTGACACCAGTGTAACATGTATTTTTTTAATTAGCTTATTGCTAATGATAATGTTATTATTAATTTACAATATTTACATAACATATTGCAATATTAATGTAATGAGATTCGCGCCCTACAGGATTTGAACCTGTTACCTGCAGCTTAGAAGGCTGCTACTCTATCCAATTGAGTTAAGGGCGCACATAATAAATATAAGAACATTTAATAATAATTACATAATTATTTTCATATCCATTTTTATTATACTAAGATCATAATGTGAGTCAAGAATCCTTAAATATTAATATCATTTATGATAAAAATTAACATTTTTCATATTTATAATTGAATAATTACTCATTAAACAAACATACTGGATATAAATTTTCATGGTAGCAAAAATAATTGATGGCACACGAATTGCCACACAAATAAAAACAAAAATTGCATACAAAATACAAAAATATCTTAAACAAGGGATCCGAGCTCCAGGATTAGCAATAATTTTAGTAGGTAATAATCCAATTTCAAAAATTTATATAAATAGTAAACAAAAAGCTTGTAAAGAAGTTGGTATTTGTTCATTTTGTTATAATCTTTCACAAGAAAGCGATGAAAACTCATTATTAAAATTGATTGAAACACTAAATATCGACGATTATATAGATGGTATATTAATACAATTACCATTACCAAAAAATATTAACCAAATCAATGTAATAGAAAAAATTTTGCCCTCAAAAGATGTAGATGGATTACATCCGTATAATATTGGACGATTATGTCAACGATCACCCATGCTTCGACCATGCACCCCTCAAGGCATTATCACTTTGTTAAATAAATATCATATTAACACACATGTTCTTCATGCAGTCATAATTGGTGCATCAAATATTGTAGGCCGACCAATGAGTCTAGAATTGTTATTAGCAGGGTGTACAGTATCGATTACTCATCGATTTACTCATAATTTAAAACAACATGTTAAACATGCTGATTTATTAATTGTCGCTGTTGGAAAAGCAAATTTTATTCATGGAAGTTGGATTAAACCAGGAGCTATAGTAATAGATGTAGGAATTAATAGATTAAAAAATGGAAAAATAGTGGGAGATGTAGATTTCTTTAGCACATATAATCAGGCTTCTTACATTACCCCAGTTCCAGGGGGAGTAGGACCTATGACGGTAGCTACTTTAATTCAAAATACATTTCAGGCTTATATTCGATATCATAAATACGTATAATATCATTATCATTTTTGTATAACAAACTACTTTTTTGCTAAATAATTTCAAAACAATGTTTTTGCTAAGATGAATCATTGTACATTAGTCAAATAATTTGATAAATATCAATTATTTATTAACGATTATGTAACATTTAATACAAAATAAGATCAAATAATTAACTAATAAATCTCCACATGGTGCTTCCTTGTGAATCATCTTCTAATATTACCCCTAATTCATACAATGCACATCGTAATTGATCCGCTAATATCCAATTTTTATTTTTCCTTGCAATATTTCTGTTTTTAACTAACAGTTCTATTTCTTGTATTAGATCTTGATCTTTTATCACAGAAGGTTTAAATATTCTTTTTAAAAAACAGTCAGGATTTTGATTTAACAAACCCAATAATTGACCTAAATAACGTAATGTAGATGCCAAATTTTGTAATTCTGTAATATATTTATTTCCTTTACTCTTTAATTGGTTTATTTTATGTGATATTTCAAATAATACAGAATAAGCACCTGGCATATTAAAATCATTATCTATCTCAGAAATAAATTTTGATATGAAATAATCTTCACCTATCGTACTATTGATTTTATCAATATTTCTTAATGACATATATAAATGTTCCAATGATAATCTAGATTGACGAATATTTTCATTTGTATAATTGATCGAATTTCGATAATGTGCTGACATTAAAAAATACCGAACAGTTTCGGGGTCGTAATTTTGCAACACATCCCGTATAGTAAAAAAATTTTTTAATGATTTAGACATTTTCATTGAATTGCGTTTCACCATACCTACATGCATCCATATATTAGCATACGGGGTATCATAAGCTGCAGTAGATTGAACTATTTCATTTTCATGATGAGGAAATATTAAATCTATTCCTCCTCCATGAATGTCAAAATGCTTCCCAAGTAAAACATAACTCATGACAGAACACTCAATATGCCAACCAGGTCGACCATTTCCCCATGGGGAAAACCAAACCGAATCAGATAATAATAAGGAATTATTATTACTATTACATTTTTTCCATAATACAAAATCCATTGGATGACGTTTAAAAGATACATTAGAAGACTTCATAATATACATTTTTTCAAGATTTTGACCGGAAAGAACATTATAATTTTTTGCTTTTTTAAGAGAAAATAAGACATCTCCGTTTGAAGCTATATAAGCATAATTTTTATCAATAAGTTTAGATATAAATGCAATAATATCATTCATATATTCTGTAACACGTGGTTCATAGTTTGGAGGGATAACATTTAAAGCAGTTAAATCATTTTGCATAGCTACAATCATACGATTAGTTAATTTTTGATAAGATTCTTTATTCATGAAAGCACGTTGAATAATTTTATCGTCAATATCAGTGATATTACGTACATAGTTAACTGTATATCCAGAATATTGTAAATAACGAACAACAAAATCAAAAAACAAAAAAGTACGGGCATGTCCAATGTGGCATAAATCGTATACAGTAGCACCACATACATATATACTTACATGACCTGATTTGATCGGTCTAAAATGTTCTTTTTTTCTTGTTAAAGTATTAAAAATTTTTAACATAACTATCCATGATTACAAAAATATATTCTAACGCATAAAAAAATAGTGTAGTAATTTAACAAATTATAAATACTATTCATATAGTAATGGTAAATATTTTATTAACGTCATATTGATAGAATGATCTGAGATGTAAATCTCAGCAAACAATTGTTGATCTTCAGTGATTATTGTTATATAAAATTTATTAAAAAAACAAAAAAATCGATACTGTTTTATTAACACAATAAATAAAAATTACAAACTAATAATTAACATAATCAAATCATACATGTTTATTTTATTCGTATCAGACGTTCATCTTTGTAATAACAAACCATACATTGTTCAATCTTTTATAAATTTCTTACACAATCAAGCAATTCATGCTCAAGCATTATATATACTTGGAGATCTCTTTGAAATATGGATAGGTGATGATGATCCTAATCCATTGCATATTGAAATTTCCAATGCATTACAATATCTGTATCGCCATCATACTCCATGTTATTTCATTCATGGAAATCATGATTTTTTATTAGGCAACACATATGCTATTAATTGTGGTATCACTTTATTACCATCCAAAAATATTTTGGAATTTTTAGGACATCGAATAATTATTTTACACGGAGATACTTTATGTATTAATGATAATAACTATCAACGATTTCGTAAATACACAAGACAAATGTGGCTTCAAAAAATATTTTTATCATTACCATTATCGACTCGCCTATATATTAGTCGTATTATACAAAATAATAAAAAACATAACAACGTGACATCTGATACCATCGATCAAAAAAAAATTAAAAAAATACTATTACAAACCAATACAGATTTCATGATTCATGGTCATATCCATCAAGCAAAAAAATATTACACAATTGTCGATGATATGAAAAAATTAGAACGAATTGTTTTAGGTAACTGGAAAAATACAGGCTCAGTTGTAGAAATTAACAAAAATGGTATATTTTTAAATGAAATTACTTTTAAAAAATAATTTACATAAATTTTTATAACAACGATCAACAAAATTTTTTTTATTAAGCAAAAATTCACATGATTAAAATAACTTCAATATATCGTTAAAAATAATGCTGGGGCACATGATTTTTTTTAATTTTCTAACGTCTGGATTATAATAGCCTCCAAGTTCCACGCTTTTTCCTTGCACTTGAATTAACTCATCCATAATATTTTTTTCGTTAAAAATCAATAAATCATACAAATTTTTAAATTTGTTTTTTAATTTTTTATCAGTATTTTGTAACGCTAAAGCTTCTGACCAATACATCGCTAAATAAAAATGACTACCTCGACTATCTAGCTCACCAATTTTCTTAGAAGGTAAACGATTCATTTTAATCAATTTACAAATACCCTGATATAAAGAATCTGACAAAATCTTAGCTTTAAAATTACCGTTATTCTCAAATATATGTTTAAACGAGGCAAACAAAGCAAAAAACTCCCCTAAAGAATCCCAAGATAAATGATTATGTTTGATAAATGTTTCAAAATGTTTTGGCGCAGATCCACCTGATCCTGTTTCGCATAAAATTCCATCAGATATCAACCGAGTAATGGATAACGTTCTAGCACTAGAGCCTAATTCTAAAATAGGAAATAAATCAGTAAGATAATCACGTATAACATTCCCAGTCACTGAAATGACATTTTTCCCAGAACGGATTCGTTCAATAGAAAATAACACGGCTTGCACAGGAGATAAAATAATAATATCTACAAATGATGAAATATTTATATACGATTTGACCTTTTTTATGATACACATATCATGTTGACGTTTGTCATCTAACCAAAAAACAGTAGGAATGTTATGTGATTCAGCATATTGGCATGCCAATTCTACCCAATGCCTAACGGCTATATCACTTGTTTGACACAATCGCCAAATATCACCGATTTGTACTATGTTTTCAAATAATAATTGATTATTATTATCAATAACCTGCATAACACCATCATATGGAATTTCAAAAGTAGTATCATGCGAACCGTATTCTTCCGCTCTTTTTGCCATCAGACCAATGTTCAACATACTACCCATGGTATTAGAATCAAAAGCACCATGTTTTTTACAATTTTCAATTACTGCTTGATATATGCCAGCATAACAACGATCAGGAATAATGGCCTTTGTATCATATAATTTACCATCATTACCTAACATTTTTCCAGAATTATAAATCATGTTAGCCATCGAAGAATCAATAATCATACCATGTGGTATATGTAAGTTAGTAATACCATTGTTACAATCTACCATTGCTAGTCGGGGTTGATGAGAGTATATTAATTCAAGAGATTGTTTTATATCTTTTTGCACAGTGTTTGGTAAATGCGACATGTTATTATAAAGATCACTAATTCCATTATTAAAATTTATATTTAACGTTTCAAAATATCGTTTGTATTTTTTACATATATTACGGTAAAATTCACTTACTATAACACCAAATATAATTGGATCAGAAATCTTCATCATTGTACTTTTTAAATGTATAGATAATAAAATTTGTTGATTTTTAGCATCTTGAATTTGTTCACGAATAAAACGAATTAACAACTTTTTTTTCATGCAAGCAACATCAATTACATCACCAAAATTAACTAAGATTTTTTCTTTTAATGTTTTTTTTTCGCCGAATCGATTCAATAAAACAATCGTTATATAATGACTTCTATTGATTATTATTGATTTTTCACTACCATAAAAATCACCACTATTCATATGAGATACGTGAGATTTTGAATCAATTGACCAATCATCAACTTTGAAATTTCTTTTCAAATGTTTTTTAATTACAGATGGAACATAGCGTATAGAATTGCCGTCTCGTAAAATTGGATTAACAGCACTACCTTTTATGTTATCATAAAGTAATTTAATATTTTGTTCATATATATTTTTTGGTTTATCTATATAATTAGGAATACAATATCCACAACTTTTCAATTCTTGAATAGCTTTTTTTAGTTGGGGCAATGAAGCACTAATATTAGGCAATTTTATAATATTAGCATCCTTGATTTTTATTATTTGACTTAAATCATATAAATCATTAGATTTTTGTTCTTCAAAACGCAAAAATCGAGAAAAATTACTAAGTATTCTAGTAGCTAGAGAAATATCTTTTGTTTCAACTGTAATTCCGGTATCTTTAATAAATGTAAAAATAATTGGCAAGAAAGAATATGTTGACAATAATGGAGATTCATCAGTCAACGTATAAATTATTTTGGATGATAAATCAGTTGTATACATATCTAAAATTTTATTTAATTTTTTATAAAAGATAAAATATATAATGGTTTACGTATTACATATTATGTTATGTAGATCATTTGAATTAAATGAAAAAAAATTTCCGCCTCTCCAAATTCTAATTGATAAGATACCAACCCAACATTACGGGTTGGCAATATTAAATGATAATATATATCATTCAATTTATGGCAATATTATTTCACTACTAATATTTTTTAATATTTTTGATCAAAAATTTTCTTCAATGCACACTGAACCTCTGATATATCTTTATCACAATCAATTGAAACACAGTGTAACCGCTGATCGATCAAAGATTCTTTGCGATAAAAATCTATTACTGGTATTGTATAACAGTAATACTCTATTAATCGGTTCCGTATAACTTGCTTATTATCATCTTCTCTACACACCAATAATTCTCCAGTAATATCATCATAACCATATTTCTTAGGAGGATTAAATATTGGATGATAAATTCTACCAGAAGGAACATGTAAATAACGACCAGAAATTCGTTGAATAATCAATTGTTCTGAAATTGAAAATATCAACACAAAATCTATTGAAATTCCAATTTCTTTCATAGCATGTGCTTGAGTAAATGTTCTTGGAAAACCATCCAGTATAAAACCATTTTTATAATAATCACGATTTTTAAATCTTTTTTTTACTAAATTTATTACTATTTCGTTTGATACTAAATGACCAGAATTAATAGTATTTTTTACCATATTCGACAAATTATTGGAGTCGGTATTCATAAAATCGCGCAGCATGCTTCCTACAGAAATACAAGGAATATTATAATGTTGCATGATAAAATACGCTTGGGTACCTTTTCCTGCCCCTGGAGGGCCAATTAATACAATTCGCATGATTTAAAAACCTTTACTATAACACTAAGTACAGAATTTCATATAAATAATATATTATATGAAAATAAACTAATTACAACTCCTGAATATAACAACATGTTGTACATGTAAAGACTACCCATCGTAATTTAAAATTGCAACATATAATAAATACCATTCAATTAAATAAAATAACAATTAAAATACTTTTAAAACATATTTTATATTCAAAATATCTTACTATGATTAATTACACGACTAAAACATAAACATTCACATTAATAACATTAAAAACACTTTGAATAATATAAAAACTATCTCTTTACTTCTTAATTTATTATTTCATATAGCATAACAATATGATATTAGAATTTTTTTATAATTTGTTAACGAAAAGTAATAAATGAACCCTGATTTGCGATCATATTGGTAATAAAAGAGTTTTTTTCAGAATTATCACTACAGATATAATTATGAGAATTATGATTCTTTGCAATGTCTAATAATATTGATGCACGCAACATAATCATTTCAAAACCCATTCGATAACTTGGTGCATAATATAGTTCTTTTCTACCTGTTAGAAAAATCTGATAATATAATTGTACATGTGCTGGAACTATTTTTTTAGATAACGCTATTAATCGAGTTTTTTCAAATGTTCTAATATCATCAACATTGTCATTATGTGTATCATATGTATTATTCGATAATTGAATCATACCTATTTTTTGCAATAACATAAGCATATCCGACAAAAAATAATCCCAATCCACATTTAATTTTGAGCACTGTTCTATACGAAGCATTACCGCATGAACATTGTCATCAATCAAACTTTCTAATAAAAATAATGGATGCTCTATATCTATAACACCTAACATTTTCTTAATGACATTATGATATATTTTATTTTTCCCAATAATAATTGCCTGTTCACTTAAACTTAAAGCATCACGCATACTGCCTTTAGCAAAATAAGCTATTAATTTTACACCTGAAAGTTCACATTCAATATTTTCCTGTTTAAAAATATATACTAACTGATTGAAAATTTGGGAAATAGATAAAGGACGCAAATAAAATTGAACACATCGGGATAATATAGTAGCTGGCAATTTTTGCTGTTCAGTAGTAATTAAAAAAAATTTAACATGTTTAGGCGGTTCTTCCAATACTTTCAACAGTGCATTTAAACTATTTCGAGATAACATATGCACTTCATCTATTAAATACACTTTAAATTGACCAACAATTGGTGGATAGTACGAATCATCTAAAAATTCTCGAGTGTCTTCCACTTTACTTCGTGAAGCAGCATCTATTTCAATAACATCAAAAAAACAACCCTTGTCAATTTCTAAACAAATATTACAACAACCACACGGTAATGATTTTTTTTCACTTTTACAATTCAAGCGTTTCGCAAATAATCGAGCTATAGTCGTTTTACCAACCCCCCGGGTACCAAATAATATATATGCATGATGCACCTTATTTAATATAAAAGAATTTGCAATAGCGGTTACAATATGTTCCTGGCCTATAACAGAATCAAAAACTTTTGGCCGCCATTTTCGAGCAAGAACTTGATAGGTCATAAAAAATTTTAATAAAAATTATTGTTGTTAATCAATCACATACAGTCATATAATAAGCTATTATAATAGCATAATTATTTGTAATTTTATTAATACGCAAAAAATTCATTTAATATTCTGAAAATACAACCAAACTATAACTCTGTATTCCAATATTATCTAATATCTTTTTGCCACCAAGATAATCTAAATTTACTATAAACGCAGCATCTTGTACTTCACCACCCAAACGTCTGATTAAATTTACAGAAGCTGTAATAGTCCCACCAGTGGCCAATATATCATCCACAATTAATATTTTATCTCCTGGATAAATAGCATCATTATGTATTTCTAAATAAGACACTCCATATTCTAATACATAACTTGTACTGATTGTATCTCTAGGTAACTTCCCTGCTTTCCGTATTGGAATAAATCCCAAATTTAATATTAAAGCTAACGGGGCACCAAACAAAAATCCTCGCGATTCAATACCAACAATTTTTGTTAATTTATAATTTTTATAATGACTAGCCAACAAAGAAATACTAGCAGAATATGCTTTGTGATTTTCTAAAAGAGGACTAATATCACGAAATAAAATCCCCTTTTTGGGATAATTTTTTACACAATAAATATTTTCTTTGATTAAGGATAATTGATGATTTATAATATTTTCCATAGCTCATTGCATTTATAAATTTAAAACATTTTAAGAAAATTATTAATTTAAACGGATATAAATACACTAAAAAAAATCCCCTTACAAACGAAAATCTCAAAAAATGTTAATTTTTTATGTCGGATATATATCTTGATTTTCACACGCACATCAACGAATCACCCACGTAATGACTGGAATTGTTGATTTATGAATATCATCATCATAATCATAATATGAAACCTTATAATGTAATGAAAACAACGTACAAATCAACTAAATTACAAGTTGAGCTAATGCTATTTTGGCATTAATTAAATACAAAAACAATATAAAAACAATATAAAAACAACAATAGAAAAGTATAATTACCGGCCAGTAAAACTGCAATGTATACAATTATATCAACAAATTTTATTGTATCAACCAACAATTATATTACTTAAAAAAATAAAACATAATAATTAACATTTAATTTAATTATATTTACATTTACCTTTTTTATCAAAAGTATGATAAAATTTCTTGAGATTGAAATTAAACAATTAGTAATGTAACGATAAATATATTCATGATAAATAAAGTTTTTATGTTGTGCAATAAAAATATTTAAATTGGTAACTCATAGGTGTTAATTAATGAAAAAAATAGATTATTTAATGCGATTAAGAAAATGTAGAACACTAGAAACATTGGAACGGATAATTGAAAAAAACAAATATGAATTATCTGACGATGAATTGGAGAATTTTAATTCTGCAGCAGATCACAGATTAGCTGAACTTACAATGAATAAATTATACGATAAAGTACCCATTTCTGTTTGGAAATATGTTCGTTAAGAAATAAGTTATTTATTTATTATCACGAAATAAATCTTTTATATATTAAATCTTCTATATGTATAGAAGATAAAATTATAAAATACAAGAATCTGTTTTTTTTTACTGAATAGAATACAAAAACAATTAAAAAACTCAGCAAATAAAACAAAAATCAAAATGGGAAGCCTCATTGGCTCAATGCACATGCATATTTCATTACGGCTGCTTCCTTCCAGATCTGACCGGGTTCATAAAACATCCATTGCAAGAACACCTCTAAGGCCTCACCAAAAAGTGAGGATACCACATTACATTACTCAAAACAAGTACCAAAATACATTTTTATTATCTATGCCTATGCCTATTCCTAAGCATAATTTAATAACAGAGTACACTAATGCACAATTTCTACTATTACCGAAAAATAATAAGTGAAAATTATTACTACTATTATACATAGTGATAACACAATAAAAAAATATTACCACCCTTCTTTATAATTCTTTATAATGCTTTAAACGATCAACCAGACCACTATAACGATTATATGAATGTTGCATGGTATGAGTTATTATTTTATCGTTTGCATAAATTGACAAACGATTACGAGCTCTAGTAATACCAGTGTAAAACAACTCTTTAGTCAATATTGGTGTAATTTTATCAGGAAATACTAACGATACATATTTAAATTCCGATCCCTGAGCTTTATGTACGGTCATTACAAAATTAGTTTCATGTTTTGGTAATTTATGCAAAGGAACTTTATTAATTTTTCCGTTTGATAACATAAAATATGCAAACAAATCTGACTGATTATTATCATCCGGCAATATAATACCAGTTTCACCATTAAATAACAATAACGATGGATCATTAGAAGTAACAATAATTGGACGGCCTACATAACATTCGTCATTATTATCCACTGAGTGAATTAATCCATAATTACGTAATATATTTTCAATCAATACATTCAATTGTATAAAACCAAATGGCCCCTCCCGTAATATAGATAATACTCTGTATTCATTAAAAATATTTAAAATAGACACTAAATCTATACAACTACATGATACGATATTTTTAAAGTAATTTATGTAGCCCAGTGCACATTTAAACAACATTTTAAAATAATCTTCACGATCTTTTACAACCATGTAACAAATATCCACTGTCATTCTAGAAGTTAATAAAGATAAAACATGATGTTGATTACCTGAATTAATAGCATTAGCTAATCGCCCAATTTCTGAAATAGCGCTAAAACGATAATTTTTTTGTAATAAACATAAAGTATCAGTAATACTATATTCATTTTCACTACTATACGGCAAAGTATAATTAGTTAAATTTTGAATTCTTTGAGAAAATTTATATGTATAACTTTTTCCAATAAAATAACAAAGATCTAAAAATACAGAACCAGGATCAACTGAAGGTAATTGATTATAATCACCCAAAAAAATTATTTTTGTCTTGGCTGATAAATATTTAATTATTTTTGCCATCATAGACAAATCTATCATTGAAGACTCATCAATAATTAAATAATCTAAACACAAAAAATTATATTTAACACGTTGAATGTTCTGATGATAAAGAGACATGCCCAACAACCTATGTAATGTAACTACTTCTATTGATAAAGTAGTCTTCCTAAAATCACTGTTAACTAAAGATAATTGCTGATTCATAATATTAATAGATTCATTTAATCGTGCCACCGATTTTCCAGTAGGTGCAGCCATTTTCACTATTAATGAACAATTAGAATACAGTAACGAAATTATCGCCAATAATTTAGAAATAATAAAAGTCTTTCCAGTACCTGGACCTCCAGATATTACTGTGACTTTACTAGTTAAAGTCATAGCAACAGCAATTTTTTGCCAATCAATATCATTACTATTTCTATAACCAAGCTTATTATTAAGATTAGTTACATCAGGAAAAAAGTTATTTAATAATTTAGCTATTTTATTGTTTTCTTTAATAGAAATATTGCTCAATTGTCGTGAGCTATAATAAAAAAATTTAGCAATTGAACATTCATAATTCCACATACGATATAAATATAATCGACCTTTATCTAGTACTAGTGGAGCTAAGTAAGACCCATTACTTACTATAGTATTATTAACAAGTAATAATTCAGTCCATTGAGAAATTGATAAATTACCAATTTTTTTCCAAATTTCATTAGCTAAAAAAAGATGCTCTCCTCCAAATAACCGACTAGGAGATAATATAAACAATGGTAAACAAACATGTCCTTGATTAATATATGCGCTTAAAGTAATGATAGCCAACATTAAAGCATTATATTGATGTAAATTAGTAGTAGCAGCTAATAACATATAAGCAAATCGAACGTCTAATTGCCGCCACAAACCTAATTTTAATGCCTCTAAAACAAACTCATGCATAGAATAATTATTATGAATACTTTAATAAAGCATTATACTTTAATCTTTTTCAAAAAAATTAAAATCACAATGATATAAAATAAATTTATAACAGAACAAACAAACAATATAAAACATAATGTCTAATAATACATGAATTACATTAAACATTATAAGTGAATTTAAGTGAAAACCGGACGCAATGATTTATTTATTTTTATAATAAATATTCTAGTAATTAATCATTGACATATAGATAATAACTCATCGAGTTCATCAATTAACCTTTGATCAGGCAAACAAAAATAAATTCCATTACCTGAATGTACTAAATCAATGCCCCTTAAAAATAAATAATACACTCCCCCAAAATCTTTTTTATAATTATACGATATCAATTTATGACGTAAAAAACGATGTAAAGCTAATGTATATATTTGATATTGTAATGCATAATGACGAAAAATCATTTCATTTTTTATATTTAGTAAAGAATAATCATGACACTCCCCACCTAACCAATTAGATTTATAATCCAATAAATAATACTTACCTTTCCAACGAAAAACCAAATCAATGAATCCATGTATCATACCTAAAATATCAGGAAACGTAAGAGGAGAAGATAAACGAGAAATTGGATCATAATTTTTACAAATATTATCAAACTTTTCGGCAGAAACAAGAGACTTGACAGATAAATAAAACTCAAACTCAGTACGATAATCACTAGATGACAGTTGGGAAAGAACAAAATTTTCATTATTTAAAGGCATAGAAGCGATTGTATCCATCCACATCTGTAAGATAGGTAACCATGTTAAACTAATTCCATATTGCATTAATTGCAAAGATAACCATTCAGCATTTATTTTTTTTTTAAAATTCCATTTTTGAAAAATATGATGTAAAAAAACACCTGATTCTTTTCCTTGAGGAAAAGAATAAGGGGTAAACAATATACCGTCTTGTTTATTATTTTTCGCCGTGCAAATAATCTGTTTATTTAACATCAATGACTTCTCTGACGAAAAAAATGTATTAGAATGATACAATTCACTATAACTTGTAACTGTATATTTGGTATTAATCTGTATTTTCCAATTTCTAGCAGATAAATTATTTTTATTTTTCAAATCATTATTGGTTATACCATCAATTAATAATTTACAATTTTCTTGATTTTTATTGTTAGAAATATAATTTAACATTATATCTCCTTGAGCAGATTCCACTAATTTTATTAAACATTTTTCTAAAAAATAAAAATTTCCAGGGACGCCCTTCTGCACTAAATATCCTAATGCAGTGCGATGAAGATCATTACAACATTGATTCTTTTTGATTCTTTTTTTAAAGGAAATAGAACCGATACCAATAAAACAATGATAAATTGCTCGAGTAACAGCAACATAAAACAATCTTAAATCTTCTGATAATCCTTCTTCATCAGATAAATTAATGTTTCTTGAAGAATTGCTTAAATCTAAATATATATGATAATTTTCACGATCATGAAATAACGGATATTTTTTTTTGTGTAAAATTGAAACAAAAGGCAAAAAAACTAATGGAAACTCTAATCCTTTCGATTTATGTATTGTTATAATTTTTATTAATCTATCATTATCTGTTGATCTTAATAATTGATCATTACATGATAAATTATTAGATAAGTAAATTTTTTTTTTCAACCAATTGACTAATGAACTTTCATCATGTAAATTTACTGAATATTTTTGAAGTATTTCAGCTAAATGTAATATGTTTATTAACCTACTTTTACCGTCTTGAGTCGCTGCTAAATGTTTAAAAATATGGCGTCGAAATATGATTTCTTGCAACATTGATTGCACACCATATTTTTTCCAAAATGAATGATAGTCAACAAAAGCATTAACTTCTTTTTTCCAATCATTTTCATTTTGATTAATAAATTCAATTTTTTGAGCATTATATCCAATAATACCAGTCATTAATGCGCAACGTAAAATATTATTATCTTCTGGCAATAATATAGCCTGTAATATCAATAACAAATCAAATGCTTCTAATGTTTCAAAAATATTTTTCTGATTAGATAAATATACATTAGATATATTAAACTGATTTAGCACAGAAGAGATTAAATTCCCTTCATGACTATTACGAACTAATACAACTATATCTGATGATTCCAATAATTTTTTGCTACATGTACTGCTTTGAAGCCACGCCTGCCCATAACTGGCATCACACAATAAATCACGAATAGTAGTAGCACAATGAAATGCCATAATTTTTTGATACTCACGTACCGTTAATGAATGATAGGATGGCAAATAAAAACAAAATGAAGGATAAGACTTATTTTTTACTACAAAACGTAATCTGTTATTATCTTTTGCAGCACGCATAGTAATAAATGGAATTTTCTGAAAAATAAATGGGGAAAAAGATGTATTAGAATTGAATAATTTATTAATAGCATTTACTATGCCTTTCGATGCACGCCAGTTGGTATTTAAAGTATAATAAAAATCAACATGTTTACGTGCCAATAGATATGAAAATATATCAGCTCCCCGAAATGAATAAATTGATTGTTTAGGATCGCCAACTAATAACAATCCATATTTTGATTGAGATCGACTGGAATATAATGTATGAAAAATACGATATTGTTGAAAATCAGTATCTTGAAATTCATCAACAATCGCTATGGGGTAAGTTTTTCGTATTGATTGTAATAGTTTCCCATTTTTATCATGAACATGTAATCCATCATCCAACAAAGAAATTAAATCATTAAAACTAATTTCAGAATTTTTTTTTTCAATAAGTTTATATTTTTACGTATTTCATATATCGCTGTACTTAGTATTAATTGTTTTAATGATACAATCTTTTCAAATAATGCATCTACTAACTTAAATAAATGACATTGCAAAATTTGATGATTATAGACAGTAATATGTCGTATAATCACAGAATATTTAAAACGACATAATGCACTAGGTATCTGATAATCCACTGTTGTACTTTGAGTCCATAAATTAATAATTTCAAACCAATTTCGTATATTTTTAGTGTTATAAATTCGTCGATTTAAAAAATATTTACTATTATTCATAAATTCTAATAACTTACTTTTTTCTGCAATCCATATTTTTTTGATATAATTAATATAATCAATGATATATTTGTGACGTGTTATAAAATTTCCTCGTAATACCGGCTGAATATTTATACTTAAATAATGTAAATAAGGATGGACATCTTGTAAAAGATCTTTTGGATTCTTCCAATACCCTGTTATGATATTTATAATTTCGGTAGGTAAAGAATAAAAATAACTACGCCAAAAATCATTACATGCTGTTTCAATTAAATGATCTTCATTTTCTAATATACTATATTGAAACATTGAGTTTAACTCTATAGGATACATCTTTAATATGTGCTGACAAAATCCATGAATGGTAAAAATTGAAGCACGCGATATTGTATGCTCTGCTGCTAACAATGTTTGACAAGCTGACTGGGGGTCGTTTATTTTTTCTAACAAGGCGGAAAAAAATACATTTGTACTATATCCAACAAGACAGGCTAATCTAAATTCACGAAGATAAATTCGGATTCGTTCACGTAATTCTTCAACGCCTCCTCTTGTAAATGTTACCACTAAAATATTATCTACTGTTAATTGTAAACAATTTTCGTTACCAATGCCTAACAATAAACGTAAATACAGCATAACTATAAGATACGTTTTTCCAGTGCCAGCTGAAGCTTCAATCAATGAACGACCACGGAACGAAAAGGTCAAAAAATCGAAATCTTTAATTATTGGTTGCATTAATGATTTGAAATATTAAATGTACTTGAATGGTATTCAATCAGAGCATTTTAATGAGAAAAAATTTTTTATCAAATATTAATTGACAATCATTAATAAAAATAATTAGGTTATATGGTTTTATATGATTTGCATTCAAATACAACAGCATACAGTTTAGTTAGTCACGTATATAATACTCCATAACAGGACACGACACTAAATGTTTCAACATACAACCAAAATTCATGTAAAAAATACATGCATGCATAAAGAAATAAAAATACAAAATACATATTTCAATCATTAAATGATGATTTTTATATCTAATTTAAGATAAAACGTAATATTATAAAAAAACTACAACGAAACATTCGAATTCAAAAAAAACCTTAGCAAACTACCAATTGATTATCCGACACCGCGTAATAACTCATTAATACCTATTTTTTTTCTAGTCTTTTCATCTACTTTTTTTACTATAAGTGCACAATAAATGTTAAATTTAGCATTTGCACGATGATTGGGTAATGTACCGGGAATTACAACAGATCCAGTCGGAACGCGACCATAGTATATATTGCCATTTTCACAATCATAAATTTTAGTACTTTGACCAATGAATACCCCCATAGAAATTACAGATCCTTGTTCTACAATTACCCCCTCCACAATTTCTGAACGAGCACCGATAAAACAATTATCTTCAATAATAGTTGGATTATTTTGCAAAGGTTCTAATACCCCACCGATTCCAACTCCTCCAGATATATGAACATTTTTTCCAATTTGCGCGCATGAACCAATGGTTGCCCATGTGTCAATCATAGTGCCTTCATCAATATACGCACCAACATTAACATATGATGGCATAAGCACAACATTTCTCGCAACATAAGCACCATATCGAATAGTGGCCGGGGGTACAACTCTTATATTTTCTTTATTAAAAGTTTCTTCTCTCCAATTAGAAAATTTTAAACACATCTTATCAAAAAAACACCCCTCTCCCCATTTTATGACTTTATTCTCCATAATGTAAAATGCAAGCAATATTGCTTTTTTTAACCATTGATGTACAATCCACTGACCATTAACTTTTTCCGCTATACGAAAGTTCCCTATATTTAGCAATTTAATAACATTGCAAACAACAATACCAATATCTACAATGTTATCATTAAAAATAAATTCGGTCTTTTTAGAAGAAAAGATAGATCGACTTTCATAAGCGCAATTAATAATGTTTTTTAGTTTTTCTGTGTTACTATACATAACGTTTATTTTACATAATATTGATTTTATATTATATATTATACACAATTACACAATTTCAATAAATTGAAAGAATTTAAAAAAATATCTCAACTTGAACGATTTTCAAAACATCATGAAGAAATAATAACTAAAAACAATACACTCTACTAAATCATCGAACAAATTTTTTTAATACTTTAATAAATAGTTATTTATTCAGAACGTGCAGTAATAATTTCACACCCAGTATTTGTAATTACAATAGTATGTTCATATTGAGCAGACAAACTATGATCTTTAGTCTTTACAGTCCAACCGTCAGACAGAGTATATGTATGAGAGTTTCCAATATTAACCATTGGCTCGATTGTTAATACCATACCAGGTGTTAATCTCACACCGTTATCATCAGTATCATGATGAAATACATGGGGTTCTTCATGAAAATTTCTCCCAATACCATGTCCGCAATACTCTTTGACGATAGAAAATTCCTGTTTTTCTACAAATTCTTGAATAGCTTTACCTAACAAACGCAATCTCATACCCGGTTTTACCATACTAATAGCCAAATATAAACTATCTTGTGTTACTTTACATAAACGTTGAGCTAATGGTGAAACTGTACCAACAAAAAACATTTTCGACGTATCTGCATAAAATCCATATTTTATAATTGCAACATCAATATTAACAATATCCCCTTCATTTAAAATAGTCTTACTACTCGGAATCCCATGACACACCACTTCATTAACCGAGGTACAAATCGACCCAGGAAATCCTCGGTATCCTAATGTAGCAGACACTGCTGATTGTTTATTGATAATATAATCACTACAAATTCTATCTAATTCAGCAGTACTGATGCCAGGCTGAACGTAACATTCAATCATTGCTAATACATTTGCAACACATTTTCCAACTAAACGCATTTTCCGAATATCAGAGGATGTTTTAATAAAAATCGGCATAATACATTCTAACCTTAATAAATTATTTAACTATTAAAATATCAAATTTCCTATAATAATATAAACCAAAATTTCGTTGGTGCTATTTAAACACGATTTAAAAATTCAATAAATTCTTATAAATCTTTCCTTATTTAATTCAGTACACACCAAAACATAAAACAACATGAAATGTTCATCCAGGAAAGTTTCCTCTAAACCATTATTGTATTTTATTATATTATTGCTATTGTATATTGCATTAAAAATATTGCAATTTAAATATAGAGATGATATTTAAAATATTTTTAAAATGTAATATTATTACAAAACTTTCAATATAATTTTAAAAACTTACAATGATAACGACAAATATTTCTATACATGAAATGCTGGAGGCTGGCGTCCATTTTGGACATCAAACACGATATTGGAATCCAAAAATGAGACCATTTATTTTTGGTATACGAAATAAAATTCATATTATTGACTTAGAAAAAACATTAACGATGTTTCATATTGCATTAGCAGAATTGCAAAAAATCGCCCTTAAAAAAGGAAAAATTTTATTTGTGGGTACTAAACGTGCAGCAAGTGCTTCTGTACGAGAAGCAGCAATTTCTTGTAATCAATTTTTTGTAAATCATCGATGGCTAGGTGGTATGTTAACTAATTGGAAAACTGTTCGTCAATCGATTAAACGTTTGAAAGACCTAGAATCTCAATTAAAAGATGGCACTTTTGAAAAACTCACAAAAAAAGAAAAATTAACTTTAAAACGCGAATTAGAAAAATTAGAAAATAGTTTAGGAGGAATAAAAAACATGGGAGGATTGCCAGATGCGTTATTTATTATTGGCGCCGCACATGAACATATTGCAATTAAAGAGGCAAATAATTTAGGAATTCCATTGTTTGCTGTTGTAGACACAAATTCAAACCCAGATGGGGTAAACTTTATTATTCCAGGTAATGATGACGCTATGCGTGCTATCAATTTATATTTAAAAAATGTAACTAATGTGATAATAAACATATCCCAAGAAACACATTAAAATTTTTTTAAATATTTATCATTATATGACCATAATTATATAACCATAACGATGTAATTGTTAAATCAAAATTTAAATATAACTTTAAAAATTTCAAGGAACGTTTCTCATGTCAAATATCTCGAGTGAATTAATTAAAGAATTACGCGAGCGCACCAACGTGGGTATAATGAAATGTAAACAAGCATTAATTAATGCAAATGGTAATATTCAATTAGCAATTGATAACATGAAAGAAAACGGATTAATAAAAGCTGCAAAAAAATCAGGAAAAATCACCAAATCAGGAATAGTTTTAACTAAAATTTCACCAAATAAAAGAAATGGGATAATTTTAGAAATCAATTGCGAAACTGATTTTGTCAGTAAAAATGATAAATTTAATAATTTTGCCAACATTGTAGCTGCCACGGCTTTAGAAAAAAATATTTCCGACATTAATGTATTAAAAAATCACTTTATGGAAAAACAAAACATACTAATTTCCATATTTGATGAAAACATTAAAATACGAAGAATAGCTTATATCGAGGGAGAAATGATCGGAAGTTATTTGCATAATCAAAAAATAGGAGTAATACTTTCTACAACTAATTGTAATACAAACTCACAATTAATAAAACATATTGCAATGCATATTGCTGCTAACAAACCAGAATATATCGATGTACATCATATACCTACAAATATAATTGAACATGAAAAAAACATACAAATGAATCTTGCTATACAATCAGGTAAAACAAATGATGTAGCAAAAAAAATAGTTGAAGGACGTATAAAAAAATTTGTCAATGAAATTTCTTTATTGAACCAAATATTTATAATGGATACACAAAAAACGATTGCCAATATATTAAAAAATAACAATATTAATATTACACATTTCATTCGATTTGAACTAGGAGAAGGCATAAAAACAACAAATTAATAATTGTATATAATTAAAAACTTTACTATTTTTAAAAATTAATAATTTGACATACAGCAAACAAAATATATTAAAGTTGGTACTGATTCTTATAGTTATACAAAATTGTCTAACACAACAATCAATTTAATATTAAACAACATTCAGGTAATAAAAATTTTATGATTCACCACCACAAAATACGTATCTAATCAAACTAAAATTGCTTCATAAAACTGTTCTTCAAGGAATAACATAATGATGGCAAAAAAATTAACGCGAAAACCAATTTATCAACGTATTTTACTCAAACTAAGCGGTGAAGCCTTACAGGGCACAGAAAACCATGGAATAGACCCCGTGGTTTTAAAACGAATTACCAAAGAAATAAAAAAGGTTACACAATTAGGTATACAAATCGGTATAGTCATGGGTGGGGGTAATTTATTTCGTGGTGCTGATTTAATAAAATCAGGTATGCAACGTGTTCTTAGTGACCATATAGGTATGTTGGGAACGATAATAAATGGATTAGTTATTTGTAATGCCTTAACACGAATTTATGTTAGATCACATGTAATGTCTGCTATTGCATTACAGGGATTATGTGAACATTATAATTGGAAAAAAGCTATCAATTTATTACATAAAAATCAAGTTGTCATTTTTACTGCCGGAACCGGAAATCCTTTATTTACTACTGATTCTGCCGCTTGTTTACGAGGAATAGAAATTGAAGCAGACGTAATCTTAAAAGCCACTAAAGTAGACGGAGTATTTTCCACTGATCCAATATTAAACCCTCATGCCAAATTATATGACCAATTAAGTTATCAAGACGTATTAAAACAAGAATTAAAAATTATGGATTTATCTGCGTTTACATTAGCACGCGATCATAATTTGCCAATACGTATTTTTAATATGAATAAACTTGGAGCACTATTTCGAATTGTCATGGGATATAATGAAGGGACATTAATCACTAATAACACAAAATAATTTGATACAAAATAATATTTAACATTAAAATTTTATTTATAAACGGTATAATAGGTATACAAAATGATCAATGATATTATGCAAAATACCGAAACACGCATGAAAAAATGTGTTGAAACGTTTAAAACACAAATCAAAAAAATTCATACCGGAAGAATTTCTTCAAATATATTAGACAATATTCAAATTAAATATCAAGCAGCAGGGACAGTTGCTACACCGTTACGATATTTAGCCAATATTATTACTGAAAACCCAGGCACACTAGTTGTTACCGTATTTGATGCTAAAATGGTTACTTTAATTGAAAAAACTATAATACAAAAATCTGATTTAAATCTTAACATAAGTTCACATGGTAACATTATTCGGGTATCTTTGCCTGTTCTTACTGAAGAACGTCGACATCAATTAATAAAACTAGTAAATACAGAATCAGAAAAAACAAAAATTTCCATAAGAAATATACGCCGTTCTATGAACGAAAAAATTAAAATTCTGATAAAAAATAAAATGATCAATCAAGATAAAGAATATTTATTACAAAATAAAATACAAAAATCAACAGATACTTGGACAAAAATAATTAATAAAATTGTGGAAAATAAATCAACAGAACTGATGCATCTTTAAACATAAATTAATAATTTTAAAATAACAAATTTATCAAACATAAAATATGTTTTGTCATAAACAAAATACTGATAAATCTTGTATATACACAAGAATATAAAAAAATACTGTTACGTCAGTTCAACAATGTTTAATTACATATGCGATTTTTTATGATTCATAATCAAGCAAGAAAGAAAATGAAAAAACAATTATATCTACTTAACAATGGTACTATTAAAACAGTATTCGTAAATATTCAAGATAGCTATAAATTAACAACAGTGAATAATGTTGAAAAAATCATAATTTACACCCTTGATATTTTTAAAATATTTTTTACCACTTTCGTATTATATAATAAAAAATTAATATTTCTGAAAAGTAAACAATCATCAATAAATAACCAAAAAAAAATCAATAAAAATATTCCTAATAATAATACAGATCCATTATCTATCAATAACAAATATAATGTTAATTTTTCAAATATATTTACAATACGATTCCAACAGAACACACGATCTAGTTTATTAGATAAATGTTTAATATTTAAAATAATATCAAAAAATTTAAAAGAAAATCGAAAAATTATTTTAAAATTTCAGCTATCTCATACTCATATTATACATAAAATAATACATCAATACCAAAATTGGACAATAAAGAAAAAAAATTCAACAAATTCGACTATCTTGATCATCAATAAAAAATTTGAGTATATTCAAAATCAATTGCTGATGAATTTATTTTCTGTACGAAAAATGAAATATTTTTACGTACAAAATAAATCACAAAACTATGACATAATATGATTAAATCAAAATATCGTAACATAGATTATTACTTGTAAATATGCAAACTTTTACTATATATATACTAATTGGGGGTTACAATACCTATCCAGTTAACAATGAAAATATTCATTATAACTAATAAAACACTTACAAATATTTCTTTGCAAAAAAGTTTGTTTTATATTAATTTTTTAAAAAATTATAACAAAACATTTAGCCGATCAATAAAACTAAAAACAATTAGAACATTATAGAAAATTTTTTTCTATAGATCAAAATGTTGGCATTAAAACAATTACAGTTATTAACAACAAAATTAAAAAAAACATATTTCAAAAGATTTAACTTTAATTTTTATCTTACTAATTTAATTTTACTCTTATTCTACAAAGTTTTTACGCGTTATTTGTACCTCTTTATTTTAAATTCAACATTATTTAATTAAGGATATACATAAACGTGATATCGTACCAAACTAATGAAAAATATAAAACAGAGCAATCAAATTTACCACGTCATGTAGCTATTATCATGGACGGAAATGGACGATGGGCTGAAACACAAGGAAAATTAAGAATTTTGGGACATAAAGCGGGGGTGAAAGCTGTTCGAAAAGCTATAACATTTGCTCTAGATCATAATTTAGATGCATTAACTTTATATGCTTTCAGTAGTGAAAATTGGAACAGACCAAAATATGAAGTCTCCGGACTCATAAAATTATTCATTTACGTACTAAACACTGAAATAAAAAACTTACATAAATATAATATTAAACTACGTATCATAGGTGATATTAATCCTTTTAGTGCACAATTGCAAAGCAATATACGGAATTCTGAAAAATTAACATCAAAAAATAATAGATTAACATTAAATATTGCAGTAAATTATGGAGGACGATGGGATATTGTTCAAAGTGTAAAAAAAATTGCCATACAAGTTCAAAAAGGAATTTTAAATCCTCTCGATATTAATGAAGATATAATATACCAATATATCTGTATGCATGAATTGGCTCCAGTAGATTTAGTTATTCGAACTGGAGGTGAACACCGTATTAGTAATTTTTTATTGTGGCAAATAGCCTATGCTGAGCTATTTTTTACTGATATATTATGGCCTGATTTTAATGATGCAGTATTTCAACGTGCCTTAAATTCATTTGCGCAACGAAAACGGCGATTTGGTAAAATCATATGATATGATATCACAATAATGATCTATTTTAGGAGACTAATTTGTTCAAACATCGTTTAATAAGCACTATTGTGTTAGTGCCGTGTATTATTACAATATTATTTTTATTCTCCACGTTACAACTTGCAATAGTAACGTTATTTATTTGCATGATAAGTGCTTGGGAATGGGGGAAATTACTACATCATTCTCCTAACGATCAAAAAAATTGGCTATTATTAATATTTATATTATTATGCGTTTTATTAAAAATATGTATTCACCCCAACAAATTTCATTTTATCAACAGCATATATATTATTTATGCGATCTTAACGTGGTGGTTGATTGCAATTTTATTGATAGCATATTATCCAAATTCAGCCAATTTATGGAATAAATCTGCTTTATTATGTAAAATATTTGGAATGTTAATTATTCTCCCATTTTTTTGGGGGGTATTAATTTTAAGACAATATTGTTATAGTGAAAATTATTATACCGGTGGATGGTTATTACTATATATTATAGGTATCGTTTGGGGAATGGACTCTTTTTCATATATTATCGGATATAAATTAGGTCGTCATTCCCCAATACCAAAAATATCACCCAACAAAACATGGGAAGGATATATTGGCGCAATATTCATTATGATTGTGAATTGCTTCATATTTTCAAAATATATTCCAATAAATATAGAACCCTCAAAATTATATTTATACTCTGTTATTATAATATTATCTTCTATACTAGGAGATCTAACTGAAAGTATGTTCAAACGTGAATCAGGTGTTAAAGATAGTAGTCAATTAATTCCTGGCCATGGAGGTATATTAGACACTATAGATAGTTTATACTCAACAATACCTATATGCGCCTGTCTATTATTATTAACTACTTAATTTGTTATTATTATTTAATTATTTAAACTTTAAAAGGTAAAATGGAAAATATGGTGTTATACATTTTTTGGAATATTTGTGCATTTGTTGTTACAGTGGGAATATTAATTACAATTCACGAACTAGGACATTTCATAGCAGCGCGTGCTTTCGGAGTTACCGTACAACGTTTTTCAATCGGTTTTGGATATATATTTTGGAAATATCAAGATAAACACAATACAGAATATGTAATTTCAGCTATTCCCCTTGGGGGATATGTAAAAATGTTACATAAAAATGAGACACTAACAACTGAAAATTGTACACTCACACAACCCGCAACAACATTTGAAGAACAAACTATTTGGCGAAAAATGATAATCATAGCGGCAGGACCAATATTTAATATTATTTTTGCCTTTATAATTTATTGGTTAATATTTGTAATAGGAATTTCCACTTATCGACCAATCATCGCTGATATTATCCCAAACTCAATTTTTTCTCAATATAAAATACCCTGTAATTCAGAAATTAAATCTATAAATAACATAAACACCCCTGATTGGGAATCTGTGCGATGGATGTTATTTAATACCATTACACAACAAAAAGAAAAAAATATTACTCTTGATGTTGCTCCTATACATTCTACTGATAATAAAAAATATTTTATTGATCTGACAAACTGTGATTATACAATAAATACAAAAGATATTATTACTGCAGTAGGAATAATTCCGATGCCCACTGTTATCACACAACCAATTGTATCAAAAATAGAAAAAAGCTCTGCAGGTATGAAAGCTGGATTAAGAGTGGGAGATGAAATAATTTCTATTAATGAGCAAACAATAAAAACATGGGAAGAATTTATAGAACATGTTAAACACAATCCAGATACAATTTTGTATACAACTATAATTCGAAAAAATAAAACATTTAAATTACAAATAAAACCAGATAAAATTATAAAAAACAATGTTATTGAAGGATATATTGGTGTATTTCCAACATATGTTCCTACTTCAAAAGAATACACTGTTACACAAAAATTCAATCCGATAATCTCTATTAAAAAATCAATAGAAAAAGTTTGGAAGATAATATCTCTTACATATAATGTGTTATATAAATTAATTATTGGAGATATTGAATTCAATGCTTTGGGGGGTCCTATAGCTATAGCACAAGGCGCTAAAGAAGCAACAAAATATGGAATGATTTCCTATCTGATATTTTTATCATTAATTAGCATTAATTTAGGAATCACCAACTTATTACCATTACCCATCTTAGATGGCGGTTATTTATTATTATTAATAATTGAAAAAATTATTGGAAAAAAAGTATCCAAACAAATAGAAAAATATACTTATCCAATTGGAATACTTTTATTAATACTCCTAATGTGTTTAGCAATATTCAATGATTTATCTAAATTTTAATAATTTTAATATATGACACAATATTACGTTAAAAATACATTTATAGATATATCAATAACATTTAAATTTGTTATCGAATACGCTATCAAAAAACAAAATAAAAATAATGAAAAAAATATTTTTAATAATATTCATATCATTTAATATACTACTTATATTAAACCATACTTTATCATATGCCGATAATCAATTTATAATAAAAAACATTCAATGTGAAGGTTTACAACGTGTTCCTACTAAATTAATTTTATCTCATGTACCCTTTCGCACAAAGGACATAATTAATGACCATGACATCGCCAACACAATAAAAATACTATTTTCTACAGGATATTTTGAAAATATCAAAATACTCAAAAATAACAACACAATTATTATACGAGTTAAAGAATATCCATTAATTGCCAATATTTCATTTTTAGGTAATCAAACAATCAAAAAAAACATATTAGACAAAAATTTGAAACTTCATGGTATAGAAGTGGGAAAATTCTTTAATCCACAAAGTATTTCCAAAATGGAAGAAATATTAAAAAACTTTTATTACGATATTGGAAAATATAATGCTAAAATACAACCAACAATCATACATTTACCAAATAATCAAATAAATTTAAAAATATTATTTGACGAAGGAAAAACAGCTAAAGTTCAAAAAATAAATATTATAGGAAATCATCAAACCAATTTTAATACATTACTGAAATTATTTCAATTACATAACAACATTTATGGATTACATATACCGTTCAAAAAACAATATAAAAAAAAATATTTATTACACGATTTAAAGTCACTTCAGAATTTTTATTTAAACAGAGGTTTTGCTAAATTCAACATCGATTCTACTCACATTCGATTAACACCAAACAAAGAAAATGTATATATTTCCATATATATTACAGAAGGATTACAATATAAAATATCTAAAATATCAGTCAGTGGTAACATATCCAATTTTTCTCATAAAATTCATACATTACTAAAAATCCATCCAAATGAACTATATAATAATCAAAAAATACAAAATACAATATACGATATAAAAAAATTTCTGGGAACTCATGGCTATATTAACCCAAATATAATAACAGAACTTGAAATAAATGACACTATTAAAACAGTGAAATTATATCTTAATATTGATATTGGAAAACGTTTTTATGTTAATAAAATAATATTTAAAGGGAATACTTTTACTCAAGATCCAGTGCTACGAAGAGAAATATATCAAATGGAAAACACTTGGATAAATAGTAACTTTCTTAATCACAGTCAAAAACGTTTAAATAGAACAGGATTATTCGAATATGTGAAAATTCATACTGAATATATTCCAAAAATCCCTGATATGGCAAACATAATTTACGAAGTAAAAGAACATAATAGTGGAAATATGAATATTAATGTTGGAATAGGAACTGAAAGTGGAATAAATTTCCAATGTGGAATTCAGCAAGAAAATCTATTTGGAACAGGAAATGCATTTATTTTAAACGCAACTAAAAATCATTATCAAACCTATACTGAATTATCAATAACTTATCCATATCTTACCATCAACAATCTCGGTATAGAAGGAAAAATATTCTACAATAACTTCACTGCAAACAACGCTGACTTGGCAAATTACGGACTAAAAAGTTATGGTATGAATTTTAGTATAGGATTTCCTGTTAATGAATACAATACAACAAATTTTGGTTTAGATTATATGTATAATCATTTAAATAATATAAAACCTCAAATAATAATATGGAGATATTTAAATTCTCAAGGAATTTATCCAAAAACATTTATCAATAATAAAATAAAAAATAAAAATGAAACTTTTCATAATATCAACTTTACTAGTAATGATTTGTTTTTTAGAATCGACTGGAAACATAATACTCTAAATCACTCTTATTTTCCTACACAAGGTGTATATTCTGATATTTCAGGAAAAATAACAATTCCTGGTTCTAGCAATAAATATTATAAATTAAGTCTTAATAGTACCCACTACATTCCACTATACAAAAAATCCAACTATTGGATACTAATGGGTCATATACATGCCGGATATAGTGCAGGATTATATGGACACAAAAATCCTTTTTATGATAATTTTTATTCAGGAGGTAATAATATAGTACGAGGTTTTCGAAATAACACTATCGGACCAAAGGCAGCATACTATATATGTACCACCGATAATACAACATATGACTCATGTATAATAAAAAACTCCCAAGATGCTATAGGTGGCAATGCAATAACTATTTTAAAAGGAGAATTAATTATTCCTCCTCCATTTTTAAGTAAAAAGTACATCAATACAATACGAACATCAGTATTCATTGACATGGGTACTGTGTGGGACACCTATTGGAAAAATACGTTATCTACTTATGCAGCTGCCATTCCAAATTATAAAAAAGCAACCAATATTCGTATCTCTGATGGATTAGCAATCCAATGGATGTCACCGGTTGGACCAATTATATTCTCTTATTCAAAATTAATAAAAAAATATACTGGAGATAAAACCGAACAATTTCAATTTAACATTGGAAAGACATGGTAGTTATTATACAATACAACAACTAAATTACTCATCAACTTAAATTTTAAAATGTAATCAATAAAACATCATTATTCTCTAAAATAGTATAAATTAATAACTTAAGAGGACTACAGTGAAAACATGGATACATATAATCATCTTTAGTTTAACTTCACATTGCGCTTTTGCAATGAATAAAATTGCAATAGTTAATATATCTGATATTTTTCAGCAATCTGCACAACGTGCTATAATAGCAAAACAACTTGAAGAAGAATTTAAAGATCGTGCCATAGAGCTACAATCAATAGAACAAAATTTGCAACAAAAAATACATAATTTGCAAAGAGATAGTTCTACAATGCGAGTGTCTGAACGTAATAATTTAGAAAAATCAATAATGGATCAACGAGAAGAATTCTCTAACAAAGCCAAATCATTTCAGCAAGACAATCAACTTAGACAAACAGAAGAAAGAGATAAAATTTTAAACATGATACAGAAAATAGTTACAAATGTTGCAAAACGAGAAGGTTATGAACTTGTTATTGATAGTAGCGCTATAGCATATGCAAATAACATTCAAGATATTACTGACGATATATTAAAACAGGTTAAATAAGTATTATGTTCCCAATAGAATTAACGGATTTAGCAAAACAAGTAAATGGGAAAATATACGGCAATAATAATGTTACTATTACTGGTATCGCTTCTATACAAAATGCACAAACAGGCCATATTACTTTTCTAGCAAATAAAAAGCTAAGACATACATTGTCTTCTTGTAAAGCTTCAGCAATTATTATGACATATGATAATATTAAATTTTGCAAAACATCCGCATTAGTAGTTAATGATCCATATCTTACATATACTAAAATAGCAAAACTTATAGATCATACTTCAAAACCAACAAGAATAATTGAAAACAGTGCAATAATTCATCCAAACGTCACATTAGGTAAAAACATTGGAATTGGAGCGAATGCAGTAATAGAAACAGGAGTAACACTAGGCAACGATGTAATAATCGGAGCAGGTAACTTTATAGGGAAAAATACAAAAATAGGTTCCGGAACACACTTGTCAGCCAATGTTACAGTCTATCACAATTCTCATATTGGCCAATACTGTTCAATACATTCCGGAACAATTATTGGATCCGATGGATTTGGATATATCAATAATAACGGTCAATGGATGAAAATCCCTCAACTAGGAAAAGTATGCATTGGAAACCACGTTGAAATTGGTGCCTGTACTACAATTGATCGAGGAGCATTAGATGATACTTATATACACGATGGGGTAATTATAGATAATCAATGTCAAATTGCACATAATGTTATTATTGGGAAAAATACCGCTATTGCAGGAGGAGTAATTATAGCTGGAAGTGTAATTATTGGAGAACATTGTATGATAGGCGGAGCTAGCGTAATCAATGGGCATATAAAAATTTGCAACAATGTAATAATCACGGGAATGGGAATGGTAATGCGAACCATTACTGAACCTGGAACATATTCATCAGGAATCCCTTTACAAACAAATAAAGTTTGGCGAAAAACTGCAATACTAGTCATGAATATTAACAATATAAACAAACGAATAAAAACACTAGAAAATAAATTTATAAAAAAAATACCATAAAGATTGTAAATACTTAAAAAAACTATTTATTATTTATGGGACTATTTACTCCTTTTATCCTACGATCAACAAGATAACCCATACTTAATAAAATTTTTATAAAGCAGGAAGAATATTTTGACTACTGATAACCATGTTCTACATATTGAAGAAGTATTAGAACTTTTACCCCACCGATTTCCATTCTTGTTAGTTGATCGTGTGTTAGATTTTCAAAAAGGAAAATTTTTACGAGCAGTAAAAAACGTTTCGTTTAACGAACCATTTTTCCAAGGACATTTTCCTGGAAAACCAATCTTCCCTGGCGTATTAATATTAGAAGCTATGGCACAAGCAACAGGTATATTAGCGTTTAAAAGTAACGGTAAATTATCTCCAGGAGAACTATATTATTTTGCTGCTATTGATGAAGCTAGATTTAAACGTCCAGTACATCCTGGGGATCAAATGATTCTCGAAGTTGAATTTATTAAAGAACGATGCGGAGTAGCACGTTTTAAAGGTATAGTTACAGTTGATGGAGACACAGCCTGTGAGGCATCAATGATGTGCGCACGCCGAAAAGAGAGTACAATGTGTGATTAACCAATCTGCTTTTATACACCCTAGTGCTATTGTTGAAAAAGGTGCTATTATTCATCCTCATGTCTATATTGGGCCATTTTGCTTTATTGGAGCACAAGTTGAAATTGGTGCACGAACATTACTTAAATCACATGTTGTAATTAACGGTATTACTCATATTGGAGAAGATAATCAAATATATCAATTTTCTTCACTGGGTGAAATTAATCAAGACTTAAAGTATAAAGGAGAAGCCACTCGTATAGAAATAGGACATAATAATCATATTCGAGAAAGTGTCACAATACATAGAGGAACAATACAAGGAGGAAAAATTACAAAAATAGGTAGTAACAACATATTAATGATCAACACTCATATCGCACATGATTGTATAATTGGCGATCATTGTATTATGGCGAACAATGCCACTTTAGGAGGGCATGTAATAGTTGGAGATTATACTATTATAGGTGGGATGACTGCTATACATCAATTTTGTATTATCGGAGCACATGTTATGTTGGGAGGATGTTCTGGAGTTGTCCAAGATGTTCCACCTTTTGTAATAGCACATGGTAATCATGCAACACCATTTGGAATTAATGTTAAAGGATTAAAACAACGAGGATTTAATCATACTGAATTGCGTGCGATTCGACATGCTTATAAAATTCTTTATCGAAGTAATAAAACAATAGAAGAAGCAAAATTAGACCTAAAGTACTTAGCAGAGAAACATTCTGTAATTAATACACTAATAAATTTTTTAGCTTGCTCTAAACGGGGGATTATTCGATAATTCATGAACGTTACAAATCGTCAAATCAATATCGGTATAGTAGCAGGAGAAATTTCTGGAGATATTTTAGGGGCAGGACTAATGATGTCTTTACAACAATATTTACCAAATGTACAATTTTTTGGTGTAGCAGGTCCCAATATGAAAATAGCAGGGATAGAAACTTGGTATGATATGGAAGAATTAACAATAATGGGCATCATGGAGATAATAACAGAACTGCCTAAAATTTTAAAAATTAGAAAACAATTAATTCGACGATTTTTACTCTTAAAACCTAATGTTTTTATTGGAATTGACGCTCCTGATTTTAATATCACATTAGAAAAGAAACTAAAAGATAAAGGAATTTATACTATTCATTATGTTAGTCCAACAATTTGGGCATGGCGTAAATACAGAATATTTAAAATTGCTAATGCAACTAACAATATTTTAACATTGTTACCATTTGAAAAAAAAATATATGAACATTTTAATGTTCCATGCCAATTTATTGGTCATACATTAGCTGATTCAATTCCACTAAAGCCAGATAAATATGCTGCTAGACGAATATTAGGGATCTCTAATCATTCACTTTGTTTAGCATTATTACCTGGTAGCCGCAATCATGAGGTAAAAAGATTAATTAATGATTTTATAAATTGTGTAAAAATATTACAACGTGATTATTTCCCAGAACTTGAAATTATTATCCCAATGGCACATGAAAAACTTAACAAATATTTTGTCAACATACATTCTAAAATAAAAAATATTCATATTTTAAATAATCAATCGCAATTAGCTATGACTGCCGCAGACGCAACATTGTTAGCATCAGGTACTGCTACTTTGGAATGTATGCTAGTGAAATGTCCTATGGTAGTTGCCTATCGAATACATCCAATAACTTTTTTATTAATAAAAAAATTTATAAAAACACCATGGATATCTTTGCCAAATATATTAGCAAAACGTGAATTAGTTAAAGAATTTATTCAAAATAATTGCTGTCCAGACAATTTGGTGCAAGCATTAATACCATTACTAACAAATACAAAAACACAATTAATATTAAAAAATGATTTTTTGAAATTACATAAAACAATAAAATGCAATGCCAACAAAAAAGCAGCAATTGCAGTATTACAATTAATCCGTTCTTCCTTAACACTAACAAAAAAATAATAACAATTTCACAAAAAACTACTAATAATATATATTATGATGCGATCATCTATCAATATATTAAAATTAAAAATATCAATTTAACATACATCAATAATATAATAAATATAATATGAATCATGTAATAGTCAAAAAAATAAATATTGTGCTAATATTTAAATTATGCATTATTATAAATAAATCGCATATTTTGTAATTAAAATTGCAAAAATATTATACATAATAAAATATTACAACTAATTTAACTAGTTTTGTATTCAATATTTAAAGTATATTTATAAAATAACATTAAAATGAAGGAACCAAATTTTATTCACCTCCATATTCATAGCGATTATTCCATGATTGATGGATTAGCCAAAATTCATTCTTTAGTAGAACAAGCCGCATATTTGAATATGCCAGCATTAGCTATCACTGATTTCACAAATATATTTGGTTCAATAAAATTCTACTCATATGCTCATAATCTTGGAATCAAACCAATTATCGGCAGCGATTTTTTAATAAAATTTCATAATAAATATTTTGAAGTAACATGCTTAGCAGCTAATAACACAGGATATAAAAATTTAATTAATATTATTTCAAAAGCATATCGAAATAGATCCTATACTCAAACAATTATACCAACTATAACATATAGTTTACTATCTGAACATAATGAAGGATTAATTTTATTATCTGGAGGATATAAAGGAGATATTGGTCAATATTTAATATATCACAATACCTCACAAATAGAACAATGTATATTATTTTACATGAAATACTTTCATGATCGATATTATTTTGAAATCACAAGAACTGGACAAACAAATGAAACAATTTATTTAAATAAAATTATTACAATAGCTATACAAAAAAAAATACCACTAGTTGCTACTAATAATGTCAGGTTTATTCATGCGAAAGATTTTAAAGCACACCAAATTCGTGTTGCTATACATAAAGGAACAACATACGAAAATATCAAAAAATCGCAAACATATACACCACAACAATTTATGCGTAATGAACAAGATATGTGCAAGCTTTTTTTCGACATCCCAGCAGCTTTAACAAATACTGTAGAAATTGCAAAAAGATGCAATTTAACAATGAAATTTAATCAATTTTTTCTACCAAAATTTCCAACTGGAAAAACTCCAATCACAACATTTTTAATCAAACATGCCAAAAATGGATTAGAAGAACGATTAAAAAAATTATTTCCAAATCCCGCTGATCGATATATACAACGAAAAAATTATGATAACCGATTAAATAATGAATTACAAATGATAAACAATATGGGATTCCCGGGTTATTTTTTAATTGTCATGGAATTTATACAGTGGGCAAAAAAAAATTGTATACCAGTCGGACCAGGAAGAGGTTCTGGGGCTAGCTCATTAGTAGCGTATGCATTAAAAATTACAGATCTTAATCCATTGCAATTTAATTTATTGTTTGAAAGATTTTTAAATCCTGAACGTATATCAATGCCTGATTTAGATATCGATTTTTGCATGGAAAAACGTGATATGGTTATTGATCATGTAATAAAAACTTACGGAAATAATGCAGTCTCTCAAATTATTACATTTGCCACAATGTCCGCTCGAGCAGTAATTAAAGACGTTGGACGCGTTTTAGAATATCCTTATATTTTCGTGGATAAAATTTCAAAATTAATACCATTAGAACCAAGAATTACATTGAAAAAAGCTTTCAATACTTCACAAAAATTATGCTCGTCCTATCATGAAAATGAAGATATAAAATCATTGATTGACATGGCATTTCAACTAGAAGGCGTAATTAAAAACGTAGGGAAACATGCCGGGGGGATAGTGATTGCACCAACTACAATTACTGATTTTGCTCCTTTATATTACGATAAAGGAGGAAAATATCCAATGACGCAATTTGACAAAGATGATATCGAACGTATAGGTTTAATAAAATTTGATTTTCTTGGTTTAAGAACACTGACAATTATTGATTCAACATTAAAAATTATTAATCAAAGATCATTAAAAAATAATTTATCACTAATTGATATTAATACAATCCCATTGAATGACAAAAAAAGCTTTAAAATATTGCAAACTGGAGAAACTACCGCCATATTTCAATTAGAATCTAAAGGTATAAAAGAACTCATTAAAAGATTACAACCAGACTGCTTTGAAGATATTATCGCATTAATTGCACTATTTCGACCAGGACCATTACAATCAGGAATGGTTGATAATTTTATTAACAGAAAACATGGCCGAGAAAAAATTTTTTATCCGGATAGCCAATGGCAACACGATAGTTTAAAACCAGTTCTTGAATCTACATATGGTATTATCCTTTATCAAGAACAAGTCATGCAAATCGCTCAAGTATTGGCAGGATATAGTTTGGCAGATGCAGATGTACTACGGCGTGCAATAGGGAAAAAGCAACCAAAAGAAATGGCTAAACAACGATCAATCTTTCAAGCAGGGGCACATAAACTTGGTATCGATAATACACTTTCAATGAAAATTTTCGATCTAGTAGAAAAGTTTTCTGGATATGGTTTTAATAAATCTCATTCTGCTGCTTATGCATTATTATCATACCAAACATTATGGTTGAAAACACATCATCCGGCCGAATTTATGGCATCTACTTTAAACGCAGATATAGATAATATAGATAAAATTATTAAATTGATCCGCGAATGTCAGCGAATGATGATTAAAATATTACCGCCTAATATCAATACCAGTCAATATCACTTTCATGTTAATGATAATCATGAAATTATTTATGGAATGGGTGCTATAAAAGGGTTAGGAGAACATACAATTCAATCTATTATTACTATACGAAATAATTATGGAATATTTAAAAATTTATTTGATTTATGTACGTTTAGTCAAGAAAAAAACTTAAATAAAAAAATTATAGAAAAATTAATTTTTTCTGGAACATGTGATTGTTTTGGAACTAGTCGCACACAATTAATACAATCACTTGATTATACAATAAAAACTGCTAATCAATATATTAATAATAAAATTAATCATCAACACGATATGTTTGAAATATTAATTACAGAACCAAATACATCAAATAAAAGCAAACCATCAAAATATTCTGAAGAAACTTTACTACATAAAGAACGAGAAATCATCGGAATGTATTTAAGTAACCATCCCATTAACAAATACTTGAAAGAAATACACAACTACAAAAAAATCTTTCCATCAATAAAAAAAATAAACGAAATAGTATATATATCAAATAATAAAACTGTATCCATTGTTGGATTATTAATATCAAAAAAAATTATTAATACTAAAAATAACAATCAAATTGCTTTATGTACTATAGATGACAATACCGGAGAATTAGAAATAATTATTCGATCCACATTACTAAATAAACTCAAAAATTACATAAACCATAAATCAATTCTATTAATACAAGGGAAAGTTAATATTGATAACACGTATAACAGATTTAGAATAACTGCTAATACAATCACAAATATCAATAACACACGTAAATAATATTCAAAAAGTTCATCTATCTTCTTAACATATACTTAAATACATGATAAATTTTTAATATGAATATATACATGTTTAAAAAACATCAAACAGAAATACTAACAGTATCATTTTATCTGTAATAATTAAATAAATACATAAAAACAAATATTTTTTAACAAAAAAAATAAAAAATAGCAATTACTGATACATTATTAGACAAACTTTACTAATTAAAAGACAATTAACAAATACAAGTCAACATTTTAAAAAAAGTAGGAATATTATGAATTTAAATTTTCTCGATTTTGAACAGCCTATCGTAGATCTAGAAGAAAAAATTCACGAATTAATACAATTAAATGAAAAAGATAAAACACTTAATATTAATTTTAATACAGAAATTCAACGACTTAAAAAAAAACACACTCGATTAATTCAAAAAATTTTTTCTAATTTAACTGCCTGGCAAATTTCACAATTAGCTAGACATCCGTGTCGACCACATACCCTAGATTACATACAATATATTTTTGACGACTTTGACGAATTATCTGGAGATCGCATTTACTCCGATGATAAGGCTATTGTTGGAGGTATAGCACGTCTTGATAATAGACCAGTTATGATTATTGGACACCAAAAAGGACGAGAAATAAAAGAAAACATTCGTAGAAATTTCGGCATGCCAGCTCCAGAAGGTTATAGAAAATCTCTCAGATTAATGCAATTAGCAGAACGTTTTAAAATGCCACTAATCACATTTATCGATACTCCAGGAGCATATCCGGGAATTGGTGCAGAAGAACGAGGACAATCAGAAGCTATTGCAAAAAATTTACGCACAATGTCTGTTTTAAACACTCCAATAATTTGTACAATTATTGGCGAAGGTGGATCAGGTGGCGCATTAGCAATTAGCGTAGGTGACAAAATAAATATGTTGCAATATAGTACATATTCTGTAATTTCTCCAGAAGGATGCGCTTCAATTTTATGGAAAAATATAGAAAAAGCACCAGTAGCTGCTGAAGCTATGAGTATAATTGCACCACGTTTAAAAGAACTTGGTCTTATAGATAACATTATATCTGAACCCATTGGTGGAGCCCACAGAAACATAATAGATATATCCACCTCAATCAAAACACAATTATTTCTAGATTTATCAGAACTGGATTTACTAACAGATAAAGAACTCATCAATAGACGTTATAATCGTCTTATGAATTATGGTTATTGTTAATTTTATTATTTATAGTCAACATGGAAAATAATCACATTTAACACACATAATTATTAAAAAAAATTGAGTAAAACAACGCATTTTTTTATATTAACAATTAACCTTATATGAATATTAGTTTTCTATTTAAAATAAATATTATTCTATAATAATTATAAAAATAAATATGCTAATTAATACATTAACCCCCGAAGATCAATTATATCAAGAAGTTATTCAACATATACAAAATCATTCCAAGCTAGTATTAGCATTTAGTGGTGGATTAGATTCTACAGTATTATTAGATATATTACATACTATTAATACTCAAACACAATCAAATACATATAATATATCCACACCATTCACATTACGTGCAATTCATATACATCATGGATTAAATTACTATTCAAATCATTGGGCAAAGCACTGCTTCAAAGAATGTAAAAAACGAAACATTCCATTTAATCTTATCTATGCTCATTATAACAAAAAAAATAATCAAGGGGGCATTGAAGCTACAGCACGTCAAATACGTTATCAAAAACTATTTGAAAATATATATAAACAAGAAACATTACTTACTGCACAGCATTTAAATGATCAAGCTGAAACTTTTTTACTCGCTTTAAAACGGGGAAGTGGACCTAAAGGTTTGTCAGGAATGCAAAAAAAAACTTTTTTTTCTAAATATCAACTGTTACTCCGCCCATTCTTACAGTGTACTAAAGAACAAATACAATTATATGCAAAGAAAAAAAAATTAATTTGGATAACGGATAACAGTAATTCAAACACACGTTTCGACCGTAATTTTTTACGATTACAAATTATGCCAATACTAAAAAATAGATGGCCAGGAATTAATCACACAATATCACGAAGTGCACAATTATGTGCTGAACAAGAAACTTTATTAGATGAATTATTACAACAAGAACTAAAGTCATTATATCATACTGATCAATCATTATTATTAAAACCACTTATTCATATGAGTATACAAAAAAGGCAAGCATTAATACGACGTTGGCTAACTAATTTTAATATACAAATGCCATCATACGATAAGTTAAATCATATATGGAACAACATTATACTCAGTAAAAAAGATTCAACACCAATTATGGTATTAAATAAAGAAAATTTACTCCGTCGTTTTCAAAATAGACTATATATTATTCCCAAATCAACACAAACATTATTAAATGATATTATAATTCCGTGGAATAATTTTAAAAAAAGAATAACATTACCAAACAACCTTGGAACACTAACCTCGATAAAATCATCTAATATAAAAAGTTATTTATTAGATGAAAAAAAAAATCATATTAAAAAAATAATATTATTACCAAACAATTTTTGGCAATCTAATTATATTAATAAAAAAATATTAACTTTATCCTTAGTAAGATCCCCCAATAAACAAGAAAAAATCTCAATACGATTTAAATATTTACAAAATAGTAACATACGCATTATTGGTAAAGTACATAGTAAAAAAATAAAAAAAATATGGCAAGAACTTAAAATACCACCTTGGATTCGAAACAATACCCCTCTATTATTCTATAATAATAAATTAATTTCAGCCCTTGGGATATTTACAACACAAGATGGAAATATAACAAATAAATCAAAAGTAGCCGGAATTTTTTGGTTACAAAAAACAATAAAATAACAATTAATAAATGATTGATACCCGATATTCAATATTTATTAAAAAAACAATATTAAAAAAAACAATAAATATTAAAAAAATATATAAATACTATAAATAAACAAATAGATATATATATTTAATTGACAAAATTTCGCTATTTGTAGCAACGCATATATACATATATATATAATAATATATTGATATCTATGACAATAGCAATGTATTTAAAAAATCCATAATATTGTCAAGTTTAACCTTTCTTTTCATATGATTATTTCTATACTTATATTCTACTTCTCCAAAATGTAAAGTTGAATCAGAAATGATAATACTATGAGGAATACCAATTAAATCAATATCTGAAAACATCACACCTGCAGTTTCATTACGATCATCCAATAAAATATCAATTTCTAAAATGGAACACTCATGATAAAGTGTCTCAGCTACCTGAGCAACACTACAAGATTGATGCATATTAATTGGTATAATAGCCAAAAAAAATGGAGCAACACTTACTGGCCAGATAATACCATGTTCATCATTGTTTTGTTCAATAATAGCAGGAATTATACGACTTACACCAATGCCATAACAACCCATTTTAAGATCTACATTTTTCTTGTTTTTTCCTTGTGCTTTTGATAAAAATAAACTAATATACTTACTGCCTAATTGAAAAATATGTCCAATTTCAATGCTATGACTAATTTTTAACATACCTTTTCCATCTGGACTATAATCACCAGATACAACTTTTCGTAAATCTGCAATTATTGGTAGAGATAAATCACGACCCCAATTAATTCCAAAAAAATATCCATTATCAATATTAGCACCTGCAACAAAATTATCCAAAATCGCTACATCACGATCTGCAATTATAGGAAATGGTAAATTCATTGGACCTAATACCAACGAACTCACACCAAGTAAAGAACGAATTTCATTTTCATTAGCAAATGATAAAGGCAAACTAACTTGAGATAATTTTTCAACTTTTGTATAGCTAAGCTCATGATCAGAACGTATTAATAATGCTACAAATGAAGATGCAATATTTTCATTAGCACGAACAAGAAATGTTTTTACAATTTTTTGTCGAGATACATTATATTTATACACAATGTCCATAATTGTTTCTACATCAAATATTTTTACTAAACGTATATCTTCTTTTATACAAGTATCTCTTGTATGGCAGACAGAAGAAAGTGATTCAGCTATATCAATACTTGAAGCATAATCAGACATAGTAGAATAAACAACAACATTTTCACCTTGGTCAGCTAATGCATGAAACTCATGAGAAATGCTACCTCCAATGTTGCCCGATTCAGCTCGAATAACTCGAAAATTTAACCCAAATTTATTGAAAATAATACTATAAGCACGATATATCGTATCATAGGTGCTTTGTAATGATTCAGTATCTAAATGGAAAGAATATCCATCCTTCATTAAAAATTCACGACAACGTAACATACCGGATTTTGGACGAAGTTCATCACGAAATTTATTTTGAATTTGGTATAAAATTATAGGTAATTGTTTATAAGAAAAAATTTCTTTATTAATAATTTTTGCTATTAATTCCTCATGTGTGGGACTTAGTATAAACTCTTGATGTTTTCTATTTTTAAATCGCAACAATTCAGGACCATATTGAATTAAACGACCACTGATTTTCCATAATTCAGCTGGTTGTACTATCGGTAAAATAATTTCCATTCCCCCAATCTTATTCATTTCTTGACGAATAATATTCTCTACTTTACGCAAAACACGTAAACCAGTTGGCAACCAAGCATACAATCCAGCCGAAACTTTACGAATTAAACCAGCACGTAACATTAATTGATAACTGACATTATTGCTATCATCATGCTTAAATGTTTTTTTAAACGTTTTTGGAAAATACTGACTCATGCGCATAATAACATTAGCTTTAATATTGATCTTTTTTGTTAATAATATAACATGATTTAATACATAAAAAATCATTTAATATATTTTTATAATATAAATATCTTCTTATTAACTTTAACAAAAATTACTTAAAAAATTTTTTATCCTGAAAAAATAAACTATATTAATAATTATATTTCATTATAATAGCTATGCATTTAAAATACTTTTTAATACGTACATACATTCATGAAACAATAACATTAGACAATAATATATAAAATTACGATATTTTAATTATAATAAAAACCGTGAACAATATTAACAATATGGATACATATATTAATTAAATACATTACTGTAAATAAGCCACTTGAAATCATTATGTCCTCTTCCATATTTGGTATATTTCTTGACCGTGATGGTACTATTAATATAGACCAAGGATATTCATATAACATAACAAATTTCATTTTCATTAATGGAGTTATAGATGCTATGATACAATTAAAAAAAATGAAATTTTGCTTAATTATAGTTACAAATCAATCTGGTATAGCACGAGGATTCTTCAGTAAAGAACAATTTATTCAACTAACAAAATGGATGATCAAAATATTAAAAACATACCAAATAAACATAGATGGAATATATTTTTGTCCACATCACCCCCAAGGGGCCATAAAACAATTTAAACAAAATTGCAATTGTCGAAAACCAAAACCAGGTATGTTATTAAATGCAGAAAAGAATTTGAATCTTAATATGAATAAATCTTATATAATCGGGGACACTACAGAGGATATGCTGGCAGGACAAGCAGCAGGAATAGGAACAAAAATTTTAGTCCGTAGCGGTAAAATGATAACAAAACATGGCATAAACTCTGCAGATTATATCATAGATAGTTTGGCATATTTACCAGAAATAATCAAATTACATAAAAATTTTTAATACCTGTCTGTTATTATATACCACCATTACTTTCTAAATAAATAAATTCATAACCATTTAAATCTATAAATCAAACTCATAACTTAACAAGAATACACGAATTATAATATTTTATAATAGTACAATACAAACCATCGATAATTCTTAATTGTTAATAATTAAGAAAATTTATCAACTTGTAGTATATTTTCCAAATAACTAACATGAACTTGATCATATTCTACAAATTTTGAGTCTTCTATAATTTTCAATTGAAAATCAATATTTGTTTTTATCCCATCAATAATTAATTCAGACAATGCATTTCTCATACGAGAAATCGCAATTTCTCTTGTTTCACCAAAACATATTAATTTACCCACCATTCTATCATAATAAGAAGACACAAAATATCCAGAATAAATATGTGATTCCCAACGAACACCAAACCCACCAGGGGGATGAAATCTTGTAATTCGACCAGAGCTAGGTAAAAAATTATTAATAGGATCTTCAGCATTAATACGACATTCAATAGCATGACCTAAAACTTTAATTTCATCCTGTTTAATATTTAACAAATTCCCAGATGCAATATTTAACTGTTCTTTAATGATGTCTATACCTGTAACCATTTCAGTTATTGGATGTTCTACTTGAATACGGGTATTCATTTCAATAAAAAAAAATCTATTATTTATACATAAAAATTCAAACGTCCCCACCCCAACGTAATCAATACCAACACAAGCATTAATACAGTACTTACCAATATCATCGCGAATTACATCCGAAATACCGTACGCAGGTGATTCTTCTATTACTTTACGATATCGATTTTGAATCGAACAATCTCTTTCTGGTAAATAAATCACATTACCTTTCCCATCGGATAATATCTGAATTTCTATATGTCTTGGATTGTTTAAATATTGTTCAAGATAAATCTGATTGTTATTGAATGAAACCTCGGCTTCTAATTGTGTCATATAAATAGCTTTTTCTAAACTTTCATTTTTGTCATAAATAACACGCATACCAAGCCCACCTCCTCCATGAGAAGCCTTAATAACTAGTGGGTAACTAATTTTTTCATCATCTATAATTTTTTTTAATTCTTTTTCTGTAAGAGTATGATCGATATTTTCATAAATGCCAGGAATACATGGCATCCCTAATTTTTTCATAGCTAGAATAGCAGAAATTTTATTCCCCATTAAACGAATGGTATCTGACCGAGGTCCTATAAACACAAATCCAGATTGTTCTACTTGTTCTGCAAAATCAGGATTTTCAGATAAAAATCCATAACCAGGATGAATACCAGAAGCTCCAGTAATTTCTGCAGCTGCAATAATTGCTGGAATATTAAGATAACTTTTTGAAGAATGGGGAGGTCCAATACATATACTTTCATCAGCTAATAAGACATGTTGCAAATCATGATCAATCGTAGAATGAACAGCAACTGTCTTAATACCTAATTCTTTACAAGCACGTAAAATTCGTAATGCAATTTCTCCACGATTTGCAATAACAATTTTATCTAACATATGTCTCCTAACTATTTATTCAATAATAAAAAGTGGTTCATTAAACTCTACTGGTTGTCCATTTTTAATTAAAATGGACTTTACTATACCATTTTTATCAGATTCAATATGATTCATGATTTTCATAGCTTCAATAATGCACAAAACATCACCAATATTTACTTTTTGACCAATAGATACAAAAGGCTGTAACCCAGGAGAAGAAGTGGAATAAAACACACCAACCATAGGAGAACGGACCACATATTTATCATTTAATATTATTGCATCTTGAGTATTTTTTATATCTAAATTCTCATTCATTAACATTGTCTCTTGAGATAGAACAATATCATCCACTTTTTTTGTTAATGCATCAGATGGTGAATTAGATACTTTGGATATAAAACGTTTCATTCGTAATATTTCGTTACCTTCAGAAATTTCTATTTCAGAAATACTAGAAGCTTCTATGATTTGAATTAATTTTTTAATTTTGTGAATGTCCATAATTAATATCCGATCTCATTAATAATTCAGTTAGACTGTGATAGATGTTTTATAGCCATATGTAAAGCACAATAATAACCATGAATCCCAAAACCACAAATTACACCAAGAGCAATATCAGATAAATATGAATGATGACGATAAGATTCTCGCGCATATATATTAGATAAATGTACTTCAATAAATGGAATATTCACCGATAAAAACGCATCACGTAAAATAATGCTTGTATGAGTTAAACCACCAGGATTAATCACAACAAAATCTACAATATTATAAACACTATGTAAACGACTAATTAATTCATATTCAGCGTTAGACTGAAAATGATCAACAAAAACACCTAAATCATTTCCTAATTTAAATAAATCTTGTACAACCTCAGATAAATTTTTATATCCATATATTTTCGGTTCTCTGATACTTAATAAATTTAAATTCGGACCATTAAGAAACAGAATATGAAATTTATCATTCATAACAATACACTTTCCTTAAATTAATTTAATCTTATCTTTAAAAAATCATTGTTATTAAAAATAATACCTTTGTTAAGATATTTTAAATTATACATGATATATAACCATCATAATTAATTACGAAATTACATTATAAAACATTAATATAATACAACTATTCTACAAAATATTTAAAACAGATTAAAAAATATTAATTTCGTACAATATTTTCTCAATATTCAAAATTTTATATAACAATATTAACAAAATACATAAATTCTTGACACAACATTTATTATGTAATGAGTAAATAAAAAACACTCAATGCACATTATTCTAGTAATTTATCATAGAATTATGATCTATTCCATTATATTCCTATAACAAAATTGTCTATTAAATTTAAAAAATATAATCCAAATATTCACGATATTTGCATTAAATAACAAACAATATAAACAACTATTTAATATATTAATATTGTTTGTAGATGCCAATAAAAGAAAATGTGTAATTAATTAGGAAAACAAGCAATCAATTAACTATCAAACTATTTAATTACAATATTTATCTTTTAGCTAAACATGTTAAACATTTATATTATCAAAAGCTCAAATTATGAATTTATCATACAATTTGTTTAAAGATGTGAACGAATATGATATATTTTATAATATACAATCTAAAATTAATCGATAACAATGTTTAAAAAAATTAGAGGCATTTTTTCTAACGATCTATCTATTGATCTTGGTACTGCTAATACACTTATTTACGTTAAAGGAGAAGGAATTGTACTGAATGAACCCTCAGTAGTTGCTATTCGACAAGATCGTTTTGGTGCAACAAAAAGTGTTGCTGCTGTAGGGCATGCAGCAAAACGAATGTTGGGTCGAACTCCTGGTAATATAGCTGCAATTCGTCCCATGAAAGATGGAGTTATAGCCGATTTTTTTATAACAGAAAAAATGTTACAACATTTTATTAAACAAGTGCATAGCAATAATTTTATGCGACCAAGCCCAAGAGTATTAGTATGTGTGCCAGTCGGCGCTACACAAGTAGAACGACGAGCCATCAGAGAATCAGCGCAAAGCGCTGGGGCACGAAAAGTGTTCTTAATGGAAGAACCAATGGCTGCCGCAATAGGTGCCGGACTACCAGTATCTGATGCAAATGGATCTATGGTTATAGATATTGGAGGAGGAACTACAGAAGTAGCAGTAATTTCACTCAACGGAGTTGTGTATTCATCTTCTGTACGTGTTGGAGGGGACCGTTTTGATGAATCTATCATTAATTATGTACGACGAAATTATGGATCACTTATTGGTGAAGCTACATCAGAACGAATCAAACATGAAATAGGTTCTGCTTATTTAAACAAAGATACTCAAAAAATGGAAGTACGGGGGAGAAATTTAGCAGAAGGAGTACCCAGAAGTTTCACATTAAATTCTAATGAAATTTTAGAAGCTCTTCAAGAACCATTAAGCGGCATTATTAGCGCTGTAATGCTAGCACTAGAACAATGCCCACCAGAATTAGCTTCCGATATTTCTGAATACGGAATGGTTCTTACTGGAGGTGGCGCATTATTACGCAATATTGATCGTTTATTGATGCAAGAAACAGGAATTCCAGTAATTATAGCAGAAGACCCTCTTACATGTGTTGCAAGAGGAGGCGGAAAAGCACTTGAAATGATTGATATTCATGGTGATGATCTATTTAGTGAAGAGTGATAATAATTAATAATGATTCCTAACACAATAATCGCTACACACAAAAAATCATTATCCATAAATTAATTTAAAATTATATTTCAAAATTATTGATTTATAATATTTTTTCTAGCATTAAAAACATTATTTTAATATGCACAGTATCTTCAACAAAAAAAAACATACTTTCTTACGTTTTCGGTTGTTTTTTTACATAACAATCTCACTAATGATAATTATTTCTGATATTCGATATAACATTCTTGTTAAAATACAAAATTATATAGATTATCCATCATTTTTTTTACATTTCTTAAGTAATATACCCAATCAATGGTTACAAACCATTTCACAATCTTTAAAAAACAACCAAGAACTATTATCGAAAAACAATATATTACAACAAGAATTATCATATAAAAATAGCGAACTATTATTAATGGAACATTACAAACAAGAAAACATTAAACTAAGAGAATTATTATCTTCTCCGCTATTATATAATGAAAAGAAAATACTAACTCAAGTCATTTCTACAAAAATTAATCAATACACCTCACAAATAATCATCGACAAAGGAATAAGACATGGCGTATATGTTGGACAACCAGTTATCAATCACAAAGGTATAATTGGGCAAGTTATTGCAACAAATGATATTACTAGCCGAGTATTACTGATTTGCGATACTTCACATGCAGTACCAGTACAAATATTACGAAACAATACTCGAATGATATTAAATGGTAATGGATATAAAAAAACAATGGATATAAAACACTTTCCAAATAATAGCGATATTCAAATTGGAGATATATTAATAACTTCTGGTATAGGTGGACGATTTCCAGCAGGCTATCCTGTAGCAACAGTTTCTTCAATAGTTGTGGATAAAAAAACTGGATATACTGTTGCACAAGCATATCCAATTGTACAACTAGATAATTTGTCTTACTTATTATTACTTTGTTGGAATATCACAGATAGCACTAAATCGAATGTACCACTAAATAAGACTCATAAAATATTTATTAATAAATAAAAAATTACATAAATTTTTATATTTAAAAAGATATGCGCAATTTTATTATCACACATTCAAAATAAAGAATATTATAAAAAAATACTGAATTAATCACCTTAAAAAATAATAAAAACTATTTCTATTACAATATTGTCAGTAAAATAAAAATAATGCATTTATATCGACGATATAACAAAACTTCTACAATATGGAAATCATTTATCATTGCAACAATATTACAAATCATTCCATGTCCATTAGAATCACTTAACTTACCAAAACCATCATGGTTAAGTTTGTTATTAATTTATTGGATAACAAAATCACCTAACCACGTTAATATAGGTACTGGATTTATAATTGGATTAATTACAGACATATTTTTAGGACCAATTCTTGGTATACATGCTATCAGCATGAGTATTAGTACCTATTTGTTAATTACTCAATTTTCACTATTTAAAAATATGCCATTATGGAAACAATGCTTGACTATAATGCTAATTTCTTTTAACATGAATGTAATTCCATATCTGGCAAATATGTTATTAATCAATAAAATAAAATTCAATCCAGAAATATTTTTGGTTAACATTGTTGATGGCATTATATGGATTGGAATATTTTTTATCATGAAAACAAAACATACTTATAATAAAATCAAAAAATAATTTTAATTATTTAAAAAACATATTAAATATTACAATATAATTTCTAGTATGGAATGTATTATTGTCACAAATAATAAGTAACACTACTATATTTTAAAATACATTAATTGTGAAAAAAAATCCGCATATTATATGTTATAAATATCAATAATCTAAAAAATAAAAAATTAAATTTTAAACAATATAATTATATATACTATATATAACATTATTGATTTTACAAAAAATATAAATTTATTAACTTATACTATCAATATTTAATACTTAAATACTTATGTGAGAACAAACATGAATTCCAATAATGTTATTGATAACATACTTTCTGAAAATAACTTGCAAACAAATGACGTATTAAACCTTTTAGATACAATCCACACAAAAAATACAGATTATGCTGATTTTTACTTCCAATCTAATTATCATGAAACATGGGTATTGGAAAATGGAATTATAAAAACTGGAAGATATAGTATAGATAATGGGGTAGGAATACGAATTATTAAAGGGGAAAAAACTGGATTTTCTTACACTAATCAATTAAATATTGATTCATTAATACAAAGCATTAAAACAGCGCGTAATATCCTAATAAATGATCAAAACGAAAACAACATAATTTATTATGTTAATAACAATAAAATTGCTAACATTAAAAAAAATGTTATTCAACATGTTTCTACATATTCAAACCAAAACCCATTGACCAGCTTCTCAGAACAACAAAAAATTGAACTATTAATGCAAATTAATAAACTTGCGCGTAAAATCGATACACGTATCGAAGAAATTATTGCTGTTTTATCTGGTACTTATGAAGAAATACTTATCATGGCAACAGATGGTACATTATCTTCAGATATACGTCCATTAGTACAATTATCTATTAACGTCCAAATATCACATAATGGGAAACGAGAACAAGGAAGAAGTGGTGGGGGAGGGCGACATGGATATGAATTTTTCTTAAATCCTTCGCATACAGGAGAAACAATTCTTATTAATTGGATACAAGAAGCAGTAAAAATGGCTATAAACAATATATCGGCAATAGAAGCACCAGCTGGAAGTATGCCTGTTGTATTAAAATGCGGTTGGGCTGGAATATTGTTACATGAAGCAGTTGGACACGGATTAGAAGGAGATTTTAACCGATATTGCACATCTGCATTTACTAAAAATATAGGTAAACAAGTAGCGTCTGAATTATGTACTGTCGTGGATGATGGAACAGTGAAAAATGCACGAGGATCATTAAACATCGATGATGAAGGTACTCCTGGCCAATTCAATATATTGATTGAAAAGGGTATTTTAAAAAAATACATGCAAGATAAATTAAATGCTAAACTAATGAACATGGCACCCACTGGAAATGGACGAAGAGAATCATATTCAAATTTACCTATGCCACGAATGACTAATACATATATGTTAGCAGGAGAATCTACTGAAGAAGAGATTATTAGCAGTGTAAATTACGGAATTTATGCATCAAATTTCTCTGGAGGACAAGTAGATATTACATCAGGAAAATTTGTATTTTCTACCTCTGAAGCCTTTTTAATAGAAAAAGGATACATAACGAAACCAGTAAAAGGAGTAACCTTGATTGGTTCAGGTATAGAAGTAATGAACCAAATTTCTATGGTTGCCAACAATCTGAAATTAGACACAGGAATTGGAACATGCATGAAAAATGGACAAAGCCTACCAGTAGGTGTAGGACAACCAACAATTAAAATTAATCAAATAACTATTGGAGGTACCGCATAAAAAATACACACTTATAAATTTTCAATTCATTATATAATAATATCTCTTTCAATTTTGATAATGAAAAAATTTTTATATACCAAATCAATACCAAAATATTTAAAACTTTTTAAAAATATAAAAACTTTCCAACATAATTTTCTAATTAAACTTAAAAAGACCATGATTATTATCAATGACGCAATCGAAAAATATGATTACCTCAAAAACATAGCATATAAAACATTAAATTCAATATCATCTCCTGCTGAAGCTCAAATATCGATCATACGAACCACAGGAATTAATATCAGCACACGTTATGGTAATCTTGAAAACATAGAATTTCATAATGATAATATACTCACAGTTACCCTATACCTTAAGCAAAACAAAGGACATGTTACTTCAAATGATTTTAATGAGAAAAAAATACCAGACATAATATCAAAAGCTCTAAATATCGCTCGTTATAGTTCACCAGACCCATGTTCTGGTTTAGCTAATAAATCATTATTAGCTTATCATAATTTGGATCTCGATTTATTTCACCCTTTTGAATATAATATAAAAGATGTCATCGATTTTACTGCTCACGCAGAAAACATAGCCCTAAAATATGACAAACAAATTATACAAACCGAAGGAGCCATATTTAATAGCCTGACAATTACAAAAATACTTGCTAATACCCATGGTTTTTTCCAAGGCTATCATAGCACTCAATATTCACTTTCATGCGGTGTAATAGCCAAAAATAATAATGATACTATGGAAAGAAATTATGACTATACAACCAACAGATCGATGAAAAAATTATGCTCATCTGAAAAAATAGGGGAAAGATGCGCTCGCCGTACTTTAAAAAAATTAAATCCAAAAAAAATAGTTACCATAGAATCACCAATATTATTCTCTGCAGAAATAGCTGCCAGTCTTTTTAATCATTTAATACATGCTATTCATGGAAAAAATGTTTATAAAAAATCAACATTTTTATTAAATGACTTAGGAAAAATAATATTTCCCAATTGGTTATGCATAAAAGAACGTCCTCATGTACCTGCAGAAATTGGTTCAGCACCTTTCGACAATGAAGGCGTCAAAACTACTGATCGAACAATTATCAAAAACGGAATGCTATGCACATGGCTATTAGATAGTTACTCCGCTAGAAAATTAAAATTACATAGCACAGGTCATGCTAATAATATTTATAATTGGTATGTTAATTGCAATAATATAAATTTAATACAATTAATAAAAAAAATGGATCGTGGAATAATTATTACTGATTTAATGGGGCAAGGAATAAATATAATCACCGGAGATTATTCCCGAGGCGCCACCGGCTTTTGGGTTCAAAACGGAAAAATTAAACACCCCGTACATGAAATTACAATTTCTGGAAATTTAAAAGACATGTTCCTAAATATAATTTCTATAAGCAACGATATAGAAACTAGATCTAACATAAAATGTGGATCCATATTAATATCATCCATGATGATAGCAGGAAAATAATCAACTTCATAAATTAATAAATTAAAACCACAGAGTAGTGGCATCACTAAAACTAAAAATTTGTCCACACTCTTATTAATTTACAGCATTTTTTAATTTTCTACCCGCACGAAAAGCTGGTATCTTAGTTTCTTTAACAAAAATTTTTTCACCAGTTTGAGGGTTTTTTACAACACGAGGAGTTCGAATCCTTACAATAAATGTACCAAACCCGATCAAAGATACATGATCTCCATTTTTAAGTGATTCTATAACTGATGCAGTCATAGCATTTAAAGCTCGACTAGCTGCAACTTTTGATATACAAGAATCAACAGAAATTTTATTGATTAATTGTGATTTATTCATTACATCTCCAATTTTAAAATATTCATATAAACAAAAACATATCAAAAGATATTATTTTGTTACATTTTCTTAATAATTACACTATCTATATTATTTTCTAAAACATTCTATATTCATATATAAAATTCACTTCATGTATTAAATGGAGCATCTTGTAAAGCAAGCGCTAAAACTTCATCAATTTGTTTAACAGGATAAATATTTAAATTATTAGTAACAACCTCCGGAACATCTTCTAAATCACGTTTATTTTCATAAGGAATTACAACTACCTTAATACCACCTCGATGAGCTGCTAACAATTTCTCCTTTAAACCTCCTATAGGTAAAATTTGTCCTCGCAAAGTAATTTCCCCTGTCATCGCTACATCAGACTTTACAAAATTACCTGTTAAACAAGATACCAACGCAGTACACATAGCAATACCTGCACTAGGCCCATCTTTAGGGGTAGCACCTTCAGGTACATGTACATGTATATCACGTTTCTCATAAAAATCGGAATGAATTCCTAATTTATTTGCTCGAGAACGAACAACCGTTAACGCTGCTTGAATAGATTCTTGCATTACTTCACCTAAAGAGCCAGTATAAGTTAATTTCCCCTTACCAGGCATACAAGCTGTTTCAATTGTTAAAAGATCACCACCTACTTCCGTCCATGCTAATCCAGTAACTTGTCCAATCCGATTTTCTTTTTCAGCATAACCACAATCATAACGCTGCACTCCTAGAAAATTTTTCAAATTATTTGCATTAATAGTAATTAAATTAACATTTTTATCCATTAATAACATTTTTACAGCCTTTCTACACAATTTTGAAATTTCTCGTTCTAAATTTCGAACACCAGCTTCACGCGTATAATGGCGAATTATACCTAATAAAGCACTATCCTCTATTAACAATTCACTTGGCTTTAAAGCATTTCGCTCTAACTGTTTTGGTAATAAATGTTTACACCCTATGTTAAATTTTTCATCCTCTGTATAACCAGATATACGAATTACTTCCATACGATCTAATAACGGTGGTGGTATATTCATTGAATTAGAAGTCGCAACAAACATAACATCAGACAAATCATAATCGACCTCTAAATAATGATCATTAAAAGAAAAATTTTGTTCTGGATCTAAAACCTCTAATAATGCTGAAGCAGGATCACCTCGCATATCTAAAGACATCTTATCTATTTCGTCTAAAAGAAATAATGGATTCTTTACTCCTACTTTAGACATTTTTTGTATTAATTTACCAGGCATAGATCCAATATACGTCCTGCGATGGCCCCGAATTTCCGCTTCATCACGAACTCCTCCTAATGCCATCCGCACATATTTACGACCAGTAGCTTTTGCTATAGATTGTCCTAAAGAAGTTTTTCCTACTCCAGGAGGACCTACTAAACACAAAATAGGTCCTTTCATTTTATTCACTCGATTTTGCACTGCTAAATACTCTAATATACGATCCTTAACTCGTTCCAAACCATAATGATCCTTATCTAAGGATACTTGTGCTTTAAATATATTTTTTTTCATTTTACTACGCGCATACCACGGTACTGATAATAACCAATCAATATACCCTCGCACAACAGTAGCTTCAGCAGACATAGGAGACATCATTTTCAATTTATTTAATTCTAATTCCACTTTATCTTTAACATCTTTCGGCATTTTTGCATCTTCAATCTTTCTTTTTAAAGAATCATATTCATCAGGTATATTCTCCATATCCCCCAATTCTTTCTGAATTGCTTTCATTTGTTCATTAAGATAATATTCTCTTTGACTTTTTTCCATTTGTTTTTTTACTCGATTACGAATACGCTTTTCTATTTGCAATAAATCAATTTCTGATTCCATCATTGTCATTAAATATTCTAATCGATCAATGATGTTAGACATTTCTAATACAGATTGCTTATCATTTAATTTCAATGGCATATGTGCAGCAATAGTATCAGCTAATCTATCAGCATCATCAATGCTGCTTAAAGATGTTAAAACTTCAGGAGGTATCTTTTTATTAAGCTTAATATAACTTTCAAATTGATTAAGAATAGCACGTACCAAGACTTTTTTTTCTTTATTATCTAATTCAATATCATCAAAACAACTAGTTTCAGCTGTAAAATAATCTCCACTATCCGCTAAATTAACAATTTTTGCTCGCATTAATCCTTCTACTAAAACCTTCACAGTACCATCAGGCAATTTTAACATTTGCAAAATAGTTGATATAGTACCAACTAAAAACAGATCGTTAACACTTGGCTCATCAGTAGATGCTTCTTTTTGTGCAACTAACATAACCTTTTTATCAGAATCCATGGCAAATTTAAGACACCGAATTGATTTTTCTCTACCAACAAACAAAGGAATCACCATATGCGGATATACCACCACATCACGTAACGGCAATACAGGAATTTCCATGCGCTTTGGTTGTTCGGAAATCACGGATCTTCTCCCTTCATACAATCTATTGAACTCTAAAATTATAATCCGACTTAACACTTCTGAAAACGTTGGGTATACAGATATATGGGGGCATATTAACGATATTCAACTTTAAAAATAATGATTGTCAGATTTAAAATCACATAACAAAATGTACACTTTTAATAAATATTTTTACAAAAAATACACTCAACATATTTAATAATTATCAACTATTATGTTATGACTCAATACACACAAAAGATACTGCTTATACGACTGAAGTTGTGTTGTGAATAACTTACAAATATTTTAAAACAAATATACATCAATTCAAAATTAATATATCAAAATATGTTACAATTAATATTATATGTTAATTAATAATATCATGAATATAATACATCTGAAATGTTAAATTTCATAGGTAATAAAAAATAATTTTTTGCCGCTAAAATAATAGATTCAACATCATCATCATTTAATTGAGTTACTAATTTTTTTATATATGGATCACTATTTTCTCCATAAATATATTGATTATTTTCCCATGATTCAATAAGTTTGCAACGTGCCTCATATTGTCGACTTAAATCCAAAGAAATATCCCGGGTTTTGGAATCAAAACAATGCCGTAACCAACAACCACCAACATAATTAAACAATAATAAAGGAATATTCATTCCCTGCAAATAACCAGATATTAAAAATAATAAATACTCTTTTGCTTCTGCACTTGACAATGCACGGAAATGCCAACAACTTTTCACTCCAAACATATAACTATTTCCCTGACCTCCTGTTGCACAATATACTAAATGCTCTAACCAAAATAATAAACCATCTCGCATAGATAAAATTCTGGGTTGCCAACGTAATAATCCATTTTCTTGTACTGCGGATAAAATTCCATTTAAACGAAAATTTTTAAAACTCAAAGAAATTGGTAAATCGCGCCTGTTATTTGGTATATAGTATCCCTTTATTACTTGCGATAATTTCATCATTTTTTGACATTGTTGCAACCAAAATACATCCCCAAAATTTCCATAAGGTAATATACTTGAAATACGAATCCGGCTATATAAATCGTCAATATCCTCATTATTTAAAAAAGCCCATATTAAACTACGGCATATTTGATATTTAAGATGAATATCTATAAAAAATGGTTCATCAATTGGAATTTCTGTAAATTTTGGAATATAAATCTTTAATCGATGTTGAAACCACATACGAACTGGATGATTATAAAAATCATATAAAATACTTAACGATATATTATCATTAGATAATGACGACAGATCACACAAAAATACTGATTTAGACCAATTAATATTATCATTGATAATTGGTAACCATTCTTTGAAAAAACTTTGATTCTGTGTGTCCGGAATAAAATTTTCCAATGCAAAAGGTGTTCGACTATGCCACCGCCAAAAAGTATCATATATCCATTCCATTGTTAATAATGATATGTTCTTTGTATCTTGATTAAAACAATAGAAATTACGAAATACATATTCAAATAATTCATTAATTAATACTGAAGGTCCATATTTTGTATCATTATGCATAGAATATCCAATAAAACTAATATTAAAACTCTTCCTTGCGGCTAATAATGTTTCTAATAACAAATAACAATCATTACACCACATATCACAATCTAAATCACAAATGTTTTTCACCGTTAAATCAAAACTTAACGATGCATCAAATCTTGGATAAACATCCGCATTCATCCCTAATAAATAAATTACTTTATAAGGAATAGAACGCATTGAAGATAAATCACAAAACACGATTTTTTCGGAAAATACTTTTCGATTAATTGTTTTTTTATGCAATACATCAGACAATTTTCTATATAACATATCTACAGACACTGATTTGTAATAATTAGCTTGTATGCCTGATGTTATGATTTTCCTCCAAGCGTTCTTTAAAGATTTTAGATCAAACTCCGTTTCCAAATTAAAATCACTAACAAAAAAATCACTAATCATCTCTTCAGCTACAAACAACCAGTCTTTTAATATATACACTATTGATAATCGATCCCTCCAAATTTTTATTTTTTCAATAAATCTATCTAATTTAGCAATAAGATCAATAAAATCCATATTATCAGCACCTAAAGCACTCGATAAAATGCCACACCAGGGGCCAGATGCGTTATCTATAGCATAACTTAATAAAATTCTACTTAAACCAAATTTCCATGTATGTTGAACATTAACTGCTGTACCCATGATATGTTTAGAAAACATATCATCATCTAAACTCCATCGAATACCAGATTCTGGTATCCATGTATTTAGTATTTTAACACTATCTTTATCAATATCAAAACATCTAGATAAAGCTTCAACTTCTAAAAATCCAAAAATTTCTTCAATAGTACAACGCATATTAGGTAAATTAAGTAACTTGAGAAAAATGGAAGAAATTAAACCTATATTACTAGAAGAATCTAGAATTATAAAAGGTAAATGCCTTCCATAAAAAGAGGCATGACCAAACACAGATTGAATCACAGACACATAAGAATCAATTTTCGGAGCCATAACAATTATATCGCGCGGTAATAATAAGTGATCATCTGACATCATACCCAATAAATTATTATGCAATACTTCTATTTCACGTTGCATGTTATGACATACATGCACTGACAATGAACAATCATTAGCATGCAATAAACGGTTTTTTGGAATATTTTTGAATTTATCATTTATACTACTAAACGAAGTGTTAATTGACATATTCAAGGTCTGCGAATAATTATTTAATATATCATTTTGTAAAAAGTGTAATAAACAATTTCCTGTATTTTCAAAAAAACATGATCTTTCATGAATATTTGTTGAACAAGATAATAATGAATAGTGATTTTTTTGAAAAAATTGGCTCCATGTAGATAGTAAAGAATTATTAATAGAATTACATTTCTTTTTGTTGTTCAAAAATATATTCTGAGTACTAAAGATATTTAACCAAGAGCTGTTTAAAAAATTATCCCGAAAAAATTTTGGATTTTCTTGTGAAATATTATTTATGAAATTGTAATTTAAATTTTTTAGAAGAAAAAAACGACAAGGATTAATACAATATATATATATATTAATATAGCATCCTAAAGCTTGTAATATTTCCAACAAAATTGGAGAAAACCACGAAATACCATAAACCAATATACGCTTCGGCAATTTAGTCAAATTAACATAATTTCTTTTCAACTTACAGGATATATATTCATATACATTATCTTGTAAATGGCAAAATAAAAATTTATTATTATTAATTTCTTTTAAAAATAAACACCATAATTCAACTTGCCATGATGAAATATATATATCAGATTCATTATATTTTTTTTGCCATTGAACTAACCAATCTTGTCGATACACAAGATATTTAATAAACAAATATGTGATTTTTTCAGATAATTCTAAACATTTTCGATGATCAACATCATTATATAAATAATGTTGAATACAAGACCAATCAGCAATTAAATATTGATTACAATTAATCTCAGATAATATCTTCATAAATACCCAAGACATAATTGAAGGTGTGAGCATACTTGCAGGAAAAATATCCCATAATGACTTATTAAGCATACTCCATATAAAATTAAAAGAAGAAAAAAAATTAATATTAGCAGAAATACCAAAAAATTTTGCTAATTCTATATGCAACCATTCCATCATAGTAGGATTTTCTACTAATATCACTTCAGAAAATAATGGATCACTTAATCTATTACTGGAAATTAATTGAATTAATTCATCTTTTAAAGATTCTAATTTATTAGAATAATAAATCGTTATCATAAAAATATTTTTCTGTTAAAAAATATAATAACAAAAATAAAAAAAACTATTTATATTTACAATTTCGAAAATTGATTTTCATCACTAATACATAGTTATATATTAAATACACTAAACATTAACATTAATTAATAATACCAAATTAATTCTAATTAACACTTATAATACACCAGCAACATCCGTTTAATGAATAAATCAAATAAATATTTACAACACATTAATATAACTTTTTTAGTAACTAATTTAGAATAAATTACCATAAAATATTAATTAAAATCTTTTTTACAAAAAATACCATAAGAAACACAAAGAATTATAATCCCTGCTATAACCATGGGTATTGATAAAATTTGCCCCATACTTATATAACCCATAAATAAACCAATATGTAAATCTGGTTCTCGGAAACATTCAACAAAAATACGAAAAACACCATAAAGAAATAAAAATAATCCAGAAATACTCCCAATAGGAGGAGATGTGCGAATTAACCAATAATTAATAATAATAAACAACAATACACCTTCTAATAACATTTCATATAGTTGAGATGGATGACGAGGCAGCGCACCATAAATGTCAAATATTACTTCCCATTCAGAATGTTTTAATATATCTAATATATCTTGCCTTTGAGTATTGGGAAATAACATAGCCCATGGAATATCAATATTTACTCGACCATATAATTCTCCGTTAATAAAATTCCCCAAACGACCAGCAGCCAAACCAAATGGCACAATAGGTACAATAAAATCTGAAATTTTAAAAAAGGGAAAATTTTTATAATAAGAAAATAATATCCACACAACAATAACACCTATTAATCCCCCATGAAATGACATCCCTCCTTCCCATATTTTAAATATACACAATACATTTCGATAAAACATTTCAGGTTGATAGAATATTACATAACCAATTCTACCACCTATTAATAAAGCAAAAAAACTAATATATAATAAGTTTTCTATTTCTTTCTTTATCCAACAATTTTCAATAAAATTAGCCCGATTTGACAAAACCAAGATACCAAACAAAAAACTAAAAAAATACATCGCACCATACCAATGTAAAGAAATCGGTCCCCATGAAAATATTATTGGGTTTATATAAGGAAACACTAAATAATTAACTAATATTATAGACATAGATCATCATTCATTACTTAATTTTTTAAAACAAATATTTTATACTTACATTTAGTAAGTACAGTAAAATATGATCGAAAATATAATTTCATAGTCCCAATGAATACTATTATATACACCTAGTTAGTATTATACACATAAACTAATAAACTATATTTTAAAATATTTTCTAAAATTATTTATAATATAAAATTTATTTTTCGAAACTACAATAAAACATTCTACTGATATAATCAATCACATATTTATAAATAATGTATTAATTTAACCTATAACTATAAATAAAAAAAATAATATCATTACAAATATATATATTAATAAAAATCAATAATTTAAAATCAATAATTCCAAGAATTTTTAAAACAATAAAAAAAATTTTTGTTAAACATAATTATATATTAAAATACTTTATTTTAATAATCTAGTATTTTATACTCTTTATAAATATAAATCACACATTTCTAATGAAAGTAGTTCTTTTAAAGTTTGTTTTCGACGAATTTGATACATATTTCCATCTTTAAATAACACTTCAGGTAAAAAAGGCCTACTATTATAATTAGAAGACATAGAAGAACCATAAGCACCAGTATCATGAAATACTAAATAATCACCAACTTTAGCATACGGCAAACTACGGGGTTCTAAATCACCATCTTCAGTTTGAGTAAATACATCACCAGACTCACAAATTGGACCTCCTATTATAGTATCAAACACAGGCTCAAGAAAAATATTTCTATGTTTTTCCGCCGGTATTAAAGAAACATGATGATAACTACCATACATTACAGGCCGAACTAAATCATTAAACCCTACATCCACCAAAACAAAATGCCGAGCTCCTGCATCTTTCACTGCTCTTACCTGCGAAATTAACATTCCAGATTCTGCTACTAAAAATCTACCCGGTTCTATCTCTAACCGAACTGTATGACCCAAATAATCACTAATCCGATTTCTCGCGGAATTCCACAAATTAAAATAATGATCAATATTTAACATATTAATATTATCAACATAATACGGAATTGACAATCCTCCTCCAGCAGAAATAACTATCAAATCCTCTCTGGAAGAACAAACCTGATCTACCATTACATCACAAACTTTCGATAAAATATTATAATCTACCCCAGAACCAATATGAATATGAAATCCAAGTAATCTTAATCCATAACGATGAACATATGATAATGCCAACGGTATATCTTTGTACCAAATACCATGTTTACTGTTTTCCCCTCCAGTGTTAGTTTTTTTACTATGACCAGATCCGAATCCAGGATTAATTCGCAACCACACTCTATGTCCATAAGAACAAATACCAAGCTGATGCAACATATCTATTGAGCCAATATTTACTAAAATATTTAAGTTTAATATTCTTTTCAACACAGGTTCTTCCAATAAGTCAGAACTAAAAATTATTTCATCACTATTTTCTCCATATTGAAAACCAGATAATAATGCACGTTCAATTTCTCCTAAAGATACTGCATCTACTTTTACCCCATGTGAACCTATTAAACGTAAAATATGAATATTAGAACAAGCTTTTTGTGCAAACCGAATTGTATCGAACTGACGAAGACGATTAATTTGATTAATAATGATTGAAGCATCATAAACCCAAACTGGTCCATTATATTTTTTATATAAAAATTGCAAATTTTCAATATTTAAATGATTAGCATTACTTATAACATCATAAATATCACGAGGCATATTGTATATCCACCTTACAAATAAACATAAAATAATATAATCCATAAAATGACAACAATTTTAATCAACGAACATTTTTTTTGATGTATTAAATTTTTTGTTATATCATATGATTACACAGCAAAAATTTTCATTGTAAACTATATTTATTGACAATAAAACACAAAAGATCTATTGATCTTATATCAATAACACATTACTAACAAAGATCAACAAATATATCAAATCACCATTCAATTAATATTACAGCCATTGCAAAACACAATCTATATATAATAATACTCTTATAATTTATATCCTATTATTCGTTAATTAATAAAATTAATAAATAAATCATACATATACAACAGATAATTAAAAAAATTATAAATTTCATATAAAAATATATTATATATCATTTTATTTATTTTAATACATAAAATTATTTATTCTTCGGACGCAAAGTAGGAAATAAAATGACATTACGAATAGTATGCTGATTAGTTAATAACATAATTACGCGATCAATACCTATACCCATTCCAGCTGTTGGCGGCAATCCATATTCTAACGCCGTTAAGTAATCTTTATCATAATTCACCATATTATTATCCATGTTGCCACCATTATTGTCATTATCATTATCTTGTAATTGCTCTAAAAATCTTGCTTTCTGTTCTTCCGAATCATTTAATTCTGAAAAACCATTAGCAATTTCACGACCAGCAACAAAAACTTCAAAACGATCACTAAAAAAAGAATTATCATCTCTAGCACGAGCTAACGGAGACACTTCTGTAGGATAACTTGTAATAACCGTTGGCTGTATTAAATGATTCACTACCAGTTTTTCAAAAATCACGGTTTGTATTTTACCCAACTTCCAGGTGTTATCTATTTTTATTCCAAAAGACAATGCAAAAGCAATCAAATTTTTTACATTATTTATATCTTCTAATTGAAGATGCGGATAATAATAAAAAATTGATTCATGCATAGTCATTTGCAAAAATGGTTGACTAAAATTAAGCATATAATTGCCATATTTCACTACATAACTTCCTAAAATACGCTTTGCTAATGTACGCAATAAACGTTCTAATAATACAATTAAATCACGATAATCCACATATGCAACATAAATTTCCATCATGGTAAATTCAGGATTATGTAATGAAGATATCCCTTCATTACGAAAATTACGATTAATTTCAAAAATTTTTTCAAAACCACCTACAACCAATCTTTTCAAATATAATTCAGGAGAAATTCGTAAATACATATCAATATTTAATGTATTATGCCGAGTGACAAATGGACGAGCACATGCACCACCTGCTATAGGTTGCATCATCGGTGTTTCTACCTCAAGGAAACCATGTCTTAACATAAATTTTCGTATCTCAAATATAATAAGAGATCGTATCTTAAAAATATTCCGTACTTTATGATTAATAATCAAATCCAAATACCTTTTTCTATAACGAATTTCCTGATCAACTAACTTATGATATTTATCAGGTAATGGATGTAAAGATTTAGTTAATAAATAAATCTCTTTACAATATACTGATAACTCACCAGTCTTTGTTTTAAATAACGTTCCCCGTACTCCCAAAATATCTCCTATATCCCATTTTTTAAAATGGTCATTATATAAACCTACCGGTAAAGAATCATAAGCAATATACAGTTGTATCATGCCTCCCATATCCTGAATAGTTGCAAATGAAACCTTTCCCATAATGCGACGACTCATCATACGACCAGCAATTTTCACATCAATGTTTAATAAATATAATTCTTCATTACTTTTATTACCATATCTTTTATGTAAACAATCAGAAACCACATTACGACGAAAATCATTTGGAAATGCCACCCCATTACACCGTAATTTCGACAACTTCTCACGACGCATATAAAATTCCTTACTACAAATATTCTCTGTAGTATCTAATGAAAACGAATCATTTTGCATATACATTGTAGACATAAAAAATCTCCATGAACACTTATAATCCAGCTTTAAGACTTGCTTCAATAAACTGATCTAAATTTCCATCCAATATTGAACGAACATTGTGCGTTTCATACCCAGTACGCAAATCTTTTACTCTAGAATCATCTAAAATATAAGAACGAATTTGATTGCCCCAAGTAATATCTAATTTACTTTTTTCTATAATATCCTTTTCTGTTCTTTTTTTTTGTAACTCAAGGTTATATAATTTTGCTTTTAATTGTTTTATAGCCTGTTCTTTATTTTTATGTTGCGAACGATCATTTTGACATTGTGTAACAATATTAGTTGGTAAATGAGTAACCCGAACCGCGGATTCTGTACGATTTACATGTTGCCCACCCGCACCAGAAGCACGATATACATCAAATCGAAGTTCAGATGTATTAATCTGAACATTAATATTCTCTACACATTCTGGATATACAAACACTGAAGCAAACGAAGTATGACGACGTCCTGCAGAATTAAATGGGCTTTTTCTAACCAGACGATGTATACCTGTTTCCGTACGCAACCAGGCATACGCATATCTGCCACTAATATTACATGTTACTGATTTCAAACCAGCTACATCTCCTAACGATTCTGAAATAATCTTACCATTCAATCCTTTAAATTCTATCCATCGTAAATACATTCGCAATAAAATACTTACCCAATCCTGGGCATCCACCCCACCTGAACCAGATTGAATATCTATATAACAATTAACATCATATTTATCAGATAACATTTGTTGTAATTCTAATTGAGCAATTTTATGCTCTATATTATCTAAATCCTCTTTAAAAACCTGAACATCCGTTTGATCAATTAACTCACATTCGAATAAATCTAAAAAATCATTTAATTCTTGCAAATCTTGAACAATATTATCAATCGCCTTTAAATCTTTATCCAAACAAACAACCTCTTTACTCAAAATTTTTACTTTTTTATGTTGATTCCACATATCGGGAGATTTCAATTTATATATTCCCTCTTTCAAAGACTCCTTTTTAACATCATAATCAAAAATACTCCTTAATGTTAATCATTCTCATCAACATATTACTAATACTATTTTTTAATATATTAATTTCCAACATAATTTTCACCAATTATTTGTTACTACAAAATTATAATTTTTCATTTATTACAACGAGATATCAAATATAATTATTATAATTGACTCATAATAATCTAAATAATAATCTAAATACTTTCATTTAAAATAAATTATACTTTACTATATAAAACATCATTTTATCACATCAACAAATAAATTGCAGTTATGAACTAATTTGTCAAAATTTATAAAAAAATATGATATATTATTTGGAAAAATTTTAAAAATACCACAAAAATATTATTAAACTTTTTCAAAACAATTTATTATAACCAAACTCAATATACAGAATTAAAATATAAAAAATACTGAAATTATATGAATTCTACACATAAATTGCCGATACCATCAAAAAATTTACCATGTACTTTAATATCATTAAATGACTGGAAATTAATCAAGGTATCCGGAAAAGATACGGTTCAATATCTACAAGGACAACTTACATGCGATTGTAATACAATTAACAAAAATCAATATACATTTGCTGCTCATTGTAATCCACAAGGAAAAATAATCAATAATATGTACGTATTTTATTTAAATTCTGAAATGGCTATAATCGAACGAAGTTCGCTATATAATAAACAAATAGAAGCAATGAAAAAATATGCAATATTTTCAAATATTACAATTACTGTTGACAACACTATTACATTAGTTGGTTTTGCTGGAAATAATGCAAGAGAAAAATTACAAAATCTATTTCCAATACTTCCAAACATACAAAAAAAACTTGTCCATAATACCGATATAACAATATTATATTTTCATCTTCCACAAGAACGATTCTTACTACTTATCCCAACACATAAAAAACACATACTACAACAATTAAACGAAGAAATAACATGCAATAACGAAATACAATGGACCGCATTAGATATTGAGGCGGGATATCCAATAATTAACACTCAAACTAGTGAAAAATTAATTCCACAATCAGTTAACCTCCATATACTACAAGGTATTAGCTTCAACAAAGGATGCTATATTGGACAAGAAATTATAGCACGCACACAATATAAAAATACTAATAAACGCGCGTTGTATTGGTTAATTGGGAAAAACAATAACCACTTACCAACTAATGGTACCAATTTAGAAATAAAAATGTATAACAATAGATGGAAACCAATTGGATTAATACTAGAATCTTGTCAAATACAAACAAAAGAAACATGGATACAAGCTGTCTTACCCCATAACATATCCAATGATAGTCAGTTTAGAATAATAAACGATACAACAAATAAAAACATATTTAAAATTTCTCCACTACCATATTCTATTACATAATATACAGATCAATGCAATAAAATTATATAAATTTATATATAATAACATCAAAGTGTATAAATTAAATTGTTTCACACTTTGTAATACTATAAACAACAAATATTTTCTTAAACAATGCATATACATGTATAACTTTTAAAAAACATGATTTCATATTTATTATATTACAAAATATTGAATTCACACTTAATCATCAAAATTATTAGTTAACAACCAATTAGGTATGTCATTAAACCCAATTATTATACGACTAATATCTGACGAAACTACAAATGGAGAAATTTCATTCATTAATCGAAAAACAGTAGCCCTAACGCATTGTTGAAAAAGGATATCACCAGAAAAAAACATTCGCATATACTGAATATTCTTAAAAAATTTCATCATCATTTTTCTTCTATTCCGTTCATAAGCACACAAACAGGAACTATATCCTATATCTGTATAAATAAATTTCCCAAATTTATATATTTCTCCTAATAATAGTGCTACATCTATTAAAGATGTGTTTATACTTTGATACTTAAAAGGAGAAATATCATAAACAATATCACCTAATAACAACAAACGACTTACTGATGAATGTCTAGCATATCTGGCCACACATGGAAAAATTTTTATATTATCTTCAAAAGACGCTTTTCCTAATTCATAACAAGAACGCATAAACAAATCATTCCAATATTTTTTATCAACAAAAGCATGAAAATTATTTAAAGAATCAGAAAATAACAACCAAAAAACAAAATAAGAATTCGCTCCCATTAGAGGGAGCAATACTAATATATTTTTCTTTTGAAAAACATAACGAACAATATTAGAATGAGGATGTTCAAAACATACTGTGCCAAGTAATATACTATACGGATAATGCCAATATGTTACAGGAATACCTAAATTTTGATGCAAAAAAGACAAACAACTATCAGTAATTACTAATAATTTAGCTAATAAATAATATCTATTATTCATTACCACACATAACATATCTCCTTTATCAATTATTTTGGTTGTGTAACAATCACAATTATTTATAAAAAAAATATTATCTAACGAATGTGCACGAAATAATAACGACTTATAAATAATAGAACTATCCACAATATAACCTAAACATGGATAACCTACATGTAAACAATTAAAGGTAAAGCTATTAAAACTATCTTTTTCAGAAATATTTACAGAACAATAAGAAGTTACTGCATCAATAATATAAGTATCCCAAACCTTTAAAAAACGCAACAAATAAAATACCGCAATACTAATCATTGACAGTTTTACAACGCTATCAAAAACAACATCAGACTCATAACCATGATTTTGATTATTTAAAATAGCTATCTTAAAATTACGAGGCAATCCACACGCTAACGCCAATCCTGATATGGTCTGGCCAGTTATTATAATATCAAAATTTTTCACAACATTCCTATCAACTCATACATTTAATCAATATTACTACCAACTTAACACTGTCCGAACAAAAATATCGCGCAGCAACTTACTATGTCTCATAGCACTTAAAACAAAATTACCAGAAAATATTAACGGAAAACAAGAACCATTAAACATACAGACTAAACCATGTGTCATTGTAATTACCCTACCTTGGTCTAATTGTCTACTCTTTTCATATAATTTTAAAATATTATAATCTCCAATATCCATGCTCCTAACATTTGCATTTGATATTATTTTAGAAATATTAAGAACATCACGAAATCCAAGATTAAAACCCTGTCCTGCAATAGGATGTAAAGTCTGTGCTGCATTACCAACTAATGCTAATCTATGAGATATATGACTTTTAGATTTTCGCAAAAATAAAGAAAAACAATAACGTTTATCAACATCAAGTATAGCACCTAATTTCCATTTAACGATTTTCTGTAAACTTTGACAAAATTCGGATGAACTCCAATTTAAAACCTCTTCTTTATAAGAAATTGGAATACACCAAATTACAGCACTTTGACTATTTAAAATAGGCAATAAAGCTACAGAACCATAACACGTAAATATCTCAAAAGCGCGCCCTTCATGTGGAAGGGCAGTAACAATATTAGCAATAACAGCTACTTGTTTATAATCAAAAAATTCCCATTCTATTCCACATAAATCACCCAAAACAGAATAAGAACCATCTGCTGCTATTAATAACTGAGCAGAAATTTCACGGCCACCATGCAAAATAACTGAACAATCAAACCGATTTCGTATTATCTGCTGTAATTTTGCCGGACAAAAAAAATCAACAGAAGTCAATTTATTTAACATATTAAAAATTTTTGATGTAACACTATGTAATTCAATAACATATCCTAATGCAGACATCTGATAATCAGAAGCAGAAAGTACAACATCCCGATTATCAAAACTAACCTCTATCTCTTTAATAGCAACACTACAAGAGGATAAAATCGAAGAAATACCAAAAGACATTAATGTGCAATACGAATTCCGAGATAAAGCAATATATCTAGTATCATATGCACTGGAAAACAAACTACTAGGTAATCTTTCTATAATATTAATACGTAACTTTCCCAAAGTGAATTTAGATAACATTAACGCTAAAATAACACCAGATATCCCTCCACCATTAATAATAACAGACATATTATCTAACCAATTTTTTAAACTATTAAAATAAACACATTTTATTTTTAATACATTAAATACATATCATTAATATTTTTTATACTTTTATGTAGTACATACAATAACTAAAAAACTAAAATTTTTCAAAAATTTAAAATAACATATAATATATAATATAAAAATCTAAACACCTAATACATAATATTATACATCGAACATCAATATTATATACACAAATCACATTATATTAATTCAAAAAACTCATAAAAAATTATATACTAAAACTATATAACATGTATAACAATCATGTATGACAATATTATCTTTAAATTACTATACAAAAATAATTTTTATAATATATTGCTAAAAAAATAAAAAATTAATTTTTTTGTAAATACAAAATAACATCATCTATTTTATACAGTATACTAAAATAAAAAATAAAAATAACATAGACCTTAAACATTGATCGTATTTAATGAATGTTGTCAACATGCATTCATATAAATACAAAAAAAACTTGAATTTCACGATATATTAAAATATTTGACACTTTACCAACAAATCGTAAATAATAATGTGTTATATTTACTATATTGTATTTTAAATCATAACAATATAACCACCTCAACTAATAATAAAAAATATACATTAAAAATAAATATAGTATAAACATTTAAGGACATAATATGTCTGGACAACCGATAGATGTCCAAATTTTTGGACGTACATTTAGAGTGCAGTGTCCCCATAAACAAGAAGAAGCTCTTATGCAAGCAGTAGAAGATCTCAATACACGATTACACACTCTCAAATCAAAAACTAACATAAACAATAGTGAACAAATTGCCTTCATTACTGCTCTCAATATATGTCACGAATTAGCACAAGAAAAACTAAAAATACAAGATTATGCAAAAAACATTGAAAAACATATTCAAATTTTGCAAAAAACCATTGAAGAAGCATTATTAAAACATGAACAAATATCAGATCGTTCCAACAACCAATTTGAATAACAAATAACTACTACAAAAAATATATCACCAAAAAAAATATTAAAGCTCCATTGTATTGTATCATTTAAAGTACAAATATGTATGTATAAAACAAAAACAATAAATACTACATCACCATGATAACAATAAATAATAATCAAACACGTCAATCTCTTCGTAACTATATTCGAAATATACGTAAAAATTTAACAAAAAAAGAACACATTCAATCTTCACAAAGAATCACTAATTATATTATAAATGATTACCGTATTCAACAAGCACAACACATCGGATTATTTATAAGTTTTGATGGAGAAATACAAACATACCCACTTATTAAAAAATTATTAAATATTGGAAAAACAATATATTTACCAATTTTATACCCTTTCAAAAAACCTAAAATACTATTATTTTCCAAATATACAACATCAACAAATCTAATACTTAATCATTTTAAAATATATGAACCAGAACTTTATCTAAAACACGTAATATTCAATCAAGAACTAGATATTTTGTTGATCCCCCTAGTAGCTTTTGATCGATATGGTAACAGATTAGGGATGGGTGGTGGATTTTATGATCATACATTAAAATCTTACTCACATCATTCAAAAACACTTTTAATTGGACTTGCACATGATTGTCAAAAAATTAATAATAGAATTCCAAAAGAAGAATGGGATGTTCCATTACCAGAAATCATCACACCATCTTTTCACTGGAAATGGAAAAAATTTAATTAACTACAGAAATAAATCTATTATTCTTTTGTAAATAAAATAATATTTCAGCTATTTGCATTAATGACTTTAATACCTTTTTTATCGGAAACTAATACAACATCTGCACATCTACGAGCAAATATACCAACGCTAACTACACCAGGAATATTGTTAATTTTCTCTTCTAAATCGATTGGATTAATAATTTTTAATTTGTAAATATCAAGAATATTATTACCATTGTCAGTAATTACCCCGTGACGATACTTAGGAACACCACCAAACCGCACCAATTCTCTCGCTACTAAAGAACGAGCCATAGGAATAACTTCTATTGGTAATGGACAACGACTACCTAAAATATTTACTTGTTTAGTCACATCGACAATGCAAATAAATTTTTTTGCCACTGCAGCCAAAATTTTTTCGCGTGTCAATGCACCACCAGCACCTTTAATCATATACATATGATTATCAATTTCGTCTGCACTATCAATATAAATATCTAATGAATCCAAATTATTTAAATTAAACATAGGAATTCCCAATTTTTTTAACTGTAATGAAGAGACATCCGAACTGGCAACCACTCCCTTAATATTTTTTTTAATGCTTGCTAAAGCTTCAATAAAATATGCAACAGTAGAACCAGTACCTACCCCTACAATAGTGCGAGATTGAATATATTTCAAAACAGCCCAGCCAACTATTTTTTTCAGATCGTTCTGAACCATGATTTTCCTTATAATAACAAATATCTACTAATATAAATTGAATTAATTTAAATAATTTACAATTACAAAACAAACAAGACAGCATACATTTATATTTATATTAAATATTACTACCATACCATTCATATATAATATATTAGATACTATAAACAATTAACTAAAAAAATACTAACTAATAAACATCACGCATAACTAATCATCATAATATATATTTATAAATATATATTATCACAACGTGTAATATGTTGTTATTAAAATTTATAATTCAATTAATATGTTGTTATTTAAATATATCAATGAAACATTAATATAATTAATAATTATAAAATTAATAATTAACAATAAAATTATATCAATAACATCAAGTTACAAAACATCAACAATATTTAACTTTTTGAAAAATTGCTCTAAACAATTCACTACAGATAGTTGTCCCTTTCTAATCCATACTCGAGGATCATAAAATTTTTTATTTGGCTGATCTACTCCAATAGAATTACCTATTTGTGTCTGAAGAAATAAATAATTATCTTTATAATATTGCAATATTCCTGACCAAGTCGCCCATTGAACATCAGTGTCAATATTCACTTTTACAATACCATAACTGATTGCTTCTCGAATTTCATCTGCCGAAGAACCTGAACCTCCATGAAATACCAAATTCAAAAAATTATTCGGTAAATGAAATTTTTTAGATACATACTGTTGAGAATGATAAAGTATTTTTGGTTTTAATTTTACATTACCAGGCCTATATACACCATGCACATTACCAAAAGATGCAGCTACAATAAATCTTGAACTAATGATATGTAATTTTTCATAAGCATACGATACATCCTCCGGACAAGTATATAAAAAATCACTATCTATAGCCGTATTATCTATGGCATCTTCTTCTCCTCCTGTACAACCAAGCTCTATTTCCAATGTCATATTAATTTTTTTCATTCGTGATAAATATTGAGAACTAATCAAAATATTTTCTTTTAAAGGTTCATTAGATAAATCAATCATATGAGAAGAAAACAGAGGTTTTCCGGTAATAGAAAAATACTCTTCACCAACATCCAATAAAGAACTTAACCATGGTAATAATTGTTTAGAACAATGATCAGTATGTAAAATAACAGGAACCCCATAATAACCAGATATATAATGTATATATAATGCACCAAAAACTGCACCTAAAACGGATTTTGAATACCTTTTATTCAAAATATTTAATCCAAGTCCTGCCATAAATGATGATCCAGTATGAGAAAACTGTATAACAACCGGTGAACGAAATTTAGCAGCTGATTCTAATACAGCATTAATTGAATCTATTCCTATACAATTTATAGCAGGTAAAGCAAAATTATTTTCTTTAGCTAAAGAAAATAATTTTTGAACATCATCACCAGTAACCACTCCAGGTTTAATAAAATCTAAAACTTTTGACACATCCACCCTTATATATAATTTTTTTGTAAAACATGATCTTGTTACTATAATTAGAAACCAGAAATATATCAATATAATTGTATTCATTAATAAAATATATTTATGTGATAAATTGCTACATATAACTATCTTTCTAAAACACTAATAGATGGTAATTGTTTACCTTCAATAAACTCAAGAAAAGCACCCCCACCAGTAGAAATATAAGAAATATCATTAGAAATACCAAATAAATCAATCGCCATTAATGTATCACCCCCCCCAGCAATAGAAAAAGCCTGGCTGTCAACAATAGCCTTTGCTACTAATTCTGTACCTTGACGAAAGTTAGGGAATTCAAAAACCCCTAGTGGACCATTCCAAAGAATAGTATTAGCAGTTGTTACGATATTTACTATATGAGAAATTGACCTATTTCCTAAATCAAGAATTTGCTCATCATCATTAATATTATCAACAACTTTCAAAGTGGCACTCGCAGTTTCAGAAAATTCTGTACTTACCCATACATCTATAGGAATTGGAATATCACAATTCTCTAATAAACGCTGTGCCATAGGTATCAATTCAGATTCATAAAGAGATTTTCCTACATTTTTTCCTTGAGCTGCTAAAAAAGTATTAGCAATTCCTCCACCTACAATAAGATAATCAGCAACTCGTGACAATGAATCTAAAACAGTTAATTTGGTTGATACCTTAGAACCCCCAACGATTGCAACCATAGGGCGTTTTGGATCATGTAATGCCTTACTCAAAGCTTCTATTTCATTATGCAACAATAAACCAGAACAAACATCAGGAACTATTTTAGCCAGAGCATGAGTTGAAGATTGAGTACGATGAGAAGCAGCAAAAGCATCCATAATAAACACATCACACAAAGTGGCATATTGTTTGGCTAAACTTTCATCATTATTTTTCTCGCCTTTATTGAATCGAACATTTTCTAAAATAACAAGTGCCCCATCACTAATGTCATTAATGCCATTTAAATAATCTTTAATAAATAGCACTTCACTAGCCTGCTGCAAAAATATATTTTTTAAATATGTAAAAACTGGATACAATGATAAATTTTCATCACATTCCCCTTCAACAGGACGACCAAGATGAGATGCAACTATAACATATTTACTTTTTTTTCGTAACGCCAGATCAATAGTAGGCAATGAAGCACGAATTTTAGCATCAGAAATAATCACACCATTTTTTATGGGGACATTAAAATCTGAACGAATCAATACACGCTTACCAAGCAAATCTATATCAGTCATTTTAATAATAGACATATATAACCTTTTCATACTTAAAGTTTATAAAATACTTCCTTTTAAATCAAACAAATCACAAAACATAACATACATTAAATCAATAACACTAAAATCATCACAAATAACAACAATTCAATTTTTCATTGACAAATTATAACAATTTTAAAATCCTGTAAATATTTCCGTATACAACACGTACTATTTTCTTATCTTTAAACAAGAATCAAAACAATATTTAATAACTATTGTAATACTAGCTAGTAAGTCAAATAACTAATATTTTGTAACAACTTTACACACTAAATAACACTTTACTTAATCTTTTACAACAACGTGTAACATATCCAATGCTATGCTTGCAGCAGCTAAAGAAGTAATTTGCGAACAATCATACGCTGGTGCTACTTCGACAACATCCATACCCACAATATTGCAAAACTGTAAATTACGTAACAAATTAAGCGCCAAATTAGTATGCAACCCCCCAACTACTGGGGTACCAGTGCCAGGAGCTACTGATGGGTCTAAACAATCAATATCAAAAGTTAAATAAAAGGGAACTTCGCCAGCAGAATTAAGAAATTTTTTTACCTCTTCAAACAAAAAATTAGAATCACATCTGCGAATATACTCTGCATCTATTATAGTAAAATTGTTTGCATGATTACACTCCGTACGAATACCAATTTGAATCGAATGATGCGGATTAATTAACTTCTCATTTACAGCATGAAAAAAAATGCTGCCATGATCGTATTGACTTTTACTATTGTGCATATCAGTATGCGCGTCAAAATGTATTATAGCTAATTTATTAAAATGTTTTGCATAAGCACGCAACAAAGGCAAAGTGATATAATGATCACCACCAAAAGACAACATTCTTTTCCCAGAAGATAAAAGTAACTCAGCATGCATCTGTAATTTATTACTCATATCTTGAGCATCCCCAAAATTAAAAACTAAATCGCCACAATCTATAATCCTTAACTTTTTTCGAAGATCAAAATTCCAAGGCCAACGAAACTGTTCCCAAGCTAAATGAGTAGATACTTGGCGAATTGCACTAGGACCATGCCGACTACCGGAACGACCTGTTGTAGCCATGTCAAATGGCACACCAGTAATAACCCAGTCAGCATCTACAGTATAAGGATTATACTCTAACGGAAAACGCAAAAAACCAAAAGCATTAGAAACTAAAGAAAAATCTGGCGCATAACCTAAAGTATTCATAAAAATATATCCTATAATATCATGATATAGAACATAGATAAAATTTGATCATACTAATGTAATATCATATATTATGCAAATTAATAACTTTTTTAAAATTAAATTATGGATTATAATTGATAAATAAAAAATTTTAAAATACACTTTATATTTATATTATACTGTGAATTATTAACTGTGAATTATTGGATGTATGATTTAATATTTAAATACAAGTTTTATAAATAAAATAACCCAATTTAACAATCATATATAAATATACGAAACAACATTATTATAATGACTCTATATTCATTCACTTCCGAATCAGTCTCTGAAGGACATCCAGATAAAATTGCCGACCAAATTTCTGATGCTATATTAGATGCAATTTTAACACAAGACACTATAGCCAGTGTAGCTTGCGAAGTATATATAAAAACAGGTATTGTTTTGGTAGGAGGTGAAATTAATACATCTGCTCAAATAGATATAGAAGAAATTGTTCGTGATACAATACGAAACATTGGTTATATTCACCCAAGTATGGGTTTTGATGCAAATTCATGCGCAATATTAAATCTTATAGGGAAACAATCTCAAGATATTCGAACATATTTAAAATCTCAATCTAGGGATAAATTAGGAGCAAACGACCAGGGAGTAATGTTTGGCTATGCTAGTAACGAAACCAATGTGCTCATGCCAGCCCCGATTGTTTATGCGCATCGATTAGTTGCACAACAAGCTTATGTACGAAAAAACGGCATACTTCCTTGGCTTCGGCCAGATGCTAAAAGCCAAATAACATTTTCCTACGAAAATGGGAAAATTATACGAATTGAAGCAGTAGTGTTATCTGTTCAACATACTGAAGACATAACCACCACCATTCTCAAAGAAGCTGTCATGGAAGAAATTATTAAACCAATATTGCCTCAACAATGGATTTCTCAACAAACAAAATTTTTTATTAATTCAATAGGCCGTTTCGTTATCGGGGGACCGATAGGAGACTGTGGATTAACTGGAAGAAAAATTATTGTAGACACTTATGGAGGAATGGCTAGACATGGGGGAGGAGCATTTTCTGGAAAAGATCCATTCAAAATTGATAGATCAGCATCATACGCAGCAAGATACATAACAAAAAATATTGTAGCTTCAGGATTAGCCGATCGTTGTGAACTACAAATATCTTATGCTATTGGAATCATTGACCCAATTTCTATAATGCTTGAAACTTTCGGAACAGAACATGTTCCTATTAAACTATTATATAAACTAATTAAAAAAATTTTTGATTTTCAACCACATGCACTAGTAAACATGTTACATCTTTTGCAACCAATTTACAAAGAAACAGCAGCTTATGGACATTTCGGACGAGAACAATTTCCTTGGGAAAAAACTGATAAAGTCGCTCTTCTGAAAGAAACCATAAAAACATTCACGTGTTAATAATTACAAATATATCTTTAAAATTAAAATATTTAAATATATTCCGATAAACAGATTATAACATCTGACATGGGGTGTTGTATTTTCAAAAGACAAAATCACTAAATCACTAAAATATAAGTAATACTATTTATTTGTATAACTGTATAACAGTACTAATATTTTTTTGATAACTCTCTAAATAAAATATAATTTAAATAATTCATTAAATAATTTAACTATTTAAACACAAACATTATGTATAAATCATACTATTAATGAACAAAAAAACACAATATACTTAAATAAAATAAATATTTCTCATTATAAAATTATATGCACCGTTATTATAAAATATAATAATAATGTTCATAAATTTCAAATAACAATTAATATCGCCTAACACTACATAAGGTTAACTTACAAAAAAATTCAAAATTTTGATATAAAAAAAGATTGGTATCAACTTTAATATTAATTATCAATATATAACTATTACAATGAACTTACAAGATCACTTTCTAATAGCCATGCCAACATTACAAAATCCATTGTTTAAACATTCAGTCATTTATGTTTGTGAACACAATAAATACGGTGCCATGGGACTTATTATTAACAAACCAATTAAAGAATTCACTATTGAAACGATATTACAAAATTTAAAAATTACACCATTAATCCAAAAAAAACTCTCTAAACACCTAACTCAGCCGGTATTTGCTGGTGGACCATTAGCAGAAGATCGCGGTTTTATCTTACACACACCACAAAAAGGTTTTGGATCTAGTATTGAAGTCTCTTCCCACACTATGATTACAACATCTAGAGATATATTAGAAAGCATTGGTAGTTATACTCAACCCGAAGAAATCTTAGTAGCTTTTGGCTATTCTGGATGGGAACAAGGACAACTAGAACATGAACTACGAGAAAACACTTGGTTAACTACACCCGCGAATAAAGAAATTCTATTTCATATACCTATTATTTCACGATGGGAAAAAGCAGCTAAAATATTAGGCATTGATATTTACAATATTATTAATCAAAAAGGACATGCGTAAATGAAAATCACAGGAATTGTCATGGGATTTGACTTTGGATTAAAAAATATCGGAATTGCTGTAGGACAACAATTAACATATACTGCACAACCAATAACCACATTGCAAACTAAAAAATATCAACCCAATTGGGACATAATGAAAAAAATTTTTAATATATGGCAACCAAAAATATTCATCGTGGGTTTACCAATAAACATAAATGGCACGAATCAACCACTAACTTATTTAACATATGAATTTTCAAAAATGTTACATAAAACATTTGATCTTAAAGTGATCATGCAAGACGAACGATTTAGCACTATTGAAGCACGGTCTCGACTATTTAAATACCATGGATTTCGATCACTAAAACCGAATCAAATAAATTCAATATCTGCAGTTATTATTTTAGAAAGTTGGTTACAAAAAACATAAATAAAATTCATACAAACATTAAAACATTAAATTTATACTTTTCACTAAAATTTATAATCAATTGTACAAATTAAAATAACAACAAAATAACACAAAACAAATAAACAACATTGCAATAAATCTTAAATATACAAATATAAACAAATACAAAAAAATATTAAATATTCGATATATACACATCCTAACAACTGAAACTCAATAAAAACGTTGCTAATAAACATTAATATTAATACAATGACACTCGATTACAATTTTAACATATTTACAATTATGAATGATATTCCAAATAACCTACAAAAAATACACTGTCAAATTGATACTTTCGCAAAAAATTATAACAGAAATAAAAAAGATATTTCAATGCTTATAGCCACAAAAACACAAACTATTAGCAACATCAAAAAAGCAATCGATATGAAAGAAAAAAATTTTGGCGAAAATTATGTTCAAGAAGGGATAGAAAAAATACAATACTTTAAAAAAACAATAAAATACAATAAACTAATTTGGCATTATATTGGCTCAATACAATCTAACAAAACACGTTATATTGCAGAATATTTTGATTGGTGCCATACCATAGACAACGCACATATCGCTTATCGACTCAATAAACAACGCCCTACCACACTTCCCCCACTAAATGTATTGATACAAATCAATATCGACTCAGAACCAACAAAATCTGGCATTCATCCCAATCAATTAAAGAATTTATCAAACATTATTAATATATATCCACGATTACATCTTAGAGGAATTATGTGCATCCCAAAACATGAAACAAAGTTTCATAAACAACTAGTAACATTTAACAATATGAAAAAAATATTTGACACATTAAAACAAACTACACAAAATATTGACACATTATCGATGGGAATGAGCGATGACATAGAAGCAGCTATTTCAGCTGGTAGCACACTTATACGAATAGGAAAAGCAATTTTCAAAAAAAAAATATAAACTTTATTTCATGTAAAAATAATTAATAAATTCAACGAATATCCTACTACTTTATATGTATTACAACGTTTTAGCTTAAACAAAAATACAAAAATAATCATACTTTATGACAATAAAATCAGAATTCTCAAAAAAAATCATTCATTGGTATAATATACATGGCAGAAAAACGCTACCATGGCAAATAAAAAAAACACCCTATACAATCTGGGTGTCAGAAATTATGTTACAACAAACACAAATAATCAGAGTATTACCATTTTTTAATCGATTTATAAATAAATTTCCCAATATAATAACATTAGCAAAATCAGAATTAAACACAGTACTCCATGTTTGGAGCGGGCTTGGTTATTATACCCGAGCTCATAATCTCTACAAAACTGCTAAAATTATAGTAAATAAATATTATGCTGTTTTTCCCGCTGATTTCAGTATTCTCATCACCCTTCCAGGAATTGGACGTTCAACTGCAGGTGCAATATTATCATTAGCCTTAGAAAAAAGTCACCCAATTTTAGATAGTAATGTAAAACGTATACTTACTCGATATCACATAATCGACGGGTGTCCTAAAAAAAATAAAATAGAAAAAAAACTATGGATAATAATTGATGAAGTTACTCCCCACAATAATATATCAAAATTTAATCAAGGTTTGATGGATTTGGGAGAAATGATCTGTACAATAAAAAATCCAAAATGTCCTATTTGCCCACTGAACACTACATGTCAAGCTAATCTGAACAATATAGTTCATAAATATCCAAATAAACAAACTCAAAAAACTACATTTAAAAAAAATTTGTGGTTATTAATACTACAATACAAAAATACAGTATGGATTGAACAATGCTTATCAGGAAAAATATGGAAAGGATTATTTTGCTTTCCACAATTCAAAACACAAAATAACCTAAACCATTGGTTAATTCATCACAATTTAAATCCAAAACAATATACAATATTACCATTGTTACAACACACATTAAGTAATTATCACATATATATTACACCAATAATATTTACTCTAAATAAAATTCTACATTTAACAACAGAAAATAAAAAAAACACCGGATTATGGTTTGATCTTATTCAACCACAAACTATTGGTTTTCCTCAACCAATGTTAAAATTATTACAACAAATAAACTACTTAAAATAAAACTATTAACAATATCATATATATAAAAATAATTCATATTTATGAAAAAAATAATCTACTGTTCTTTTTTTAAAAAAGATGCTGAAGCATTAGAATCTCCATGCTATCCTGGAAAACTAGGAAAGATAATTTACGAAAATATTTCAAAAAAAGCCTGGATAGAATGGCAAAAACAACAAACCATATTAATCAACGAAAAAAAACTAAACATGATTAATCCAAACGATAGGAAAATATTAGAGAATGAAATGTTACATTTTTTATTTAAAAAATAAACTATGTCACTATATTAAAATATTCTTGATTTATTCCGAAAAATATTCTTAATTATATATAAAATTCTAAAACATACTTAAGGAACAACAACATACAAACAATAATAAATATAAACAATTAAAATGATTTATACACTAACATCGGGCTTGATTCACCTTTTACAACTGCCTGATTGATTATAACTTTCTCCACCCCTGTTTGAGATGGCAACTCGTACATAACATCTAACAATATACTTTCTAAAATAGAACGTAAACCTCTAACTCCAGACTTCATTACTATACTTTTTTTGGCTATAGCCTCAAGAGAACCATCACAAAACTCCAATGTAATACCATCTAAATTAAATAAACTTCGATATTGCTTTATAAGAGAATTTTTAGGCTCATACAAAACTTTAACCAACAATTCTTCACTTAATTCATGTAATACTGCTGAAATAGGAAGTCTACCAACAAATTCTGGAATCAATCCAAATTTAATTAAATCTTCCGACTTTAACTCACTTAACAATGCATTATAATCTAAAACACCTTTAAAATCACTACCAACTGATTTACAAAATCCTATATTCCGATTACTTGAAACACGTTTTTGAATGATTTTCTCTAAACCAAAAAAAGTACCTCCAAAAATAAACAGTATATTAGCAGTATTTACATAAATAAATTCTTGATTTGGATGTTTTCGCCCTCCTTGTGGTGCAACAGCTGCTACAGTGCCTTCCATCAACCTTAACAACGCTTGTTGTACTCCCTCCCCAGATACATCCCTGGTAATAGATGGATTATCTGATTTTCTTGAAATTTTATCTATTTCATCTACATAAATGATGCCACACTGCGCTTTTTGTACATCAAAATCACATTTTTGCAATAATCTTTGAACAATATTTTCCACATCCTCACCTACATACCCCGCTTCAGTTAAAGTAGTCGCATCTGATATCGAAAATGGTATATTAAGAAAACGAGCTAACGTTTCAGCTAATAAAGTTTTTCCACTACCAGTTGGGCCAATTAATAAAACATTACTTTTTCCTAATTCTACCTCATTTTTATCATGTTTGATAAAATTAATAGTCGAATTGCGTAAACGCTTATAATGATTATATACCGCCACAGATAATACCTTTTTAGCTGTTTTTTGTCCGATGACATACTCATCTAAATGAGAATATATCTCGTGAGGAGTATAATGAGTATCATTATATAACTCAAACTTTTTTTCACCTTCTTTTCGAATAACATAACTATATAAATCAACACATTCATTGCAAATATAGACACGTAATATACCAGAAATTAATTTTTTCACTTCATGTTGATTTTTTTTACAAAAAGAACAACACAATAATTCCTCAGAAGAACATCCATCATCTTCTATCATATATATAACCTCTTATATTTAATTTTAAAATCAAAACTCAATATCATTACTAATATAATGAAAACTACAACATCTAATAACAATTATCACTAAAACATCTAACAAAATTTAATACTTAAGATTAAACAATAGTAAATTGTTAAATTATTGTACTACAAATATCCATCATTCTTAACGCTTCTGTAATATAAAATCCAACAATCCATAATCAATTGCTTCATTAGCAGATAAAAAACAATCACGTTCAGTATCCTGAGTAATGACATCAACAGATTGTCCGGTATGTTTTGACAACAATTCATTCATCTTAGCTTTAATTCTCAATATTTCCTTAGTATGAATCTCAATGTCAGTAGCCTGACCATAAAATCCTCCTAATGGTTGATGAATCATTATTCTAGCATTTGGCAAACTAAAACGTTTTCCTTTAGTACCAGATGCTAATAAAAATGCACTCATTGAAATTGCTTGTCCCATACAAAAAGTGTTAACATCTGGCTTAATGAATTGCATGGTATCATAAATAGACATTCCTGCCGTTATTACCCCCCCAGGAGAATTTATATATAAATAAATATCTTTTTCAGCATTTTCAGACTCTAAAAATATCATCTGTGCAACAATTAAATTAGCCATTTGATCTTCAATATTTCCAGTGACAAAAATAATACGCTCTTTTAATAACAGTGAAAAAATATCGTAAGCACGATCCCCCTGTATAGTTCTCTCAATTACAGTCGGAACTAAAGAAACATATGATTCTTCCTGACCTGATTTACAATATAACATTTTATAATTTTCCCATAAAAAATATTATGATATTAAATATCTCAAAATTTATAATTTTTTAAATAATTCAAATAATAAATATAAAAATTACCTTAACATTAAATACACCCATGCATACTTTCGCAATGATATCTAATTAAAAATTATTTTTCAAACACATAAAATATTATTATTACTAATGATTTTATAAATTATAGATATCAAGTATCCTATATTATTAGAATAAATGCACACTAAAAACAAAACTGTTCAAAATTCATCAATAACAAAAATAAATTACAACATTAATTTTAATATAATAAAATCGTACTGTATTATTGAAATAATGATGCAATGATCACTATATGTTAAAATGAAAATATTACATAACCTTTATTACTCTATATTAAAAAATAATAAAAACTTTACATTATCCAAAATTAAATTTGAGATTGTTATCATGAAACATCATTTCACACCCTGTATCAGGTTACTAAAAACAGTATCAATAATAATATTTTATTTTGTAATAAACACTTTACTAACAGGATGTAACAACATCATACTAATGCATCCAAAAGGAAATGTGGGATTACAAGAACGTTCGTTAATATTAATTGCCTTGACATTAATGCTTATCGTAGTCATACCGGCTATTACTATGACAATCATTTTTGCTGTTAAATACAGATCATCTAATACTCACAATAACTACAACCCTAATTGGACTAACAATCATAAAATTGAAATAACCATTTGGAGCATACCAATTATTATCATCACTATTTTAGCAACGTTAACATGGAAATCTACACACACATTAGATCCGCAAAAAAAAATTACATCCACTCTAGATCCAATTACCATCCAAGTCATTGCACTTGATTGGAAATGGTTATTTATTTACCCAAAAGAAAATATCGCAACAATTAATGAAATAGTTTTTCCAATAAATACACCATTACAATTCAATATTACTTCTAATTCAGTCATGAATGCATTTTTTATTCCACAATTAGGCAGCCAAATCTACGCTATGGCAGGCATGCATACAATATTACATTTAATTGCCAATCAACCTGGAATTTATAAAGGAATATCTTCAAATTTTAGCGGATATGGATTTTCTGGAATGAAATTCAATGCAATTGCTACAAAAAATATAGAAGAATTTAAAGAATGGGTACAAATGATTCATTTATCACACAAAAAACTCAATAATATGGAATTCTATGAAAAACTAGCACGCCCGACAGAAAATCATCCAGTAGAATATTTTTCCGAAGTTAAAGTCAATCTATTTAATGATGTTATCAATAAATTTGCTCATTCTACATAATTTAATATTATTATAACTATAACCCGTGATAAAATATAAAAAGAATAGATTAATCACACTTCAGAAACCCCAAAAAAATAAATAATATACCTCCCTATTATTTATCTATTATATAATATATAAGTATCATTATGATATATAATGATATATAACAAACAATACAATTCATTATAACAAAATACAATCTGTATAAACAATATTATGCTATCTTAAAATTATTAAATAATTCAAGGAAAAAAAATGTTTGGAAAATTAACCTCTAATAATATTCCATATAATGAACCAATAGTTATGATTACAATATTAGTTCTTACTATATTAAGTATAATACTAATGTCTACCATCACATATTATAAAAAATGGAAATATCTCTGGACTGAATGGTTTACTTCTGTAGATCATAAAAAAATTGGAATTATGTATATCATAATAGCATCATTAATGTTTGTTAGAGGATTTGCTGACGCTATCATGATGCGGGCACATCAGGCAATATCCTCTTCAGGACATATAGGTTTTCTTACCCCCCATCATTATGATCAAATAGTCACAGCACATGGTGTAATTATGATTATTTTTATGGCCACCCCATTTATAATCGGTTTGATGAACCTAATTGTACCATTACAAATTGGCGCACGGGATGTTGCTTTTCCATTTTTAAATTCCCTAAGCTTTTGGCTTTTTATGGTAGGAGTCATCCTAATTAACCTATCTTTAGGTATTGGAGAATTCGCGCAAACAGGATGGGCGGCTTATCCACCATTATCCCATAAAACATATAGTCCGGGTGTGGGTGTAGATTATTGGATTTGGAGTATACAAATTTCAGGTATTGGTACTACTTTAACCGGAATAAATTTTTTTACTACCATTTTATATATGCGTACTCAAGACATGCCAATGATGAAAATGCCTGTTTTTACATGGACAGCTCTGTGTACTAATACACTAATTCTTGCTGCATTTCCAATCTTAACTGCTACTATACTATTGCTTACCTTAGACAGATATATAGGCACCCATTTTTTCACAAACGATCTTGGTGGAAACATGATGTTATATATTAACCTCTTCTGGGCTTGGGGACATCCAGAAGTATATATTTTAGTTTTACCAGCTTTCGGTATTTTCTCAGAAATTGTCGCCACTTTTTCAAAAAAACAAATTTTTGGATATACTTCATTAGTATGGGCTACAATTGCTATTACTTTTTTATCTTTCTGCGTTTGGTTACACCATTTTTTCACCATGGGATCAGGTGCGAATGTTAACGCGTTTTTTGGTATTATGACAATGATTATTGCAATCCCAACAGGGGTAAAAGTTTTTAACTGGATCTTTACTATGTATAAAGGACAAATTACCTTTAATTCAGCGATGTTATGGACTGTAGGATTTATTATTACATTTTCCATTGGAGGAATGACCGGGGTATTATTAGCCATTCCTGGTATTGATTTTGTATTACACAATAGTTTGTTTTTAATTGCTCATTTTCATAATGTTATTATCGGTGGAGTAATATTTGGATGTTTTGCTGGATTAACGTACTGGTTTCCAAAAGCATTTGGTTGTTGCTTGAATGAAAAATGGGGAAAATTTGCTTATTGGCTATGGATTACCGGATTTTATATATCATTTATGCCGCTGTATATATTAGGATTTATGGGTATGACACGAAGATTAAATCAAAATATAGATCATTCATTTCACGAATTATTAACTGTTGCTGCTGGAGGTGTAATAATCATTGCTTTAGGAATTGTGTCACAAATTATTCAAATAATAATCAGTATTTATCATTATGATAAAAATAAAGATACCACTGGAGATCCTTGGAATGGACGCACATTAGAATGGTCGACACCTTCACCACCCCCATTGTATAATTTTCCAATTATACCTCAAGCCCATAATACTATAGATAGTTTTTGGTATATAAAAAATAATAAACAAACACTTTATAAAACAAATATATATCAACCTATACATATGCCAAAAAACACCAACGCGGGCATTATTATTAGTATTTTTAGTTTGATATTTGGATTTTCTATGATTTGGAATATCTGGTGGCTGGCTATTTTTAGTCTATTTTTTGCTATCACAACATACATAATATATACTTTTTCACAGACCAAAACTTTTCATCTCTCAACAAAAGAAATACAAAAAATAGAAAAAAATATTTTATGTATTAAATTACACGAATGAACGGTAATTACAAACCTTTAATCACCATAAAATACCATCTATGAACAATAATTTATCAAATATCAAAAAATTTGGATTTTGGCTGTACATAATGAGTGATTCGATATTATTTGCAACACTATTTGCAGTATATATTATTTTAAAAAATAACATTGCCGATGGCCCATCAGGAAAAGATATTTTTAATCTCCCCTTTGTTTTTATAGAAACATTACTTTTACTAATCAGTAGTATCACATATACTATGGTATCAATCGCCACAAATACAAATAATAAAAAAATGATTAACATTTGGATGATTATAACATTTTTATTCGGTTGTTGTTTTTGCATCATGGAAATACACGAATTTTACCATTTAATTGGTAAAAACTATGGGCCGTGGAGAAGCGGATTTCTTTCATCGTTATTTACATTATTAGGAACACATGCCTTACATGTACTTTCTGGTCTAATTTGGATAATAATAATGATGATACATATTTATCAATTCGGTGTAACTATCGATAATAAAATTCGCTTGCAATGTTTAAGCATATTTTGGCATTTTCTTGATATAATATGGATTTGCGTATTTACTTTCGTTTATTTATTTGGAATGATATGACAAACAATAAAATAACACACAACACATATAAAAATTATATATTAGGATTTTTTACATCTGTAATTTTAACTATTATTCCGTTTATTTTAGTAATTAATACTTTTACTATCGACAAAAATATTTTAATCATTATTTTGACAACTTGTGCAATACTACAAATTGTTATTCACCTTGTTTGTTTTTTACATATTGATAATTCACCCAAGACAATTTGGAATACTGTAACTTTAATATTTACAACACTCATTATTTTAATCCTTATTTTCGGATCAATATGGATTATGAAACATCTTCACCATTATGTTATACATCATAATTAAAAAATAACTAATGATTATTCATTATATAACAATCATAAAACCAAAAATAATATTTGGAAATATTCTGTCTATTATAGGAGGATTTTTTATGGCATCAAAAGAATCCATTAACTATAATTTACTTACTAATACAATTATTGGTGTTTCATTAATAATAGCTTCTAATTGCGTAATAAATAATATAATTGATCGTAATATTGACGCACTTATGGAAAGAACAAAACACAGAACCTTAGCAAAAAAATTAATAACATTACAAAATGCTGGTATATATGCCATCATTCTACTTATTGTGGGATATATCATATTATTCTACACAACAAATTTAAAAGTTATCTACTTAACCATAATCAGCTCTATTATATATGTCGGAATGTATAGTCTTTTAACAAAAAAACAATCCATGCATAGCACATTAATTGGCAGCATAGCTGGTGCAACCCCACCAGTTATTGGTTACTGTGCAGTAACTAATAATATTGATGTAGGAGCATTAATCTTATCGATAATACTCATTTCATGGCAAATACCACACTTTTATAGCCTTGCTATATCTAGAATAAAAGATTACAAAACAGCATCCATTCCCATTTTTCCATTAAAAAAAGGTATCAAATCTACAAAACGCCATATGATATTTTATATCACTACATTTATGATCAATATCATAATACTTACATTCAATCAGTACATGAGCTATATTTTCCTATTAGGAATGGAAGTAATAAGCGGAATTTGGCTATATGTAACGTTTTTAGGAGATAGTAAAACAAAAAATAATAACCATTATGTAACAAACTGGGCAAATAAAATTTTTGCCATGTCTATCATAATTATAATACTTTTCAACGTGGGTATCGTTATAGATACCACAATATTACAACAGACATAATTTTATTATTATAAAAATACATACTATACATTAAATGATAATTTACAATATCGATCTTAAAAAGTGCACATAAACTGTATATATAAACAACATTCAACATAATTAACAAAAACAATAATACCGACCACAACATAAACTATACAAATTAAATAACAATAAAAAAACATGACCTATAAAGAAATATATATTGTGTTTATATTGAATATAATATTTTCACTACGTATGCTGGGAATATTTATGACATTACCAGTAATCAGTACATACGGTATGAAATTAACAGGATCAAGCGAATTATTAATCGGTATAGCTATTGGAATTTATGGATTAACACAAATTATTTTTCAAATTCCTTTCGGATTCGCATCCGATAAAATCGGAAGAAAACCTGTAATTATAACAGGGTTATTAATCTCTTCTATGGGAACCTGTATAGCCGCTATAATAGAAAATATCTGGGGGCTAATTTTAGGACGCGCTTTACAAGGGGTAAGTGCTATCAGCGCGACAATACTAGCATTGTTATCAGATCTAATTCAAAATAAAAATAAAACCAAAGCCATGATGTTTTTTGGATTAAATTTTGCTATTACATTTGCAATATCTATCATACTAGGACCAATCATTACAAATAGCATCGGACTACAAGGACTATTTTTAACAATTACATTATTAACATTACTAGGAATAGTATTAATTATATTTTTCATTCCATCCTTATCACAACAAAATATAAAAAATAGCAATCATCAATATATCACAATAAATTCAAAATTTATAAAAATCTCAACTCAACCCCAATTAATTAAACTAGACTGCAGTATTTTTTTCTTACATACCATTCTAATATTAAATTTTATGACTTTACCGCAAATTATGAACGTATTAAAACTGCTACCTATAGAACAATCAAAAATATATTGTATAAATATTTTAATTGCCCTTATTGTCAGCGCAATAACAATCTTATATGCTGAAAAAACAAAAAAAATGAAAAAAACACTAATCACAGCTATATATGTGTTATTTCTATCTGAAATAATTTTATTATATATCAACAGCAATTTTTATTTTTTATTTTTTAGTATTTTACTCTTTTTCATTGCTTTCAATATAATTGAAGGAATCTTACCATCAATTCTTAATAAAGAAACACCAAACACACACAAAGGAACAATCAATGGATTTTATGCCACTAGCCAATTTTTAGGCACAACATGTGGTGGAATATTAGGAGGATATTTATTAAATATATATGATATACAAATAATATTTTCTCTCGAAATAATAGTAACAATGATATGGTTAATAATAATTTATTCATTAAAAGAACCAACTCATACAAAACTCAACTAAAAAATATACTAAAACACTCTATTCATTCCACTTTATAAAATAATAAAATCAACAATTTTAAAAAACATAATCCTATTTTAAAATATGTTTATGAAATATTTTCAACACAAACAACTAACTTCAATTTCAATCAAAACATGCTCCATACAAATTATTCTTAATTTTTTAATTAAGAATCTTTTGAAGGCAAATAAACATGCACGTTATTAAAACCATGACTTCGCAAATATAAAGCTTGCGATCGACTCATTATAGCCTTCTCACAATACAATAAATATTCCCTATCTTGATCTAAAGTAAAAAATACATTAAATAGTTTATAAAAAGGAATGTTTTGAACCTCAATTACACCCAAACACAAAGGACGACGCTTTTGATCTACCTTCAAACGGATATCTATAACAATATATGAAGAATCCACTTGATCTACAAATTTTATATCATCAACAATTTTTAAATTATTTTTTGAAAAAAAATTCGTAATATTCACTATTTTTCTTCGATTAACAACTGTAGTTAATATTGAAAAATTAAATTTTTTTTCTTCAAACTCAACAAGCCGATTAGATGCCTTAACATTTGGTTTTTTAGAAAATAATGCACAATACTCAGGAACATTAATAATCAATTTCTCAATATCAATTTTTCTCGATATATCAATAATATCTTCCTTGCTGAACGAAATTAACGGACGAAAAATCATAACATCTGTAACACTATTGATTATATTTAGATTAATTAACGTCTGACTAGATACTTGTCCTAATACCTCACCAGTAACTAATGCTGATATATTTAAACCTTTAGCAACTAACGTTGCTGCGCGTATCATCATCCGCTTCAATACTACACCCATATAAGAACTATTTATTTTATTTAAAATTTCATCTATTACGCAAGAAAAATCAATAGATATAAATTTCACTACATGTGAACATCCAAATCTTTTCCACAAAAAATAAGCAATTTCATGCACTCTATTTTCATAACAATCACCGCCGATATTAAAAAAGCAATAATGTACTTTACAGCCCCGACGAACCAACATATAACTAGCAATTCCCGAATCAAAACCACCAGATATTAAAGATAATACTGCCCCCTGACTCCCAATTGGAAAACCACCTAATCCAACATAACGATTTTTCAATAACAAAAAACGATCTAATTTAACTTCAAGTGAAATTACTTCTTCGGGATCTACTAATTTAACAAAAGAACTTTTAATATTTTTACACAACATAGCCCCTAAATAACATTCAAGTTCTTGAGAACTGAAATTATGATGCCCACAACGTTTTACACGTACACAAAAACTTTTGCCAACTAAGGTATCACTATACAAAGACATAACTTTTTTAAAAATATCATCCACATATCTAAAACAATACTCTTGAACTAATAAAACATGATGAATGCCAGGAATGCAAATTAATATCTCAACAATATTCATAATAGAATATTCTTCATTAACCACAATTTCAATATAATCCCAATAATATTTTACTACTGCAGTACAATCATAAAATTTTAAAACCCTACAAATATTACTATTTAAAATTTTTATAAAATACCATCGCACAGATTTACTTTTAATAGTGATTTCTGGAAAAAACTTAACAATAATCTTCATAATTAAATACCACGTTAAATAACACTAATATATCAAATATCATATAATATAACTGTTCTATATAATAAATAATCTAAAATCACCAATGCTCCATAACCAATATTTTCACACAAAAAAATAATTAAAAATATACAAAAAAAATTAAATATCAAATTTTAAATAATATTTTAATGTTACAAAATTCATCAGAAAATTATTCTATTACTAATATAAAATGTAATATAATTATTATAATTAATATAACAACATTAAATATATCAACAATATTAATTAATTGTATGACAATAAAATTTAACCATAAAATCATGAACTATAATAAAAAAAAATATCCAATATTAAGCACAATAGAAACACCTATAGAACTAAGACAACTTTCTCAAAAAAATTTATTAAAATTATCATGTGAATTACGTCAATTTTTGTTAAACAGTGTTAGTCAATCTAGCGGGCATCTGGCTTCTGGACTAGGAACAATAGAACTTACTATAGCATTACATTATGTATACAATACACCATTTGATTTACTAATTTGGGATGTAGGACATCAAGCGTATCCCCATAAAATTCTTACTGGCCGACGAGACTCAATATTTAAAATAAGAAAAAAAAATGGACTTCATCCATTTCCTTGTCGCAGTGAAAGTAGCTATGACCCCCTATCGGTGGGCCATTCATCAACTTCAATTAGTGCTGGACTTGGTATGGCTGTAGCTGCAAAAAAAAATATGTCAAAACAACACACAGTATGTGTAATAGGTGATGGAGCTATTACAGCTGGAATGGCATTTGAAGCAATGAATCACGCAGGAGGAACTGAATACGATATTCTAGTTATATTAAATGATAATAAAATGTCAATTTCAAAAAATATAGGAGGATTAAGTAATCATTTAACACAAAATTCATCAGAAAAATATTATGCACACTTACATACAAATAACAAAAATATACTTTCATATTTAACACCTTTAATCAATAAAACAAACACATACAAAGAAAAAAATAATAAAAATATAATTTCATCAAATTCATTATTTGAAAAATTAGGATTTAATTATATAGGTCCAATTAATGGACATGATATTATTATATTAATAAGAATTTTAAAAAAAATACAAAACTTAAAAGGCCCAAAAATTTTACATGTTATAACTAAAAAAGGACATGGATATCATCCTGCTGAAAATGATCCTACTAATTGGCACGCTGTACCAAAATTTAATCCAATAATCGGAGTCTTACCAAAACAAAAAAATAAAACCACCTATTCTGAAATATTCGGGAACTGGTTATGTTACATGGCATCCAAAGATAAAAAATTAATAGCCATTACTCCTGCTATGAGTGAAGGCTCTGGAATGACAAAATTTTCAAAAAAATATCCCAATCAATATTTTGATGTAGGTATCGCCGAACAACATGCAGTTACTTTTGCTGCTGGGTTAGCAATAAGTGGCTACAAACCAATTGTAGCTATATATTCAACATTTTTACAACGCGCTTATGATCAAGTAATCCATGATATAGCAATACAAAATCTTCCAGTACTTTTCGCTGTTGATCGGGGAGGAATCGTAGGCGCTGATGGACAAACACATCAAGGTGCATTTGATCTCTCCTATCTTCGTTGTATCCCAAATATGTTGATTATGACCCCAAGTAATGATTACGAATGTAAATTAATGCTATACACAGGATATAACTATCGATACGGACCAAGCGTGGTACGCTATCCTCGAGGAGAAATTAATAATTTTACAATATATCATGATCATCATAATAAACTATATAATTTACCACTAGGAAAAGGAGTAATTTACAGACCCGGACAAGATGTAGCTATTCTTAATTTTGGTACTTTACTACCAGAAGCTGAAAAAGCTGCGCACAATCTCAATGCCACACTGGTGGACATGCGATTTGTGAAACCATTAGATGAAAAATTATTACATTTGCTCAGCAAAAACCATAAAGCATTCATTACATTAGAAGAAAATTCTATTTTAGGAGGTGCAGGAAGTGGGGTCAACGAATTTTTAATGCGACAAAAAATACTAATTCCTGTCCTAAATATAGGGCTCCCCGATTCTTTTATCCAACAAGGCTCACAAAAAGAAATACGATCCGATCTACAATTAGACAGTACAGGAATTTCTACGCAAATAAAAACTTGGTTATTAAAATAAATAAATCTAATGTAATAAATAGAACACACAATAAATAATAAAAAATTCATCTATCTAAAATAAATTGACAAACGTGCATTTTCTATAAGCAACAATCAAATAAAAACAAAACAAAAATGGTAAATATTCCAGCTGCTATATCATCAAATACAATTCCTAAGCCATTTTTTATATTTTCATCAATCAAAAAAATTGGCCAAGGCTTATATATATCAAATACCCTAAAACAAAAAAAACCGAAAAACACTAATAACCAATTCTCAATAGATATATTAGGTGATAATATTAACACAAACCACATGCCAATAAATTCATCTAAAACAATACACTGATGGTCATGAACTACTAAATTTTCATTAGTCACATGACAAACATAACAACCAATCCCAATAATTAACACCAACAAAATTATAAAAAATATTTTCGAAGGAGAAAACAGAACACTTAAAAAGTACCATAATAAAATGGACAAAAATGACACACATGTCCCAGGTGCAGAAATCCAAGAAATAAGCCCCACACCAAAAAAAGTTGCTAATAAATACGAATACCCAAAATGACATACCATGAGATGATTATATCATATAGTAATTAATGTTATATTAATATACAATTTTCACGTCAAACAAAATATAATATATCTATATCTGTACATTAAAACACCAAAAACTCAATATCAACCATAAAAAAATAACAACAAAATATTCAAAAAATTTTATAAAAAATTATTAATATTTTTCTGTTAAAATGACCTTATTCGCTACTTTATCTAATACACCATTAACAAATTTATAACTCATTTCAGCTGCAAAAACCTTAGCCAATTCTATTGCCTCGTTAATAATAACCTTATATGGTACATCAAGACATTTAACAAACTCAAATATTGCTATTCGAAGTATTATTAACTCCACATATCCTAACTCATTAAACGTTCTTAATAAATATGGTTTCATTAAATCATCTAAAGTATATAAATTATCTACTACTCCAAAACATAATATATGAAAATATGAAATATTAACACCAGTCATATCATGTTCTACAATAAAATTTGATGCAATTTCTACAAGATCATTATGAGACACCTGCCAAGAATACAACACTTGTAATGCCCGTTTTCTAGCTAATCTACGAGAAGTAACAAATTTCATAAAAATTAATAACCTGTATTTCGTATAATATAAAACCAAAAAAACAACATTATTGTACTATCCATAACACATCATTTCACTATAGAAAAATAATATAAGCCATCTTTAAAATCACTCGTGTACTTCCGCTTTTCAATGATTAATTATTGTAATATTAAAAATTTCAATAAATTAATTAAAAATTGTTATCATCAAAACCACAAACCAAAAGACAGCATAATATGTTATATTAATATAACACAACAAACTAAAATTACACAGTAATCACATTATTAATACATTAAATATCTTCATAATAAATCAAAAAAATTCTGAAACAATGATCAAATGACATTCGTTATCATTTAATAACATCAGAATAAAACAATAATTTTTAGTAGTTATACACAACTTTTATTTTAAGTATACAATTAATCATTACTAAAACATTTGCGATTACTTTTAACACACACTTATAATCTAAAACAAATAAATTTTAAAAAATATATATATCATTGTCAAACTATCAATAATTATCATTAACACAAATAACGCTACACATATTATGTTATTATTAATTATCTAATATATACTTAAGACCAATTAAGACTAGATATATAATATAATAAGGATTATCAACTCACACATTTCAATGCTACAAAACAAAAAAAACCACCATACATGTAATATCTATGTTAAAACATAACCTTAATATTAATCTAAAAAATTTTTAATACCAAGTAACTAACAAACAAATAAACTGATTAATATTAATATTTTATTTTCAATAACACGTATTAATCATACACCCATAAACATTTATTAAGTTAATATTATAATGTTTATCTATTTATCAACCTACCATTACACTTTAAAATATATCATGTATCTTACTCTCAAAAATATCAATAGAAAACTAATTAATGTGTAATTATTACAAAGCCTGTATTGTACCCTTGGGTAAAATAGCAGTAATACAATCACGTTTAACAATAACTTCATTGATCTCATTTAAACTAACAAAAACATAACCAGTTTCTGTTACTTTCGTAACCCGACCTATTAGTCCACCAACTGTTGCTATCTCATCATCTTTAGAAATAGCATTCATAAGTTCTTTATGGACTCTATTACGTTTTTGCTGTGGACGAAAAATTAAAAAATAAAAAATGGCAGCAAATATAACTAACATAATTATAATGGAATATGGATTACTCTGAGATGAAATACCCGTATCAGCAATAGCATCAAAAATAAAAATATTCATACAATCCTCCAAATAATGATTTACAGCACCACATTTCTCTAAAAATAATTCATTATTACACACAATTTAATTTAAAATAAAATTCTCTTATAAACTTCTTCAAACAACCTATGTTAATAGCGTGCCGCAATTTATCCATTAACTGCTGATAATAATATATATTATGAATGGTATTTAAACGTAAACCAAGTACTTCATTACAACGATTCAAATGATGTAAATATGAACGACTATAATATTGACATGTATAACAATCACATTCTTTATCTATGGGATTCATATCATACTTATAACAAGCATTACGTATCTTTAAAACACCCCCACTACGATTAATAAATAATGAACCATTACGAGCATTACGAGTAGGTAAAACACAATCAAACATATCAATTCCTCGTGCTACACATTCAATTATATCTGCAGGTTTTCCAACTCCCATCAAATAACGAGGTTTATCATCAGGTATTTTTTTACACACATGATCTACTATACCGTACATTATATCATTACTCTCTCCAACCGCTAACCCCCCTATTGCATATCCATCAAATCCAATCTCTATTAAATGTTTAATCGACACATCCCTTAAATCTGTATACACACCGCCGTGAATAATACCAAATAACATATTTAAATTATTGAATTGATCAAAATATTCACGGCTTTTTAATGCCCAATGTAAAGATATTTCCATAGAACATTTAACATCATCCCAACTACACGGATAGGATATACAATGATCAAAAACCATAACTATATCAGATTGTAAATTATACTGAACTCTCATCGATGTTTTAACATCAAAAATCAACATATTCCCATTGATAAAATTACAAAAACATATACCCTCTTCCATAATTTTACAAAATTTTCCCAAACTAAATACTTGAAAACCACCTGAATCTGTAAGTATGGGACCAGGCCAATGCATAAAAGAATGCAAATTATTATAAGATCGTAATATTTCTTCCCCTGGACGCAGCCATAAATGAAAAGCATTACTTGAAATCATTTTTACACCACTATTTACCATTTCCTCAGAGGTTAAACTTCTAACAGCACCATACGTTCCTACTGGCATGAAAACAGGCGTTTCAATAAGACCACGACTAAACATAAATCGTCCCAAACGAGCAAAACCATCCGTTTTCAATAATTGAAACTTCACGAAATTAAGTTCCTCCATTTGTAAGGTTATAAGGTCTAAATATAATAATTAATCATGAAACAATAATGATATAATAACATCTCTATATTAAATACATAAAAATTTTATATACATATTAATTAAAAAACTCATAATATAATATCAAAAAATTCAATAAACAATCTATTAATTAAAATTCACTAAATATCATAGATAAAAAATTCAAAAAATAAAATTATAAAACATTTATCACAATTAAAAACTACTAAAAATTATTTTCAATTTATATTATATAACAATTAATAATATAAATATTACAACAATAAAAAATACTTTATAACTAACTAAAAATATTTTATAATTTTATATGTTGATGTATTTAAAAATATACACATTACATAAAAATATAACTTCAATTAAAAATATACCAAAAAATAAATAATAAATAGATAAGGAATAATAATTATGATATTAGTCACGTATCAAGCACCAGATTTCACTGCTCCTGCAGTATTAAACACCGGTGAAATCGTTAACGATTTTAATCTTAAAACATATATATCAAATACAACATCAATTATTTTTTTCTGGCCAATGGATTTCACTTTTATTTGCCCATCGGAACTAATCGCTTGTGACAAACGACATGCCGAATTCAAAAAAAGAAAAGTCAATGTTATCGGAATTTCAGGTGATTCACAATACGTTCATTATGCTTGGAGAAACACTCCAATTGATCAAGGAGGTATTGGTCCAATACAATATCCAATGGTCGCTGATATTAAACATGAAATTATGCAAGCTTATGGAATAACGCACCCCAAACTTGGAGTGGCTTTACGTGCTACATTCTTAATTGATAAACAAGGATTTATCAGACATCAATTGATTAATGATCTGCCGTTAGGCAGAAACTTTGATGAAATTATTCGTATGATCGATGCACTTCAATTCCATGAAAAATTTGGATTGGTTTGCCCAGCACAATGGAAAAAAGATCAAGAAGGAATGAAGGCCTCACAATCAGGAGTTTCCCAATATCTTAAAAAACACATTGATAAATTATAAAATTGTTGCAATTCATAATTTCAACTAACAAATCTACTCATAAACGTTGCCGGTAATAGGATTCGAACCTATAACCTGTGTATTACGAATACACTGCTCTTCCATTAAAGCTACACCGGCATTTATGAGAACTGTTTTTTTTAGTCAAGAAAATAATTAAAAACAACATAATTGCAATAACGATCACTATTATTTCAAATAATAATTCAAGACCATTGCCACTTAATCAATACATTACAATATAATATATAATATATACTCTTCATTACCTTCAAAATAAAAAGATAAATTTTACACACACACCAACAAATATTACTTTAACATTTCTTTCTCAATTAATAAAATTAATATATGAATAATTTTTATATGCACATCTTGAATACGATCCGAATATTCAGAATAAGGTACAGAAATTTCTACAGAAATAGCATTACTTTTTAAATCAATTGTATTATCATATCGACTATTATCATGATCTTCGCTTTTATATTTATTACCAGTTAATGAAATTACCTGCATTCCCATATTATAAGCAGCATTAATTGCATTTAAAATATTGATAGACTGTCCAGAAGTAGAAATACTTAATAATACATCACGATTAGTACCAACTGATTCCAAATAACGAGAAAAAACATATTCATAACCAAAATCATTACTAACACAAGAAAAATACGAAGGATCAGAAATCACAATTGCTGGATACCCTGGTCGAGCTTGTCTATAACGTCCTGTCAACTCTTCCGAAAAATGCATAGCGTTACAATGTGAACCACCGTTCCCACAAGATAATACCTTACCTCCATTTTTAAAAACACTAACAATAACACGAGATGCATCCTCAATAGACTGAACCAGTCTATCATCCGAACTAAAAATCTGCATTAACTTTATCGATTCAAAAAACTCATTGCGAATTAAATCATGATACATAAAATATTCCTCAATCAAAAATGTAATAAATAATATTCAAATTATATTAATAATATTATATTATGACATATAATTTATATTTAAATATAAATAACTTTATCCACATTGAATCAAGAATACTCTAATTAACAATTTCAAAAAAACCTTTGTTGTATTATAAAAACTATATATTTTATACGTAACTAAAAAATCACACACCACTAAACTATAATAGTGAACCACATTTTTAATAATAATATTGAAAAAAAATCAAAAAAATCTAATTTTTAATTACTTATAAAATACATCCAAATAATAATGCAAAAATATAAATAATACATATAAAAAATAAACAAATAAAAAAATTAAAAAACAATCAATTTAACTATTTGACCTATTAACCACAATATATTTTTTATTACGCCATATACAAACACCCTGACTACTATTCTTTTCAAGTATATTTAAATATCGCTCATGCAATTCAACCTCAAATTTATTAGCATAAATTACTCTTATCATAGGAAGTTGAATACAATTGCTTGATGATATATCACACAATTTATTTTTATCGACATCATAATACTCCATATCACATATTTCAGGATGATCATTCATAAAAAACATCTGAATTTGCCCACCGGTCATTGACAAAAAAACTTGTGCTAAAAGTCTGGCATCAATTAACGCACTATGAACGCGTCTTGCAGAATTATCGATATAATAACGTTCACAAAGAGCATTCAAACTATTCCTTTTTCCAGGAAATAATCTCCGAGCTAATTGTAAAGTGTCTATAACATTACAGAATGAAGTTATTTTTTCTACATTATTTGTTAACATTGAAAATTCATAATCTATAAAACCTATATCAAACAAAGCATTATGAACTATTAATTCACTCCCAGACACAAAATTTAAAAAATCATTTGATATTTCAGAAAATTTCGGTTTATCATATAAAAAATGCTCGCTAATTCCATGAATACTAAAAGCTTCTGAGTCAATATTACGACTAGGATTAAGATATACATGAAAAAAATGATTTGTTAAACGGCGATTGACAATTTCTACTGCAGCAATTTCTATTATACGATGACCCTTATAATGAGGTTTGTCTTTACTCATTCCAGTAGTTTCTGTATCTAAAACAACTTGCCTAAGAATCTTGTCATTCATGTGTTTATTATAACATAAGCAAATGATTAAAAAAATCAAAATAAAATAACAAAAAAACAAAAAAATGAACACAAAAAAAGTAAAAATTTTTACTGATGGTTCTTGCTTAGGTAATCCTGGACCAGGAGGATATGCTATAATATTTCAATATAAAGGATATCAAAAAGAACTTAGCGCAGGATACCAATTAACGACAAATAACCGTATGGAACTTATGGCAGCTATCATAGCACTAGAAACATTGAAAAATTCATGTAATATTATTTTTTATACGGACAGCCAATATTTATTACAAGGTATCACACAATGGATATTTATTTGGAAAAAAAACGACTGGAAAACAACAAAAAAAAAATTAGTGAAAAACGATGATTTATGGAAACGTCTAGAACTCTCCACGCACACTCATCAAATATATTGGAAATGGTTAAAAGGACATGCAGGACACATAGAAAATGAACGGTGCAACTTTTTAGCCCAAAACGCTGCTAAATTTCCAATATATGACGATATTATAACTAAAAAATATTTTTTATAGAACACGCAAAAAAACCTACTGACATATTATACAATATAATAATACACAAACAAATTTTCGTCATAACTATAAACAACGATATTAATTATAAGTTGTATAAAAATACAACCGATAATTAATAACATTATAAACAAATAGAAAAATACATTCACATATGAAATTAATTTGTATTCCAGCACTAACAAATAATTACATTTGGTTATTATATAATGACAAAAAACAATGTATAATAATTGATCCAGGAGATCATAAACCAGTATTACAAATATTAAAAAAATTAAATTTTACCTTAATAGGTATTTTTTTAACACACCACCATCACGATCACGTTCATGGAGTACACAACTTAACTAAACACTACCAAATACCAGTATATGGTCCAAAAGAAACAAAAAATAAAGGCAGCAATAACATTGTAATTGAGGGAGATACAATAACAATCTTAGACATAAAACTTAAAACAATTTCACTACCCGGCCATACATCTGGCCATGTTGGATTCTATAGTTACCCATGGCTATTTTGCGGAGACACAATATTTTCAGCCGGATGTGGTAAAATATTTGAAGGAACAACAAAACAAATGTATACATCATTACAAAAAATTAAGCAACTAAACAAAAATACACTCCTTTGTAGTGCACACGAATACACATTATCTAACATTAATTTTGCTATATCAATCACACCCTATAATAAACAACTGGTATCTTATAAAAAATATATAGAAGAAATGCGAAAAAAAAACAAACCCACACTACCATCAAAACTAAAACACGAATTAAAAATCAATTTATTTTTGCAATGCCACGACATTACATTAAAAAAATCTTTAGGATTTTCCGTACAATGCCCTGAATTAAAAATATTTACAGAACTACGAAAACGAAGAGACAACTACTAATGTCTAAGCTCGGTTAACTTCAAGATTAATTCAACATATATCAGCATCCATCATGCCTTTTTTAAATACACAAACTATATACCTTCCACAAATAAAAATTCACTAAAATACTTGGCAGCCACCTACTCTCACATGGGGAAGCCCCATACTACCATCGGTACTACGACGTTTCACTTCTGAGTTCGATATGGATTCAGGTGGATCCATCGCGCTCTCGCCACCAAGTAAATAATATTCAAAACAACATACAACATATAAAAGATACATTCTCTCTCAAAAAAAAAAATATGTCAAATGTATATTTAACAATACTCCCTAATAACCCGATCGTAACTCAAATAATTAATCACTAATATATTATAACATTATAAAACATCATATAATAAAACAAACACACAATATTATCTTAATTTATTCAAAGCTGAAATAACAGAAGGAAAAACACCATGCCAAAATAAAAAAGAATAAGCTGCCTGTCTAACTAACATACCAAGTCCATCAGAACAATAAGATGCCCCATGATCTTGACACCACGAAATAAATGGTGTCGCATTCTTTCCAGTTTGATAAGACATATCATAACATGCCACCAACGGTGTAATATATCTCACTGGTAAAATGGGATGCTGACTATATACCCATGAACTATCAGTAGCATTAATAATTAAATCATACTCACAAACATCATTCGAATCATCATCTTTTAAAACAGCAAGAGAAATATCTCCAACATGTTTGTAAAAATCAACTATTTTTTGAGCTCGCGATAATGTTCGATTTATGATTTCAATTTGACAACCAAACTGCAATAATGGAAAAATCACACCACGTGAAGCACCACCGGCCCCTAATAATAAAATTTTAGTTCTCTTCTCAGGAGTATTACTCAACCACTGTAATCTATGTAAATCACCTAATAATCCAACACCATCAGTATTATCACCCAACAACATACCATGAATATCTTTCTTAATTACATTCACTGAACCAGCAATAGAAGCACGTTCAGTTAACTTGTCACATATAAAAAATGCACGTTCTTTAAAAGGCATGGTAACATTTGCACCTATCCCTCCAAAATTAAAAAAATCTTTTAACACTTGATCAAAATTCACTCGAAATGCTAAAATTCGAGTATATAACTGAAAAAAACCAAATTCTTGAGCAAAAATAGAGTAAATTTCAGGTGATCTACTATGTCTGATTGGATTACCAAAAACTGCAAATGCACTCATATAAACACTTCCTAAAAATTTCGAATATAAAAATAAACTTATCATTATTTACGAATTAACTTACCAGTTACAGCACTACGAATTTCTGAAGGATGTTGCATATCACCAACAGAACCATCCATAATAAATAAATTCAAACCTAACTGATCGCACACATCATCAACATTGTCGGCCGGCAAATAACCAGATATATTTGCGCTGGTAGAAACTAAAGGTTTACCAAAAGACAAACATAACTCTTGAATTGGTTTAAAACTACTCAATCGAACCACAAGTGAAGAAAAATCACCAATCAACCATTTAGGAGTATTTGAATGTACTGGAAAACTCCATGATATATGACCAGGCCAAGTACTAAAAACACGTGACCGCTGAACATTATTTAAACTACTATCATCAATATAATTAATTAATTGCTTATAATAAGCAGCAACTAAAATCAACCCTTTTTTCCATGATCGTTGTTTAATATCTAATAATTTTTTTACTGCAAATTCACTATCAGGATCACATCCTAACCCAAATACAGATTCTGTAGGATAAATGATAACCTGACTACAATGTAAAGCAAAAGATAAATCATGATTATCCAAAAAAAAATTTTTATTAATTTTACAATCAATAGTATTATTTAACTTATATTTACATACATTCATAATAATAAATTTCAATACTTATCTGTGTCTATAATTTATCAAAATAACTATGAATTATCGTTGTATATTATAAAACATTTAATGAAAAATACAAAAAAACATGCATTAAATCATTCACCTATTAAACAACTTTTAAAAAAATATAACTTTAACTTTCATATTAAATAAATTAGTATAATTACATACATACTGCTAACACAAAGTATACTTTTTATAAGAATATAATTAAATAACATGTCAAAACTAAAAATTTTAATTTATCCAGATAAACGTTTACGAAAAATTGCTAAACCTGTCAATGATATTAACAGCAATATTCAGTCTATTATATATAATATGTTCGAAATTATGTATTCCAATGATGGCATAGGTTTAGCTGCTACTCAAATTAATATTCATAAACAAATTATTGTAATTGACATATGGAAAGACCCTAAAAAACGCTTAGTATTTATCAATCCAAATTTGTTAAATAAAACGGGTGAAACTGGTATTATAGAAGGATGTTTATCTATTCCTAACCAACATAAATTTATAACACGCTCAAGAACAATAAGAGTTCGTGCATTAAATCAATATGGATATACCTTTGAAATAGAAGCATGTGATCTTCTTGCAATCTGTATTCAACATGAAATAGACCATTTAATTGGAAAACTATTTATTGATTATCTTACTGATCATCAAAATTTAACACAAACCACATAAAGTTCAAACATACAAATTACTCACATTACTATAAATTTTATCAATAAGATTATTTATGAAAAAATCATTAAAAATTATATTTGCTGGAACAACAAATTTTTCAGCATCTTACTTATACACTTTAATCCACTCATCATCACATCAAATATTAGCAATTTTTACACAAAAACATTCCCCTGTTAATTATGAAAAAAAAATATACGCTAACAGCGTATATGATGTGGCAAACAAAAATAAATTACCAATATTTCAACCAAAATGTCTAAATACAAATCAAATTATACAAACCATCCAACATCTTAATCCAGATATTATAATAGTTGTTTCCTACGGATTAATCATACCTCAAAAAATATTAAATTTACCACCATTAGGCTGCATCAACGTACATGGATCATTATTGCCCCGTTGGAGAGGAGCAGCTCCCATACAACGCGCAATAGAAGCCGGAGATACAAAGACCGGTATCAGTATCATACAAATGGACACTGGCATAGACACCGGACATATATTATACAAAGACACCTGTAGCATCTTACCTCATGATACCAGTCTCGAGATATATAAAAAACTAATTAATATTGGAACTAAAGCACTATTATATACATTACAACAAATCATATCTGGGAAAAATCGCGCTATACCTCAAAATAATAAGCTTGCCACATATGCTAAAAAAATAGATAAACAAGAAGGAAAAATTAATTGGAATACACCTTCTATACAATTAGAACGCCGTATACGAGCTTTTAATCCATGGCCTGTTACCTATTTTCACATACATAAAAAAAGAATCAAAATATGGGAAGCAACAATTAATAACATAAACAGACAACAAAAAACAACAGCAGGTACAATATTAACAATACAACAATCAGGAATTACCATTGCCACAAATGATGGATCATTAATCCTAAAATTAGTACAAATAGAAGGGAAAAAAATAATTTCAATTAAAGATCTACTAAATTCAAAAAAAAACTGGTTTATACCCGGCACTATTTTATCTTAAAAAATAAAAACACATCTGCAACAATGCAAAATTCAAAAACATTTTAAATATAAAACCACTGAATTATTTTTTCATACTAATACCACGAAATCCATTACTCTTACTCTCACTGTTGTCCTTTAATAAAACTCGATCAACTAACTCAATATAAGCCATAGGAGCATTATCTCCTGTACGTATTCCATATTTCAAAATACGCGTATAACCACCAGGACGATTGACAAAATGAGGACCTAATTGATGAAACAATATATTTAGTGCCCTATTATTTCTTAATTTAGAAAACACCAAACGTCTATTTGCTAAAGTGTCAAATTTAGATAACGTAATTATAGGTTCAACAACACGACGTAACTCTTTAGCTTTTGCTAAAGTTGTTTTAATGATTGTATGATACAGCAATGAAACTGTCATATTCCTTAACATCAACTTACGATGTGAACTAGTACGATTAAACTTACGACCAATCTTACGATGACGCATAAGCAACCCCCCCATTTGCTCTCCTGGACAACATTTTCTCTACCCTATCTTGTTAAATCAATTTATAATTTTTACTACTCAACTATCGTATCGACAATACTTTTCGGAGGCCAGTTATCAAAATGTGCTCCCAAAAATAATCCACGAGCAGCTAAAACATCTTTAATTTCTGCAAGAGATTTTTTACCTAAATTCGGTGTCCTCAATAATTCAACTTCAGTTCGTTGAACTAAATCTCCAATATAATGAATGGACTCTGCCTTTAAGCAATTAGCAGAACGCACAGTTAACTCAAGATCATCTACAGGACGCAACAGAATAGGATCAAATTCAGGTTTTTCTTCCTGGACCTCTTGCTGATGTACATCACGCAAATCAACAAACGCAATCAATTGTTCAGATAAAATAGTAGCTGAACAACGAATAGCCTCTTCCGGTTCAATAGTCCCATTAGTTTCTATATCAATAACCAATTTATCTAAATCAGTACGTTGTTCAACACGAGCCGCTTCTACATTGTAAAAAACTCGTGATACTGGACTATAACAAGCATCTACTAACAAACGTCCTACAGATAACTCACTTACAATCTCAGTGTTAGATAAAAGTCTAGAATTTGCAGGCACATAACCACGACCACATTGAACTTTAATACGCATATCAATTGACGCATCATTTGCAGTCAAATGACATAAAACATGCTCAGGATTCATTATATCAACACTAGTATCATGAATGATATCAGATCCCTGAACAGGACCAACACCAGACTTATGCAACGTTAATATTACATGATCCTTACCCTGCACTTTTACCGCTAATTCTTTAAAATTTAATAAAATTTCTAAAACATCTTCCTGGACGCCTTCTTTTGTACTATATTCATGCAATACTCCATCAATTTCTACTTCAGTAACTGCATAACCAGGCATGGATGACAACAATATACGACGCAATGCATTACCTAAAGTATGACCAAAACCACGTTCTAAAGGCTCAAGCGTCACTTTACTATGAGTCAAACTAATTTGTTCGATATCTACAATCCGAGGCTTTAAAAAATTTTTCAAAGCAACTTGTCGCATACCGCCCCCTGTATTATCTCCAATATATCACCACTAAATATTATTTAGAATACAATTCAATAATTAAATGCTCATCAATATCCGCTGACAATTCACTACGTTCCGGAAATCGTTTAAAAATACCTTTCAATTTAGTTTTATCAACATTAATCCAATCTATTTTTTCACGATTCTCAAATAATTCTAACGCAGCATGAATTCGCAATTGCTGTTTAGATTTTTCAGATACAGAAACTATATCATTCGGCATTAATTGATAAGACGGGATATTCACCACACGATTATTCACCATAATAGATTTATGACTAACTAATTGACGAGACTCAAAACGTGTAGCAGAAAAACCCATTCTATAAACAACATTATCTAATCGTCCCTCTAATAATTTTAATAAATTTTCTCCAGTATTTCCCTTAAATCTTGCTGCTTTTTTATAATAATTAGAAAATTGACGTTCTAAAATACCATATAAACGCCGAACTTTTTGTTTTTCTCTTAATTGACGACCATAATCTGATAATCTCGGCTTACGAATGCCGTGTTGACCTGGTAATTGATCAATTTTACATTTAGAATCAATTGAACGCACACCAGATTTTAAAAAAAGATCTGTTCCTTCACGACGACTTAATTTTAATTTAGGTCCTAAATATTTTGCCATATATAATTATTCCTTTATATATATAATTATTCCTGTATTGCAATAACCTGTATATTAGTAACACAACGAAAAATTAATAATAAACATCATGAATTTATAAATACAATTTATCATATATTTGTGATATTATACTCTTCTTTTTTTAGCAGGCCGACATCCATTATGCGGAATAGGGGTAATATCGGTAATATTGGTAATACGAAATCCTGCCGAATTTAATGCGCGAACTGTAGACTCACGACCTGGACCAGGACCCTTTATCATAACCTCTAAATTTTTTATCCCATACTCCTGTGCTAACTCCGCACATTTTTCAGCTGCAACCTGTGCTGCAAACGGAGTTGATTTTCTAGAACCACGAAAACCTGAACCACCAGATGTTGCCCAAGCTAAAGTATTACCATGACGATCAGTAATTGTAACAATCGTATTATTAAAAGATGCATGTATATATGCTATTCCATCTAAAATTTGCTTTTTGACACGCTTTTTTGTTCGAAACTGACTACTCGATTTAACCATGTTACCTAATTACACTCCTTAAAAAATATTATCTATTAACTGTTTTCTTAGGACCTTTTCGAGTTCGTGCATTTGTCCTCGTTCTCTGACCGCGCACTGGAAGATTCCGACGATGTCTTAAACCTCGATAAGTACCTAGATCTATTAATCGTTTAATATTTAACGACACTTCACGACGCAAATCACCTTCTGTAACATATTTAGATACTACATTACGTAAATTATCGATCTGCTCTTCAGATAATTTACCAAGTGTAATATGCTCAGAAATACCCACAGCCGCGCAAATAGAACGAGCACGCGACCTACCAATTCCGTAAATTAGCATCAATGCAATAAAAACATGTTTATAATCAGGCAAATTTATTCCTACTATACGCACCACTGAATTATACACTCCTACAAAAAAATTTAATACAATATATAATATTATCTAACTAACATATTCTTAAAAAAACTCTCGAATAAAATTTTGAAAAATAACAAAATAGTACAAATTATTAATATTTAAATATATCATTATATTATCCCTGTCTTTGTTTATGTTTTGCTGTATTTCGACAAATGACACGCACTATCCTCTTCCTTTTAACAATTATACATTGCTTACAAAATTTTTTCACTGAAGCTCGAACCTTCATTTATTACTACCTCTTCATGAGATGCTTTATATTGAAAAAACAAAAACGTCAATTTTTATTATAAATTAACAAAAATGATTTTTTCAGTTAAAAACCTTTCAAATGTGTTTTTTTTAACACAGATTCATATTGAGTAGACATCAATAAAGTTTGAACCTGCACTATAAAATCCATAATTACTATAACGACAATCAATAATGACGTTCCGCCAAAATAAAAAGGAACATGCATAGTAACTCTTAATAATTCTGGAACTAAACAAATAAAAGTTATATATACTGCTCCAAATAAAGTTAAACGAACCATTACTTTATTAATATACCTAGCTGTTTGCTCGCCTGGACGAATACCCGGAACAAAGGCACCAGATTTTTTTAAATTCTCAGAAGTTTCCCTAGCATTAAATACCAAAGATGTATAAAAAAAACAAAAAAATATAATAGCAACAGCATATAATATAATATACAAAAACTGACCAGGCTGTAAATAAAAAGAAATTACAGTTAACCAATTCCATCCTATCCCATCACCAAACCACGATGTAATCGTTCCTGGAAACAGAATCACACTCGATGCAAAAATCGCTGGAATTACACCAGCCATATTTACTTTAAGTGGCAAATGAGTACTCTGAGGAGTATAAATCTTTCGACCATGTTGTTTTTTAGCATAATGAACAATTATACAACGTTGACCTCTTTCAATAAAAACAACAAAAAAAGTAATCAATAATATTAATATAGATACTAATATTAATACAAAAAAATGTAATTCACCCTGTCGGGCATGCTCGATAGTATGGAGAACTGCAACTGGCAACTCTGCGACTATACCAGAAAAAATGATAATTGAAATACCATTTCCTATACCCCGATGAGTAATTTGTTCACCTAACCACATTAAAAAAATAGTGCCACAAACCAGACTTGTAACTACAATGAAATAAAACGAAATACATGGATTAACAATCAATCCATGATGTATACCAGAAATACTAAGTAATCCAGTAGCAATCCCTATCGCTTGAAATATACCTAAAAACAAAGTCCCATAACGAATAAAAGAATTAATTTTTCGACGACCAGCTTCACCTTCTTTCTTTAATTCAATTAATTTAGGGTGTACTGATGATAACAATTGAACAATAATCGATGATGAAATATATGGCATAATACCTAAACTAAAAACAGAAGCACGACTCAAGGCACCACCAGAAAACATATTAAACATTTCAATAATCGTACCTTGTTGTTGTTCTAATATTTTTGTAAAAACACGGATATCAATTCCAGGTATAGGAATAAATGATCCAATACGAAAAATAATAAGTGCTCCCACAACAAAAAATAACCTACGCCTTAATGTATAAAAACCACCTTTAATATTTTCATAACATAATTTTGATGTTTTTATCATTTATTAATTAATCCTCAACAACACCACCAACAGCTTCAACCATAAAACGAACACCACGAGTAACACGTATATTACGTATAATATAAGGATATTTTACGGTACCAAATTTTATTATTTTAACATATTTAACCTTCCGTGGGATAATATTTAATGACTTCAATAATTTTAAATCCACTATGTTATTTTTAATACACGAAAGATCTGATAGCCTCACCTCGTCAGTAAATAACGATTTACGTGATCTAAAACCAAATTTTGGCACCCGACGATATAAAGGCATCTGTCCTCCTTCAAAAGAAGAAGCCAAAGAACAACCAGAACGAGATTTTTGTCCTTTATGACCTCGACCACAAGTTTTGCCTAATCCAGAACCAATCCCCCGACCTAAACGTTTTATTGATTTTTTAGATTGACGAGCTGGCGAAATAGTATTTAAACGCATCTGAAACTCCTTCATAAATCAAACCACTCTAAAAAACATAAAGCAATTTTACTCATTTATATAACACCAAATATTTCTTGAACTGTTTTACCGCGCTTGGCAGCCACCATCTCAGGTGATTTCATGTTACTCAACGCTGTCATAGTAGCACGAACAATATTAATAGGATTTGTAGAACCATAAGACTTAGCCAATACATTATGCACACCAGCTACCTCTAAAATAGCACGCATGGAACACCCAGCAATAATTCCTGTTCCATCAAACGCAGGTTTCATAAAAACACAAGAACCCGTATACACCCCTATAATAGAATGTTGTAAAGTTCCTTTTTTCAAAGGAATACTAATCATATTTCTACGAGCCTTATCCATGGATTTTTGAATAGCAGATGGCACCTCTCTCGCTTTTCCATACCCAAAACCTACACGACCATTCCCATCACCTACAACAGTCAACGCGGTAAAACTAAAAATTCTACCCCCTTTGACAGTTTTAGATACTCGATTAACTACAATTAACTTTTCTTTAAACTCACTACTAATGAACTGCTTATCAATATCCCGTGCCACTTTAATTACATCCTTTTGTTGTAATATTATTTTATAATTTTATATATAATGATTTATTTTTACTAATTACTTAAAAATTTATTCCAAATTTTCGTGCTGATTCTGCTAATGCTTGCACACGACCATGGTATTTATAACCAGAACGATCAAAAGATATCTTAGAAATATCTTTATTTAATGCACGTTCTGCAATTATCTGACCAACTACACCAGCAGCATATTTATTTCCAGTAAATTTCAAATTTTCTCTAATCACTCTTTCTACTGTTGAAGCAGCAACCAATACTTTAGAAGTATCGGGCGAAATTATTTGTGCATATATATGTCTTGAAGTACGATGAACCACTAAACGCACTGCACCCAATTTTCTCAAATTATAACGAAGCCTAGCACCTCGACGAATCCGAGCTAATTTTTTATCCATGTACCTAACCTCGTAATTTAAACAACATTCATAAAAATAATAATAAATTCACTTCTTTTTTATATCCTTGATATGTACAATCTCTCCTTCATAACGAATTCCCTTTCCACTAAAAGGTTCTGGTGGACGAATCGCACGTAAATTGGCAGCAAACTGCCCAAGCAATTGTTTATTCGCGCTTCTCAATACAATATCTACCAAACTAGGACAAGTCGCAATTATCCCATCTGGGACTTTATAATTAACAACATGAGAAAAACCTACCATAAGAGTTATAATATTATCATTAATCGCTACCCGATAACCAACCCCAACTAACTGTAACTTTTTTATAAAACCAAAACTCACACCAAATATCATAGCACGCAATAACGCATATGTGGTACCTAACAAAGACCTATTATTCACTAATCTATTTTTTGAACGGAATGATAAAATACAATTCTTATCAATTATCTTACAATCCAATATATTATGTAAAAAATGGGTCAACAAACCAAGATTACCCTGCACTAAAACTACCCGATCCTTAATTATCATTTTTACGTCATTAGGAATGCAAATTGTTGATTCTACAAGACGCGACATTCTATAACTCCCGAATTCTTCTGTACAACTCTAATCTAAAATTATCATTTGATTTACTTATGATATATAACAAATGACTTCCCCCCCAAGGCCCATTTGACGTGCTAAACGATCAGTCATAACCCCATGAGAGGTGGAAATGATAGCAACCCCCATACCTGACATTATGATCGGTAAACTATTTTTTTTTCTATAAACACGTAAACCCGGACGACTAACACGCTGTATATTTTCTATCACTGGTTTTTGATTAAAATATTTCAATGTTAATGACAAATAAGGTTTATTATTTTTAATATTTTTAATAATTGCATAGTCTCCAATAAAACCTTCTTGTTTTAACAAAATTGCAATATTGATCTTTATCTTAGAAGATGGCACAGTCACTAGATTTTTTTTCGCCATCTGCCCGTTACGTATACATGTTAACATATCAGCAATTGGATCTTGCATACTCATTTTTATGACCCTTCTATTAAACTCACCAACTAGCTTTTCTTAAACCTGGAATTTCACCACGCATAGCTGCCTCACGTAATTTCATACGACTTAAACCAAATTTTCTCAAAACAGCATGAGGACGTCCAGTTTGATAACACCGTTTACGTTGCCGTGAAACACTAGAATCCCGAGGAAGCATCTGCAATTTAAGAACAGCCTCCCAACGTTCTTCTTGAGAAATTTTCATATTCAAAATAATAGATTTTAATGAACGCCGCTTGAAAAAATATTTATTAGCTAACTTTAAACGCTTTAACTCACGTGCTTTAAGTGATTCCTTAGCCACTTGTTTCTATTCCTCCATAATTTTTTTTTATTGCATCAACATTGTTAGTTATTCATTCTGTAAGATTAATAATTAACTACGTCGAAACGGAAAATTAAATGAACATAATAAAGCATAACTTTCATCATACGATCTAGAATTTATAGTAATAGTAATATCCATCCCACGAATAGTATCAACCTTATCATAATCAATTTCAGGAAAAATAATCTGCTCACGTATTCCTAAACTATAATTACCACTGGTATCAAATGACTTAGAAGACAAACCACGAAAATCACGAATACGTGGAATAACAATAAAAATTAAACGCTCAAAAAACTCCCACATGCGAAAATTACGTAAGGTAACTTTACATCCAATTGGATGCCCCTGACGAATTTTAAAACTAGCAATAGACTTACGGGCATATGTCAAAATAGGCTTTTGACCAGAAATAATCATCAAATCATTCATTGCACTATCCAACAACTTTTTATCAGATACTGAGCCACCAACACCCATATTAATAGTTATTTTCTGAAAACAAGGAACCTGCATAACTGACGTATATTGAAATTTTTTCATCAATTGAGGAATCACATTTTTCTTATAAAAATCATACAACCTCATGAAATATAAAACTCCCATATCATTGTTAATAAATATTTAATCAATCACCTTTCCAGAGGACTTCAAAATTCGTACTTTTTTACAACCTTGCATTCTAAATCCTACCCGATCCGCCTTAAAGGAAGAATGATTAAATATCGCGACATTAGAAAGATCAATCGCCTTTTCTTTTTTAATAACACCACCAGGTTGATTTATTGCAGGTATCGGTTTTTGATGTTTTTTAACGACATTAATGCCTGTAATAATAGCTTTATTTGGAGATACTATACTCTGAACTCTTCCGCGTTTTCCCTTATCTTTACCAGTTAACACAATCACTTCATCATTACAACGAATTTTTCTTGCCATGATGTCATACTCCAGCAAAATCATTAAAATACTTATAAAACTTCAGGTGCTAAAGAAACAATTTTATTAAATTTTTCAATACGCAACTCACGAGTAATTGGACCAAAAATACGAGTTCCGATCGGCTGTTCAGTAACATCATGAAGCAAAACACAAGCGTTATTATCAAATCGAATAAATGAACCATCTAAACGAGATAAACCTTTCTTTGTACGAACAACAACAGCTTTCAATACATCACCTTTTTTCACTTTACTACGAGGATTTGCTTCCTTAATAGTAACTTTAATAATATCAGCAATATTAGCATACCGACGTTTAGACCCCCCCAAAACTTTAATACACATCACACGACGTGCTCCAGAATTATCAGCAACACTTAAAATACTACTCTCTTGAATCATAATGAAACACCTCAACAATATACATAAAAAAATAAAAAAAAGATAAAAAATAATTGAAAATTCTTTCAGTAACAACAATTCATAACAACTATAAAACTGTTGTTTCCACAACAGATACTAATTTCCATGACTTAGTTTTAGAAATAGGGCGACACTCTTTTATCGAAACCACATCACCAACACGGGCATTATTGCACTCATCATGAACATGCAACTTAGTTGTTCGCTTAATAAATTTTCCATATAAAGAATGTTTCACACATCGATCAATAACAACAACAACCGTTTTATCCATCTTACTACTAAGTACACGACCATACAACACTCGCACTTTAGACATTTACACAACCTTTATGTTTTATGTTTTTTTGAATTACTTTTTAATAATAAAAATTTTATTCGAGCAACATCACGACGCACTCCTCTTAATAAGTGTGTCTGTTTTAATTGACCTATTTTAAACTGAGTATAAAAATAAAATCTTTTACGCAATAAATTCAATAACTCCAATCGCAACTCTTGGTAATTGTTCTTAGAAAACTCCTTATTCTTTTTTACCTTAGAAAATGCGCTCATGCTTGACTATCCTTAACTACCATAATAGTTTTAATAGGTAACTTCGATGCTGCTAATTTAAATGCATCACGTGCTACAGATTCTGAAACTCCATCCATTTCATATAACAATCGTCCTGGTTGTACTAAAGCTACCCAATATTCTATATTACCTTTTCCCTTTCCCATACGTACCTCAAGAGGTTTTTCCGTAATTGGCTTATCCGGAAATACGCAAATCCAAATTTTCCCCTGTCGTTTAATGGAACGAGAAATAACCCGACGAGCCGCTTCAATTTGAGCAGAACTCAATCGCCCATAATTAATGGATTTTAACCCAAAACGCCCAAAATTTAATACAGCATCTACAACCATGCCCCGATTACGACCCTTTTGCATTTTACGAAACTTAGTTCGCTTTGGTTGCAACATAATATGTACATATTCCCTATTTATTTTTTTTAAATTAAAATTATTTACGTAATTTACGAAACTGCTGTCTCTTAGACTGAACAAACATCTCAACTTGTTCAGCATCTGGAATATATTTACCCAAAATCTCACCTCTAAAAATCCACACTTTTACTCCAATAATGCCATATGTAGTATGCGCTTCAGAAGTACTATAATCAATATCAGCACGTAAAGTATGCAATGGAACACGACCTTCACGATACCATTCAGTTCGTGCAATTTCCGCCCCACCAAGCCGACCACTTACTTCTACCTTAATTCCCTTAGCTCCAAGTCTCATAGAACTTTGCACAATACGCCTCATAGCTCTTCTAAACATAACACGCTTTGCTAATTGCGAAGACAAATTATCCGCTAATAATTTAGCATCTAATTCTGGCTTACGGACTTCAAAAATATTAATTTGCGCAGGAACACCGGCTATATTAGCAACACATTTACGCAATTTTTCAACATCCTCTCCTTTTTTCCCAATCGCAATTCCGGGACGAGCAGTATAAATAGTTACACGAATACTTTTAGCTGGACGTTCTATAATAATACGAGATACTAAAGCTTTAGATAATTCTCTCATTAAAAACTGACGTACTTTAAAATCACTTTTTAGATTAGCAGAAAAATCTCGACTATTTGCATACCAAGTAGACTGCCAAGACTTGATGATACCTAACCGCATCCCATTAGGATTTACTTTTTGACCCATTTACATTAAACCTCAAGATCGTCTAAACACAATCAATCAAATACAAAACCAACATTCATTATAACTAGTTAGAAACAACTACAGTAACATGACTAGTACGCTTCAAAATATGATCAGCACGCCCCTTAGCTCTAGGCATTATACGTTTTAAACTAGGACCAACATCAACAAAAATTTTTGTAATTTTTAAACTTTCAACGTCTAAAGCATAATTATGTCTCGCATTTGCAACAGCTGATAATAATACTTTTTTTACTATCCTAGAAGCTTTTTTATTAGTAAAACTTAAAATATTAATTGCTTGTAAAACAGCTTTACCCCGAATTTCGTTTACTACTAAACGTATTTTTTGAGCGGAAATTCGAATATAACGACACCTAGCTACACTGACTAAACATTTTTTACTTTGCATAATATAATATTCTCATAATAACATAATAAAAAAACACAATATAATAAAAAAATAACACAACTAACGTTTTTTAACTCTTTTATCAGCCGAATGCCCACGATAAAGACGAGTAGGAGAAAATTCACCAAGCTTATGTCCTACCATTTCATCAGCGATAAAAACAGGTATATGCTGACGACCATTATGAACAGCAATAGTTAAACCAACCATATTTGGAAAAATTGTTGAACGCCGTGACCAAGTACGAATAGGCCGTCTATCATTGTTCTTCACAGCTTTATCAACCTTCCTTAGTAAATGCAAATCAATAAATGGACCTTTTTTAAGAGAACGAGGCATAAAAATTATCCTTAAATTACCTATTTCGAGTTCGAGTATGTATAATAAATCGATCAGTACGTTTATTATTACGTGTTTTTTTACCTTTCGTAGGCACCCCTAACGGAGATACTGGGTGTTTTCCAAAATTTCTTCCCTCCCCCCCCCCGTGGGGATGATCAATTGGATTCATAGCCGTTCCTCGAACAGTTGGTCGAATACCCAACCACCGTTTAGCACCTGCTTTACCCAACACTCGCAACATATGTTCAGAATTACTAACTTCTCCAACAGTAGCACGACATTCAGACTGTATTTTCCGAATCTCACCAGAACGTAAACGAATGGAAACATACTTAACATCATAAGAAACAATCTGTGCATATGAACCAGCTGCACGAACTAACTTTCCACCTCCGCCAGGATTAAGTTCTATATTATGCACTACAGAACCTACTGGAATTTTATATATTGGTAAAGCATTTCCAACATTAATTGGTGTACTCATTCCAGACTGTACTCGATCACCAACTGTCAACCCCTTCGGAGACAAAATATAACGCCGTTCACCATCTGCGTATAACAATAAAGCAATATCAGCAGATCGATTAGGATCATATTCTAAACGTTCCACTACTGCTTGAATATTATCCTTGTCACGCTTAAAATCAATTAAACGATAATAACGTTTATGACCACCCCCGATATGACGAGTCGTAATATGTCCATGATGATTTCTTCCACCAGAATGAATACGTTTTCTTAATAAGGAATAACAAGGCCTCCCTTTATGAAGATACGGCCTTATCACTTTAACAAGATGTCGTCTACCTGGAGACGTAGGATTACATTTTATAACTACCACAAAATCCCACCGATATATAAATAATTAGTTGAAAAATACTTACAATATTTTTTATTATTACTTTTGATATAAATTTTCTAATAAACGTTCTTTTTTATTTTGGTAGTAAAATCTATACTATGGCCAGACGCTAAAGTAACATAAGCCTTTTTCCAATTACTACACTTACTAATATTCTTTCCACGTTTTTTAACTTTTCCTTTAACAATTAAAGTGCGCACATTACATACATCCACTGAAAATAAACTATTAACTGCATTTTTTATTTCTGACTTAGTAGATGTTTTTTTCACACTAAAAACAACAACATTACATTTTTCCATCACAGATGACGATTTCTCTGACATATGAGGAAAATACAACACTCGTAACAATCGATCATTAAACATTATGCTAACATATCCTCAACTCTTTTAAGAGATTCAACAGTCATAAGAACTATATTAGAAGCAATTAAAATATACGGATTTATATTACCTACACAACATACATTAACTTTATACAAATTGCGAGACGCTAAAAATAAATTCCTATCTAACACATTATCTATAAGAATTAAAAGTTTCTCTCTTATATCTATCCGATGCAGTTGATTAACTAATAGTTTAGTTTTTGGTTCTTCAATATAAAATTTGCTTATAAAAATTACACGATCTTGACGAATTAATTCTGAAAAAATACTCTTTAACGCTCCTCGATACATTTTTTTATTTATTTTTTGTCCATGATCTTGATTAGATGCAGCAAAAGTCACCCCGCCAGAACGCCAAATAGGACTCCGTATTGAACCCGCACGTGCCCGACCAGTACCCTTCTGCCGCCAAGGTTTCTTTCCAGATCCACGCACTCCAGAGCGACTTTTTTGAGCACATGTACCCTGCCTAGCACCTGATAAATAAGCAGTAACAACTTGATGTACTAATGGTTCATTAAAAGAAGATCTAAAAACAACATCAGAAATAAATACTTTAGAGCCTGTATCTTTTAATTTCACTTCCATATATAATTATTTACTCCGATTTTAATGTTATCAAAAAAAATTTATAATTTTTCAGATATACTCACACGAACGATACTGTTTACTTCACCAGGAATCGAACCTTTTACAACTAACAAATTATTTTTCAAATCGACAAGTACTACATGTAAATTCTGTACAGTGACTTTCATATTACCTAAATGACCAGGCATTTTTTTTCCTTTAAAAACTTTCCCGGGAGTTTGATTCTGACCGATAGAACCAGGAGCACGATGAGACAAAGAATTACCATGACTGGCGTCTTGCGAACAAAAATTCCAACGCTTTACAGTACCTGAAAAACCTTTTCCTTTAGAAATACCAGTAACATCAACTTGTTTAACATCGGTAAATAATGACACAGTAATAACATCGCCAACACAAATAGACTGATCACAACAATGCCTCATGCGAAACTCCCATAAACCATGCCCGAGTTTCATACCCGACTTTTTAACATGACCAATTTCTGGTTTATTGACTCTATTTAATTTTTTAACACCAGCAGTCACTTGAACAGCATTATATCCATCTGTCTTTAATGTTTTTACTTGTATAACCCTATGTGGTTCAACTTTTATAATAGTAACAGGAACCGTAACACCGTCTTTAATAAAAAAACGCGTCATTCCCGCCTTCATGCCAGTCAATCCAATCATTACAAACACCGTCCTATTTTTTCTACATTTTGTGGCAATTAAATATTAAAGATTTACTACCTTAAACTTATTTGAACATCTACCCCCGCAGCCAAATCTAAACGCATTAAAGCATCAATAGTTTTATCTGTTAATTCAATAATATCAATCAATCGTTTATGAGTCCGTATTTCATATTGATCACGTGCATCTTTATTTACATGAGGAGAAATTAAAACAGTAAAACGTTCTTTTCTAGTAGGCAAAGGAATAGGACCCCTTACTTGAGCTCCTGTTCTTTTGGCAGTTTCAACAATTTCCGAAGTTGATTGATCAATCAATCGATGATCAAATGCTTTTAAACGAATTCTAATTCTTTGATTTGACATACAATTTAACCCCGAAACCTCTAAAAATTTAAACAAACTTTACTAAAAATTAAACCATCTAACTAATAAATTAATTTATAACACACTATAATTTATAACACACTAATTAATATAAACCCATTTATTATTATTACTCAACCCATGAGGCATAATAAATAAAAACTATAATCAAATAAAGTGCATGATATAACATATAAACAAACAATATCAAGCAATATCATACATTTCAAATAGCATTAATCGACACTATATTATTATATTAATCCAATATTAAGATTGTGATTGCAAATAATTATACACCCCAATCCGTGAAATTAAAGATAGTTCAGTTTCTAAAAAATCAATATGTTGTTCTTCATCTACTAAAATTTTTACCATAAGATCTCTAGACACAAAATCATGCACCGAATCAGCATACGAGATACATTCTCGTAAGTCACTTACCGCATCATATTCTAGATTAAGATCAACACGCAAAACCTCCTCAACACAATTGCCCACATTACATAAATTACCATTCTGTATATGAGGCACTCCCTCTAAAAATAAAATTCGTTTTAAATATTTATCTGCATGTTCAACTTCATCTAAAAATTCTTTATATTCAATATCATGCAGTTTCATTAACCCCCAATGTTTATATATCCCAGCATGTAAAAAATACTGATTAGCAACAGTAAACTCATTAGCAAGTAAACGATTAAAATTCACTATAATCTGCTCATTGCCTTTCATAAACAGAAGCCTCCATTTTAAATAATAAAAATTTTACAATTTCCCATTAATAAAAAATACACAAAGTATTTGTAATATACAATGCTGATAAGCAGATTCGAACTGCTGACCTCACCCTTACCAAGGGTGTGCTCTCCCGACTGAGCTATACCAGCTGAATTTTTTTGAACGAAAGCGGGCAATGGGAATCGAACCCACATCTTCAACTTGGAAGGTTGAGGTAATAACCATTATACGATGCCCACATGTAATAATATATTTTTTACCCCAAAAAAAAACGAAACACTCTTCTCTAAAAAACCATCTAAAAAATTAATATAATGATGGGGGAAGGATTTGAACCTTCGAAGTCATATGACGGCAGATTTACAGTCTGCTCCCTTTAGCCACTCGGGCACCCCACCAAATATTTATAAAATTTAAAATGCCGGCAAAAGGACTTGAACCTTTGACCTACTGATTACAAATCAGTTGCTCTACCACTAAGCTATGCCGACTCATCAATAATTCACATTGTAACTGCTCTAGTTTAATATATTTTGAAAAAAATATCAAGAGAATAAATATTTATCTAGTCATGTAAAAAAAATAACTATGATTAGCTATTATCATATTTATCATATATCACATAACTATTATTTCTAATATTTACACACTAACACAACTATTACTAACACTACGAATTGAAATGACATTCTCCAAACATGAATAAGAATATATTGCACCAAAATATTCCAATAATAACTCACCATTACCATTAATACCTTTAGATATTCCTAATACCCAACGATCATCAACAAATACTTTTACTCTCTGATTATAAAAATAATCCAAAGATAACCAACGAGAAATAAACGAAGAAAAACCACAACATTCAAATTGTATTAAAGATCGATATAATGCATTAATCATCTTCACCGCTAAAATATTACGATCAACCTTAATACCAATCTCTTCTAAACTAACTATTGAGACACTATCTTCAACAACCTTTAACATCATAGCCGTATTAATACCAATACCAATCACCACATGTATACAATTTCGAAATTTACTGATAACTTCAATCAACACACCTGCTAACTTTCGACCTCTAAAATAAATGTCATTAGGCCATTTCACTCGTATATCATTAACACCCAACGATTGTAAGACCTCAACTATAACAACACTAACCACTAAACTTAATATAGTAATTGGTTCTCTTCGATTGGAGTGTGATAACAACCAATAAATAGACAAATAAACATTTTTACCAAACGGAGAGAACCAATATTTTCCATATCGTCCACGACCCTGCATTTGACTTTCCGCAAGACAAACATCCCCTGATTGTAAATAATAAATATTATCAAGAAGATACTGATTGGTAGAAGCAACAGTTTTTAAAATAACCAATTCTCCCTTGTATGATAATTGAGATAAAATTTTCGATATATTTAACAACTGATATAACATACACAATACCCACAATTACTGTATTTAAATATTAATAAAACACTTTAAAATATGCCAATCGTTGATAATTTTTTAATTATGAATAAATAAAATAACCATCACATAATTCAATTATATTACTTTCTTAAAACTTTTTTTCCCGTTGATAATAACTGAACACTATCTATTTCCCCAAAATCAGCAATAAATCGAACTTCAGGTTCTAAAGAAATATGAAAATAATCCATAACTTTTTCATATATACGACCTGCTAATGTTACAATTTCACCAGCAGTAGCTTGCTGATTTATATTAATTAAAATCAAAGACTGTTTTTTATAAATAGATGCATATCCACATGTAGAAACTGATAAATTACAATTCTCAATCAACCAACCTGCCGATAATTTCACTAAATTCTGTTTATAAAAAAAGCACGGCATATCTGGATAATCATTTAATAAATCATCCATCAATGCGCAATTAATCACCGGATTTTTAAAAAAACTACCAGCGTTACCGAAAACCAACGGATCTGGCAATTTATACTGCCGCATAATACATACTGCATTAAATATTCCTACAGGAGTAACACTATTTATATTTAATTTATCTAAACCAATGTAATTTAGTACAGGACGCCAAGTTTTACTTAATTTTAATCCAACAGCCACTATGACATAATTAAACTTAAATTGTTCCATAAAAATACTATAACGATAACCAAATTGACATTCATCCACTGTAAAACGAATCTTTTCTCCAATATCTAAATTTAAAATATCTACATATTCACAAAACTTTTGCAACTCTACACCATAAGCTCCTATATTTTGAATAGGAGCAGCACCTACACAACCCGGAATTAACGCTAAATTTTCCAATCCAGGCATATTATTTTTTAAACTATATACCACTAATTCATGCCATAATTCACCTGAACAAACATGCAAATACCAGTAATATTTATCTTCATGTAAATCAATTCCTTTAATACGATTTAATAAAATCACACCACAATAATCCTCTAAAAATAAAACATTACTACCTCTTCCTAAAATTAACACCGAATACCCTTTTTGCACAAAACGATTCCAAAAGATCAACAAATCACCCTCGGTATATACCTTAATCACATAATCAGCATATACTCTTAAAGAAAAAGTATTCAAAGACTTTAAGGAAACTCGATTCTTGATCATAACTACAACAAAAACAAAAAAAATCACAATTTATTTTTCACTTATCTTGGCTTTAAATAACACAAAACACTAATATAATATAAATGAAAATCACCAAACAAAAACAAACATCACTCAATTAAAATACAATCTACAAATAATAGTATTCAAATATATACAAACAGTGTACTACTATACCGAATATCACAATTACAACAACCACACACATCATTTAATCTATTATTGTTTTTCAAAATATATAAAATCATTTTTCACTTTTAGTATAATATTATCCCCAGGCACTAAACAACCTGATAATATTTCCTGCGACAAAAAATTTCCAATTTTTTGTTGTATCACACGTTTTAACGGCCGAGCACCATATGCGGGATCAAATCCAATTTTACTTAACAAAACTAAAATATCGTTAGAAAAACTAACTTTATAACCACATTCTTCCAAACGTTTGGATAAAATCGATAAATGAATTTTTGCAATACTAATAATATGAGTCTCATTTAATGGATGAAACACAACCACCTCATCGATACGATTGATAAATTCTGGACGAAAATTATGAGATAATAAATTAAAAATAATTTCTTTAATACCAGAATAATTCAATTGACCCGAATTTTCCTGAATGATATTCGACCCCAAATTAGATGTCATAATAACAACAACATTACGAAAATCAACTGTACGACCTTGTCCGTCCGTTAAACGACCTTCATCTAATACTTGCAACAAAACATTAAATATTTCTGAATGTGCTTTTTCTATCTCATCTAACAACACTACAGAATAAGGACGACGACGAACTGACTCTGTTAAATACCCCCCCTCTTCATAACCTATATATCCAGGAGGAGCACCAAGCAATCTTGATACTGAGTGCTTTTCCATGAATTCAGACATATCAATACGAATTATAGAACTTTCAGTATCAAATAAAAAGTTTGCCAATGATTTACATAACTCAGTCTTACCCACACCAGTAGGACCTAAAAACATAAAAGAACCAATTGGCTTTTTAGGATCAGATAACCCAGAGCGACTTCTTCGAATAGCATTAGAAACTACCTCCACTGCCTCATTTTGACCAATGACTGATTGATGTAACACCTCTTCCATACGTAACAATTTTTCTTTTTCACTGGCTAACATACGTGCAACAGGAATTCCAGTCCATTTTGACAACACTTCAGAAATCTCTGTATCAGTAACACGATTACGCAACAAACGCATTTTAGTAAATTTAGAACTCAAATACGTAGATAACTCTTTTTCCAACTCAGGAATTTTACCATACTGTAATTCAGACATTCGTGCTAAATCACCAACCCGACGAGATTGATCAAGAGCAATTTTAGCCTCTTCCAATTGTGTTTTTAAAGATTGCATATCTAATAAAAATTCTTTTTCTTCTTTCCATTCAGCCTCTAATTTTACATATTCACTTTCCTTATTAGAAAGTTCACTGCTTAACATTTCAAAACGTTTTCGACTAGCATCATCCGATTCCTTTTTTAAAGCTTGTTGCTCTAACTTCAACTGTATAATCCTTCGGTCTAAACGATCTAAATCCTCTGGTTTAGAATCTATTTGTATACGAATATTAGCCGCTGCTTCATCGATAAGATCAATAGCTTTATCTGGTAACTGACGATCAGTGATATAACGATTCGAAAGAACCACTGCAGCCACAATAGCTGGATCAGTTATTTGTACATGATGATGTAATTCATAACGTTCTTTTAAACCCCGCAAAATTGCTATAGTATCCTCAATACTTGGCTCAAGTATAAATACTTTTTGAAAACGCCTTTCAAGAGCCGCATCTTTTTCAATATATTTTCGATATTCATCTAATGTTGTAGCACCCACACAATGCAGTTCACCTCGCGCTAATCTAGGTTTGAGCATATTCCCGGCATCTATAGCCCCATCAGTTCTTCCAGCACCCACCACAGTGTGTAACTCATCAATAAACAAAACTACAGCCCCAGAATGTTGAGATAAATCACGCAATACATGCTTTAAACGTTCCTCAAATTCACCTCGATACTTAGCTCCAGCCAACAATGTTGCTATATCTAATGATAAAACTCGGCTATTTTTTAATCCTTCAGGTACTTCACCATTAACTATCCGCTGTGCTAATCCTTCTACAATCGCGGTTTTTCCCACCCCTGGTGGACCAATAAGAACTGGATTATTTTTAGTCCGCCTCTGTAATACTTGAATTGTACGACGAATCTCTTCATCTCTACCAATTACTGGATCTAATTTATTATGTTTAGCTAATTCAGTTAAATCAATAGTAAATTTTTTTAAAATATCTCTTAAATTTTCCGATTCTTGAGAACTCACCGGTTTGTTTCCTCGTATAGTTTTTATAGCCTTTTTTACATTATCTACACTAATACCAAATTTATTACAAATAATACCTAAAGAACTATTTATCTTTACTGCAGCTAACATAAATACTTCAGAAGCAATATAAGTATCGAAATATTTTTGTGAAAACTTTTCAGCAAGATTTAATGTGCGAATTAAATCTTGAGAAAACTGAACATTTCCATCAGGATTATCAATACTAGGCAATAATTTACAAGCTTGATCAACAGCGACAGTAAATTTATCAATATCAACTTCAATACACTGTAATAACCGACATATCGAATCGTTTGATTGCCGCAATAAAGATAACATAACATGTAATGAATCAATAAACTGATTATTCAGTCTAATAGCTATACTCTGAGCATCAGATAACGCTAATTGAAAATTACTAGTAAAACGATCAAAATTCATGAACTATTTTTCCTAAACCAAGGCCTTGATATAAAATATAAACAATATACTGCTAAATTCAAAATTCTACAACTAAATCAATTAAAGACTCAATCGCAAAACATTTAATAAACCTAACATATCTAACGGTAATGGTATTTTCCATCTCATCGAAACACCTGTAATAGGATGCACAAACTTTAACATGGAAGCATGTAAAGCTTGCCTTTCAAAGGAAAACACACAACAATGATTAAATGTCCTGTCATATCTCTTCTTCAAATACAATAAATGCTTAGATTTTCCATATTTCTTATCACCAATTAAAGGATGCTGAATATGCGCCATATGCACTCGAATCTGATGTGTTCTCCCAGTTTCCAACTGTAATCTTACCCTCGTGTAAGAATGAGAAAAAGTCTCAATAACTTGATAATGAGTGATAGCAGATTTTCCTGAAGGATGAACACACATAGATGTCCGATTAAAAAAATTACGAGCAATCGGTCTATCTATTGTCCCATTATTAACGATATTACCATAAACTATTGCGTCATATTCACGCCTTATTTTATGTAATTGGAATAACTTTACCAACTTAACCTGTGTATCAATATCCTTCGCTATTAACATTAATCCGGTGGTATCTTTATCTAAACGTTGTACAATACCAGCACGAGGAACAACAGAAATATTAGGATAATGATATAATAAAGCATTCAACACCGTGCCAGAAGTATTACCAACACCAGGATGTACAACTAAATTCGACGGCTTATTTATTATAACGATGAAATCATCCTCATATACAACATTTAAAAAAATATTTTCTGGTTTTAAAGATTTAACATACTCAACAACATAACTAATCTCAATCAATTCACCTTGTAATACTTTTTTATCCGGCATTGTAACAACACAATTATTAACTTTAACTTGTCTATTAAGAATCCATCGCTTAATTCTGGAACGAGAATGATCTGGAAGTGATTGTGATAATGCTTTATCTAAACGGAGTCCAGATAAAAAACTTGTGATTATTATAGTTTTGGTAATATTTTTATGTTCTTGTTTCATCATAGAATGTTGCATTATAATGCTATTTGTTGCACAATGCGGGATTTTAATAAAAAAATAAATTATTCCCTACTTAACTAATAAATATCATGAAATTCATTCACTAATCATAATTATTAGTGCAAAAATATAATTAAATACTATTAATCATCAATCCATGATATATACAAAACATTCAACATCAACAATATTAATTATAATCATGTGTTTCACACCATTTTTATGCCACTGTAAAAATCATACCAATACTACAAATGATGATTTACATAAACAATATCTATCCGCAAAATGTAAATTAAAAAATAAAAATTATAAAACCGCTATTAAAAAATTAGAAACACTAAATAAAAAATACCCATTCAATCAATACAGTAACCAAATTTATCTTGATTTAATTTATGCATATTACAAATCTATGGATTTTTCATTGGCACATGTAACTATAAATGACTTTTTACAACAAAACCCTAATCATCCAAACTTGGATTACCCTATTTATATAAGCGGATTAATCAACATGGAACTTGATAATCATACAATACACAAATTATCTTTTATAAAACAGCAATCAAAATATAACCCAATATACGCTCGTCAAGCATTTCATGATTTTTCAAAACTAATACACCAATACCCAAACAGCCAATACACACCAGACGCATACAAACGACTCATTTATCTAAAAAACCGTATTGCTGACTACGAATTAGCTATTATAAAATATTACAACAAAAAACAAGCTTATATAACGGTTATCAACCGTACTGAAGATATGCTCCGATATTTTTCAGATACAAAAGCTGCACACCATGCACTATGGTATATGCATACAGCCTACCAAAAATTACATCTTACCCATCAAACAAACCAAGTTATGAAAATAATCATTTTTAACAAAAACAAAATAATTAATACATTAAAACAAACATAATATATAAACATCTACTACAATAAAATAACTTGCAACTTAAATACAAATTTAACTTTAGATCACAAAATATTAACCATCTATTTAAACACTCAATGACCACAAAACATTAAAATCACAAAACATAATATTCCGTGATAACATCACTACTATAACATCACTACTACATATAAAATATAACTACTAATATAATAACAACTACTAATATAATAAACTTATAATCTTTTAATTTTTTAATAAAACATATAAAATAACATCAAAATATCACAATATGATATATAAAACTCGTAAAAATAACATTAATTAATTTTTTACATACTAAAAAAATATACAGTTATTATCCAATTATCCATCTTGAAAAATAAAATAAATTATCAAAAAACACAATAAAAACTTAAAAAAACTCAAACAACCATGAAGCATACAGAAAACATAGCATTTCTAGGACCACAAGGATCATACTCCCACATTGCATCAGAACAATATGCAAATACACGTCAACTAAATAATATCGGGGAGTATAGCTGCCAAAATTTCAGTGACATAATTAAATTAGTAACAACTAAACAAGCAAAATACGGAATTTTACCTATTGAAAACTCAACGTCAGGTGCAATTCATGAAGTATATAACTTATTACAAAACACTATTTTATTTCTAATAGGTGAAATTCATATACCAATAATACACTGCATATTAACTATACCAAACGCTTCTTTTAAAGAAATAAAAAAAATTTATAGTCACCCTGAACCATTTCAACAATGTAATGAATTTTTTAAAAATTTTCCAAAATTAGATTTTATATTCTGCAAGAGTAGCGCTGATGCAATGGAAAAAGTATCTAAACTCAAAAACCCGAGCTTTGCCGCATTAGGTAATGAAAATAGCGGAAAATATTTATATGGATTACAAGTTATAAAAAAAAACATCGCTAATAAAAAAAATAATACTACACGATTCATAATACTAGGAAATAAAAAAATCACAATAAACAAAAACACACCTGCTAAAACTACACTTATTCTATCCACTGATCATCCATCTAACATTTCCATCGAAGAAATATCACACATACTAAATCAATACAATATTAAAATACATCACATTAAACCTCAATCAATAAAAAATAACACAAATGAACAAAAAATATTTATTGACATGCAAGCTAATTTATACCAACAATACGTACAAGAGGCTGTAAAAAAATTACGAAATATCACACATTCCTTAAAAATACTAGGTTGTTACCCTATTTCAATTCAAGAATAAGTCATATTACATATAATTACATATATATGACGATATAATCCACATAATAAAATATAACAAGTAAAATAACACATTTTTAAAATGTATACACGATAACTACAGAAACAAAAACACTATATCAACAAATCATAAATTATGATAACTAAGTATTATCTAAAATTTATTTACGATTATCATTTATTTGACGCAACAAAACACGGCTTTCTAATAATAAACGTTCAGAATACAGTCCAAACCAACATTTTATTTTTCTAAAAAAATCAAGAAATTCCTGCTTATCACCTTTCTCAATCAATACAAGTAATTTACTAAAATATGAATAACAACGCTTGATTAATAATATACTATCTTTCGAAGACATAATAATATCAGCATACAGGGAAGGATCTTGAGCAAACAACCTCCCTACCATCATTAACTTTAAACGAAAAATTGGCGATGATAAAGACTCTATTTCATTTAAATTAACATTCTCTTCAAACAAACACATGCCATATACAAATGTGATAAAATGACATAAAGATTGAATAAATAACATATTTTTGTCATGATCTAATGCATTAATATGATACAATTGTGCTCCCCAAACTTTAATTTGTTGTAATAACCATTGATATGACTCAGGATAACGACCGTCACAACAAACAATCACTTGTTTAACCATACTATCAGTATCCGGATGAAACATTGGATGCAGTCCTAATACTGGACCATTATGAACTAATAACATAGCCTGCAATGAATCATGTTTGATTGATGCCACATCAACCAAAATACAATCATGCAATAAAGGTGGTAATTTTTTAATTACCTCTACTGTAGTATGAATTGGTACACTAATTAACACCATTCCTGCATCCGATAATATTGTCTTTGCACGAATCCAATCCTCTTTCTCTAAAATACGCACTTGATAACCGGATAGAATAAACATTCTATAAAATAAACGACCCATTTGACCACAACCACCAACAATAACTACTGGACGCAATCCAGGACATAAAGTCTTAAACCCCTTTTTTTTCTCATTAGAATAAGACTCACGTATTATTCGCCGAATAATATCTTCAATTAAATCAGGAGATACCCCCAATTTAATAGCATCTCGACGACGAGAATCTAACATGATCTTTTCCCTTTCAGGCGCATAAATAAACAATCCATGCCTGCTTTTGACTTCACCAACTTGAGAAACCAACGCAAGACGCTTAGATAATAATTTCAATAAAGATTTGTCAACCTTATCTATCTTATTTCTCAAAATATTCAATTCTTCTATCATATTTTTCAAAATACCTCTATAATAATCGAGAAGAAGAAAATTGTTTAAATTGAAAACATAAATGACGTAAAAGTTTTTTGGTGCTATCCCAATCAATACAAGGATCAGTAACTGAAACACCATACCGCATATTATTAACTGGCAATGTTACAGATTGATTGCCAGAATAAATATGACTTTCAAGCATTAATCCAAAAATAGAACGATTTCCTGACTTAATCTGCGACAATACAGACTCTGCAACGTCTAATTGACGATTATATTCTTTATTAGAATTACCATGACTGCAATCAATCATTAATGCAGCAGGTAAACCCGCCTGAAACATCATTTTTTCACAATATAAAATATCTTCAGGATAATAATTCGGATGCTTACCGCCACGTAAAATAATATGAGAATTAGAATTACCTGTGGTACGCAATAGAGCAACATGTCCAGATTGACTGATACCAATAAATGAATGAGCAATAGACACAGAATGTATGGCATTAATTGCCATCTCTAAACTACCGTTAGTACTATTTTTGAATCCTACTGGCATACATAACCCAGAAGCCATTTCACGATGTACTTGAGATTCACTAGTACGCGCTCCAATAGCTGACCAACTAAAACAATCGTTAAGGTACTGAGAAATATTGGGATCTAGAGCTTCAGTTGCTAAAGGTACACCAATATCAATTAATTCCAATAATAATGAACGAGCAACTTTTAATCCAGATTCTATATTACATGATCCATCCATATACGGATCGTTAATTATACCTTTCCAACCAATACTCGTACGCGGTTTTTCTAAATATACACGCATAACAATATACAATTGTCCGCACAATTCGTCAGATAATTGTTTTAAACGTTTAGCATAATCAATAGCAGAATTTACATCATGAATAGAACAAGGACCACAAATTACTAAAAATCGTGAATCTAATCTGTGTATGATATCAGAAATTACCTGTCTGGAACAGGAAATCATTTCACGATAATTCGATTTTAAAAAAAATTGCCTCTTTAACTGTTCTGGCGTAATAATACATAATTCACTATTAGTTTTAAAATTATTTTTGCAATTTAGCATAACATCAACCTTAATTAAAATAATTCACATTAAAATCATAAACGAAAACTTTATACTAAATTAAAGTATATGAAATGATATATGCAATATATATTATATTAATGTTATATAAAAAACCACTAATAAATAACACACATGCACTTATTTTAATCAAGAAATAATTTAATGAAGAAAAATTAAACATGCAAGATCATGCTATTAACTACATTATCAAAACATAAATATATTGCATACATTACAAATTATCTTGAAATAATCATGAAATTAAACAATCAACAGATCAATAACAAAATAAAATCATACAAACCAAACTACCACCAAACTAAATAACACAATATATTCAAAAAAACTTACCAATTATTAACTAAAACAATTTAAAAAAATCAATTACATTAAAAAGACATCAAAACCTCCGGCTAAACGAGACGTTCCCGAATCCTTGCATTCTTTCCCGTGCAAAAACGTAAATAATATAATTTAGCTTGACGAACCTTACCATAACGTTTGACCACAATCTCCTCAATAACAGGAGAATGAAGATGAAATACACGCTCAACACCTTCCCCATGAGAAATTTTTCTAACTGTAAAAGTACTATTTAATCCAGATTTTCGTATAGAAATAACCACACCATCAAATATCTGTAAACGCTTTTTATTTCCCTCTATAATCCATATCTTAACAATAACAAAATCCCCAGAACGAAAAGATAAAAATTTTTTCTGCACTTGTTGCACTTCAAACATTTTAATAATATTACTGTTCATAATATATTATCACTTCTATATCCTGTAAAAATCTGTTAGCATCAATAAATATTATAATAATGCTAACATACTTTCATATAAAAATACATATTTAATGTAACTCATTTATTAATCTCATAAAAAATTCATATTTAAACTCAAACAGCAATCTCTTAGCTTCAGGCGATAATACAATGCTTTTTAATAACTCGGGTCTTTTGACCCATGTCCAACCAAGAGATTGTTTTAAACGCCATTGACAAATTTTATCATGATCTCCCGATAATAACACACGTGGGACAGATATACCTTCAAAAATAGAAGGCCGCGTGTAATGGGGGGGTGACAATATACCCATTGAATTATTACAACAAAAAGTATCTTCTTCTGCAGATACTATCTGATTTAAAACTCCTGGAATAAAACGAGAAACCGCATCAATTAATACCATTGCAGCTAATTCACCACCACTTAAAACATAATCACCAATCGACCATTCTTCATCAATTTCTAAACGTATCAAACGTTCATCGATACCTTTATAACGTCCACACACCAAAATTAATTTTGAAGCATGAAGAAACTCATACACTCCATTTTGATCTAACTTTTTTCCTTGAGGAGAAAGATAAATAACCTTTATATTATCTGTTCCTCCGTCACTTTTCGCACAAGAAATTGCGTCCCTTAATGGCTGAACCATCATTAACATACCTGATCCACCGCCATATAAATAATCATCTACTCGACCATATCGAGCACTCGAAAACTCGCGAGGATTCCAAAATTTTATCGATAATAAACCCCTTTTTATCGCACGTCCCACTATACCATAATCAGTAATAGCACGAAACATTTTTGGAAATAAAGTTATCACAGCAATCCACATTTAATATATACCTAATCATCTTATAAAAATAAAATCAAAACTCTATACTCCATTTCACATAAATAACACGATTTAAAAAATCAACATATTTTACCACTGTTGTAAGAAAAGGAATCAAAACAACACGACTAGAAATCGACACTCGTTGTGTTTTAACAACTAACACATCATTAGAACCAGTTGAAATTAAATCAGTAACTACCCCAAAATTGTAACCAGAAACACTAATAACCTGGCATTTAATTATATTTTTCCAATAATACTCACCACAACTAAGTAAAGGTAATTGTGACACATCAATATAGATTTTGTGATTATTAAATATTTGAGCCATCTCTCGATTAGATACTTGTTTAATTTTAACAATAAACTGACAGTCACTACCATGATTTTTCCAATATTCCACGTATACACTATACCAACACAAAAATAACTGTACAAACCAAGGTTTGTAACTCATAATCTGATTAAATTTTTCAGAAAAAGAAATAATTTTTAACCATCCAAAAATACCATATGCTGAACGTATTTGACCTATAATAATAGGATCAAAATTAATAGGTATATCACTAGAAAACAACGCATTTAATTTTTTCTTATCTATACTCATCTCTAATAATACAAAATCAATAATAACAAAAATATTTCTACACATAAAAAACTATAAACACAACACATATAATAAAAATCATGATATAATTTTTTGCTTTTTATAGTTCTTAATCAAACTACATACACGATCAGAAGCAACTGCGCCTTGTTTCATCCAATAATAAATTCTATCTAAATTTAAAGTTATACCTTGACGAATATAACATTTGTTATCAATCGAATCAAAAAAACCAACTCTTTCAATAAATCTACCATCACGAGAACTACGACTATCAGTAACCACAACACGATAAAACGGTCTATTTTTTGTTCCACCCCGCGATAAACGAATTCTTACCATACACTCGCTCCTACTCACAATGACACTTACAAACCAAACTATATTAAATTAATATTACGAATTCAATTCAAAAACACTTTAATGATATTTTTTATATAATATCATTAACATATTGTCTAAACTCAATAAATATTAAACTTTATTTTGGAAAAACCCCGAAGATAATTTATTTTTCACAACATCTAAAACTTTTGATAACCCATTTTTACTAATTTTCGACATAACAGATTTTACTTCTCCAAAACGCTTCAACAATACATTGACCGACTGAACTGAAACACCAGATCCAGACGCAATACGCCGTTTTCGTGAACCATCAATAATGTTAGGATATTTTCGCTCTTCTATTGTCATTGAACTAATAATAACCTCCATGTTCATCAATATCTTATCATCAATCTTTGATTTTACAGTATCCGAAACACTACCCATGATAGGTAACTTACTCAATATTTGATCAACACCTCCCAAATCACGCATTTGTTTTAAATGATTTAAAAAATCAGATAAATCAAAAACCCCCCCTTTATTTAATTTAGATAAAGTATGCCTCACATGAACACTTTCCACCTTATGTTCAATATCTTCAATTAAAGATAAAACATCACCCATACCAAGAATACGACTTGCCATACGATTCACATAAAATGGCTCTAAATCACTAACTTTTTCCCCTGTGCCAATAAATTTTATTGACTTATTAATAGTATGATATGTAGAAAGTGCTGCCCCACCACGAGAATCTCCATCAATTTTCGTTAAAACCACTCCGCTTAACGACAATTTAGAACTAAAAAAACTAGCAATTTTTGCAGATTCTTGTCCAAGCATAGCATCAACCACTAACAAAATCTCTGCGGGATCTAAGAAAGATGAAAGATCAACAATCTCTGAAATAAGATCTAAATCAGTTAACAAACAACCAACTGTATCAATCAACACAACATCATAACATCCTGATTTTGCTTTTCTCAAAACGTAAGAAGCCATATTAATTACATTTTTATCATCTTCAACCTTTAAAAAATCAATACCAGCAATATTTGACAAAATTTCTAACTGCCTAATACCCGATGGACGATAAATATCTACTGATGACAAAAGAACTTTCTTTTTTTCTTTTACAGACAAATATTTAGCAATTTTAGCACACGTAGTAGTTTTTCCAGCTCCTTGAAAACCAACTACTAATAATATAGAGGGAATATTTTTAGACAAATTCAAAGATAAATCTTGACCACCCATAGATTGCACTAATGCACCATGGACAATCCTAACAAACTCTTGAGAAGGAGTCAATCCTTTTCGTATCACACTACCAATTGCCTGTGCTTTAACATTATCCATAAAAGTACGTACTACCGGTAACGTAACATCTGCTTCTAACAAAGCTATTCGCACTTCACTTAATACCTTCTGAAGGCTGTCTTCTGTTAATACACCGCGTGTATTAATATTATGAATTATTTTTGATAAACGATTAGATAAACTTTCAAACATTATAATGTTCTCACATTGTATATATAAAAACGCCATTGAAACTAACTATTTTAATTTCAACCCCTAATATTTACACCACAAAATATAACAAAAACACAAAAAAATAATTGTTATAACATAATATATTATAACGCACACACATATATTTTTTACATTTATAAAAACAAAAACAATAAAAAACAACCCAAACGCACCCGGGAGGATTCGAACCCCCAACCGCTCGGTTCGTAGCCGAGTACTCTATCCCACTGAGCTACGGGTGCACATTATATTATAAAAAATAAAATACAGTGAGGGAGGGATTCGAACCCTCGACACAGATTATCGCTATATACTCCCTTAGCAGGGGAGCGCCTTCAACCACTCGGCCACCTCACTAAAAAACATTAATAAAACAAAAATAATCAACCAAGTAAATCATTAATTTTCATAGAATCTAAAAAACCACTTGATTTCAAGTTAACAAAAACCTCTCTAACAAATAAAAACTATGTAAATACTTAAAAATTTACTATCATTAAGTTATTCATCTAACAAAAAGTTTGTTGCGATTTTTCAGATTGAATTCTCTGATAAATTTCTTCTCTGTGTATCGACACCTCTCGGGGTGCATGCACACCAATACGTACCTGATTACCTTTCACACCTAAAACTGTAACTTTAATCTCATCTCCAATCATAAGCGTTTCACCAACTCTTCGAGTTAGAATAAGCATCCCTGAACTCCTTGTAAATTTTTTAAAAAAAACCACATAAAATTATAAATGAAATGAAAAACAAAATCTTCAACACATTAATAAATTACATATTATAAAAACCAATTTTTTTAATTAAAAATCTATCTAACATATCTATGACCGTTGGCAATGCTTTAACACGACCACCACCGGATTGTGCTAAATCTGACCGACCGCCTCCACTTCCACCAAAATGATTGTTTAAATAACTAACAATTTCCGCAGCACTTACGTAAAAAATCAAATCCTTAGTAACACCAACTACCAAATGTAATATAACCTTACTAGTACTAAGAGACATAATAACAACAATACCAGAAACTAATTGTTTCTTTAATTTACAAACAATCATACGCAACATTTTTAAATCAACACTACAATCCACACAATCAACTATTAATTTTATCTTACCAACACAACGAACCTGTTTTATTAATCGTTCGTTCTCATCAATAATCTGACGATCTCTACATCTTTTTAATTTTGTTTCTAATTCTACTACTCTATTACATAATATACTAACTTTTTTAACTACATTCTCTTGACTACTTCTCACCTGATCTGAAACACACTGAATTAAACGTTTTTTCTCCCGAATGAAAAATAATGCTTCTACACCACATACCGCTTCAATTCGACGCACACCATAAGCAACACCATGCTCACTACGAATAACACACAAACCGATGTCACCGGTACGATCTACATGAGTACCACCACAAAGCTCAATAGAAAAATCACCAATACTTAGCACACGAACTACTGGATCATACCGCTTACCAAATATACTTTTAGCTCCCTTGTTAAGGGCAATGTCAATTGGCAACAATTCACTACAAACCAACAAATTATTTCGAATGTTATTATTAACAATATCTTCTAACAAATATATCTCCTTTAAAGATAACGATTTATCATGTGAAAAATCAAAACGCAAATATTGATTATTAATTAACGATCCTCTCTGTACAACATGACTCCCTAAAACATGCACTAAAGCTGAATGTAATAAATGAGTTGCAGAATGATGAGAAGAAACACATCGCCGGTGGTCTTTATTAACCTGAGCAGTTACGCGATCACCAACCCGAAAAATACCACTTATCACCTTCCCCCAATGCACAAAAATTTGACCATATCTTCTAGTTTGCAACACTTCAAAATAAACAGATTCAGTCCTTAATTCACCAATATCACCAATTTGTCCACCAGATTCACCGTAAAAAGGAGTTGTATCCAACACAATAAAACCAAATTCATTTTGAAATAATGACTCTGTTAATTGATTATTTTTCAATATAGACAAAATTTCAGATATACATGAATAATCCTTGTACCCAATAAAAATAGTATGATGATCCGTTAATAACAACTTATTTGCATCTATAGAAAACTTATTGAATCTTTGAGCATTTTTCTTATGAATTAACATTGATTGATTAAAACCAATTTCATCAACTTTAAAATTATGTTGTAAACAAATATCTTTTGTAAATTGAAATGGAAAACCGTATGTACTATATAAATAAAATATTTCTTCTCCATCTAAAATATCACCAACATTTAATTTAGACAATAACTCATTTAAAATATCCAAACCTTTTTCCAAAACAAATAAAAACTGCTTCTCCTCATTAAACAGCACACTTTCTATAATACTTTTATGCTCTACTAACTGAACATTAACGTAACCCATAACCTCAACAAGAGGACCCACTAATTTATAAAAAAACATCCCCCGAATACCTAATATCTTTCCATGACGCACAGCTCTTCTAATAATACGACGTAAAACATAACCCTGCCCTGAATTTGAAGGACGCACACCATCACTAATTAAAAAAGAACACGTTCGAATATGATCTGTAATAACACGAAAAGACCGATCTTTAAAATCTACATTTCCAATAACCCCCACTATACCCATCATAAGATTATAGAATAAATCAATGCTATAACTACTACTCACAGACTGCAAAACCGAAGTAATACGCTCTAATCCCATACCAGTATCTACTGATAAAAACGGCAAAGGCAACAAAGTTCCATCAAATTGACGATTAAACTCCATAAAAACCAAATTCCAAATTTCAACATAATTACCACGAATACCTTTTTCATTTTCCAACTGATTTTCTTCAATCACTTCACCACAATTGTAAAAAATCTCAGAACAATAACCGCAAGGCCCAACATCACCCATCTGCCAAAAATTATCGGAAATTATACTACCATCACCTATTTTGTTATCACCAATACGTACTATATATTTATCTGATATGCCAATTATATTATTCCAAATTTCATATACTTCTTCATCATTTACATGTATAGTAACCAGTATTTTATCTTTTGATAAATTAAACCATTGAGAACCAGTTAATAGCTCCCAAGCAAATAAAATAGCAGTTTCCTTGAAATAATCACCAAAACTAAAATTACCTAACATTTCAAAAAATGTTAAATGATGATTACTATAACCAACATGTTCTAAATCATTATGCTTACCCCCTGCTCGTACACAACGTTGGGCAGTAACAACACGACTATTTAAAGGCTTATCTAGACCCAAAAATAAATTTTTAAATTGATTCATGCCAGCATTTGTAAACAATAATGAAGAGTCTTCTTCAGGTAATAAAGAACTACTATCGATCACTACATGTCCTTTATTAGAAAAAAAATCAAAAAACGCCTGGCGCACTTCAACTATACTGTTCTTATTCATACCAATTACAAAAAATTAACAATATTAAAAAAACTAAAAATATAAAACGATTTTTACAAATTTAAAAACATAAAAATAACTAAACAAAATAAATACCCCGATCTACATACATATGTGATAAAAACAACATAATCTTAATAAAAACATCATATATTAAGAATATCATGTACAAGTCAACTAAAACGTATATTATCCACGATTTGAACTATATATACAATCAACATTTAAAACTTAATTTAATAACAATTATCAAATTTTTTATCCATAAATTTAATTATTAATATAAAATATACACACAACATTAAATGAAATACAATTTCTAATTAAAAAATCAGAAAATAATAACATAGCAAAAAAAATATAATGCCATTTATTCAAAAATTAATAATGTTTTATAAATCATAATTTATTATCACCGATTTTTTAAAACTAAATGATTTCACAAATACAATATAACCTTAATACACAAAATCAAAACCAAATGAATTTTCCACATCATTTGAATTCTCAATTACATACCCTATAATAATTATTATATAACTAAAATACACCTCTATTATATATTATACATGTATATTATATATTATAATAATTATTATTATAATTATATTGTATCTATCTTAATTATATGAATAAAAACATACTTGAATACATTCAACTACTAAAAAACATTCCTTTAATCAGATTATTATTTATATTACTATTTATTAGATAGAAAATACAAAAACATTTTGAAATATTTACTAAAACCACTAAAAAAATAATCTTCAACAACACTCTGCTACCATGCAAAAATTTTTAAAAAAATAATTATACACACTAACACCAAATATTATTATCCCTAAACACAAAATATCACTGACTTTTCGATATAATAAACAAATAACACAACATATTACAAAACCAACATACAAAAATCAATTTTTATCAATAAACAACAAACAACCACATTAAAAATCAATAATTTCATGAAACACACTAAAATAAAAAACAAAACAAAACATTCTTGCATACATACCCCAATGATTCAACAATATTTAAAAATTAAATCACAACATCCAAATATCCTGTTATTTTATCGCATGGGAGACTTTTACGAACTATTTTACGATGACGCACACAAAGCATCAAAATTGTTAAACATTACATTAACCACAAGAAACAATATCTCAGGCAGAAAAAAAATACCCATGGCTGGTATACCCCATAATACAATAGAAGATTATTTAGTACAATTAATGCAATTAGGAGAATCAGTAGCAATCTGTGAACAAATCAATCCACTAGACAAATATAACTTAGCACTAAAAAAAAATATTTTAGAAAGAAAAATAGTACGTATCGTTACACCAGGAACATTAACTGATGAAAAATTACTACAAGCCAATCAAGAAAATTTACTAGCTGCAATCTATCAAGATTTTAATAAATTTGGATACGCTACATTAGATATCTCCACTGGTCGATTTATAATCTCAGAAATTAATGGAGAAGAAATCATGGCTGCCGAATTAGCACGAACTCATCCCTCTGAACTTTTATATCCAAATACACTTAAATCATTTCACTTAATTGAAAAACAAAAATATTTACGTTGTCTACCTGCATTAGAATTTGACTTAAACAACGCATATAAAAAGCTAAACTCACAATTCAAAACACACAATTTAACAGAACTTGGAATAAAAAACGAAAAATTGGCATTACAAGCAGCTGGTTGCTTATTGTCATATGCTGAACACACTCAATGTACACTATTAACCCATATTCGCACAATTGTGTTAGAAAATCACAAAACTAGTATTATCATGGATGACACTACAAGACGCAACTTAGAACTCACGCAAAACATCATTAATAAAAAAAACAAACACAATACACTCATTGGAATTCTAGATCACACTGTAACCTCAATGGGTAGTCGTATGTTAAACAGATGGTTAAACCTACCTACTCGCAATCAAAATACTATTACTTATAGACAAAACAATATTCAATCATTACTAAAATTAGAAATCAGCTATCTACAAACTATTTTAAAAAAAATCGGCGATCTTGAACGAATTTTAGCTAGAGTTGCACTACACACAGCACGACCAAAAGACCTAATAAACATGAAAGAAGCCATCCAACAATTTCCAAAAATTCAAAATATCCTACTAAACATCACTAACAATAATATCACTAAAATATCTAAACAAATAAAACCATTCGACCAATTATTAAATTTGCTAAAAACCGCTCTCAACGAATCTCCTCCATCATCAATACATGATGGAGGAATCATCGCTTATGGATATAACCAAACACTAGACAAATTAAGAAACACACAAAAAAATGCAAGTAACTATCTAAAAACATTAGAAACAGAAGAACGCAACAAAACACAACTAGATAGTCTAAAAATATCTTTCAACACATTACATGGCTATTTTATTCAAATAAAAAAAAAACAAAAACACCTCGTACCCCAACATTACATACAATTACAAACATTAAAACACTCTGAACGATATACAATCCCTGAACTTCAACAATACGAAAAACAAATTTTAAATTCCGGTATAGAAGCTATAGCACTAGAAAAAAAAATTTATAATGAAATACTAAAAAAAATATTACCAGAACTATTAAATTTACAATTTGCTGCCGAAGCGTTAGCTGAATTAGATGTTTTAAGTAACCTCGCAGAACGTGCAAAAACGCTAAATTATACTTGCCCCATAATTACAAAAAAAAAGGGAATCACAATAATCAATGGCCGCCATCCAGTCGTTGAACAATTAATAAAAAAACCATTTATACCGAATCAAACGATTTTATCAGATAAACAAAATATGCTCATCATTACTGGCCCAAATATGGGGGGGAAAAGCACATATATGAGACAAACTGCATTAATTGTATTATTGGCATATATTGGTAGTTTCGTACCAGCACAAAAAGCTATTCTTGGACCTATTGATAGAATTTTTACTAGAATCGGTTCAGCCGACGACCTTACATCTAATAAATCTACTTTTATGATAGAAATGACTGAAACCGCCAATATTTTACATCATGCTACTAATTATAGTTTAATTTTAATCGATGAAATCGGAAGAGGTACTTCTACTTATGATGGACTGTCACTAGCATGGGCATGTGCAGAGAAAATTGCAACTCAAATTAAAGCACTGACACTATTTTCCACCCACTATTTCGAACTTACCACATTATCTAAATACATCCCAGAAATCACTAACGTTCACTTAGATACAATAACAAATAATGACATCGTAACATTTTTATATAATGTGAAACATGGAGCAACACACAAAAGTTATGGTCTATTAGTAGCTAAATTAGCAGGAATACCAACTGATGTAATAAATAATGCACACTTTAAACTAAAACAACTAGAAAAAAATTCCAAAAAAATAAACACAAAACAACACATAACAAACTATTTGTACAACATTTTAAAAAAAATAAAAAAATAAATATACAAACATAAAACAAACCGCATTAAACATATTACTATCTATTCCACATATTCTTAAACAATTTCATAAACAACGGATAAAAAAATAACACATACTATGAAAATTCCTAAAAAAACACAGAATCAGCAAGACAATCAACTACAAACATCTCATTTTCAATTTCAATATAACTATCTTTTAGGTAAATAATACAATGGATCTACCGATTTTCCTTTATAACGAATTTCAAAATATAACTTAATTACATCTGAGTCACTACTCCCCATGGTAGCTATTTTCTGGCCACCCTTAACATATTGCTGTTCAGATACTAATATTGTTTCATTATGCGAATATGTACTTAAAAAATCATCATTATGCTTAACAATAATTAAATTTCCGTATCCAACTAAAGCATTACCTGCATAAACTACTTTACCAGAAGCAACAGAAAATATAGGTTGACCCAACTTACCAGATATATCAATTCCCTTATTCCCCCCATTAAGAGAAGAAAAACTACTAATAATACTACCATACGTAGGCCATGTCCACACTATTCTAGATTTATTAACGACATTTAACTCCACTTTTTTTTCTTTATTGACAGATGCAATATTTTTAGAACTACTAATAGAAAAATCTTGATTAGATGAGGATAACAAATTTATAAAATTTTTATTCAACATATGATGAATATTACCATTAACATTCCCATCAATACTGTTATCAGAACAACTGCCTGATTTACATGAATTTAAACAAAAAGACACATTACATTTCTGATCAAAATTACGATTCTGATTATGCTGCATAGATTTTCTAAAAAATCGATCATTCAACTGTTCATTATCACCACCTACTTGCAAAATTTGACCCACTTTCAAAACAGAATTAATACTAATATTGTTTTTTTGCGCTAAAATATGGCAATTATTTCCAGTAATCCAAGCAATATAAAACAAGGTATCACCAGGCTTAACTACATAACAACAGGAAGAATATGAACCTTTATTACCATAATTATAGTCATGATGATAACCAGAATCACTAGCATTATATTTTATAGTAGATGAATTTAATAACTTCTTCCGATCACCAGATACACGATGATGAGGATCCTCCGAATCTAGAGAAAATTCACGGATAGAACGATCAATATTACTAATACATATATTTTCGTAAGAAGGATGCTCATAAGAGCATCCTGATAATATCCATATAAACATGAAAGAACCCATCATCATACAATAATAATATGATAAAAAACTAATTGGTTCACTCATAAAAACTATTCCTCACATAATTATACATTTTTCGCCAATATGAACAACAATCCAATAAACTTAACCTCCAATGCATTGCAAGACATAACAACCAATATAGAATTTATAATCATTCTAAAGAATAAAAAATTTTAAACCTGCAAAATAATCCTTATATCATACACAAAATGAAAATAGCCACCCTAAAAAATTCAAAAAATCCTTTTTTCCATAATGACAAAAAGTGATTTAACATTTATTAACTATCCTGTTTACACATCATCAACATCAATATTATTTGCCAATATCTGCTATCATTAAAATTATTAACACACAAACAAACAACAATGTTGTAACATTTATATATACAATTATACTACTCCCCTCTATCAAGAGGAATCAAACGATAAAAACATTCATCTGATTTAATCATCCCTAATTCATGACGAGCACGTTCCTCTACTGATTCATTCCGATGACTAATTAAATCATCAATTTCAAACAACAACTGACTATTACGAATCTTTAATTCATATCTAGAATTATTAAAGAATTTAATTTTAAGAGTATTTTTAATACAAAAAAAGTCACATACCCCATGTTTACCAAACCAAAAAACATACTGCAACCAAAATAATATAACCATCAATGTAAACACTAAACATTTCATATTAAATATAAAAAAATTTATTCATACACTATCAATCAATAATACAATCGGATACTTACAAACACACCAATACAACTCGAAAATATATTTTAATGACAACCAATTATAAAATAAAATAAACAAAATTATACACCACCACTAACCACAATCCTACAAATCAATGCTTCCAATAATTGCTTAATCAAATATTTCACTGATTTTCGACCATCAAGATAAATCTCTGGAAAAACTGGTCTTTCGTATACCGCATGAACCCCAACAAAGTTTTCAATCATACCATCATCAGACATCCTATATAACCCTTTAGGATCCCGAGCTTTACATATTGACAATGGAGTATCAACAAAAATTTCAACAAAAGAACCAACTGGAACCATACTTCTAACCATTTGACGATCAAAACAATATGGAGAAACAAAAGACGCTAATACTACTAATCCTGCATCAACCATCAACGCAGCCACCTCCCCAACCCTCCGTAAATTTTCATGACGATCAAAATTAGTAAACCCTAAGTCATAACATAACCCATGCCTAATATTATCGCCATCTAACAAATATGTACTAATTGATCTAGAATATAATTCTTCTTCTAACACACCAGCTATTGTAGATTTACCAGAACCTGATAAACCAGTAAACCATAACAACATAGCACGATGTTTATGTAAATACTCACGAGCATTTTTTTTAATGACATGACTATGCCATATCACTTGTTCACCTAATAAATTGTTTTTCTTACGAAGATACATCACAATTTTCCATTAACAAATCATTCATCCCCCAATGTGGGAAATGGCGACGAATTAACGCATGTAATTCTAATTCAAATGTGGTATATTTACCAGATTTTACTATTCCGTGCAAAGGCAACCGTACCATACCCGCCCCAATCGTACAATTGGTATATGGATCAATAAAAATCATACTACCCGTCACCGGAGAATAAGAATATGGATCTAGTATCATTGATTCATCAAATACTAAATCTACTAAACCAATACTATTTAAGGGTAAATGATCCACCATGAGATAGGTGGAATTATTAATATCTATTTGATAATGTAAACGCTTTACACACGTTCCAATTCGCTTATGTGCAATTTGAACATTAAAAATAATACCTTTCGATAAATTCTGCACACTCATCCAAACTACATCAACTTGAGCACTATTGACAGGTAAAATATTATCATCAACATCCAGAAATATATCCCCCCTATTAATATCTAAATCATGCTCTAAAACTACGGTGACTGGATCTCCCGCAACAGCATTTTCTAAATCCTTTCTAAAAGTAACAATTCTACGAATTACAGAAATCGCCCCAGAAGGAAAAACCTTAATTTTCTTTCCAACACACAACCTACCAGATGCTACTGTACCAGAATACCCTCGAAAATCCATATGATCATAATTAACACATTGTACAGGAAAACGTAAAAACTGACTATGATACATGGGTTCCATAATTTCAATTGTATCTAATAATTGAATTAATGTAGAACCACCATACCAAGACATATATTGAGAACGACGAATAATATTATCACCAACTAACGCAGATATTGGTATAAAATAAATATTTAATTTCATTGTAAAAGATTCAATAAATGCTAAATAATCTCTCCTGATATTCTCAAAAACATTTTTATCATAATCCACTAAATCCATCTTATTAATCGCAATGATAAAATTCCTAATGCCAAATAATATACTAATAAAAGTATGACGACGAGTTTGATCACGAATACCTTTTCTTGCATCAAGCAATAAAATAGCTAAATCACTTGTAGAAGCACCAGTGGCCATATTACGAGTATATTGTTCATGTCCAGGCGTATCTGCAATAATAAATTTACGACTTTTAGTAGAAAAATAACGATAAGCAACATCAATAGTAATTCCCTGTGCACGTTCATCGTGCAAACCATCTACTAACGCTGCAAAATTCAATTGATCATTACTACTCTGAAAAACAGTTTTACTATCATTGCGTAATGCTAACAACTGATCATCATATAACTGGTAAGAATCATACAATAATCGACCAATTAATGTACTTTTACCATCATCCACACTACCACAAGTAAGAAAACGCAACAAAGATTTACACTGTTGCTTATATAAATAATTTTCAATACCTCCAGACTGAACAATTTCATCCGCTATCTCATTCATGATTTATCCCTAACAACAATCTAAAAATAACCTTGACGTTTTTTTATTTCCATAGATCCAGACTGATCAAAATCAATTATCCGTCCACAACGCTCACTAGTAGTAGTAGTAAACATTTCCTGAATAACCTCCAACAATGTTGCTGACTCAGATTCTATTGCTCCAGTTAATGGCCAACAACCTAAAGTACGAAAACGAACCATGCGTTCTTCAATAACTTCATGAGACTGTAAATTAAAACGATTATCATTTACTAAAATTAACATGTCATTTCGGCGCACTACAGGACGTTTTTTAGCTAAATATAAAGAAACAAACTCAATATTTTCTAAAAAAATATACTGCCAAACATCTAATTCCGTCCAATTTGACAATGGGAAAACACGTATACTTTCACCTTTTTTAATCTGAGAATTATAATTATTCCACATTTCCGGACGTTGATCTTTAGGATTCCAACGATGTTGGATATCACGAAAAGAATAAATTCGCTCTTTGGCGCGAGATTGTTCCTCATCACGACGACCACCACCAACTGCAGCATCAAATTTATATTTATTTAACGCTTGTTTCAAAGCTTCTGTCTTCATAATATTAGTATACTCACTAACGTCATGTAAAAAAGGATTAGTATGTACAGCTTTTTCTTCCGAATTTTTATAAATTAACAAATTTAAACCATAAGTCTGAGCAATATAATCACGAAAATGATACATTTCAGTAAACTTCCATCCAGTATCTATATGTAATATAGAAAAAGGAACTGGTTTCGGATAAAATGCTTTCCTAGCCAAATGCAACATAACAGAAGAATCTTTACCAACAGAATACATCATAACAGGATTATGAAATTCAGATACCACTTCTCTAAAAATATAAATACTTTCTGACTCTAAACGATACAAATAATTAGAACGCTTTTCACAATACTTCATAAATACAACCTTTAAAACAAATTAATTAAAGAAGTTAATTTATATCTATTTACTATGTTTTCCTGATTTAACCAATATGCTTTGCGATGCAACTCTACAACACGACCAATTATCAACAATGATGGAGAATTGGCCATTCTAACCAACTGTTTTAAATTATTCAATGTCCCAATGATCACTTTTTGATTTGAACAAGCACCGTGACTAATAATAGCTACTGGAGTATTAACATCACATCCACTAGCAACTAAAACATTATAAATCTGTTTAACATACATCATCCCCATATAAATCACTAAAGTTTGATTCGTATAACTCAAAAAATGAAAATCTGCTTGTTTATACGCACTATTACAAAACACATGACCAGTAATAAATGTTACACTATGAGAATAATGTCGATGTGTTAATGGAATTCCAGCACAAATAGCAGCCGACGCAGATGTAACACCAGGAATTACTTGGCATGGCACTCCAGCAGCAACCACTGCCTCTAATTCTTCACCACCTCGACCAAAAATACAAGGATCACCGCCCTTTAATCTAACAACTCTTTTACCTGCTTTAGCCAACGATATTAATAAGTGATTAATATCTTGTTGTTTCATGAAACTCTTGCCTACACCTCTTTTTCCAACACATATCTTTTTGGCATCTCTACGTACTAAATCAAGAACTTCAACACTAACCAAACAATCATATAACACAACATCTGCTTCCTGTACAAGTTGTAACCCACGTAAAGTAAACAATCCACTATCCCCTGGACCAGCTCCCACTAATGACACACCACCCATAGATAATTTCTCAAATGTATCTCTCTTACAATGAAACAACAAAGCCTTATCCAAAAATTTTTCCGCTTCCTTAAACAAACCTGCTGAGATTAATGTAATAAAACTATTATTACGAAGTATTTTCTCCCAAAATCTTCGACGCTGCGCCATATGTAAAATACGATGTTTCACTCGTTCACGCCAATTACCTAACAAACTCGCCATCGGACCTAAAAAATTAGGTAATAATGATTCCAGTGTTTCACGTAATATACGTACCAATACCGGCGATCGACCACATGAAGAAATTCCCACTACAATAGGAGACCGATCAATAACAGCAGGAAAAATAAATGAACATTTTCTCTGATCATCAACCACGTTAATGAATTTATGACATCTTTCAGCACATTGATAGACAAAATCACTAATAGATGTATCATCAATAGCAACAATCACTAAAAATACATCATCCAACATACTTGGTGTAAATGTTGTGCCAATCCATGTTACATCGCACATATTCTTCAGTATTACTTCTAGTTCAGAACATAATGAATACGCCACTACTTTGATCCTAGCACCAGCACGTTTCAAAAGACAAATTTTACGTGCAGCAACATCTCCACCACCTACCACTAAAACATAACGATCCTTAAGATCAAAAAGCAAAAATAAATATTCCACACTACAACCTATCTACACTTCAAAAACAATCCAAGATATTAATAACCACTATTCGGATTTTAAACTTAAATATCAAACTTACAAAAAAACAAAAATTTTGAATTTTTAATATTCTAAATATATTAATTAATTCTAAATTAAATCACTTAAAAAAACAACAAACACACTTTTTAAATTGTATTTATAAAATATTATAAAAACTTTTATAATAATCCAATTAATAATATTAATAATATATATTTAAAACAAAAATAACATTATAATTATATAATTTCTAAAAAATTACTTATACCTGTCATATAAAAAAATATATATAACATCTCAAACAAATATATCAAGATCTTATTTTAACAATAAAAATTCAACACTTGATAATATACAATTATATTAAATATATAAACACTAATTTTTAAAATTATACAATACAAAACCACTGAAATATATAATTTTCAATGAATATTATAAAAAAAACATTAACACATATCAACATTTATAAAATATATTAAATATTATAAATAGAAGTATGTCATCCACACAACAAACAAATACCGTTTCAAAAGTATTCTTCATGCAAACCACATTCTCTTGTTAAACCAAAAAATCGAACATCTTTCTCAGCAACATCAACACAAGATTTAAGAGTAGTATGCACATCCCCTAATGAAGTATAGCCCTTATCCCACAATGGATGACGCAATAAAGAATACCTTGCAATATATTCAAATACTTTTTTATCATCCCAATCCAAAACAGGTAACAATTTAAACACACCCCGATGTACAGATAATATTTGCATTTTATTTCTAATTTGAGATTGAGTACGACGCAACCCAGCAAACCATGTACGAACTTTCAATATTTTAAGAGCACGACGCATAGGTTCTATTTTATGAAAATAATTATATTGTTGAATTCCCTCTAAACCACGCTCCCACAACTTGCCATAACGCGCTTCCTGCCACGCAGCAGATCTCAAAGGAGAAAATACTTGCAAATTTAATTTCATAATGTCAGTCAATTGATCAACAAAATGGTACGTTTCAGGAAACAAATAGCCAGTATCAATAAAAACAACAGGAATATCACAACAATAACGAGTCACCAAATGCAAACTCACTACAGATTGAATACCAAAACTTGAAGACAAAATAACTTGGCGAGGTAAATGTTCTAACCCCCATACCACTCTATCCTCAGCAGTCAAAGCATTTAATTTTCGATTTACCCGATGTAATAATAACTCCTGCTGAGCAATTTCCAATACATCAAATTCACTAAAATCACACATCTTTCATCATATTATTTCCCATAGTTTATCCATAAAAATCATGTTCAGAATTTAAAACTGGAGTAATAATACCAACACGTATCACATAATCACCATAAGATTCTTGAGGATGTCTCTCGTTTGACCAACGCACAATAGTTGTATTAAGAATATTTAAAATTTCCTCTTCAGTAACATTCTCTTTATATAGACGAGGAATACGTGTCCCTATACGATTACCACCAAGATATATGTTATAATAACCAACAGACCTACCGACTAAACCAATCTCCGCAAGCATAGCTCTAGCACAACCATTAGGGCATCCAGTCACCCGAAGAATAATCGAATCATTACTTAAACCACAACGAAACATAATATTCTCAATTTTACTAATAAAATTAGGTAAAAAGCGTTCAGATTCTGCCATAGCTAACGGACACGTAGGAAATGACACACAAGCCATAGAAGATTTACGCTGCACACTAATATTTTCATTAATTAATTTATACTTTACAAGTAAAGACTCAATAGAAATTTTATCAGATTCTCGAACACTAGAAATAATTAAATTTTGGTTTGCAGTCAAACGAAAACACCCTGTATGAATAGAAGCAATTTCTGATAAACCTGTTTTTAACAAAGAACCCTCAGTATCAAAAATACGACCATTTTCTATAAATACAGTAAAATGCCACTGATCATCAATTCCTTTAACCCATCCAAAACGATCACCTCGCTCTAAAAACGTATAAGGATGCGTAGAAAAAAATTTTATTCCAGATCTTTTTTCTACTTCTTTTTTAAATACATCTACACCAACTTTCACTAAAGTATATTTCGTTTTAGCATGTTTACGATTTAAACGATCTCCTAAATCACGTTGTGTCGTCACTATCGCTTCAGCAACTTTTATAGTATCATTAACATCAATATAACCAAAATCACTAGCTATACGTGGATATGTTGTAGAATCACCATATGTCATAGCTAAGCCACCACCAACCAAAACATTAAAACCAACTAACTGTTTATTCATGCTAATTGCAACAAAACTTAAATCATTAGCATACGCATCTACATCATTAAGAGGAGGAATTACAAGAGCAATTTTAAATTTACGGGGTAAATAAGACGCCCCTAATATCGGTTCACATTCCTCTGTTGATTCAGTTTTTTCACCGTCCAACCAAATTTCCGCATACGCACGAGTATTAGGTAAAAAATGCTCTGAAATCTTTTTGGCCCACCCAATAACCGAATGATGCAAAATAGATTCCATGGGATTTGAAGTACATATAACATTTCGATTAACATCACCTGCTGTAGCAATAGAATCTAAACCAATATGATGTAATATACGATGTGTATCTTTCAAATCACGTTTTAATAATCCATGTATTTGCAACGTTTGACGACTCGTAAGCCGCATGGTACCATACAAAGTATGTTTGGAAACAAAAGAATTAATAGCTAACCATTGCGATGGCATAATAACACCTCCAGGCAAACGACACCGCAACATCATACTAATCAATGGCTCAAGTTTTTGGTTTATTCTCTCTGTACGAAGATCACGATCATCTTGCTGATACATTCCATGAAATCTAATCAAATGAAAATTATCTCCAGTGAAACCTCCAGTTAATTCATTAGACAAATCCTTCACAATAGTACCACGAAGAAAATTACTTTCCGATTTCAAACGTTCATGATCAGATAGTTTATTTTTTTTATCTTTATCCATTAATAAACGTCCTTTTGATAACGATGATCAATACGCATATTTCCCCAAAATAAATCTGATTCTTCAATACTCATATTACCATACTTAACAGCCAACTGAATTAAACTTTCTTCTACTCCATGCGCCATACGAGATGCATCACCACAAACATAAATATATGCTCCACTCTTAATCCATTGCCATACCTCCAAACCATATTCTAAAATTTTATCTTGCACATAAATTTTGCAATTTTGATCACGAGACCAAGCAGTATGCACGTTGGTTAATATACCATCTTTAACATATCTTTGCCATTCTCGTTGGTATAAAAAATCATTAAGAAAGTTTAAATTTCCAAAAAACAACCAATTCTTTCCTGATGAAGAATCTGAAGAACGTTGTTGAACAAAAGCACGAAATGGTGCAACACCAGTACCTGCTGCAACCATAATTATCGACTTACTATGATCTACAGGTAAACGAAAATTTTCGTTAGGTACAATAAAAACTCGTAATTCACCACCTTCTAATAATCGATCCACCAAATACCCACTCGCACCACCAGTACGAATAAAATTATCACATTTATAACGAACCATACCCACAGTAATATGAGCTTCCTCACCTACTTCATCTTGTGATGAAGAAATAGAATACAATCGGGGTACTAATGGACGAAATAACGACACTAGTTCTCTAGGTATTAATCCTCTGGGTGGCCAAAAACGTATCATATCAACAATAGAAGTTGATGAAATAAACTTTTTGAAATTATTTTCATCAGAAAATTCAGACAATAACTTCTGATTGCTAATTAATCTAGCATAACTTTTTGCAAACAACGGCGTATTATTCGTTAATTCACAGTATTTTTGTAAAGCCAAATTACATGGCAATATATTATCCTGAATATTAACCTCTTCATTTCCTGTAAAATGACAATACCCTAATAACTCACCTACTAAATCTGGATCATTTTCATACCAAACACCTAATGCATCCCCTGGCTGATAACATAACCCGGAACCAGATAAATTAATTTCTAAATGATAAACATCTTTAAGTGAATCACGACTCGTAATTTTTTGACGTAAAATTAAACTTGCAGAGAATGGAGATTCTCTGGTATACACATTAGAATATTCAAACGAATTTCTATTAATATTAACAAGGTTTTCACTATTATTTAAACTATTTAACATCGATGTTTTTTCATAAAAAACCATAAACTGTTTCTTCAGTATATCAATAATTTTACAACGCCAATCACATGCCTTTTGATAATAATCAACATCCGCATCAATACGTTCATAAATACGACAAGCACCCAATTCTTCTAACCGTTTATCAAAATCTTTAGCAGCTTTCGAAAAATACAAATATGAACTATCACCTATGCCAAATACAGAAAAGTAAACGTCTTTCATATTAGGAGCATTTTTAGAAAATAAATACTTATATAACATCACTGCTTCTTCGGGTGGTTCCCCTTCTCCATAAGTAGAAGTAATTAAAAAAAACAACTTTTCTTGAGCAATCTTTTTTATATTATAATCACCTACATTAAACAAATTCACATTAAATCCTTCATTTAACAAAGATTGATATAACTCCCCTGCTAATTTTCTTGCATTGCCAGTTTGAGAAGCGGATAAAATTGTAATACCACGAGAAAAAGATGAATCTCCAAAAATTTGTTGATTACAATCAACAATATTCATAACAGATTGTGTACAACTAACCGACATACCACATAAATATCCAGACATCCATATTTTCTGCGACATTGATAAAGTAGTAATTAATTTTTGAAAAATATCCCATTGTTCTTTATTTAATGGAGCAAATGGAACATTAAAATTCGATTGAATATTTTTCATTATAAAGATACCAAATATAACATCAATACAACTATTACTATTAAAATACAAACAACACACAAGTGCGTCAAAACTCTATATTCGATAATATAAAGTTATTATTTATTGTTATTTTAAAACTCATATACTTATTGATAAAATAATTGATAATATATTATCAAATACTAAAAAATACAAACAATCCAAAACATAAAATTATTTGAAAATGTAAAATAAACATGTCTATCGTTAATCATAAATATTTAAATATAAATTTTGAAGAATTAATTTTAAATAAAATCTGAGATTCTGAAAAAATAATACAAAATATTTCTTGCCTCCTAAACTAAAGAAGAAATATTGATCAAATAAACTATTATACATTACTAATATTATAAACTAATAAATAATTTTAAACTTTAACAATTACGAACTAAATACACCATTCCCGCTATAAGACACATTATCTCCTAATTCTTCTTCAATACGAATCAAACGATTATATTTAGCCAAACGCTCAGAACCACGTAATGATCCTGTTTTAATGTATCCTGAAGCAGTGCCAACCGATAAATCAGCTATAGTGGAATCTTCAGTCTCACCAGAACGATGAGAGATAATTGTAGCATACCCCGAACTTTTTGCTATCCTAATTGTTTGCAATGTTTCACTTAAAGACCCTATCTGATTATATTTAATTAAAATAGCATTCGCAACACCATCATTAATACCAGACTTTAAAATATCAGAATTAGTGACAAATACATCATCCCCGATCAATTGCAACCTATCTCCAAGCATGCGAGTCTGATAAATAAAACCATTCCAATCACACTCACTTTGACCATCTTCAATAGAAACAATCGGATACTTTTTAGTAAGAATATCTAAATAATTAGTAAACTCCTCAGAAGTAAAATGTTTTCCTTCACCTCGTAAATAATATTGCTTATTAGATTTATCGAAAAAAGTAGAAGCCGCGCAATCTATTGAAAAAACAATATCTTGTCCTAAAATATAATTAGAACGCACCGTTGCTTCCTTAATAAACTCCAAAGCAAGAACATTAGATTTTAAATTAGGCGAATATCCACCTTCATCACCTAATGTAACACCCAAACCATGATCAATTAAAACATGACCTAAATTATGAAACACTTCTGCGCCCATACGAATTGCTTCTTTAATACTTTTAGCTCCAACTGGTTGAATCATAAATTCTTGAATGTCAATATTATTAATTGCATGTTTCCCGCCATTAATTATATTCATCATTGGAATAGGCATAGAAAATTTATTCGAAGTACCATACAGCTCGGATATATACTGATACAAAGGAACTGATTTTAAAGAAGCAGCAGCTTTTGCAATAGCAAGAGAAACGCTAAGAATAGCATTTGCCCCAAATCTTGATTTATTTTTAGTACCATCCAAATCTATCATATTTTGATCTAACGAAGACTGATCAAGTACATTTCTTCCTATTAACAAATTAGCTATAGGACCATTAACACAATTTACCGCTTTCATCACACCTTTTCCTAAAAATCGTGATGAATCACCATCACGCAACTCACACACTTCACGAATCCCCACAGAAGCACCAGAAGGTACCGATGCTAAACCAATAAAACCACCCTCCACATACACTTCTGATTCTACTGTCGGATACCCACGAGAATCAATAATTTCACGACCTACAACCTTTATAATCTTAGACATTATTTCACCACTCCCTAATATAAATACTATATTTTGGTGACAATTATAATTTCAATTAATATTTATAATTTCAATTAATATATAACATAATTGTATTTACATAAAAAAACAAAATATTAATCATATACCAACTAACTAAATAAACTTCTTTGATATTCACCCGCTGCTTTAACAAAACCTGTAAATAAAGGATGACCATCACGAGGAGTTGATGTAAATTCAGGATGAAATTGACTAGCAAGAAACCACGGATGATTTGGATATTCAATAATTTCCACTAATTTTTTCTTTTCTGAAAATCCCACAACATGCAAACCATGATCCTCAATTGCTTTCAAAAATTTAACATTCACTTCATACCGATGACGATGACGCTCTAATACGGTACTTTTTCCATATAAACGGTACGCCAAACTTCCTTCAGAAATATAACAAATTTGACCACCTAATCGCATGCCTGAACGAATATGATCTAACAATAATATTTTTTTGCTACCTATTAATGCATTGTTATTACTAATATCTTCATTGTAAGTAAATTGCATATTCTTCATTTTCCATTCATTAATCAACGATATAACAGGATATTTACAGTTAGGCATAAACTCGGTAGAATTCGCAGCAGGCATGTTAGCTACATGACGGGCAAATTCAATTAATGCCACCTGCATACCCAAACAAATTCCAAAATATGGTATATTGTTTTCTCGTGCATATTTTACAGAAATTATTTTTCCTTCAACACCTCGATATCCAAATCCACCAGGCACCAAAATAGCATCTAGATTTCTCAAACTATTCACGCCATTATGTTCAATATTTTGAGAATCAATTAATCGAATATTTACAGCCAATCTATTTTTTAAACCCGCATGCTGTAAAGCTTCAATTACTGATTTATATGCATCTGCCAATTTAATATATTTGCCAATTATACCAATAGTAACACTACCCAATGGATGTTCTTGCTGATAAACCACCCTATTCCATTCTGACAAATCAGATTCCGGACACTGTAAACAAAATCGATTACAAATATAGGTATCTAAATTTTGTGACTTCAATAAAGCCGGAATTTTATAAATCGAATCAACATCATGCAAAGAAATCACTGCATGTTTAGATACATTGCAAAACAAAGCTATTTTACTTCGATCAGCAGGCTCCATAACGCGATTTGAACGACAAATTAATACATCAGGCTGTATCCCAATAGAAAGTAATTCCTTTACTGAATGTTGAGTTGGCTTAGTTTTAATCTCGCCAGAAGTAGCAATATAAGGCAATAATGTCAAATGTATACATAAAGCGTGCTCACGACCTATTTCCACAATCATTTGTCTAACCGCTTCTAAAAATGGCAAAGATTCAATATCACCTACAGTGCCACCAATTTCCACAAAAACAATATCGTACTTACCATCTTCACCAACTCTGATAATATACTCTTTAATAACATTAGTTACATGGGGAACAACCTGTACAGTTGCACCAAGATAATCTCCATGTCGCTCTTTGTATAACACATCAGCATATACACGCCCACTAGTGAAATTATTATACTTAGTCATTTTAGTTCGAATAAATCTTTCATAATGTCCCAAATCTAAATCTGTTTCTGCACCATCTTCAGTAATAAATACCTCACCATGTTGAATGGGACTCATAGTGCCAGGATCTACATTAATGTACGGGTCTAATTTCATGATGGTGACTCTAAGACCACGGGCCTCAAGCACCGCCGCTAAAGAAGCAGTTGAAATACCCTTACCTAAAGATGACACTACTCCGCCCGTGACGAAAACATAATTACCCTTCACTATTACATCCATAAATACATTATAATAATGATCAATGAAAACATTTTATTAAAACACACAAAACACATTCAAACAAACAGTAAACAATCTAAATCCATGATCAAAAAATAATAAATTTAAAAAAACACTCAAAACAACATCTATAAACCAATCAACCACTTTTTTATTAATAAACACAACAATCAACAATCATTAAATATTAAAAATAAACGACACTAACAACAATAAAACGACAATAAATTTATTATACAGTTTAAAAAACGAATGCACATTATAATAACCCCATCTAAATATACTATCCATAAAATCCACAATAAATCAACTTATTAATACTCTTGAACCACTTAATGTATTAACATATTTTAAAACGAACATCTAAAAATTTACCCTAAATCCGAAAAATAAATATGTCAAATAATCAACACACCAAAACTAATCAAATATCAAATAACTAATCAAATATATTATATAATTAAAATAAAATAATAATATCAAAATACGTAATCAAAAATACGGGAGCTATGATGATCAAAACATAACGAAATAAATTTAAAGTTTTTTTCTATAATAACAATAATTAATCATAAATTTCAAACAATTTCAACCACAACATCATCATATTGTATTATATTCTACTTTCAAAAACATTAAAAAAATAAAAAAATAACAAACTAAACAAACAAAAACTCACAAAATACATAAAGTATTTTCTAAACACTAAAAGATAATCCACAACTACAAGTACTTTTAGCATTAGGATTAATAACTATAAACCGAGAACCCTCTAAACCATGATAATAATCTATCGTACCACCAGTTAAATACTGTAAACTTATAGGATCAACAACTAAAATCACACCTTTTTTCTCAATATAAAAATCATCAACTTGAATAACCTCATCAAGTATAAACTTATATTGAAATCCTCCACAACCTCCACCTACTATATACACACGCAACTTTAATGCAGGATTATGTGCATCCTGAATAATATTCGTCATTTTAATCACTGCTGCATCAGTAAATTCCAAATATTCCTTTGATGAACCCGTAACCATAAATATTTTCTCTACAACACCGAATCATTAATAAACTTAAACATACCCAAAATAAAACTTCAAAATATTACACAAAATATAATATATCCATAATAAAAAATACACTCATATTCTGTAATACGCCCTGAAAATAATTTTAAAAACGTTTTTTAAAAAAAGAATACGCAACATAAATCAGTGATACTATTAAAATATACTATTAATGATGTCATCCTCGCAAAAATGCAATTACTAATTAAAAATTAAAATATAACCATACAAATTATCGTTATTATGTGCATAAATATTCTATAAACAATCACTTACCCCTCCTAATATTACATCATAACATATATTATGCACACACCATTGAACAAACCACAATTCCCAATAAAAGCCATCTTAATTACAAACGAAAATACAAAAAAATTATTGCAACATCAAAAAACAAACATCATCATGCACAATAATCAAACATCAATATAAAAATTGATAATACTATTTCACAAATCGTGCAAATTTTCTCTACAAAAAATACCACGAAATCAAAAACTGATACTGATTATATTTCTCTCAATTGAACATTAACAATATATGTTTATACTACATATATTACATCGAAATACACTAAAAATAAATTAATAATTATCCCATAAAACATAGCACCACAGCTAAATACTTCCGGCAATAACAATATATACTAAGAATCTTTAATCCAAACAGGAAACATACGATCCGTACTTTGAGATTCAGTAACAAAATTTCCATAGCTATCAACAAACATATCCACAATACCTTTTGGAGGTACTAAAGATAACGGAAATGGGGGATGACGTTCTAAATATAACCGATATAAAAATAATGCACCATTAGCACCAGTTAACTTAGCAGAACCATTATTATCTCGTCCAACCCAAACAATAACTACTTCTTTACCATCAATGCCAACAAACCAACTATCACGAAAATCATTACTAGTACCCGTTTTCGCTGCTAAATGAGAATCCGGAAACAACAAAGATAAAGAGCGAGAAGTTCCACGCTCTACCACTTGTTGCATGGCATATAATGTTAAATAAGCAGCCTGAGGTGATACAACATTTTTTACTTGAGGCATATTCTGATATAACACAGTACCATCCGTAGAAATTATTGAATATATTGCAGATAAATTAACATAATTACCACCACTAGCTATAGTTTGAAATTCTTGAGCAACCTCTAATGGAGTCAAACTCATAGCTCCTAACAACATTGATGGGAATGGCATAATAGCAAATTCAGGAATACCTAACTTTAATAAAGTACTAATAATTTTATTTAATCCAATCATCATTCCAAGATGTACAGTAGGTACATTAAGAGATTGGACTAAACCATCAATTAACATAACTCTTCCCCGAAATGTACGATCGTAATTTCTCGGAAACCAATAATGCCCATTCGTTTGCTTAATCAAAATTGGCTTATCAGGAATCCATGTATTTAAACTATATTTATCAGGATCACTTAAAGCAGTGAGATACGTAGCCGGCTTAGCCAATGAACCAACAGAACGACGAGCATACATCGCACGATTGAACCCAAAAAATTGGGGATCCGATCCACCAATCATAGCACGTATTTCACCACTAAATCTATCAATTACGACCATAGCAACCTCTAAATCTGTCATATTGTGCTTAATTCGTAAAGAAAAAATACCTTGCTCTATCGATTTCTCAGCCATACACTGAGATATTGGATCCAAAGTGGTAAATATTTTAATTCCAGAATAATTTAATTTTCTATTATCAAATTTTTTACGCATTTCTTCACGAACCATATGCATAAATGCTGGTTGAGAAATTAACACCCCACCTTTACTACGAATTCCTAAGGGACGAACACTCAATACATTATATAATTCACTGTCAATAACATTTTTGCTCTCTAATAATTTCAGTACTAAATTACGACGATCTAATACTAATTTAGGATTCTTCCAAGGATTATATAACGAAGCACCTTTAATCATACCAACCAATACAGCTTGCTGATCAAAACTCAACTCATTTACAGGACGACCAAAATAATAAAAACTAGCTAGCGGAAACCCCCTGATCTCGTCATTTCCATATTGCCCAAAATATACTTCATTCAGATATAATTCGAGGATTTGATCTTTAGTATAACGATAATCAAAAATTAACGCCATATACGCTTCATTAAATTTTCGCCAAAATGATTTTTGGTTACTTAAAAATAAATTTCTTACTAATTGCTGTGTTAAAGTACTACCACCCTGTACCGTGCGCCCTTTGAGAATATTAATTAAACAAGCACGAAAGATTGATGAAAATTTTATGCCATCATGCCTATAAAAACTCTGATCTTCAATAGTTAACAAAATATCTGTTAACAGATCTGGAAACTCACTTTTTCTCACAAACAAACGCTGTTCCCCGGTAGGCGATGAAACAATTCCAATTAATGGAGGATCTAAGCGAAATAAACTAAACTCTTTATCTGTATCTTGATTACGTATCTCTGATATTAATTCTTGATTAAAAACTATACGAACATGAGTTTCATTTTCCCAACCATCTGGAAATAAAAATCCACGACGAATTAACTCGATATAATTAGAACATACAACAAACTCACCAGATCTAGTAATTTTAGATACACGACGATATTGAATGGCTTCCAACATATTAATAGCTGTATTACAACTACATAACATACCTGGTTCTAAATCAATAATTCGCCCATATACAACCGGAGACAACTGCCAAATTTCACCACTGATACGATTACGTATTATTATATTTAAATACCAACCATAACCAATAATACTAATTATTGGTATTAAAACAACAACCACTAATAACACAAAATAATTTTTTGAAAAGGTATTACAAAAATTAACAAAAAATATCTTTTTTAAACACAACAATAACTTATAACTTTTAATAAACTGAAAAATATACACAGATTGCTCGCCTCCTTTTTCTTATTTATACCTCCTTAATAATATCTTTTTCTTCTTAACATTCCTTGTATCTAATATATCAACTAACAATATATAAATTATTATAAAATAAATAAATTATCGTATAATTTAGTCAATAAATAATATAAATTTTTAGACGAATATTCATTTATTAAAATATATAACTTTTAAAATTTACTTAATACAAGGCACCATAAACCTATTAAAAATTAAAAAATTCAACATGAACACTACAAAAAAATGTCGAAACAACATCTTTTTATTAAAAATGATACCAATACTATTTTTTGGAATTCTTAATTCTAACCTTACATTCTAACCTTATTAAGGATATAAATAATTTTAAAAACATTAAACAAAACATTAATGTTTTAAAATACTTAACTACATGATTAATTGTATTATATAATAAATTCACACTTTTAAAGATAAAAATAAATTACACAAAAAAATGATTAACAACAAAACCAACCAAAACTTATTATACTTCTAATTTTTTAACTCTAACATTTATATATGTACAATAATTACATTCAAGTTTTATAAATTAATTAGTATCATTGATAACAAATAACGACTTTGCATAGCGTAAAAATTAATATTTTTTTAGATATTACAATATTTAAATAATATAGATGTAACCACACTAACTTAAATATAAATAATAAATAACATTCAAATAATAAAAAAATATTACTACACATAACAAATCTATCAAAATTTAATAATATATTCGATTCAATATCTACTCCTCAATTGATATAATTGTTGTATGATTGATACGACTAACAACAAATTTTATAATAAACCACAATCACATACTACATACACAATAATATACTAAATTTATATAAAACCTAAATACGATTAATACCATGTACATGCTGTTTATTAATGATGGCATTATGCACTAATTGAAAACATACACAAATTTCAGATGAAAAATAGATCATTTACTTTAAATAAAATATTTTTAAAACATATAAAAAATAATTTTTTTGAAAAAAATATATCAATACACTCAACAAAGCAACCATATTATTATTACTACATAATATTACTAACAACTACATAACACTACTGATATAAGTATTATATAACATAACTGTCACATATCATGACATTCTTATATTTTACAAAACATATATGGAAATATTTGACAAAAAATACATGTACACAGTACATTTAACATACAACATGACCGATTTTATTAAGGAAATATCAACATGTCTAAACATCTTACATATAACGATGTAGATAAAACTGAAACAAATGAATGGATACAAGCCATTACATCGGTCATTTATAATGATGGTATTGAACGTGCACAATTTTTAATCAATCACATCCTACAAGAAATAAATAACTACAAACTACATACTAACACTATTACTAAAAATAATAATCAGCAACACACAAGTAATTACATTAATACAATACCCGCTGAAAATGAACCATTATATCCTGGTAATTTAGAATTAGAACATAAAATATGCTCTGCCATCCGATGGAATGCCATGATGATGGTATTAAAGGCATCAAAAAAAAATCTTGAGCTCGGAGGACATATTGCTTCTTTTCAATCTGCAGCAATTATCTATGAAGTATGCTTTAATCATTTTTTTAGAGCTCGAAATAACAATGATGGAGGGGATCTAATATATTTTCAAGGCCATATTTCACCTGGTGTATATGCCCGGGCTTTTCTGGAAGGGCGTTTAACTGAAAAACAGTTAAACAATTTTCGTCAAGAAATCAATAATCATGGACTACCATCTTATCCACATCCAAAATTAATGCCCGGATTTTGGCAATTTCCAACAGTTTCCATGGGGTTAAGTGCAATATCTGCAATCTATCAAGCAAAATTTTTAAAATATTTAAACGACCGAAACCTTAAAGATACTAGCAAACAAACTGTATATGCATTTTTAGGAGACGGAGAAATGGACGAACCTGAATCAACAGGTGTGCTAAATATTGCTAGTCGAGCACAATTAGACAACTTAATCTTCATCATAAATTGCAACCTACAACGTCTGGATGGACCAGTACATGGTAATGGGAAAATTATCAACGAACTAGAAAATATATTTAATGGATCAGGCTGGAATGTCATTAAAGTTATTTGGGGTGGAAAATGGGATACATTACTAAAACAAGATACAACTGGAAAATTAATACAATTAATGAATGAAACTATTGATGGAGACTATCAAACACTCAGAACAAAAAATGGAGCATATATCCGTAAGCATTTTTTTGGAAAATATCCAGAAACTCAATTACTAGTAAAAAATATGAGCGACGATGAAATTTGGAATTTAAATCACGGTGGACACGATCCAAAAAAAATATTTTCTGCACTACATAAAGCAAAACACACAACAGGAAAACCAACAGTAATATTATTGCATACAATAAAGGGATATGGCATGGGTACAACAGCAGAAAGTGCAAACATTTCTCATCAAATAAAAATGATGACTATAGAAGATATAAAAAATTTCCGAAATAAATTGCACTTAAATCACATTACAGACGATCAGATAAAATCATTACCATACCTAATATTTGAAAAACATTCTGAAGAATATACCTATTTACATAAAAAACGAAAAGATCTACATGGTTATGTTCCCAGTCGTTTAAAAAAATTCACAAAATCATTTACAATACCTGAATTAACAGATTTTAAATCATTACTAAATCAGCAAAAACAAACCTCTACTACAATCGCATTTGTCCGTATACTGAACATACTATTGCAAAATCAATCAATTAAACATTATTTAGTACCAATTATTGCAGATGAAGCTCGTACATTTGGAATGGAAGGGTTGTTTCGAAAACTTGGAATTTATAACTCTCAAGGACAAAAATATACACCACAAGACAAAGATCTTCTCGCTTATTACAAAGAAGATAAAAAAGGACAAATTCTACAGGAAGGTATCAATGAATTAGGGGCAGGATCATCATGGATAGCAGCCGCAACATCATATAGCACAAATGATTTTCCAATGATACCATTTTACATTTATTATTCAATGTTCGGATTTCAACGAATTGGAGATTTATTTTGGGCTGCTGCTGATCAACAAGCACGAGGATTTTTAATAGGAGGAACATCCGGACGCACTACACTTAATGGAGAAGGATTACAACATGCCGACGGTCATAGTCATATCCATGCATCAACCATTCCTAATTGCATTTCATATGATCCAGCATATGCATATGAACTTGCAGTCATTATCCAAAATGGATTAGCACGTATGTATGGCAGTCAACAAGAAAATATTTTTTTTTATTTAACCACACTCAATGAAAAATACGAAATGCCTGCTATGCCACCAGGAACAGAAGAAGGTATTTGTAAAGGTATCTATAAATTAGAATCTTTTCCTGGAACATCCGGAAAAATACAATTAATCGGATCAGGAGCCATTTTATATCACGTACGTAAAGCAGCACAAACTCTATCCGCAGAATATAACATTAGCTCCAACGTATATAGTGTAACTTCTTTTACTGAACTAGCTCGTGATGGACAGGATTGTGAACGTTGGAACATGTTACACCCAATGGAAATACCACGTATTCCTTACGTAACAAATATTTTAGACACGACACCAGTCATAGCATCTACTGATTATATTAAATTATTTCCGGAACAAATCCGAAATTTCATCCCTGGAAAAAATTTTCTCGTTTTAGGCACTGATGGATTTGGACGTTCTGACAGCAGAGAAAACCTTCGATCTCATTTTGAAATAAATCAATCCCATATAATACTTGCTGCACTATATCAATTGTCAAAACAGGGCATAATAAAAGACAATTTAGTAATGAATACTATTAAAAAATTCAACATTGACATAAATAAAATCAATCCCCGTCTTATATGACGAAATATCGAAAAAAATAACAAGGACCAGTATGACTATCAAAGTTTATATACCAAATATTGGAAACGACAAATTAGAAGTAACAGATATTATGGTCAAAATCGAAGATACAGTGCTCACAGATCAACCACTTGCTATTCTAGAAGGAGATAAAACTTCGATAGAAGTCCCTTCACCAAGTTCAGGAATAGTTAAATCAATTATGATTAACATTGGCGACAAAGTAAATACTGGTTCACTAATCATGTTAATCGAAAATACTGAAATTACTAAAAAAACAACAATACCCATAAAAAACAATCAAAACAACACTCCCATAAATCAAAATAATACCACTATAATACACCATCACGATCAAACTATAATACATGATAATAAAAATCATATACATGCGACACCACTAATTCGACATATGGCACGTATATTTGGAATCAATTTAAAACACATACACGGTACTGGACGAAAAGGACGAATACTGCGAGAAGATATCCAAAATTATATAAAAAATAACATTCAAAATATTAACAAAAAAACAATCAATCAACATACACAATCAAAAACATTTAATAATATAGCACCGTGGCCAAGAATAAATTTTGATGAATTTGGCCCAACCGAAAAAATAAAACTTAAACATATTCAAAAAACTTCTGGGGCTAACTTACATAGAAATTGGATCATGTTACCTCATGTAACACAATTTGACGAAGTTGACATTACAGAACTTGAAAAGTTTAGAAAAGAAAAAAATGAAGAAGCTGAAAAAGAAAAACTAAATTTCAAAATTACACCAATAATATTCATTATGAAAGCAGTAGCACTAACATTAAAAAAACTTCCACGATTTAATAGTTCACTATCAGAAAACAACCACACACTAATTCTGAAAAAATATATAAACATAGGCATTGCAGTAAACACTCACTATGGACTCATCGTACCAGTAATTAAAGATGTAAATAAAAAAAACATAATCACACTAACAAAAGAACTTTCTAACATTTTACAAAAAACCTCTAATAATAATCAATTAGTTGCATCTGATATGCAAGGAGGGTGTTTCACTATATCTAGTTTGGGAAAAACAGGAGGTACTGCATTTACACCAATAGTCAATGTTCCAGAAGTTGCAATATTAGGTGTTTCAAGGGCATCTATTAAACCAATTTGGAATGGTAAAAAATTTTCCCCACGACTCATGCTGCCACTTTCACTATCTTATGATCATCGAGTAATCAATGGGGTAGATGGAGCACAATTCATGAACATTATCAATAAATTACTGTCTGATATTCGCAACTTAATCATGTGACACTATCAAATAACACTTTTATATTTTAAAATATTTTCTTCTTAAATCCCTGTCCAATTTTATAAAAAACATATACAATTCTTATTCATAGATATTAAACAATAATTAATAAAAAACATTTAAAAATCACTTACCTAACAACTAAAAACGTTACAAAATATTATGTTCGAAAAAATAATATCTCAAATACTTAAATAACATATAAACGGCGAAAAACAATAATGCAAAACACCAAAAATACTCAAGTGGCCGTCCTCGGAGCAGGACCAGGAGGCTATTCTGCGGCATTTCGTTGTGCCGATTTAGGGATTCATACTACAATAATAGAACGTTACCCCACATTAGGAGGTGTCTGTCTTAATGTTGGTTGTATCCCATCTAAAACACTATTAGATATTGCTAAAATAATAGATAACACAAACAAATTAAGCGAAAATGGCATTTTTAAAGAAAAAACTATCTATGATATCCATGCGATACGAAAATGGAAAGAAAGAATTGTCAACCAATTAACCAACAGTCTGAATAGCATGGCCAAAATGAGAAATATAAATATCGTTAATGGTCATGGAAGATTTATCGACAAAAATAACATTCATATCACTAACAACAATAACAATACAATAATTAATTTTGAACATGCCATCATTGCAACTGGCTCACACCCTAATAAACTTCCATTCATACCATACAACGATCAACGAATATGGGACTCAACAGATGCGTTAGAACTAAAATATATTCCTAAAAATCTACTCATTATCGGCTCTGGAGCTATCGGTTTAGAAATGGCTACAATATATAATTCATTAGGATCACAAGTTGATGTTATAGAATTACTTAATCAACCAATACCTGATGTAGATGAGGATATCACAAGACTATTTATTAAATATACTCAAAAACAATTTAATCTATTTTTAGGAACACAAGTTACTAAAATAACACCTAAAACAGACGGTATTTACGTAAACACAGAAAATGGACAATGCGTAAAAAACAAAACTCATTACGATACTATAATAGTAGCTGTTGGACGAAAACCTAATAGTGAATTATTAAACTTAAATAACATAAATATCAACATCAACCAATCTGGGTTCATTAAAGTTGATAATCAAATGCGTACTAATATTTCAAACATTTTCGCAATCGGTGACGTCATTGGAACACCTATGTTAGCACATAAAAGTATCCACGAAGGTCACATAGCAGCAGAAGTAATTGCAGGAATGAAAAGTTATTTTGACCCAAAGGTCATCCCATCCGTTATTTATACTAATCCAGAAGTTGCATGGATTGGATTCACAGAAAAAACGGCTAAAATACACAATATGAATTACGAGGTTGCTAATTTCCCATGGTTAGCATCGGGACGAGCAATTACTTCCAATGCGCAAGAAGGAATTACCAAATTACTTTTTAACAAAAAAACACATAGAATTATTGGAGGAATCGTCTTGGGAAAACATGCCAGCGAACTATTAGGAGAAATTGGATTAGCTATTGAAATGGGATGTGACGCAGAAGATATTTCATTAACAATACACGCTCATCCAAGTCTGCATGAAACAATAGGATTATCAGCTGCCGTATACGAAGGTTCAATTACTGACATACCAAATATAAAATCCAAAATTAATAAAAATTTATACACAAAATAAAATAACCAATATCTGATTTAAAACATTAGATAATAATCTATTCACAAACAACAAAAAATGATACAAAAATAATATACCAAGGTATAAAAATACCTATCAAATTCAAGTTATTTATGGAATATCATAAAATATATTCTTCATATCATAATAAACAATTTTACCATGGTTCACATAATATCATTATATCATCAAAAATATATGACAATATTTTGTCAAAAATATTGTAAATATTATATACTAAAAATAATACGTTAAATAACATAAAGTATATCTCTATGATGCAAGAATATCAAAAACACATTCAAGAACGCGAAAAACAAGGTTTGGTACCCAAACCAATGAATGTTATGCAAATAAAAGAGCTAATCAAACTACTTGAAAATACACCATCGCTCACAAACAACACACAATACTTATTAGAATTACTAAGTAACAAAGTAGTACCAGGCGTTGATGAAACGTCATATATTAAAGCAAATTTTCTTACATCGATCATTTATAATACAATACATTCAAAAATTATTTCAAAAAAAAAAGCTATAGAACTACTAGGAACCATGCAAGGTGGATATAACATCCCGCCATTAATACATCTACTGGACAATCATGAATTTGCACCGACTGCCTTTAAAACTTTAAAAAAATTATTACTAATATTTAACAATTTTGAAAACATCACCCAGCGGGCTAATAATAATAACTTTTATTCTATAAAAACATTAAAATCATGGGCACACGCAGAATGGTTCTTTTCACAACCAAACATAAAAGAAAAAATCACCGGCACAGTTTTTAAAGTACCTGGAGAAACAAATACAGATGACTTATCACCAGCAAACGATGCATGGTCACGACCAGACATTCCATTACATGCATTAACAATGTTAAAATATCCACGAAAAGGTATCATACCTGATAAACCAGGTTATATCGGCCCAATAAAACAAATTCAAGAACTCAAAAAAAAAGGATTTCCATTAATATATGTCGGAGATATTGTAGGAACAGGTTCTTCAAGAAAATCTGCCGCTAATTCACTAATATGGTTTATAGGGAATGATATTCCTTATATACCTAATAAAAAATCTGGAGGTATTTTAATAGCAAACAAAATTGCTCCAATATTTTTTAATACTTTAGAAGACTCCGGAACTTTACCAATTGAAACAAATGTTTCCAATATTAAACATGGAGATATTATAGATATATATCCTTTTCGTGGAGAAATCTGGCACCATGAACATAATATATTATTAACTAAATTTGTACTAAAACACAACTCATTACTACATGAAGTACGTGCCGGGGGCAGAATTATGTTTATCATCGGACGTGATCTAACACAGCGAGCGCGACAATTTGTTAATTTAAAAAAAAATGACATTTTCGAAAAATCAAATTTTTCATTTTTAAAAAACAAAACACAAAATTTTACACTTGCACAAAAAATAATAGGACAAGCATGTGGAATTCCTGGAGTATATCCAGGACAATATTGCGAACCTAAAATCACATCCATTGGTTCTCAGGATACAACTGGACCCATGACCAGAGATGAACTTAAAAGCCTTGGGTGCTTGAATTTTTCCACAGATCTATTTCTACAATCATTCTGTCATACCGCCGCTTATCCACAAACTATTGACATAGAACTACATAATACTTTACCACAATTCATTATAGAACGTGGTGGAATAGCTTTGAAGCCTGGAGATGGAATTATCCATTCTTGGTTAAATCATATGTTATTACCAGACACAGTCGGGACAGGTGGCGACTCTCATACTAGATTCCCTATAGGAATTTCGTTCCCAGCTGGCTCTTCTCTAGTAGCTTTCGCTGCAACCACTGGAATTATGCCACTTAATGTTCCAGAATCAGTATTAGTGAAATTTACTGGTAACATACAACCAGGAATAACCTTAAGAGATTTAGTTCATGCTATTCCTCATTGTGCTACTAAAAATGGACTACTCACCACTAATACACAAAATAAAAAAAACATTTTTTCCGGACATATTCTAGAAATAGAAGGTTTACCAAATCTCAATATAGATCAAGCATTCGAACTTACAGATTCCTCAGCAGAAAGATCAGCATCCGCTTGTACTATAAAACTTAATCCTACAGTAGTAATTAATTATTTAAAATCTAATATTACTTTATTAACTTGGATGATAAATACAGGATATCAAAATAAGAATTCTTTAAAACGAAGAATTGCCAGTATGATTAATTGGCTAAAAAAACCATATCTGCTATGTGCTGATGAAAACTCTAAATATATTGAAACACTACATATTGATTTATCCACTATTAATCAACCGATTTTATGTATGCCAAACGATCCAGATAATACTTGTACATTATCAGAAATTTCGGGGCATCATGTAGATGAGGTTTTTATTGGTTCTTGTATGACTAATATTGAACATTTTCGTACACTTGGAAAATTATTAAGCAAACAACTCAATCCATTACCATGTCGACTATGGATTGCTCCACCTACAAAAATGGATGCTTTACAACTAACTAAAGAAGGATATTATGATATTTTTAATAAAGTCGGTGCTAAAATAGAAATTCCAGGCTGTTCTTTATGTATGGGTAATCAATTACGTGTCAAAGATGGAGCGACAGTGATTTCTACATCAACAAGAAACTTTCCTAATCGTTTAGGTAAATCAGCCAATGTTTATCTGGCCTCAACAGAAATAGCAACAATAACAGCAATACTTGGACGCATACCAAATAAAAAAGAGTATTTTCAAATAATAAAAAATATAATATCGATACATAATGCACCGTTCTTAAATTTTTCGAAATTAAATGAATACATTTAATAATATATTGTTTTATGAAATATCTAAACGTCTCAAATAATTATTATCGGTTCGTAAAATATGTAAATATTCAGATAACATTCTTCCATTTAAAAAACAAAAATCAGGCAACAATTCTAATAATGGACACAAAACAAATGCACGATTTAACATATCATAATGCGGAATAATCAACCTTGGAGTAATTACAATCCTATTACCAAATAATAAAATATCAATATCTAACGTTCGAGGGCCCCAACGAAGAAAATTACCGCTTCTTACTCGACCTTGTTGAGCTTCAATTAATTGCAAACAATTTAATAAACCAATTGGAGATAATCGAGTCTCTATTATCACTACTACATTTAAAAAATCTGGCTGCTTCATCCCCCCTAAAGGACGACTTCGATAATAAGATGAACAAGCTATCAATCTAATATCATTAGCATAATCTTTCTTCATTGTACACAAAGACTTCTTGATTTGCTGTAATGGACCTAATAAATTGCTTCCAATACCAATTACAACACGTTCCATAATGCAATATAAATACCTAATTTAATAAAATTATATTTTTAGTAATCACTAATACAACAAAATCACTTACAAACAACAACAAGTATTCTTTTATAACACATATGTATACCACATTTTACTATTAACTTATAAGTTAATAACTGAAACATTCTTCGACACAATATACTTAAAAACCATCTAAAACATAATTAAGAATTATAAAAATTCTTTACCTCATTTTTCAAAAAATTTTACAATTAAAAAATTTAATTTTTATAACACTATCATAAAATATATTTACATAATAAAAACTTTTCAAAAAAATAAAACCATCATCATACTAACAATTAATATATAATATATTATAACATCATCGTTACATAAAACACACAAATCACACAATACTTCATGATTTTTAAAATAAAAAATAAAAATTTAATACTTTCGAAATAACAAATACACAACAAAAATACGTTGCATTCAATAAACAATAATTTAACTTAACAAATAACATTAAATCATACTACTAATCACACCCTCAACAAATCAAACCAAATAAATACCATAAATATATCTTTATTATCAACTATATATGAAATACTACTACATATAAACACGATAATTTTATCCAATAATCTGTTTCTCTCTCATTTCAGACAATATTTTACAATCGATACATAGATCAGCAATAGGACTCGCTTCTAGTCGACGAATACCAATTTCCACATCACAAGACTCACAAAAACCAAAACTACTTCTCTCTAACTTTTTAATAGTATTCTCAATTTTTTTAATTAATTTGTATCCTCTATCTCGATTTCTTAACTCAATATTGAACTCCTCTTCTTGAACAGCGCGATCAATAGGATCAGGGAAATTTTCAACCTCATCACGCATATACAAAGGAGACTCTTGGATCTCAACTCGAAGCTGGTCACGCCAAGCTTCAAGAATTCTCTTAAAATGATCAATTTGAGCACTGTTCATATACTGTTCATTAGATTTACACTCATATGGTCGTACTCCTGCAATTGATAAAATATTTAATGATCCAACCTTTTTTTTTGTAACATGCCGTCTCATAATTTCAATCTCTCCATTACTTATCAACCACAACAATAACTAAAAAATACTAGAATAACAATACCATTTAACATATTAATTAGAACATAATTAACAATATTGTTATATAAATAAACTAATTAACAAATTCACATCATCCTAATATATTACTATTATCATATAATGATCTTTAACAATCATATTTCAAAATATTTCGTTATAATACAAAAAACACAACCAAACACACACAAAACACAATACACAAACATTCATATTAAAAAACATATATATAACTTATACTAACAAACACATTATATTTTAAAAAATAACCACGAACAAACATCTATCTATTATGTAATAATAATATCTCAAAATAAAAAATACCTAATTCATATAGTCAATATAAATTATATCCATGACACAATCTGAATGTTTTCCCGGATTGACATGGACATAAATCATTTTTTTTTACCTTATATAAAATATTATTTTTTACTTGATCATTATTAATGTGACCTATTTTTAAATCCGTGAAAATATTAGAATAATACCAAGAAAAATCCTTATTTACACTACAATTCAGCCTATCCGCATAAAGAACATGTAATTTACTAATTGAAATAACCACTTCATATTTCAAATCTTCCAACATCTTTGAAAACATTAAAAAAGATTCCCTTTTATATTCTTGCTTAGGATCCTTTTGAGCATAACCTCGTAAATGAATACCTTGACGCAAATACTCCATAGCTGACAAATGTTCCTTCCATAATAAATCGAAAGTTTGCAATATAATCGATTTTTCAAACGAACGCATCACTTCAACCCCAAAAAGAGACTCCTGATAAAGAAAATGATCAATAATTTTCAACAAAACACGTTCATGTAACACTACACCATTATTATATAAACTCGGTTCATCATGTAACCATTGCGTTATTAAAACATCTACCGAAAAATCATCATGTAAACATTTTTCTAATCCACAAATATCCCATGATCTCTTAGGTAAAGAAATAGGAATATAAATATCACACACCTTCTTTACAACATCACCACGCATACTTTTAATCACATCACTAACATCTAACATATCTACTAATATATTACGCTGTGTATATACAACTCGCCGTTGATCATTTGCAACGTCATCATATTCCAATAATTCCTTGCGAATATCAAAATTCCTGTTTTCCACCCTTCTTTGCGCATTGGCAATAGTTTTAGTAACCCAAGGATGTTCAATAGCATCACCTGATTGCATACCTAATTTACGCATCATACTAACAACACGTTCAGATGCAAAAATACGCATTAACGAATCTTCCATCGACAAATAAAAACGAGATGAACCAACATCTCCTTGTCGACCAGACCTTCCCCGTAATTGATTATCAATTCGACGAGATTCATGCCTTTCAGTTCCAATAATATGTAAACCACCAGCAGATAACACTGCATCATTTCGCTTTTTCCAAGATGATTTAATACTCGTAATCTGATTATCACTGATATTATTTCCCAACGCAGCTATTTCTGCACGCCAATTACCACCTAATACAATATCTGTACCCCTCCCTGCCATATTTGTTGCAATAGTCACTGCACCAGGTCGACCAGCCTGAGCAATAATATCAGCTTCTACAGCATGAAATTTTGCATTTAAAACCTTATGAGGAATATGTTCACGTTTTAAAAAACAAGAAATAACTTCTGATTTTTCAATAGAAATAGTTCCTACTAAAACTGGTTGATTACGTCGCACACAAGATTTAATGTCATTAATTATAGAAACAATTTTTTCGCATTCCGTCATATACACTAAATCTGGAAAATCTTTACGAATCATGGGACAATTAGTAGGTATTACAATCGTATCTAATTTATAAATAGCACGAAACTCAAATGACTCAGTAGCTGCAGTACCAGTCATACCTGACAATTTTTCATATAATCGAAAATAATTTTGAAATGTGATTGAAGCTAATGTATGATTTTCACTTTGAACTGATAAATTTTCTTTAGCTTCTATCGCTTGGTGTAAACCATCTGACCAACGTCGACCTGGCAGAACTCTACCAGTATGCTCATCCACAATGAGCACTTCACCATCTTTAACAATATAATCTACTTCACGAGTAAATAATACATGAGCACGTAAAGCAGCATTCATATGATGCATTAAAATAATATTTGCTGGTGAATATAAAGATTCACCTTCATTCATTATTCCAGCTTGCATCATTAATTTTTCAATTAATATTAACCCACGCTCAGTTAAAATAACCTGTTTGAATTTTTCATCAACAACAAAGTGACCTTTTCCTTGAAAAGAATCTGAATCCTCTCGATCCTGACGAACTAAACTAGGAATTAACATATTAATTTTTTTATACAAATCAGAACTATCTTCGGCAGGACCAGAAATAATTAATGGAGTCCTAGCTTCATCAATTAAAATCGAATCTACTTCATCCAACAATGCATAATGCAATACACGTTGTACACGTTCCTGCGAATCAAATATCATGTTATCTCGTAAATAATCAAAACCATATTCATTATTCGTACCATACGTAATATCTGCCTGATACGCAAGACGTTTATCTGATATAGACATTCCTGGCAAATTGAGCCCTACCGTTAAACCCAAAAACTCAAATAAAGGACGATTATCATTCGCATCACGTTCTGCCAAATAATTATTGACCGTAACTATATGTACTCCTTTTCCAGTCAAAGCATTTAAATAAGCAGGTAAAGTAGCTGTTAGTGTTTTTCCTTCTCCAGTACGCATTTCAGCTACACATCGATTATTTAAAACTATACCTCCTAATAACTGAACATCAAAATGACGCATATTGAAAATACGCTTACTAGCTTCACGCACTACAGCAAATGCTTGCGGTAGTATATACTCAAGAGTCTGACCTTGTCGAATGCAAGAACGAAATTCGTCAGTTTTAGCGGAAAGTTGCTTATCAGTTAATCGCTCCATATCTGATTCCATACGATTAATGATCTCCACAATTTTACTTACACGACGCAATATTCGATTGTTATAACTACCAAAAAATTTAGAAAAAAATCTTAATAACATTATTTTACATTGTTGTATAAATAATATAAATTGACGTTAACTATAACACACATACTAAAAAATATTATGCTGTTATTTTACATAATTATTTACCATAAATATTCATAATTAACAAAAATCCACAAACAAAAACAAATAATAAAACACACACAATAAAATCAACAACATAAACACTATCAGTATCCAATTTTATAACATAAATAATATTTAAATACCATACGATATTTCAAATAATGATTTATAAACATAAACAAGACATATACATAATTTATTATATAAAACAGTAATAATTATTCATTTCTAAAAAATAACTAAACTACACTCACAACAAAATAATACCTAAAAAAACATAAAAATATAATGAAAAATCACTAATGCATAATTATAAATATTAATTTAGTAATATATTGAAATCATTTTAAAAAAAATATATTTTTGCATACACAAAAGAATATTAATATTCCATTTTTAAATAACACCATGAGGAAAACCAAAAACATAAGGAAGATCTGATTCATTATTAAAAGTCACAAATTCCCATGACTCTTGAGATGCTAATAACGTTTTCAACAATTTATTATTTAACGCATGACCAGATTTAAAACCAACAAAAGAACCAATTAAATTATAACCACAAATAAATAAATCACCTATCGCATCCAACATCTTATGTCGAACAAATTCATTTTTAAAACGCAAACCATCCTTATTCAAAATTTGATGATCATCAACCACAATAGCACAATCTAAACTACCCCCAAGAACTAAATCAGAAGATTGTAATTGTTTTACATCTTTAATAAAACCAAAAGTGCGCGCAGGACTAATTTTATATATAAAAGATTCTACAGAAAAATCAAAAAAATAATGTTGCAAATTAGGATCAATAGCAGGATGATTAAAATCAATAGTAAAATCTAATGTAAAACCATCATATGGCACTAATTTCGCCCATTTATCTCCATCCTCTACCCGTATCATTCGTTTAACACGAATAAATTTCTTTGCACTATTAAGCTCTGTAATACCCGCATCTAACAATAAACTGACAAAAGGAACAGCACTGCCATCCATAATGGGAATTTCGGGAGCATTAATCTCCACTACAATATTATCAATACCTAATCCAGCTTGCGCTGCACTTAAATGTTCAACAGTAGAAACACGAACACCATATTCATTAACCAAACAAGTACATAATTTAGTATCTCCTACTAACATACTACTAACCTGAAACATTGTAGGAGGATTCAAATCAACACGACGATAAATAATTCCAGTATTTTCTAACGCAGGATGCAAAGTTAATGTAACTTTCCGACCAGTGTGCAATCCAATGCCATTTATTTTGACAGTACGCTTTACTGTCCGTTGTCTCACAATCACTATTTCCTATTATGTCATGTATTTTTATTATCGAAGCATAGATCCATAAATTTACCATATTTATCATACAATAACATAAGAAAGCACATAAATTAATTAAACATCATAACACGAAACAAAATAACTCATACAACCATCACATTATATTAATCTATCTGTCTACGTAAAAAAGTTGGAATATCTAAATAATCTGATTCATTCTCTTTATTCTTGTTAACTGATAAACTTTTTTGACTTAAAACATCAGATGAATAACTGTGACCTGAAAGAGACGTAGCAGCATATTCTTTAACAGGAGTTCGATAATGGTTTTTATCCACAGCTCTCTGTCCATGTTCTTTATCTTGATTATTGCCTGCTACCAACATTATTTCTGAAGGCTTATCAATACCAATACCAGTTGCTACAATAGTAACACGTAATTCATTATTAATATCTGGATTTAACGAAGTACCCATAACAACAATCGCATTATCAGAAGACACAGAGCGTATAGTATTACCTATAATTTCAAATTCATCCAAACGTAAATCAAAACCAGAAGTAATATTAATAAGCACACCCCGAGCACCAGATAAATCAATATCTTCTAACAAAGGACTCGATATAGCTAGCTCTGCGGCTTCCTCAGCACGATTATCACCGGATGCCACCCCAGTACCCATCATAGCATATCCCATTTCAGACATCACCGTACGCACATCAGCAAAATCAACATTCATTAATCCAGGATGTGTAATTAATTCAGAAATACCCTGCACAGCTCCCTTTAAGACATCATTAGCAACACGAAAAGCATCCAATAAAGAAATACCTTTCCCTAATACTTTTAATAATTTATCATTTGGAATGATAATTAAAGAGTCAACATATTTCGATAATTCAGAAATACCCTGCTCAGCAAAAGCCATACGTCGTTTGCCCTCAAAACTAAATGGTTTAGTAACTACTGCTACAGTTAAAATACTTAAATCTTTAGCAATAGACGCAACTACTGGTGCTGCACCAGTCCCAGTGCCACCACCCATACCAGCAGCAATAAATAACATATCCGCTCCTTCTATCGCGCCTCGTAATACATCACGATCTTCTTCTGCAGAATTGCGACCTACATCTGGATTAGCACCAGCACCTAATCCTTTAGTAATAGTACTACCAATTTGAATAATCTGCTTTACATCCATCTTTCGCAATGCCTGAGCGTCAGTATTAATGGCTAAAAAATCAACACCTTCAATATTCTCGTGCACCATATGCTCAATAGCATTGCATCCACCACCACCAACTCCAAGTACTTTAATTATTGCTTCAGTAGTCAATTCTATCGGTTCAAACATATTTTTTCTCCATAACTTATCATTACCTCATTATCCATGTTATCACTTACCTATTAAAAATTAACGCCGATTTCACCTAAAATACTTACAACTTAATGTTCAACAAATCTCCTTTTTGAACCAATGATTTATTTTTTTCAACAATGTACTAAATAAAGTATTTTTCCCAATCCCTGTTGCAGTATTTATTTGCAATTCTTTTCCGTAATGCAACAAACCTACAGTAGTAGAATAATCAGGCTTCTGAACACACTCTGTCAAATCAGTGATACACATTGGACTACCAATACGAATATGAAAACCAGAAAAAACTCTTTCTGCACAACTTACTAAACCATTTATCTTAGAACCCCCACCTGTTAATACAATACCACCCGAAAGGTCAAACTTTATACCACGAAAACGTAATTGATTACGCAATTTAATTATCTCATTATTAACTAAAGTTAATAATTCATAATATCTTGGTTCAATTATTGTTGCTAATGTTTGCCGCTGCAAAATACGAGAAGAACGGCCATTAATACTTGTCAATTCAACATTTTCATCTTTATTAACTAAAGACTCCAAAGCACACCCATAACGTACCTTAATACTTTCTGCATCACTTGTAGATGTTCCAAAAGCATAAGCAATATCACTAGTTACTATATTACCAGCATAAGGAATAACTTTGGTATATCGCAATGCACCACCAATATAAATTACTATATCCATAGTACCACTACCAATATCCACCACACACACTCCCAATTCACGATCATCATGAGTTAATACTGCATAAGATGAAGCGAGACCAGAAAATATTAGTCGATCCACGTTTATACCACACCGTTCAACAGATTTAATAATATTTTTAGCCATATCATTGTGACATGTAATTAAATGCACCTTGGCTTGCATTCTTACGCCAGATAAACCTAACGGATTTTTAATACCCTCTTGAGCATCAATCGCGTATTCTTGGGGGATAACATGAAGAATTCTATGTTCATCACGTATTTTAACAGATTTAGCTGTATGTACTACATTTTCAATATCCTCTAATGTAACCTCCTCCCCTAAAAGGGGAACCATACCTATTTCATTTTGACAATTAATATTTCTACCAGATACAGCTAAATATATCGATGAAACCTGACAGTTACCCATTAATTCAGCTTGATTGACAACACATTGCACACAACTTATAACAGACTCTAAATCATTAATCCATCCTTTATCTATCCCTCGCGATAACACATTGCCAACACCAATAACATTCACCGTATTATCAGATAAAATTTCACCAATTAATGCAGAAACTTTAGATGTTCCTATTTCTAAACCAACAACTAACTTTTTTTCCAGTAATTTAACCATACTAGCATGACCTTACATAATAAAATTATATCAATTAATTCTTTCTCAATTATTTATTCGGTATGGTCTTTACAGAAAAACCTGATTCATAACGCAAATCAATATAATGAACAAATTCGTTGTTTTTATACATATTTTTCTTAAGAAAAATAGGATAAAACTTGACAAAACGTTGCAATCGTTCAATACAATATTTTCGACCTAATATTAATCTAGTACCGTTTTCTAATATTATGTGCCACGAATAACGATTATCTATACCGGCTGATTGCAGTGTATATAAATTAAATTTTAAAATCTCAAGAAAAACATAATAATTAATCAGTACATCTCTTTCAGTACCTACTGGACCAAACAACATAGGAAATGACTGCCGATTCATTCGACTTTCAGGAATAGTAAAAATTACCGCATCTCTAGTAAGCATCATATGTGAAGAATTCCAATACGCCACTGGCACATATTCAATAATATAAACCTTTAACTTATTCGGCCATTGCTTCCGAACACTTACTTGCTTAACCCAAGGCAAACTTTTAATTTCTCTTTGAACAAGATTTATATTATAAGTTATAAAAGTTCCCATCGGAGCAACACGCAAAACGGCATTTCGAATCTCATCATCAGTAGTATAACGTCGATTCCCACTAATCACCAACTTAAATACCAGCACGGAACTACTAGTATGGTGCATCCAAAATATCAACCGACAAACAACAAACACTATCATACTAAAGAATATTAAAAAATATATCCATCTTAAAAATATATTTCTGATTACATTAAAATATCTCACAATACATTTCTTGATATCATGTCATTAATACAATCAATACATATTAATAATACATAAATCATTAAATATTGTAATATTTTTCATCTATATTCACTAAAAAAATCACTACAATCAAGACATATCGCTCAACCGATCATAATTAAACAATCTTTGTGCTATATTTCCAATTGTTCCAGCCCCCTGCATCACAAGAAAATCTTTATCTTTTAAAATCGATGATAACGCATAAAACAATACCTCCTCAGACACCAAAAATGGATCTATTTTACCATATTTATGAATTGTTGCACATAAAGAAATACTATCATAACCAGGAATGAACATCTCACCAGCGGAATAAACATCCAAAATTAATAAAACATCCACCGTAGATAACACCTGCACAAAATCATCATATAAATCTCGTATCCGGGTAAAACGATGGGGTTGAAATACCATCACTACACGTTTGTTAGGCCAACCAGAACGAATTGTTTCAATAGTAGCATACAACTCAATTGGATGATGACCATAATCATCTACTAATATCACCTCACCAGATTGTTTATTAAAATATTTAAGATCGTACATACCTAAAATATCAAACCGCCTATTAACACCCTGAAATTGTAACACAGCCCGTAATATACTATTATCATCAATGCCAGATTCCACTGCTAAAGCTATAGCCGCTGCAGTATTAAGTGCATTATGACGACCAGGAATCTTTGTAACTATATCTAAAGTGACCATATTTTTTCTACATAAAATGAAATTATTTTTATTCATATTCTGAGAATAATTACTAATATACAAATCAGCATCCTTACTAAAACCATATGTAATAACTTTTCTATTAATATAAGGCAACAATGTTCGAACAACAGGATCATCAAGACACAAAATAGCCTTACCATTACATGGTAAATTATGCAAAAAATTAAGAAATGCCATCTTTAAATTTTCTAATTCTCCTTGATAAGTATCCATATGATCAGGCTCAATATTAGTAATCACTGCAAAAGTTGGATATAAATTCAAAAATGAAGCATCGCTTTCATCTGCTTCTACAATCAAATTACGAACATCACCAAAATGGGCAGATGTGCCTAATGATTTTATTATTCCTCCATTTACAAAAGTAGGCACATAGCCCAATTCACAATAAATACTAACTATCATCGCAGTAGTAGTACTTTTACCATGTGTGCCAGCAACAGCAACACTACAAGAAACAGATCGCATTAAAGCCGATAAAATCACAGATCGATGTACTATTGAAATTCTAGCTCGCTTAGCAGCAAGAACCTCCGGATTATCTACAGGAATAGCACTAGATATCACTACAAGATTCGCACCAGAAATATTTTTAGACTTATGATCAAAAAAAATTTTTACACCAAGTGTAATAAGCTGCATAATCATTTCATTTGAAACTAAATCAGAACCACTAATCTTATAACCTGCACTCACTAAAATTTTAGCAATACCACACATACCAGAACCACCAATACCAATAAAATGTATTTTACGAATACATGGAACAATTTCAGATAAATCAATTTCTAACCTTTTAGAACTTTTCATATTTATATTCACAATTTTATAACTATAATTCAATATAAATAAATATATGCCATCACCATTTAATATATCATCTAATAAGTAATGATCTGATTCTATACGCAATTTGCTCAGTAGAATCAGGAATACTTAAAATTTTAGCACGTTTCGCCATTTTTAACAGCAAAGAACGATCACTCCAAGTGTGTAATATGTAAGAAACATGGTTAACTGTAAATTCTTGCTCACTAATAATTTTCGCTGCACCTATTTGTTGCAAAGGCAAAGCATTCAAATATTGATGACAATCTCTATGTGCAAACGGTACAAATATAGCTGGTACACCAACAGAAGAAATTTCACTTACCGTTAATGCACCAGAACGACAAATTACTATATCAGCCCACTCATAAGCAAAAGCGATATCATCAATAAATTCTATAATTTTATACACATCTTGTTTTACTAAATCACTATAAAAATGATACACTTCTTGTATGTTTCCTTTACCAACCTGATGCCAAATAATAAATTGATTAATAACAACTGAAAGAATCCTTGGCATCATGTGATTAAATATCTGAGCACCTTGACTGCCACCTATTATTAATAAACGAACAGGACCCACTCTATTACACAAACGATCTTCAGGATCTTTAATATCTAATATAACATCACGAATTGGATTACCAACTGTTTCAGCATATGAAAAAGCATTAGGAAACGCCTGTAAAACTTTTTTAGCTACTGTCATAGCTAAAAAACGATTGGCCAATCCAGCAACAGAATTTTGCTCATGTACAATCACAGGACAACCGCAAAACCAAGCAGCAACCCCAACTGGCGCAGAAACATATCCACCTACACCTAATATAATATCTGGTTTCCAAAAACGAATAATACTTCTTGCTTTCAAAACTGAAAAACAAAAAAACAATAACGATATTAATTGTTTATACCAACTCTTTCCACAAAAACCAATCGCATGAATAAAATTAATCTGAATACCATTTTTAGGAACAATATCAGCCTCTAAATGACCAATAGAACCCAACCAATATACCTTCCATCCATATTCCTTAATTAAATAATGAGCCACCGCCAATCCTGGAAATATATGACCACCAGTACCACCCCCGGTTATTAACAAACGTTTTGAATTTTTCGTCATTCAACAAATCCTTTAATAAAAGCCTGATCATCAATAACACGAAGCTCAAAATCTATTCTCAACAAAAATACAATAGATAAAAAAGCAACTAAAAAACTAGAACCACCATAACTAATCAATGGTAATGTAGATCCCTTGGTAGGTAACATCCCAGTAACAGTCCCTATATTAATTAATACTTGAAATGAAAAACAAAAATTAATAGCAGAAGATAAATAAGCAAAAAACAATTGACGCATTTTAAATGCTTTATACGATATTAACATACCTCTAAAAATAACTAGAATCATCATGAACAATATTAACAATACACCCAAAAATCCAAGCTCTTCAGCAATAATCGAAAATATAAAATCACTATAAGCTTCTGGTAAATATTCAAATTTTTGAATAGAATTACCCAATCCTTGTCCAAAAAATTCACCACGACCAAATGCAACTAATGATTGGATTAACTGATATCCACCCCCAAATGGATCAAGCCATGGATTCCAAAAAGAAATTATACGATATATACGATACGGTTGCTCAAAAATTAATAAAACAACTAATAGTATGATAAAACTAACTAAAAATAAAAACTTCCACCATAAAATACCAGAAATAAATAAAACAGATAATATAGTAAGAATGAAAATAATTACTGCACCAAAATCAGGTTGCATTAATAATAATAAAAAAAAAATAAAAATTATAATTACTGGTTCACAAATATCTAAAATATTTATAAACACACCTTTCATTTTATCTAAATAATTAGCAAAATAACAAAAAAATGTTAATTTCAATAATTCCGATGGCTGTATATGAAAATATCCATATATTATCCAACGTGAAGCCCCATTAATTGAATAACCAAATATTGGTATTAATAATAGTATTATTAAAGTAATTAACAATAAAAAAAAACTAAAACGTTGCCAAATATAAATAGGAAAATATAAAACACATACAGATAACAAACCTGATAAAAAATAATACAATATTTCACGTTTTAAAAAATACAACGAATCATTGAAATATTTTATTCCAACAAACATAGACGACGAAGTCACCATAATTAAACCAATACAAGATAAACATAATATTAGCCACAGTAACAATCGATCGTATAATAATACAATTGGAGATGAATTTAAACGAAATGTCAATAAATATTTCAACTTTTTAATCAATAAATTTATCAACAAACTACTACCCAATTTTCTTAACTAATTGAGAAAATATATGACCACGCATCTTAAAACTTTCAAACTGATCTAAACTAGAACAAGCAGGAGATAATAATACAACATCATTTTTCTTTACTCGAGTGCTAATAATACATATTGATTGCTCCATACTTTCAGTTATGATCGTATCATCATATGACCTTAACTCTCCTAAAGATACTGCATCTTTACCAAAACAATACATTGATATTCTATCATTTTTCATCCAATATCCTAAAGGGAAAAAATCAACACGCTTACCGTCACCTCCTAATAATATATGCAATGTTCCCTTGTTAAATATTGATACACTTCTTATCGCTGCAATAGTGCTACTAATATTAGTCGCCTTAGAATCATTAATCCAACGTATTCCATTTTTTTCATGTACTAATTCTAAACAATGCGATAAACCAGAAAAATTACGCAAAACTAACAAAGAACACTTACGAGGAATCATCATGATATCCGCTAAAGCCAAAGCGGCTAACGCATTCATATAATTATGACGACCCGATATTTTCATTTCAGAACAATATAACAATAATGTATTATGTTTCATTAAACAATATCTGTCAGACTGCCAACCTATATGATAATCACCAAATTCATCACCAAAACTAACACAGTAACAACGATGATGATCTCTAGATGATACAGGAAAAGTTAATGGATCAGAAGCATTGACCAAACATACTTTTGCATTATTATATATCTTTAACTTCGTAGTATGATATTGTAATAAATCAGACGAATATCGGTTCATATGATCATGTGAAATATTTAAAATTGTCGATGCAACAGAACATAGACTGGTGGTGGTTTCTAATTGAAAACTAGATATTTCCAAAATATATAATTGATAACATTTATTCAATAACATCAACACAGGAACACCAATATTCCCACCAACACCTACTATCAAACCAGCACAAATGGCCATATTTGACAATAACCTAACCACTGTACTTTTACCACTAGAACCAGTAATAGCAATTATAGGTGTATCAGTTTCACGCACAAACAACTCTATATCACCAATAATCTCTATTCCTGCATTTAAAGCTCGTACCAAAATTGGATCCGATAATGACACTCCAGGACTTACAACAATCAATGTCGCATCTAATAACCACTCTTCATTTAATCTTCCTAAACAACATTTAATATCTTTCGGTAACTGATGTAAACATCGAGGAAAATATTGAGTATCCATGACTTTAGGAACCACACCTCGATCTAAAAAAAACTTGACACACGATAAACCAGTCAGACCTAATCCTACAATAACAATTCGAGCTTTTCGATAATTAACCATAAATTAACATACCTTCAATACTATTAAACCAATTAAAACTAAAACACAATTAACAATCCAAAACCTAACCACAATACGAGGTTCTGGAGATCCTTGTAGTTCAAAATGATGATGAATGGGAGCCATTTGAAATATACGATAACCATAAAATTTAAAAAAACATACCTGAATAATAACTGAAAAAGTTTCTAACACAAACACACCACCCATAATACATAACACAATTTCCTGATGCAATAATACAGCAATCACTCCAATCGCTCCACCAAGAGATAAAGAACCAACATCCCCCATAAAAATTCGTGCAGGATATGCATTAAACCATAAAAAACCAAGTCCTGCCCCAATAATAGAACTACAAACTACTACCAACTCTCTAACAAAAACACAATACTGAACAGAAAAATAATTAGCAAAATATATATTACTAGACACCAATGCTATTATACCTAAACCAATAGCAATGCATACTATAGGAAAAATAACCAAACCATCTAAACCATCTGATAAATTAACAGCATTACTAGTACCAACAACCACTAAATAACCAAAAATAATATACCATACTCCTAATTCGATAATAACATTACTAAAAAAAGGTACCGTTAATCGTGTACTAATCATATTTTTCTCTAACATAAAAACTATACTCATTAATAATAATGCAATTATTGATAACAAACAATATTTCGATAACGCACTTAATCCACAACTATTTTTTTTTAAGATTTTGTAATAATCATCTAAAAAACCAACACAACCATAAAACACCAATATACATATCACATACCAAATATAATGATTACATAAATTACTCCACAATAATATTGACAAAATAATAGAAAATAAAATCATAACACCACCCATCGTGGGTGTGCCCTGTTTTAAGCTATGAGACGATGGACCATTAGTACGTATCACTTGATTTATTTTTAATTTTTTCAATAAAGTAATTAAATATGGACCAATCCATAACGATATTAACCAAGCACTTAACAAACTAAAAAATGAACGAAACGTTACATGCGAAAACACACCACTATTATTAGAGTAAAATTTAAAACAATATTCAACTAATTCAAGCACCATATAATATCTCCCGTAATACCATTACTAACTGATCCATCAACATACTACGCGATCCTTTAATTAATACTGTAACTCTATCATGCATCTTAAATACCTGAACAATACGAGAAATCAACATATTATAACTATAAAAATGTTCACCCCGACCGCTATAATAACTAATAAAACAACTCATACATCCAATACTAAACACTTGATGAATATTCGTTACTGCAATAAACTTACCAATATCACGATGACATTGAACCTCATGTAACCCCCCTAATTCTAACATATCACCCACTACAATAACACGATAACCTGCCATTCTATTTAACACATCAATAGATGCAATCATAGAACCAACATTAGCATTATAACTATCATCCAATAACAATTTTCCTATACCCAAAACAATAGGAAACAACCTGCCAGGCAAAGGACGCACTTTTTCTAACCCTAACACTATCTCTTGCAATGTTGCTCCTGCAAAAAATGCTAACACACTAGCAGCTAAAGCATTGGACACACTATGCTTTCCTAACACTAACAAAGTAACCACAGCACTACCAAGTGGTGTATGCAAAATAAAACTAATACTGTTCCAAGAATAAACAATACTACTAGCAAAAAAATCTACTTTATCTCGCCGTTGAAGTGAGAAATATACAACTTTCCGATATAACAATAAATGCTTCCATAACAAACAAGCATTATTATCAGCATTTAAAACACATACTCCCGAATTTGGCAAACTAGAAAAAATTTCACCTTTAGCTATCGCAACACCAACCAAAGAACCAAAACCTGATAAATGAGAGGAAAAAATATTATTTACTAATACAATATCTGGAAACACCAAACTACTACTCCAGGCAATTTCCCCAAAACTACTCGAACCTAATTCAATTACTGCAAAATCATCTTCATTGGTTAAACATAATAATGTTAAAGATACCCCAATATCATTATTAAAATTTTCTTGAGTTACTACAATTTTTCCACGCTGAGACAAAATAGAAGCTGTCATTTCCTTCACTGAAGTTTTACCACTGGAGCCAGTTATTGCTATGATTTTACACGAAACCTGCCGACGAACCCAAGCAGCTAGTTGAGAAAAAGCACGTCGAGTATCCTCAACTATTAATTGAGGAACCTCCAATTTTGAATAACGATGTACTAACACAGCATAAGCGCCATTAAAAACCGCCTGTGAAATAAAATGATGGCCATCAAAACGATGACCTTCTAACGCCACAAATAAACATCGCTGAGTAATTTTTCTAGAATCAATAGTTACTGTTTCAATGATTCTATCTTGCCCAATCCATTCAGCACCTATTATTGATGCAATTTCCGACAATGCAAAAGAAATCACGTTACTATACTCAATAAATTTTTTATAATAACTTGATCAGAATATATTATTTTACTATTCCCAATAATTTGATAATTTTCATGTCCTTTACCAGCTACTAATACCCAATCTTTTGATGTGGCCTGAAAAACAGCCGCCCTCAATGCTTCTTCACGCTGCTGAATAATCTGTATGCGTCCTGAGTTTATGTCTACAAACCCAGATTTAATATCACTTATAATTTTTTTAGATTCTTCGGTACGAGGATTATCATCAGTAATAATTACACAATCAGAATATCTTTCTGCAATATTTCCCATTATAGGCCTTTTTGTTGCATCTCGACCTCCACCACAACCAAACACACACCATATTTTACCAAAACAATGAGCTCTGATTTCCAATAATACATTTCTCAAAGCCTCCGGATTATGCGCATAATCTACTACTACTGTGGGGTAACCTGCTGATCTAAATACTTCCATGCGACCACAAATAGATTTTAAGTACGGTGCTGTATCTAATAAAATAGATAAGGGATAATTTAATGTCAACAATGTAGCTAAAGCTAATAACAAATTACTAACATTATACGCTCCTATTAACTGACTATGAATCACACCATACCCCCAAACAGAATCGAAAACAACATCAAATCCACCAGAAACATTATTAACTGAAATAATATGCAGCCACTTACCAGACCAATTTCTCGGTAACTTTCTACGCCATGTCACTGCAGTGCCTTGATTTAATTTCAACAACCATCTAAACCCAATAATATCATCAGCGTTAATAATATATTCTTTCACATCTAATTCACTAAATAAAATCCACTTTGCCGCTTCATAAGATTTTATGTCACCGTGATAATCTAAATGATCGTGACTTAAATTAGTAAATACTGCGGCTCGAAAATATAAATCACGAACCCTATTTTGCACCAAACCATGTGACGATACTTCCATAGAAACAAAAGTAACACCTTTCTGAAGAAAATACGCCAACATTTTTTGAATCTCAACAGGAGAGGAAGTTGTATTTACAGAATAAGACAAACCATTAACCATTCCGTTACCAATAGTACCCATGACAGCACTTTTTTCAGATAATAAATTTACCCATTGAAATAACAAATGAGCAACAGTAGTTTTACCATTGGTGCCCGTAATACCTACTAAATTTAATGATAATGAAGGATAATTATAAAATTTTCCAGATATTAACGATAAATAATATTTAATATTATTCAAATTAATAATTGGTATGTTATCAATATAATATATATAACCATGATCGAATTTACCATCAGACTCAGATATAACTGCATGCGCCCCATTCCTAATAGCATCCATGATATAATTCCGTCCATCAAATTGATAACCATAAAGCGCTATAAATAAATCGCCAGGAAATATATGACGACTATCTAACTTTATAGCTTTAATAAAAACCACCGGGCCATGAACTTTACATAAAGATAATAATGTTTGTAAATTATTACAAATATGCATAATTTAAGATTTCCTATAACTTTCGAAGAAAAAATTATCATCAAACACATCTCCAGCAGATACCTTTTGATTAAGTGTCATATCTGTGATGCGAAAAACACCTTTCATAATCTTCTCAAAAACAGGTGCAGATACTATACCTCCATAATATTGACCAGATTTAGGTTCATTAATCACAACCACTAAAGAAAATTTAGGTTGATATATTGGAGCAACACCAGCAGCATATGCAATATACTTATTAACATATTTTCCACTTTGATTGATTTTCTTAACAGTGCCTGTTTTAATAGCAATACGATACTTATAGCTATCCTCAACATTATTTCCAATAGATAACGATACAGTATTCATCATATTTAATACAGTACGTACTAATGACGCAGGAAAAATTTGTTTACCTGACACTATGGTAGATTTTTCTATTCGAACAATAGAAATCGGTCGTGAAATTCCCATGCTCCCAATTGTGGCATATACTTTCGCTAACTGCAATGGTGTAACCATCAAACCATAACCATATGATAATGTAGCTCGTTCTATATCAGAATAATGATTTTTACAAAAAGACGAACTATAAGCCTCTCCTACCAATCCCAAATTTGTTTTCACTCCAATTCCAAATTGTAAATACGCATCTACTAAAACAGAACACGGCATATTCAATGCTAACTTAGAAACACCAACATTACTTGACTTTTGCAAAATATCTTTAATACTTAATCGTTCATAACGAACAACATCCTTAATTTGATACCCATTAATAAAATAAGGTAATGTATTAAGTACGCTATCCTCTTGTATAATTCCTTGCTGTAATGCCGCTATTATCACAACAGGTTTTATTGTTGAACCAGGTTCAAATAAATCAGTAATAGCACGATTACGAATAAAACGTTTAGCCGCAACAGATAAATTATTAGGATTATAAGATGGACTATTAACCATAGCTAACACTTCACCTGTATTGACATCTATTAACACAGCACTACCTGATTCTGCTTTATGTGCAATCACTGCATGATTTAATTCACGATACACTAAATTTTGTAAACGTTCATCAATGCTTAAAAATAAATTATTGGCTAATCGTCTATCTACAGAAGAAACATGTTCAATCACTTTTCCACTAGGATCTTGTCTTACTATTCTTTGACCAGGAACACCTTGTAATAAACTATTGAAACTTTTTTCAACTCCTTCAATACCATAACCATCTATATCAGTAAAACCTATAATATGAGCTGTAATTTGAGAACAAGGGTAATATCTTCTAGATTCTTTAGATAAATAAATACCTGGTAATTTAAGATTTAAAATATACTCACCTGTTGATGAACTAATTTGACGAGCCAAATATACAAAATTATCATTAGAACGTAAACGTATACGAGAAGAAATTTGATTTAACGGCATAGACAATACATCAGAAAACACTTGCCACTTTGAACCAACAAACATATTTAATAACTCATCTTTAATTAATTCTTTAGGATTAGCACACACCGCATATACAGGTACACTAACCGCAAGTAATCGACCCACGCGGTCTCGAATCATACCTCTAGTAATATCCACTCGTTGGTTACGTAAAGAACGAATATCACCTTCACGTAATAACCAATCATGATTAATTAACTGCAAATAAACAATCCGCACTATTAATACTACAAATAACAAAAAAATGAATATATATAAAGAAAAAAAACGAAAATCAGAAAAATCATTATAAACTTTATGATATTTTAATTTCATAAAAAATAATCACTCAAAACAAAAATTGTAATATCTATCAAATATCTAGTTATAATAATAAATTCCGATTTCTTCATAAGGATCTACATACTTCATATTAAGTTTTTTAATAGCAAAAGACTCAATACGAGTTAAATCCCCCAATACTTTTTCTTCAAGCATTAAATGATGATTTTCTATTTCTAAGGCATCTTTTTCTAATACTATTTGTTCACTAAACATAATCAATTCTCGTGTCTTATACGTCATTATAACCACAGAAATTCCTGAACATATAACTAAAAATAACAAAATAAGACACAATCTAGCACGATAAAATAAATCACAACAAATAATTCTAACAAGATTAGGCAATCTACCAAAGTTATTATTCATCATATTACTACCTTTTCAGCACAACGTAAAACTGCACTCCTTGCGGATATATTATATTGAATTTCACTTTTCGAAGGAAATACCCTCTTTATAAATTTTAAATAATACTTATATTGATTATTGTTTGAATTTGTGAAAAATTTCTTCTCAAAAGTATCATTATACTGTATATCAGAATTAGATTTATTTAATATTAATGATGGTAAGCTGTGTGCACGAATAAAATATTTTACAATACGATCTTCTAAAGAATGAAAACTAATTACCAACAACCTCCCGCCAGGAGCTAAAACAAGCAAGGCTGCCTGTAATACATCTTGAATTTCAGATAATTCATTATTAATATACATTCGAATAGCTTGAAAAGTACGCGTTGCAGGATGCTTATGTTTATCATAATATGGTACAGAACTCGTAATCAATTTTACCAATTCATGCGTATAAATTAAATTTTTATGTTTTCTATATGTAACAATAGCATTCGCAATTCTTTTAGCAAACCTTTCCTCTCCAAATGTCGTTAATACCCAAACAATTCTCTTCAATGAAGCTGTACGCAACCATAAAGAAGCTGATAAACTGGAATTAGTATCCATTCGCATATCTAACAAACCATTGTTTTTAAATGAAAAACCACGATTATTATCCTCTAATTGCAATCTAGACACCCCTAAATCAAACAAAATTCCATTTACTTTCCCAATCAAATTATGAGTTTTCATATATTGAAATAATTTAGAAAATTGACCATGAATAACAGTTACTCGGTGATCGCGTTTAGCAATAATTTTACCGATTCGAACTGCAGCATAATCACGATCAATAGCAAACAATCGCCCTTGTTTACTTAAATAAGATAAAATTCCTTCAGAATGGCCGCCTTGACCAAAAGTGGCATCAATGTAAATTCCATCAGAAATAATATTTAAAAATTTTAAAACTTCACATAATAACACAACACGTTTAAAATCTTTTATTGACATAAAATACAATTATAATTAATAGATAAAAATGATATTTTTTATATTTTAACACAAATTAAATTATTAAAAATCAAATCCACTAATATAATTTAATAACTATTAATAAAACTAATTAACAAATGAATATTAAATATTAAAAAATTAAATAATTATTGTTTAAATATACTCCTGAAAATTACGCAATAACAACTATATTAAAATAATTTAACAATAATATTTCACTTAAAATATTAAAAAATATTAAAAAAATAAAACTTAAAACATACTTCTATTTCTTACAATTTATTAACCATAAATACAAATATTCTAAATACACATCGCCAACAACCTCAAAATAATTAACAACTATTTTTTAACAAGAAATTACAAAAAATAAAAAATAATTACAATTAAATTATTAAAGATATAATCAATATATTTTGTTATAACTGTTAAGTATCACATTCATTATAATAATAAATGCTATTTGAAATAAAACAAAAAAACAAAAATTATGTTACATACATATAAAATCACCTATTTGAAAAACATTAAACAGATAAAAACATGAATCTCCAATATAATTTCACTATATTAATAGTTGACAAATTATATATAATCAGGCAAGAATATTTTCATAATAAAATATTTAAATTTTATATTTATAATTTGTTATTTTTTTATTTCATCATATTTTATACGCAATCGCAATTATTAAATAAAAATAATATATACTGTAAATTTAAAATATTGATGTTAAATAAACGAAGGACCAAGCATGGAACAAAAAATAATTATTTTTGATACAACGCTACGTGATGGTGAACAATCATTACAAGTCAGTTTAAACGTTAAACAAAAATTGCAAATCGCATTTGCTCTTGAAAAATTAGGAGTAGATATCATGGAAGTTGGATTCCCAATTTCTTCACCGGGAGATTTTGAATCAGTACATACTATAGCACAAAAAATAAAAAACAGTTGCATATGCGGATTAGCTAGATGTATTGATAAAGATATTGATGTTGCCGCAGAAGCATTAAAAATAGCCAGTAATTTTCGAATTCATATATTTTTAGGTACATCAAATTTACATATACAATCCAAATTAAAAAAAAATTTCAAACAAATTGTAGAAATGGCTATTTATGCAATTAAATATGCAAGAAAATACACCGACGATGTAGAATTCTCCTGCGAAGATGCTGGAAGAACTCAAATAGATAACTTATGTTATATTGTAGAAGCTGCTATAAAAGCAGGAGCTAAAACCATTAATATCCCGGATACAGTAGGATACACAATTCCATGTCAATTCAAAAAAATAATAAAAACACTATACAACCGTGTTCCTGTCATAGACCAAGCTATTATTTCAGTACACTGTCATGATGATTTAGGAATGGCTGTGGGGAATTCCATCACCGCTATACAAGCTGGCGCTAGACAAATTGAAGGCACTATAAATGGCATCGGGGAACGAGCAGGAAATACAGCCTTGGAAGAAGTAATCATGGCCATCAAAATACATAAACCATTACTGAAAGCATACACCAATATTAAACATCAAGAAATTTATAGAACTAGTCAAATAATTAGTCAACTATGTAATGTACCTATCCCAATAAATAAAGCAATTGTCGGCAATAATGCTTTTTCACATTCATCTGGTATTCATCAAGATGGTGTTTTAAAAAACAGAAAAAATTATGAAATTATCGAACCGAGCAGTATTGGAGTACAAGAAGCAAAATTCAATCTCACTTCACGATCTGGCCGTGCAGCAGTAAAACATCATATGAACAAAATGGGCTATCAAGATAGCGATTATGATATGAACAAACTATACGAAGTATTTTTAAAATTAGCTGACAAAAAAGGACAAGTCTTTGACTATGATTTAGAAGCATTAGCCTTTATAAACAACCAAGAAGAACAACCAGAATACTTTCATTTGGAATATTACAATATTCAATCAAGATCTTTCAACCTTGCTGTAGCTTCAGTAAAATTAAAATGTGGTAACACCACCCACTCAAAATCTGCAACAGGAAATGGACCAATAGCTGCAATATACGAAGCTTTAAATAATATCACAGGCTTGTCTATTAATTTAGAAAAATATCAATTGACCTCTAAAGGACACGGACGAGATGCACTAGGACAAGTAGATGTTGTAGTAACATACAAAAAAAGATGCTTCCATGGAGTGGGATTAGCTATAGATATCATTGAATCTTCCACAAAGGCCATGGTAAATGCTTTAAACAACATTTGGCTGGTACAACAAGTAGAAATCAAACGACAAAAATTACAATACAATAATAAAAACATTATATCAGGAAAATAATAAAACAATGCACAAAAAATATAAAATTACAATCTTACCTGGAGACGGTATTGGTCCAGAAATCATGCAACAAGCCTACAAAATTATTAATAACATACAACAATATTTTAAAATAACAATATCTTTACACGAACACCAAATAGGTGGAATTGCTATCGATAAAACGGGAACAGCACTGCCTCAAAACACATTAACAGCCTGTGAAAAATCAGATGCCATTTTACTCGGATCCGTAGGAGGAAAAAAATGGAATACACTACCACCTGATCAACAACCAGAACGAGGAGGATTATTGACGCTACGAAAAAAATTTGAACTATTTGCTAATTTACGACCCGCCCGTACTTATCAAACATTAAAACATCTTTCTCCACTGCGGAATAACACACATTCTCAAGAAATCGATATTTTATGTGTACGTGAATTAACAGGAGGAATTTACTTTGGAACACCAAGAGGACACAATATAGAAAAAAACAACGAGTATGCTTATAATACTGAAATTTATTACCGTTATGAAATAGAAAGAATAGCTCATATTGCATTTAAATTAGCACGAAAACGACGACAACATATCACTTCTGTTGATAAAGCAAACGTACTAGAAAGTTCTATACTGTGGCGTAATACTATTAATAAAATATCAAAAAACTATCCAGAAATTACATTAACTCATTTATATATTGATAATGCTATTATGCAATTAATTGAAAATCCACATAGATTTGATGTAATACTATGCTCTAATCTTTTCGGAGATATTATATCTGACGCATGCGCTAGTATTACTGGTTCAATTGGTATGTTGCCCTCTGCAAGCTTAAACGAAAAATACTTTGGATTATACGAACCAGCAGGAGGATCTGCTCCTGATATTGCGGGAAAAAATATCGCAAATCCAATAGCACAAATTCTTTCTCTTGCATTACTTTTCCGATACAGCCTACGGTTACACAAAATTGCAAATATTATTGAACATGCCGTTATTCAAGCATTGCAAAAAGGATACCGAACTCAAGATATAGCTAATAATAAAAATATAATAGTAGGAACTAATGAAATGGGTGATATAATTGCTTCATTAATTAAACATTAAACACAGGTTAAATAACATGGGAAAATCCTTATATCAAAAATTATACGATTCACACATTATTCATGAAACATATAATACAACCCCGTTATTGTATATCGATCGTCACTTATTACATGAAGTTACTTCACCACAAGCATTTGATAATTTACGAAAAAAAAATCGATCTATTCGACAACCTAATAAAACATTTGCAACTATGGATCACAATGTCCCCACTACAACAAAAAATATTTACGCTTCAGGAAATATGGCAAAAATTCAGATGGAAAAATTAATTAATAACTGCCAACAATTCGGAATTAAATTATATGACATCAATCACCCATATCAAGGAATAGTGCATGTTATCGGGCCAGAACAAGGAATTACATTACCAGGTATGACAATTGTATGCGGTGATTCACACACCTCCACTCATGGTGCTTTTGGGGCATTAGCATTTGGAATCGGTACATCAGAAGTAGAACATGTATTAGCCACTCAAACATTGCAACAAAATCGATATAAAACAATGAAAATAACAATATCAGGAATAATGCCACCAGGCACCACTGCTAAAGATGTCATATTATCAATTATTGGCACAATAGGAACATCAGGAGCCAATGGACATGTCATAGAATTTTGTGGCAATATTGTTGATAATTTTACTATGGAAGAACGAATGACACTCTGCAACATGGGGATTGAAATGGGAGCAAAATCAGCTTTAATCGCCCCAGATAATGTTACATTTAATTATTTAAAAAATAGGCTATTTACGCCAAAAGGAAAATATTGGCAACAAGCTATTCAATATTGGAAAACATTACATTCTGACAAAGATGCAAAATTTGATGCAACACACACTATACACGTAAATAAGCTTGCCCCTCAAATTACTTGGGGAACTAATCCAGGACAAGTGATAGCTGTTGATCAAAAAATACCATCTCTAAACTCTTTCAAAAATCAAATAGAAAGAAAAAACGCTATACAGGCTTTAAAATATATGCAGCTTAAAGAAAATACTTATTTAACTAATGTAAAAATCGACAAAGTATTTATTGGATCATGCACAAATGGACGAATCGAAGATTTACGATTAGCTGCTGCTGTAATCTTTGGCAAACAAATCGCCAAAAAAATACAGGTAATCATCGTTCCAGGGTCAACCCCAGTAAAAACACAAGCAGAAACAGAAGGTTTAGACAAAATATTTCTTGATGCAGGCTGTGAATGGAGATTACCAGGCTGCTCTATGTGTTTAGGAATGAACAATGATAAATTAAATTTTGGTGAACGTTGTGCCTCAACGAGTAATAGAAACTTTGAAGGACGACAAGGATATGGCGGTCGAACACATTTGCTTAGTCCAATCATGGCAGCTGCAGCAGCAATTACCGGATATTTCACTGACATTCGAAAAATAATTTAATAAAACTGAATAATCAAATACTAAAATGAATAACAATCATACTCAACATACAGGAATTGTCGTACCATTAGATATGGTCAATGTAGACACAGATGCCATTATTTCCAAACAATTCTTAACAAAAACAACACAACATGGATTTGGAAAATATCTATTTAGCAATTGGAGATTCCTAGATAAAACATGCAAAATAATCAACCCGCATTTTATCCTAAATCAACCACATTATAAACATGCCAGTATTTTACTTACACGAGAAAATTTTGGATGCGGTTCATCACGTGAACATGCAGTATGGGCATTGGCGGATTACGGATTTCATGTAATTATTGCACCAAGTTTTGCTGATATTTTCTATAATAACTGCATACAAAATAAACTATTAGCAATATGTGTATCACATACAACAATCAATCAAATGTTTAAAACAATATTTAAAAATCAACAAAAAACAACAAAATTCACCATCGATTTAAATAAAAAAATTATTTTAATAAATCACACGCATTACTATACGTTTGCAATAAACGATCATCATCTCAATTCTATCCTAAATAATATTGACTACATCCATACAACATTACAATACGAAGATAAAATCACTAACTATGAAAATAGTCAACCAAAATTTCTAAAATAAACAATTTATTTTCACTAATGCTAACATTAAATTATCAGTTTTACATCATAAATGTTTATATAAAACACAATACATTCTCAAAATATAAAATGTCTGTACTTAACATACTTAAATTATTATTCGACACATACTCGCTACTTATTCATATACCAACAAATAATTATTATTTATGAATTCACAACCTAATGAAATATCAATCATAATATTATTATTAATAATAATATAACCAATAATTCGATCCATAATAATAATTAATAATATAAAAACTAAGTCACGATAACATAAAAAAACCTACTTCAAACAACCGTTTTAACACCTACACCTATAATATTTCACCCACACCCATAATATTACTCAAAAAATTACCGCCTTTGTCTAAAAATGAAATATTCAATACAACATACTAAAAAAAATGTAATAAAAATATTCATTGATATTACCGTTATTATTTTAATATTTTATCAAAATATACAACATAGCTTAGCCAATCCCACAAATACTTACCCGCTTGAAAAAAACTTTATTCAACAAAATCCAATAATCAATGAACAACTAATAAATAATGATACAAAAATTACAATTCAGGCTAACCAAGCTAAATTTTATCTCGACGAGAAACAAGCTTATTTTTCAGGAAATGTTATAGTTACACATCATAACAATATTTTATACGCAAATGAAATATACTTACATAAACAATTAATCAACAATACAACACCCCACACAATATTACTAGGAACCGGTAATATCTGTTATTGTAATGATACTATCAACATTACAGGAAAAAAAATTCAAACTGATTTTCAAACTAAAAATACAGACTTATATTCTAGCAATTTTCATTTCATCAAATATCAAACATACGGTACAGCAAATCATATCAAACAACGTTATAATAATCGTTATACTATATTAAAACATGCAAACTTAACCTCCTGCCTTCCAAAAAGGAATTACTGGAAAATCACAGGATCACAAATCTCATATGACCACAAAAAAGATATTTTAGATATTTGGAACGCATATTTTAAAATAAAAAACATACCAATTTTATACATCCCTTACTTACAATTATCATTAGACCACAAAAACCATGAAGGATTTCATCCACCCACTCCAGAATATAATAATGAACATGGACTAGAAATTAAATTACCATATCACTTTAATATTAATCAATACTGTTATGGAAATATTTCAACCAACCTTATACCACAACAAGGAATACAAATAAAAAATACCATTCAATATCTTAAAAAACTAAACACAGGAGTGATAAATTTGGAAATATTAAATAACAATCAACCACATAACAATAAACATACTAACCAATGGTTACTATATTATAATTTAAATAACACAATACACAAAAAATGGCGAATAAAAAGCCACTATATAAAAATTAACGATTGCAACTATTTACAAAATAGTACACTAAAACAATTGCATCCCGTAAGAAATTTTTATACTAAAAAAACAATGTCCTGTCAATACACTGACAACCTATGGTATATTAATTTGTTATATAAAGAATTTCAACCACTGAAAAATAACATTAAAAATATATATAATACTAAACCACAATTAAATATAAACCTTTACACAAATAAACTTAAACCGGTAAATTTTCAACTATTTGGAGAATTAACTTACTTTAAAAATATTAACCATAATTACCCCAGAACAACCAGAGTACATATCGAACCAAGCATCATTATATCATCTAATATCTTTAACACTGACTCTCATACCAAGATCACATTAAAAACAACACATTATCAACAAAACAATATCGATTATTACAACAATACGACAATGCACACAAACAAACATTTAACACACACTATTAATAGATATATTCCAGAATTCAAGAGCAATACCAAAATTATATTACAAAAACGAACACAAATATTAAAAAAATATAAACAAACATTAGAACCAAAATTCCAATATTTATACATACCATATCGCAACCAAAACAATATTGCAATATACGACACTACAATTTTTCAAACGAATAATCCTAATCCATTTGAAGACACATTATATAGTGGTTTAGATCGAATTGCTCCTGCTAATCAATTAACAAGCAACATATACACAAAAATTTATGATAAAAATGATATTGAAATATTCAATATTTCATTAGGACAAATTTATTTTTTAAAACACCAAAACATTAACAATGACATAAAAAAACACAACCCCTACAAAAAAAATCATAATATAACATGGATAGCTAATAGCAACTTAACTATTAAAAAATCACTAAAAATAAAAACCAATATCCAATATAATACACACATTAAACAATTTAAATCAGGAAATGCCATTATAGAACACAAAAAAAACAATAATAAAATATTACAAATAAATTATTGTTATCTCAACTCAAAATACTTTGCAAAAATAACACCAGAATTAATTAACAAAGACTATCAAAAAAATATTACACAACTAGGAATTATCGGAAACTGGCCGATTAGCAAACACTGGACAATAAGCGGTACTCAGTTTTACAAAACTAATAACAAACAAACAATTAATCAAACAATTGGCATGCAATTTTATACATGCTGTTGGAAAATAAACACAGGATACGAACGAAAAATCAACATTTGGAACAAGAAAACTAACTCAACAAAATACGACAATAAATTACTGTTTAAAGTAACATTATACACATCAAACCAATATTTGAAATCAGAATCAAAAATTTGTGATATACTGAATATCAGTGCATTACCTTATCAAACTATTCTATAACTTCACAATAATAATATTTATTAATATTTAATTTACAAATAATCAATATATTTCTACATTTTATAAACAAACAACACAATAACAAAATAAATATAAATATAATATTCATAATATATAATATTCATAATATTATGTATTATCTAAATTACATATATTATCTATGACCTGTTAGATTGGATACAAAAAACTAATATGAAATATAATAAAATATTAATATTGTTTTCTATTTCCCTATTATCATTATCTATCAATAACAGTATTGCAACATCTACAATAGACAAAATTGCCGCAATAGTAAATACAAATATCATCCTTGAAAGCGACATACAAAAAATACGAGAATTTAATATTCAAGATAATAAAAACACTCTTTTGGAAACAAAAAATAATAAACTAAACTCACGAAAAAACATACTTAAACAATTGATTTCTGATACACTTATATTACAATTAGCACAAAAAATGAATATCAATATTAGCGATCAGCAAACAAACGAAATTGTTAATTATATTGCAAAACAAAACAACATGAACAATGCGCAATTCCGATCTCACCTAACAAATAATGGTATCAATTACGATACTTACATGGATTATGTTCGAAAAAATACTCTTATCAATGCAATACATAACTACGAAATGCACCAACGAATAAAAATACTCCCCTACGAAATACAAACTCTTACTAAAAGACTTACACAAAATAATAATAATGCGTTTCAATTAAATCACATTTTAATTCCACTTACAAAAAACCCCACAAAACAAGAAATTACAACAGCATACTCATTAAGTACTTCACTCATCAGCAAACTTAAAAAAGGAGCTAACATACAACAACTAATACATGAAAAAAACAATAAATTTCAAAATATTCAGATCAAAAAAGTTCATTGGAGCACATTAAAAGAACTACCAACATTATTCTCCGAAACTTTGATCCAACACGATTTAAAAATAAATAGTGTTATCGGTCCTATCCGTTCTAACGTTGGACTACATATTTTAAAAATAAATGATATAGAACACAACATAAACACCAATATGGTTACAATAATACATACAAAACATATTACATTAAAAACATCAAACACCCATGAACACCAAAAAAATAGACAAAAATTACTACAAATAACAAAAAAAATAAAAAACAAAGAAACTACGTTTTCTCTTGAAGCACAGCAAATGTTTAAAAACACTGATTCATACAATCAAAATGTAAACTCAGAATGGAAATATCTTGATGAATTTGACCGAAATACACAAAAAATTTTACAATCACTAAAAAAAGGAGAAATTAGCCCACCAATACAAACCACAGATGGATGGTCTATCATTCAACTAATAGATACCAAAATAATAAACAAAAATGAAACAATATCTCAATTCGATGCATCTCAAATAATTTTCAATAAAAAAATTAACGATGAAACCAAACGATGGATACAAGAACTAAAATCATCATCTTATATTAAAATTTTTAACGAAAACAATGACTAATAACCATCGCCCTATTGTAATCACACCAGGTGAACCTGCTGGAATAGGACCAGATCTCACTATTATGATTGCACAGAAAAAACAAAAATGGCCAATAGAAATAGTTATTTGCGCTGATCCCAATTTATTAATTAACAGAGCTAAACAACTAAATTTACCTATACAACTACATACCTATCAAAACAAAAAAAATAATATAAAAAAAAATGGAGAATTAACAATATTACCAATCAACGCTCCAGACACAATAACACCAGGAAAATTAAATATTAACAACAGTAAATACGTCATTAACACATTAACACGCGCTTGCCAAGGATGCCTTAACGGAGAATTTTCAGCATTAGTAACCGGACCTATTCATAAAGCTACTATAAATGAAAGTGGTATATCATTCATTGGACATACCGAATTTCTTGCTAATTATACTCAAACTAAAAAAGTGGTCATGATGTTCACTGATAATCAACTACGAATAGCTTTAATGACTACACATCTACCTATTTCTAAAATAACACAATTTATTACAAAAGAATCATTATCTAACACAATTATAATTCTTGCTAAAAATTTAAAAAAATACTTTAATATATCAACACCAAAAATCATCGTCTCTGGATTAAATCCCCACGCTGGAGAAAACGGTTACCTCGGACAAGAAGAAAAGGAAATCATAATACCAACATTAAATACATTACGTAATACAGGATATGACTTGACTGGTCCACTACCAATAGATACAATTTTTATCAAAAAATATCTAAAACATGCAGATGCCATATTAGTCATGTATCACGATCAAGGAATACCTATACTAAAATTTAAATCCTTTGGAAAATCAACCAATATCACTTTAGGATTACCTTTTATCCGTACTTCTGTTGACCACGGCACTGCTATTGAACTAGCAGGAACAAAATACATCAATACTGGAAGTATAAATATGGCCATCAAACTTGCAATTCAAATGATCAATAAATCACATGAAAAAAATTTTCTATAAAAACCATTTAATAAAAAAAAAACTAGGACAGACTTTCTTAAAAGATCAAAACATTATTAATACTATTATCAATCATATTCAATTAAAAAAACAACAAATAACTGTTGAAATTGGCCCAGGATTAGGTGCATTAACTAAAGAAATAATCAAACTAGTCGATCAACTAACGGTAATTGAAATTGATCAAAATCTATCTCAACGATTAATCAAAAATTTATCCATAAAAAAAATAAATGTAATACAAAAAAATGTTACAACTATAAATTTTAAAGAACTATCTAATCACATTGGACAACCAATCAGAATAATTGGAAATTTACCCTACAATATCGCAACAAAAATAATATTTCATTTACTTCAATATTCTGATATCATTCAAGATATGTATCTTATGTTACAAACAGAAATAGCCAAACGTTTAATGGCCGCTCCCAATAATAAAAATTACGGAAAACTAAGCGTTGTTTCACAATATTACTGTTCAATAACCGGTGTATTAGAAGTTCAATCACATGCATTTGTACCAAAACCACAAGTAAACTCAAGAATGGTGAAATTAGTACCGTACCATACAAACAACAATCCATACCCAAAAACTGATATACAAAAATTAAATACAGTCACTAGAATAGCATTTAATCAACGCCGAAAAACTATTAAAAATAGCTTAAGTTCAATATTTGAACCACAAGAACTAAAAAACCAAGGAATCAACTTACAATCACGAGCAGAAAATTTAAATATTGAACAATTTTGTAACTTAGCAAATGCCACAAAAAAATGCATATACCAATAACATAAAAACTTAAAAAAACACACATCACAAAAAACACTTAAAACAACTATAACTAACCATAAATGTCTAAAATAAATAACAATAACAAATATAAAACATAAAAATACCTAAAAAAATCGTAAAAATTTTATATCGATAATTTTCTTTTTTACAAATTTGTAACATACTATGTCAACTTATTTAATTGGTGATATACACGGTTGCTATACAAGCTTAAAAAAAATACTAAACACCGTTAAATTTAATCCTAAAATAGATACTCTCTGGATTACTGGAGATTTGGTGGCAAAAGGACCACATTCATTAGAAGTATTGAATTTAATTTACAAACTAAAAAATAGTGTCAGAATTGTACTAGGTAACCACGACTTAAATTTATTAAGATCATACGCCAACTTTAACTACCGATATAAAAAAAAATATGCCTGCCATACTAATATATTCCAATCATCACATGCAGATAAATTAATTAATTGGTTGAGATACCAACCAATGTTACAAATTGATGAATCAAAAAAAATAATAATGACACATGCAGGAATTACACCTACATGGACTATTTGTGCTGCTAAAAAAAACGCTAAAGAAATAGAAAAAATTCTACAAAGTAAACACTATGCAATGTTCTTACAAAATATACAGTCTACAAAAATAACCACTACTCATTCTCTATTGAACGTACAAGATAAAAATCTAACACGCATCATACATAACATTAACATATTCACAAAAATGCGATATTTATATCCAGATGGACAATTAGATTTAAAATTTAAAGATATTCCAGAAAAATCGCCATACCCATTACAACCTTGGTTTAATTTACCAAGATTAATTCCGTCTTGTTATAATATAATTTTTGGACATTGGTCAACCCTAGAAGGGAAAGGCACACCTGATAACATTTATGGATTAGATTCAGGTTGTTATCGAGGTAAACAACTAACATTGCTACAATGGGAAAACAAAAACTTTATTCGAATATCTTGTACTCCACGTGCTCTATAGTTTTAAAAAAGTATACAAACAGTTTAAAATAAGAAAAAAATAACTATAAAAACATTAACGATAAACATAAAATTACAGATTATAATAATATTTCACACAACGCTCAAAAATTTTAAAACAATAAGTATAATTAACAAATGGAAATAGACAATAAGATCTAGTAAATATTTCATTCCATTCTCCTTCCCGATAACTTGGGAAAAATACATCACCAAAAACATTCATATTAATATATGTTATATACAAATGATTAACATAAGGTAAAAACAAATCATAAATCTGTGCTCCTCCAATCACCATAACCTCGGAAATAAAATAATTACATATTTTTGCTGATATCCATAAAGCTTCTTCAGGTGTTGAAACAAAAACAAGATCAGATGCATACCGATTCTGTACCAAACTACGACTTAAAACAATATTAAATCTATTCAATAACGGTTTTTTACCAATAGAATCAAATGTTTTACGACCCATAATGATGGGTTTATTTAAAGTATGATATTTAAACCATAACATATCATGTGATAATTCCCAAGGAATCGTACCTAATTTACCAATGACACGTTCATTTGCTAATGCAACTATTAAGCTTATATCCATAACATAATAACATTAATAAACAATAAACCAAAAATATAATAATTATACACAAAAATTATTACTTGCAGTATTTAAAACACTATCCATAACAATGAACAATATTAATCCATTCAATATCAAATCTATTAATTCAAACAACTACATTAAATACAATATCATCAAACTTCACATATCAACTTTTAAAAATCTGAGCATGCATTTCTTGAATCGACACTACACTTTCAGTAGGATCAGACTCAAGCGACATCAATGTTGCAAAACTAGCATTTAATGTAGTGTTATAATATACTTGATAACGCAAAGCACTGCGACATATGAAAGCACTTGAACGAGATGTAGATCGATTATATCTGCAAGAAGTGTCAATTATGTAATTATACTCACCATTCTTAATTCTGTTTTGCACATACACACTATTCTCTTCCACATAATTAACTATATCAGAACAAAAACTGAATTTTTTTAAAAAAATACTAGTTTTATCAGTAATATCTATAGAAAACCCATAATGAAATAACTGAAAAATTAAATTAGCTAACCTCGCATAGTCTTTACGATCAATAGATATTAACACGCATCCATTTTTCTTAACATACGAATAACTAGCAAACATAGCTTTAGCAAAAGCCTCAGAAAATGTATTACCAATACCCATAACTTCACCAGTTGATCGCATCTCTGGACCAAGTACCGGATTAATATCAGAAAATTTACTAAAAGGAAGAAGAACCTCTTTTACCGAAAAATAATGAGGAACCACTTCATACACACCTTGCTCAATTAAAGATTTTCCAAGTACCACACAAGCAGAAATTCCAGCTAAGGACACACCAGTAGCTTTAGAAACAAAAGGTACAGTACGAGAAGCCCTTGGATTAACTTCAAGTAAATAAATATCGTTATTCCTAACTGCAAATTGAACATTAATTAAACCAATAATCCCAAAATCAAATGCTATTAATTTTACCTGGGTATGTATGTCATTAATAATATCAGAACTTAATGTATATGCAGGTAATGAACACGCCGAATCACCAGAATGAACACCGGCTTCTTCAATATGTTCCATGATACCACCAACTAATACATCCGTCCCATCACAAACAGCATCAACATCAACCTCAATAGCATTTTCAAGAAACTGATCTAATAATACTGGTGAATCATGAGAAACATTTATAGCGTCACGAAAATAACACAACAAATCTTTCTCATCATAAATAATTTCCATCGCTCTACCACCTAAAACATAAGAAGGTCGAATAACTAATGGATACCCTATAAAATTTGCTTTCTGCACAGCTAAATCTATAGACTCTACACTCGCATTATTAGGTTGTTTTAAACCCAAAGAACGTATTGCCTGTTGAAAACGTTCACGATTTTCAGCACGATCAATTGAATCTGAACTAGTACCAATAATATGTGCTCCATATAATTCTAAATCTCTAGATATTTTTAAAGGAGTTTGACCACCATACTGCACAATCACGCCTTTGGGATTTTCAATTCGAATAATTTCTAATACATCTTCAAGCGTGATAGGCTCAAAATACAAATAATTAGCAATATCATAATCAGTAGAAACAGTTTCAGGATTGCAATTTATCATAACCGTCTCATAACCTAATTGTCTTAGTGCTAATACTGCATGCACACAACAATAATCAAACTCAATCCCTTGCCCAATTCTATTAGGTCCACTACCTAAAATTATAATCCTATTATAATGGCATTCTTTAAAAAATACTTCATTCTCAATAGAATAAGTAGAATACATACATATCGATTGTGTAAAAAATTCTGCCGCACAAGTATCTATTTGCTTATATATAGGATGTAAATTATATGTATTTCTCAAATAACGTATTTCATGTTCCGATACATTGACCAATATACCTAATCGAGCATCAGAAAAACCTTTACTCTTCAACAAATATAAATAATCAAAAGTTAATGCAGAAATACCACGAGAAATTACATCACTTTCTAACATAACTAATTCTTCAATTTGTGCTAAAAACCATCGATCAATACATGTTAAATTAAATATTTCCTCTAAAGACATACCTACACGAAAAGCATCACCTATATACCAAAGACGATTAGAACCAGCATGTTGAAGCTCATAACGAATAACCGCTACCGACTCGGCTAAATTGTTACTCAAATCCACTTTAGAATCAAATCCTGTAGCACCAATCTCTAAAGAACGCATAGCTTTTTGAAGCGATTCTTGCTGCGTACAACCAATTCCCATAACTTCACCTACCGATTTCATTGTCGTAGTTAACCGATCATCTGCAGTACAAAACTTATCAAAATCAAATCTGGGAATCTTAGTTACTACATAATCAATAGTTGGTTCAAAAGATGCAGGCATACATCCTCCAACAATATCATTCATTAATTCATCCAGTGTATAACCAACAGCTAATTTAGCAGCTACTTTAGCAATAGGAAAACCAGTTGCTTTTGAAGCTAATGCTGATGAACGAGACACCCTTGGATTCATTTCAACAACAATAAGCCTACCATTATCTGGATTAACAGCAAACTGTACATTAGATCCACCAGTTTCTACACCAATTACACGTAACACTTCTATGGCAGCATTACGCATAATTTGATATTCTTTATCACTCAATGTTTGCGCTGGCGCAACAGTAATAGAATCACCAGTATGAATACCCATAGGATCAACGTTCTCAATAGAACACACGATGATACAATTGTCATTCCTATCACGAATAACCTCCATCTCATACTCCTTCCAACCAAATAATGACTCATCAATTAATACCTCATGATTGGGAGAAATATCAAATCCAGATTCACAAAGCGACTCAAATTCCACTTTTGTATAAGCTATACCACCGCCATGCCCACCAAGAGTAAATGAAGGACGAATAATACATGGTAATCCAACAATTTCTACAATAGACAAAGCTTCTATAATATTTTTTGCAACACCTGATCGAGCAGTTTCTAAACCAATATCTTTCATAGCGTTTCGAAATAAATTTCTATCTTCCGCTTTAATAATAGAATCTGCAGTAGCTCCAATTAATTCTACATTATAATCTTTTAAGATTCCGTGCCGCTCTAAATCTAAAGCACAATTTAATGCTGTTTGACCACCAACAGTTGGTAATAAGGCATCAGGACACTCCTTTTGAATAATTTTATCAACAACTTTCCACTGAATAGGCTCAATATAAGTAACATCAGCCATATCAGGATCTGTCATGATTGTAGAAGGATTTGAATTAACTACAATTAATCGATATCCATCTTCACGCAACGCTTTACATGCCTGTGTTCCAGAATAATCAAATTCACATGCTTGTCCAATCACAATTGGACCAGCACCTAAAATTAAAATACTTTTTATATCACCACGTTTCGACATATCACAATCTTAATAACCTACTATTTACCCGTTATGATAAATTTTAATTAAACTCGCAAAATCATCAAAAAATACTTGAGAATCATGCGGACCTGGCGAACCTTCTGGATGCCATTGGCAACTAAATATTGGTTTACCAAGATAGCGAATACCTTCTAATGTACCATCAAATAATGATATATGAGTGATCTCTAATGTTTTAGGTAAAGACTTGTCATCCACTGTAAATACATGATTTTGAGTAGTAATAAGTACTTTGTTAGCTAATAAATCTTTGACAGGATGATTTGCGCCATGATGACCAAACTTCATTTTTATCACCTTGGCTCCACTGGCTAATGCTAACAACTGATGACCTAAACATATTCCAAATATAGGTATATTAATATCTAATAAACATCGCACACAAGCAATCGAATCAGTATACAAAGCAGGATCACCAGGACCATTTGATAAAAAAATACCGTCAGGACGCATATTTAAAATTTCAGACACCGCGGTTTTCGCAGGTACAATTGTTAATCTACATCCTCGATCTACTAACATTCTCATAATATTATACTTAATTCCAAAATCATATATCACAACATGATAAGGCAAATTAATCTGTGAATTTGATCTCTTAGAATAAATATCCACGCTACCAGACGTCCATGTATATTTTTTGTTTGTGGTAATACTTTTTAGTAAACCTTTATGATATACATGACTAAAAGCACGAGCTTTTCGTAAGGCCAATAATACATCTAAATTTGCACCAGAAATAATACAACCATTTTGTACACCTTTATCACGCAATAAACAAACTAACCTACGAGTATCAATATTGGAAATACCGACAACATTTTGTTTAACAAGATAATCAGATAACGAAGTGACATGACGAAAATTACTGGGCACCAATGATAAATCACGCACCACTAAGCCGCTCACCTGTATACGTGAAGATTCATTATCAAGTTCATTAATGCCAACATTACCAATATGCGGATATGTAAATACAACTATCTGATTAGAATAAGAAGGATCAGTAAGAATCTCTTGATAACCAGTCATAGAAGTATTAAAAACTAACTCCCCTACCGATTCACCTTCTACTCCTATAGATCGACCCCGAAATTTTGTACCATCCTCTAAAACTAATAATGCAGTCCCTTTCATATATCTCCAAATATATCATATCATCGATACATATTCACAACATAAAAACTAATAAACATATAATACACCTTTTATATTATATAATAATATTGTATCTATATTAGTGTTTTCAGATTAATACAAACCTATATTTCATCTAACCCCAAAACATTAACCATATCAAATAAGCCAACTTTTAATACACCAAGCCATAAGGCAGAATATATTGCGCCACTTGCAAAAATAGAACGATCAAACCCGCGATGAATAACCTCTAAACTTTCACCATCATTGGCAAATAAAACATTATGTTCACCGACAAAACCACCAGCACGCATTGAATGAATATCTATATCGTAATCATTATTCATTTTTGAAAACATGTTCCTAACTTTTTTATTATCAGAACCAAATAATACAGATAAAATAGATTGACGAATCTTTAAAGCAGTTCCTGAAGGAATATCTTTTTTATTACGATGATGTAATTCAATAATTTTAATATCAGACATACCACCAATAATACTTGTCGCCTTTTCTAATAACTTTAACATGACATTAACCATGATGCTAAAATTTGGAGAAAAAACAATTCCTATTTTTTGTGATGTTTTTTTAATAAAAACAAACTCCTCCTCTGTAAATCCCGTTGTACCTATTACCATGTTTTTATTGTACATATTACATGATTTTAAATAATTTAAAGTAGCTTGACTAGAACTAAAATCAATTAATATATCAAAATCTTTATAAATATCCTCTATGGAATCATGAATAACTATTCCGACAGAACGACCATCAATTAATCTTCCAACATCACTGCCAATAAATTTAGAATTACTATTAGTAATAGCTGCAGTGAAAACAACTGATTTATAACAATTAGACTTTAACAGCAATGACTGTATTAATTGACGACCCATACGTCCAGTTGCACCAGAAATAGCAACACGAATATTATCTGCACCCATTATTATTAACTCTTGAAATTATCCATTATAAATTATCCTCCCTATAATTAGGAGGATCTTTATTAGCATACATATACAGAAATATGAACAAGTAATAAATTATACCCAAAAATTATAATTATACAACTATAATAATAGTATAAAATAATAAATATAATAAACAACATCAAATATTAACAACAAAAAAATAATGCTATAAATATATTGTTTTAAATATTATACACTAACCAACGGATGGACGGACACAAAAGATAAACAACAATATTACTTAACATTTTGAAATACTGTACTAAGATCAAAATCTTAAGTAAAATATTTTACTCAATCATTCATTCAACAAATAGATATTTTATATTTTTTGTTTTTTCATGCTTTTCATAATAACAAATAACTTTCATACACTAACTATCAGTTAAACACTGTAATTTTAATTCAATTTTATCAAACAATTACACTAGAATCTCAATAACAAACATACAAACCAAAAAAAATATGCATCTTACACATGCTGTTAGATATCAAATATAATATCTAATCAATACACTCACTTTAACACTCTTAATAACTTCCATAATCAATGAACATTAAAAAAATTTTCCACTTATACAAACAAATTACTACATCTTATAAGCAACGAACATTCTTTCTATTTTAAACCTCAATAAATAAATCACGCTAAAACACTACTATACTAATTGCTAGAATTTCTATTCTACACACCTTGGGACAAAAACGATTAACATTAAACTATAAACATAGTAATGAACAATATAGTCAAAAATAAATAACTATTATACCTTATTACTTAATATAATACATACAACACCAACAAAAATGCCTAAATCAGCAACATTAAACGTCGGCCAATGCCAATAACCTATATGAAAATCAATAAAATCAATAACTACACCATAATATATACGATTAAATACATTACCTAACGCACCACCAATAATCACTGAATATCCTATCTTAAAAAAATAACTGCTATTAATATCTAAACAACACAACATAAACACTAATACCAAAATAATTAATATTATAATACAAGATAAAAGAGCGTTATATTTAATACCAATATGACTTAACAAACTAAAAGCTACACCAAAATTATGAACATAATAACAATTAACACATGAAAAAATAAAAATTGGTTTACCATATACACAATTATTCATCACCAAAAACTTGGTCATCAAATCAAAAAACATGATTACTAATGATAAAAACAGCCATTTCAAATTTGAAAAATAAATTAATTGGGCATTCATTGATCATCCTAAATAAACATTCGCGCTTCTCCTTTTCCAAAAATATTTTCTAAACAACGAGAACATATATCTGGATAAGAACCAACAATTCCAACATCTAAAGTATAATGCCAACAACGTTGACACTTACTTCCTACTGCCTTTTCTAAACCAATACTCAATCCTTCCATTACGTTCTGCCTATATACACTCTTTTTTTCATTTAAATCATAGAAATCAACCACCCTTGCTGATGATGTCAAAAAACCAAAATGTAACTCATGACCTAACTGATTTAATAACGCTGATAACTTTGACTGTGCGTATAAAATAATTCCTGCCTCTAATGAGGAACCAATATATCCATCTTCACGCGCCTTTTCAAGAACTTTATTAACTTCACCACGAATTTGTAAAAACAGATTCCAGTAATTTTCATTCATTATTTCAGAGGCATCCATACTAAATAAACCATCATACCACTCCTCCACGAAAACATGCAGTGAACGTTCTCCGGGAATATAACTCCAAATTTCGGCCGCGGTAAAAGAAATAATAGGAGCAATCCAACGCACCATGGCCTCAATAATATGATATAACGCACTTTGCGAACTTTTTCTAGCAATACTATTCTTTTTAACTACATATTGACGATCTTTAATAACATCTAAATAAAAAGACCCCAACTCTACTGAACAAAAACACATAATCCTTTTAACTATATTATGAAAATTATAATTTTCATAATCTGAAATAATATCTAATTGTACAGATAAAGCACGACTAACAATCCAACGATCTAGAACCACCATATCTTCAGGATCAACAATATCTTGATTGGGATCAAAATCGCTAAGATTACCTAAAATAAAACGCACAGTATTCCGAATTCTACGATATGTAATAGTAGAAGATTGTATATTTTCATCAGAAAATACCATTTCTGTAGTATAATCATTAGAAGCAATCCATAAACGCAAAACATCTGCACCAAATTTATTTACAATCTCTTGTGGATTAATAACATTACCAACAGATTTAGACATCTTTTTTCCCTGAAAATCTACACTAAATCCATGAGATACAATTAATTTACAGGGAGATTGTTCTTTTATTATCAAAGATAACAATAAAGCAGACATAAACCACCCACGATACTGATCAGATCCCTCTAAATATATATCAGGTATACTATTTTTAAATTCATCACGAACATAAGCAATTGCCGAAAAATACGTGGAACCAGAATCAAACCAAACATCAAGTACATCATATACTCTATTATATTCATTCACATCACTCCCTATAATATCCTCAGGATTTAAATCCCACCACGCTTGCACACCAAATTTTTCTACCATTCTTGCTACTATCTCTATTAATTCTACGGTACGAGGATGTAAAGTCCCATCTTGTTTATGTAAAAAAACAGTTATTGGCACCCCCCACCGACGCTGACGTGAAATACACCAATCTGGTCTATTGAGAACCATTGATTTCATGCTTGATTTTCCATTATTTGGGATCCAACACATATCATCTATCGCACTTAAACATTTCCGCCGTAAATCACAGTGATCTAAACTAATAAACCATTGAAAAGTAGCACGAAATATTATTGGAGTTTTATGCCGCCAACAATGAGGATAGCTATGTTCCCACTCCTCAAAATATAAAAGTGCTCCACATGTTCTCAATAAAGAAATAATTACATGATTAGAATCAAATACTTTTAAATTATCCAAACAAGATAATATATTACATTTATAATGACCATAAGAATCAATTAAATTAAAAATTTCTAAATGATACTGTTGGGCTACATTATAATCCTCTATTCCATGCCCAGGCGCAATATGTACTACACCAGTACCAACAGTTGATAATACATAATCAGCAAGAACAACAGGAACATCAAATGACATAAATGGATGTTTAAATAACGACCATTCTAAATGTTTCCCTTTAATAACACCAAAAAGTTTATAATTTAAATAACCCAAGCGACGAATAACATCATCTAATAATATTACAGCAACAATATAACACTTGTTATGTATTTTCACTAAACAATAATCATATTCTGGATGTACAGCAAGAGCACGATTACCAGGCAATGTCCATGGAGTAGTAGTCCATACTATAAACGAAATGGAATATTTAAAATTCACACATCCAAACTTAATTGAAAGACCATAACTATCAAATGCAATAAACTCTACATACACAGAAGGAGATATATGATTTTTATATTCTACTTCCGCTTCTGCTAAAACAGAACAACAATTAATACACCAATGCACAGGTTTAATACCTCTATACAAATAACCTTGATCAATGACTTCACCTAAACATCGAATTATATTTGCTTCGGTAACAAAATCCATAGTTGAATAACTACCGTCCCAATCCCCCAAAACACCTAATCTGATAAAATCTTTTTTTTGTTGATCAATCTGCGTATATGCGTATTGCCGACACATAAAACGAAAATCTCTATCACTTATTTCATTATCACAATCACACTTATTACTAATAATTGATTCTTCAACTTTTAACTCAATAGGCAAACCATGACAATCCCAACCAGGAATATATGGAACATCATATCCCATGAAATTCCTTGATTTAACAACAATGTCTTTAAGAACTTTATTAACCGCATGACCAAGATGAATCTTCCCATTAGCATAAGGCGGCCCATCATGTAAAAAAAACATATTCTTGCCATGTTTTACAATGCGAAGTATTTTATACAAGTTGTGATTGTACCAATTTTCTAATATCATAGGCTCGCAATTTAACAAATTCCCACGCATTGAAAATTTTGTAACTGGTAAATTTAAAGTTTTTTTATAATCAATCATAATAATAATAACACCTAATTTCTGAAATTATTTTTTGAAAAAAGAACATTAAACTACTTACTATTAAAATATTTTCTAACATTCATTACATCATATTTAATTTGATCTCTCAATTCTGAAATTGATGAAAATTTTTGTTCATTACGAATTTTAGCACGTATTAATACCTGAATATAACAACCATATACATCAATTACATGATCTAGTAAATACACTTCTAATCTTGGTTGACGAAATCTGTGAACTGTAGGACAATTTCCAATATTTGCTACCCCTAATAACGATAAATGATCAGATATACCATACACCTCTACTGCATATACACCATTGATCGGCAACCTTTGCGATTTTTTTAACGATATATTCAATGTCGGAAAACCAATAAAAGTACCTAATTGCGACCCATGCATCACGCGACCAGATATTGAATAAACATGCCCAAGCAATATCTCGGCATTCCCCAATCTGTCCTCCACTAATGCATTACGTATAGCAGTGCTACTTATACGATCCCCACAATTATCAATACAAGTATTAATTTTCATAACTTCAAACCCAAAATTGTAACTCATTTTTTTTAAAAAATTAAAATTACCCTGACGATTAGCACCAAAACAAAAATTATCACCAATGTATATTAATCTAACATTTAATTTTTTAACTAAAATATCAGAAATAAATGCACACGGTGAAAGAGATGAAAATTTTGCATTAAAAAATACACATAACAACATATCTATACCAGCATTAGATAAATATTTTACTTTATCACGCAAGGAAGTTAATCGCACAGACATACCAAAAAAATATTCTTGTGGTTGAGGTTCAAAAATCATCACCATGATTGGCAATCCACGATTTATCCCAATTTGTTGTAATTTTAAAATTAATAACTGATGTCCACGATGAAAACCATCAAAATTACCAATGGTCAATGCACAACCACGATGACAAGATCTTAAATTATGAATACCACGAATAAACTCCATTATCATTTAATACCAAAATAATACTCTAACACTACAGAATCAAAGATAAAAAAATTAGAAATTCATTTGCCAACATTAACAAATATATTTATCATTTATAATCAAAATGATATTTCGTTAAAAATATACTACTGCTAGCTACATACGTATATATATTACGTATAACTAATATTAATTACTAATTACATAACACTTGAAATTTGGAGCAATAAAATTATGCCTAATATTCAATCAGCAAAAAAACGAATGATACAATCTCTGAAACGAAAAAAACATAACACCAGTCAACGATCAATGTTACGTACTTTTATAAAAAAAGTATTAAATGCTATCAATTTAGGAAATAAAAACACAGCAAAAAACGCATTTTTTAACATGCAAATAATCATTGACAGATTAGCTAACAAAAAATTAATTCATAAAAACAAATCCGCTCGTCATAAATCAAAATTAATAAAACGTATTAATAATATGAAATAAAAATATTAGCTCGTTAAATCATCAAAAAATTTTTTTACTCCATCAAAAAAACTCTTTGACCGCGGACTATTTTGATTAATACCATTCGGTCCACCGAAACTATCCGATAGTTCCCTCAATAATTGTTTTTGTCTGTCATTAAGCCTTACCGGGGTCTCCACCACTACTCTACACAATAAATCACCTTGACCACCACCTTTAATAGACCTCACACCTTTACCTCTCATCCGAAACAACCGTCCAGTTTGCGTTTCTGAAGGTATTTTTAACTTAACACGACCATCCAAAGTTGGAACCTCAATTTCACCCCCTAATGCTGCCATAGCAAAATTAATTGGTACCTCACAATACAAATTCTTCTCTTCTCGACTAAAAATAGGATGCTTACGAATTTGTACCTGTACATACAAATCACCAGAGGCCGCGCCGTGTTCACCAGCCTCTCCTTCACCAGATAAACGAATTCTATCACCAACATCAACGCCAGAAGGAATTTTAACAGACAAAGTTTTAAATTTTTCAACCCTACCATGTCCACGACAATTATTACACACTTCTTTAACAATTTTACCATGCCCGCGACAACCTGGACAAGTCTGCTGCACAGAAAAAAAACCCTGACGTATTTGTATTTGACCTTGACCACGACAAGTTGAACACGTAACAATGGATGCAGCTGACCTAGCTCCAGTACCACGACAAACATCACATTTTGCTAAAATTGGAATACGAATTTCTTTGGTTATACCACGAACAGCTTCCTCAAGACTAAGCGTCAAATCATATCTTACGTCTGACCCCCGAGAAGCCCGTTTCCGCCGTCCACCACCGAAAATATCGCCAAATACATCACCGAAAATATCACCAAAATCAGCCTCTCCAGTATTATTGCCACTCATACCACCTTGCTCAAAAACAGAATGACCATACTGGTCATATGCCGCCCGCTTTTGAGCATCACTTAAAACCTCATATGCTTCTTTAATTTCCTTAAATTTAGCTTCAGCAGTAACATTTCCTGGATTCCGATCTGGATGAAACTTAATCGCCAAACGTTTATAGGACTTTTTTATTTCACGCTCATCCGCGTTTTTAGAAACACCTAAAATCTCATAATAGTCCGATTTTGCCATCCTTTTTTTCCTTTCACTGCTTTTTATCCATTGGTATTATATGTTTCTCATCTATCTCTTACAATACGTAAATCACTAACATTTATTACAATATATAAAAATAAATTACTTTTTATTTTTTACCTCTTCAAATTCAGCATCAACAACATCTCCCGATTTTTTAGAATTCCCATTCGCAGCTGTTTGAGATTTATTGTCAGACTGTTGCTTTTCTTGAGAAGCTTCTAATAATTTAGAAGAAGATTTAATTAAAACCTGTATTTTATCTTCAATATCATTCTTGTTTTCACTTTTAACTACAGATTCTAAATTTTTTAAAGCATCTTCAATAGATTTTTTATCTTCAGATGATATTTTATCTCCCAATTCTGATAACTGTTTTTTAGTACTATGTAACAAATGATCAGCCTGATTACGCGACTGAACTAGTTCTTCAAATTTCTTATCAGATTCAACATTAGCTTCAGCCTCACGAACCATTTTTTGTATCTCTTCTTCATTTAAACCTGAAGACGCCTTAATAGTGATTTTTTGCTCTCGTCCACTATTTTTATCTTTTGCAGAAACATGCAAAATACCATCCGCATCAATATCAAAAGTAACCTCAATTTGAGGAATGCCACGCATGGCTGGAGAAATGCCATCCAAATTAAATTGCCCTAATGATTTATTATCACCAGCACGCTTCCGTTCACCTTGTAAAACATGAATAGTTACTGCAGACTGATTATCTTCTGCTGTAGAAAAAATTTGACTATGTTTGGTTGGAATTGTGGTATTTTTAGCAATTAAAGAAGTCATAACACCACCCATTGTTTCAATACCTAACGATAATGGTGTGACATCTAACAACAACACATCCTTAACATCACCTGATAATACACCTCCTTGTACAGCAGCACCAATCGCAACAGCTTCATCCGGATTAACATCCTTACGAGGTTCTTTTTTAAAAAATTCAGATACTTTTTTTTGCACCAACGGCATACGAGTCTGCCCACCAACTAAAATAACATCATTAACATCATGAATAGACAAATTAGCATCTTTTAAAGCTACTGTTACAGGATCCAGAGTATTATTTACTAAATCTTCTACTAATGACTCTAATTTAGCGCGAGTAATTCTCAAATTCATATGCTTAGGACCAACACTATCTGCTGTAATATATGGTAAATTAATATCAGTCTGATGAGCAGAAGATAATTCTATTTTTGATTTTTCAGCTGCTTCCTTCAAACGTTGCATAGCTAATGGATCATTGTATAAATCAATATTTTGTTCCTTTTTAAATTCCGACACTAAATAATTAATTAATCGACTATCAAAATCTTCCCCTCCCAAATGGGTATCACCATTTGTTGCTAAAACTTCAAAAGTTTTTTCACCATCTACACTATCAATTTCAATAATAGATATATCAAATGTACCGCCACCCAAATCGTACACTGCAATAGTACGATTACCAGTTTCTTTATCTAAACCATAGGCTAAAGCTGCAGCAGTTGGTTCGTTAATAATACGTTTTACCTCTAAACCCGCAATACGACCTGCATCCTTGGTGGCTTGACGTTGAGTATCATTAAAATATGCTGGAACTGTAATTACCGCTTCAACAACCTGTTCACCAAGATAATCCTCTGCAGTTTTTTTCATTTTTTTTAAAATCTCAGCAGATACTTGCGGAGGAGCTATCTGTTGACCTTTAACATCCAACCAAGCATCCCCGTTATCAGAAGAAATAATCTTATACGGCATAATACTAACATCACGTTGTACTTCTTCATCTTGAAATCGACGACCAATTAGACGTTTAATAGCAAATAAAGTATTTTTCGGATTAGTAACAGACTGTCGCTTAGCCGGTTGCCCAACCAACACTTCACCATCTTGTGTATAAGCAACAATGGAAGGGGTTGTACGATCACCCTCGCTATTTTCTATAACACGAGGTTTATTACCTTCAATGATCGCCACACAAGAATTGGTTGTACCCAAATCGATACCAATAATTTTTCCCATCTAAACATCTCCATTGAGACCAGATTTATCGTAAGATTGATATGAGGCCAAAAAGATTCTTTTCAACCTCAAAAAAAAGTTTGTTTGCAAAGTTTCATTAACATTTCACTAATTATATTAGTAAATTTAAAAATACATCAAAAATATCGCCTACAATATATAAAATGACAATTATCAATCATCATTATATAAATCGCCACACAACAAAAAGTATCTAACTACACAAATAAAAATTAAATATTATATTGTTCATCAATACAAACATTTATAAAAATCAATTTCATGTTACATGTTCTATCATAAAAAATAATCAAAAGAACTATAAAAAACAAAGAAATTAATCACGTTATATAAATACTAATATTTTAAATCTAACATAAATTCACGAAATAATTCAAAATTATTAGGCATTCGTACAGATAAGGATGGTGAAAAAATACGGGAACTCAAACAATCAGGCAATAACACACTTGCAATATTTTTATCCAAAATAGTATCCAGAATATCTTTAAATTTAGCAGGATGAGCTGTACCAAGAAATAACCCATAATCACCACATTTCAACTCATTGCGTAATAAATAATAAGAAACAGCTGCGTGCGGCTCAGATAAATAACTATAATCATTAAACATACCAGATATAGTATCACAAACAATAGTATCATGAACAGATCCATAGGACAATTCAGATAAATTCCAATTTTTATTTCTGAATAACAACATTATTCTTTCCCAATTACTGGGCACACTAACATCCATAGCATTAGATAAAGTAGGAACAGTGGCACGAGGCTCCCAAGAACCAGTGGAAAGAAATCTAGGAACAGTGTCATTAATATTAGTGGCAGCAATAAAACGTTTAATAGGTAACCCAAGAGATTTAGCTAATAAACCGGCAGTTAAATTACCGAAATTACCACTAGGTACAGAAATGATTATCTTATTTCTTAATAATGGAGGTAATTGCGCTACAGCTTCAAAAAAATAACAAACTTGAGCTAATAATCGACAAATATTCATAGAATTAGCAGAATTTAAAAATAACTTTTTATTAAGTAAATCGTCGCTAAAAGCCTGTTTGACTAGCAATTGACATACATCAAAATCACCATTTACTGCTATAGTATGAATATTCCCACCTAACGTGGAAAATAACTTTTCCTGCAAAACAGAAATCTTGTTTTCCGGATATAAAATAACCACTTGAATATTATCTACATTATGAAATGCATGCGCTACTGCTGCACCAGTATCACCAGATGTAGCAGTTAAAATAGTCATATACGATAATTTTACATATTTATTAATTTCAATTAACATTTGAGCCATAAAACGAGCACCAAAATCTTTAAAAGCTAATGTTGGCCCATGAAAAAGCTCTAATACAGCAATATTATCATCAATCCACAACACCGGAACAGGAAATGTAAATGAAGAAGACACACAGTTCAATATCTGATTTTTTGACAATATTCCATTATTAATATAAACAGATAAAATTTCTACACTACGAGTAATAAAATCCATATTCAATAAATCATCAATCTCAGAGTTAGTAAATTCAGGCAAATATGATGGAAAAAATAATCCTTGATCTCGACCAAGGCCATAAATTACTGCATGAGAAAAATCCACTAAACTATCATTAGGATGTTTTATATTATAAAATTTCATTAAACTACTCCGATAATATTTGTACACCAGAAAAATTTAAACGACAAACACATACAAATCCTTCATCATTTTGTAAATAACGCCCCGATAACAAATTAGCTACATTATTAGCAATAAGTTGATCATTAACTACACAAAACAATGTTGGCCCAGAACCTGAAATTCCACATATTAATGCACCAAGACTTATCACCTCCTCTCGGATAGAAAAAAAATCTGGTAATAATTGAGAACGATAAGGTTCACTAATAATATCCTTCATCATATTAATTGCTAAAGATTCTTGATCGGTATAACATGCATGTACAAAACCTGACAAATAACGACCATGTGTAATACAATCATTTCTATGATACTGTATAGGTAACATAGAACGAGCCTCTAAAGTAGAAATCTTAATACCTGGATAAGCCATAACCCATAACCAATCTGAAAAAATTGGAATTCGTTGACTAATAATAGAACTTGTCTGTAAAATAATTTGCACGCCTCCTAAAAAACAAGGGGATACATTATCAAAATGTACTTCACCAGAAATTTTCCCCTCCATCTCGCCCATCAGCATTAATAATTGGTGATTACTTAACAAATTCCCTGAATAATGATTCATAGCTACTAACGTGGCTACTATTGAACACGCACTGGAACCAAGACCAGAGCTAATAGGAATATTCTTTTCCAAATAAATAGAAACAGGGAAATCTTCTCCAACACATGCACAAAAATATTTCCAAGAATGATACACAATATTATTTTCAACCTCTGTAGGTAACTCATGGAAAAACTTTCCAGAAGTATATAAACTAAAAGAATCAGACCTCTCCACAGAAATAATATCACCCAATAAAGCACCATCTATCGGTAAAATACCTACTCCAAGCACATCAAAACCTACACCAATATTACCAATAGAAGCTGAAGCATATACTTTAATCATTTTAAATACCCCACTTTCCACGACAATGTGCGTAAAATATCAGCAAATACACCTGCAGCTGTAACATTGTTACCAGCACCATAGCCACGTAACACTAATGGAATCGGCTGATAATACCTAGTAAAAAAAGTTAAAGCATTTTCACCATCTTTAATCTTAAAAAGTGGATTTGTATCATCTATAGATTCAATACGTACTCGACAATGTCCTTGATTAATACTACCCACATAACGTAACACACGACCTAATTTATGTGCTTCTTGTACTTTAACAAGAAAATCATGATCAAAAAAAGAAAGTTTTTCTAAAAAATCACTTAAATTTTCTTCATCAATATCAACATTAGATACCACCGGACAAACATATATATCATTTAATTCCAATGAATAACCAACCTCTCTGGCTAAAATCAACAACTTACGAGCTACATCCATACCTGAAAGATCTTCACGAGGATCAGGCTCAGTATAACCTTTTTCATGAGCAGTCAATATGGATTGAGATAAAGGCATACCCTCATCTAATTTTCCAAAAACAAATGATAATGAGCCAGATAATATTCCAGAAAAATATGTTAATTCATCACCCGCATGTAATAAATTTTGAAGATTTTCTATTACTGGCAATCCAGCACCAACATTCGTATCATATAAAAATTTACGATGCGTTTTCAAAGCAGTAGTACGAATTTGACGATAATATTCCATAGAACCAGTATTAGCTTTTTTATTAGGAGTAACAACATGAAATCCACTTTCTAAAAAAAATATATATTGATTGGCAATATCAATACTATTAGTACAATCCACAATTACCGGATTAAATAAATGATGTTGATTCGAAGAATTAATAAAATTATTTATATGAAAACTTTCACCAAATTCTAATAAAGAAGATTTCCAACAGCTTAAATCAATGCCATGAAAATCAAGCAACATAGATTTAGAATTAGCAATCCCACAAATACGTAAATCAATATGTTTATCCATTAACCATAAATATTGACGATGAATTTGTTCTATTAAAGCACTGCCAATACCACCTACACCAACAATAAATATTTCAATTATTTGATTAGTATTAAATAACATTTGATGCGCAATCCGAACTCCAGTATTAATAGTACTATTATTCACAACCACTGAAATAGAACGTTCCGACGAACCTTGAGCAATGGCAATAATATTTATATTAGCATGTGATAAAGCATTAAACAACTTACTAGATAAACCAACTTGAGTACGCATACCATCTCCAACTACTGAAATGATTGCAAGACAATCCATAATATCTAAAGGTTCTAATAAACCATCTTTTAGCTCTAAAAAAAATTCATCTTCTAATGCTTTACGTGCAACTAATAATTCATAATTAGGTAAACAAAAACTAATACTATATTCTGAAGAAGATTGAGTAATTAAAATCACTGAACATGAAGCGCGCGACATAGCTAAAAAAACACGTGCCGCTATACCAATCATCCCTTTCATTCCAGGACCAGAAACATTTATCATCACTATATCATTTAAATAAGTAATTCCTTTTGCTGAATTAATATCTAATTTCTCAGAATTAATAGGACCGATAAATGTTCCAGAAGACTGAGGATTGAAAATATTTTTGATAAAACAAGGTATCTGAAATTGTGCTATTGGCATAATTGTCCGAGGATGTAAAACTTTTGCTCCAAAATATGAAAGCTCCATAGCTTCTTGATATGACAATGAACTTAATAACTGTGCATCAGGAACTTGATGGGGGTCACAAGTATACACACCATCTACATCTGTCCAAATTTCACAACATGTTGCACCTGTACAAGCTGCTAATACAGTAGCTGAATAATCAGAACCATTTCTACCTAAAACTACTAATTCACCATGTTCATTACCTGCAATAAAACCCGGCATTAAAATAATACTATTATTATTATGAATAATATAATCTTGAATACGACGAGTAGATTCTTTAATATCAACCATTGATGCTAAATAACTCCCATATGCTAATAACTTTTTCACAGGATTAATAATCGTCACACTAAACCCGCGTGAAACCAATAAAGCTTCCATAAAAACAATAGATAATGTTTCACCCAAAGAAATAATACTAGCATTGATACTATCAGGACAGTGCCTTAATAAAAATACACCATGCAACAAATTTTTAATTTTATTAAATTTTTTATCTAAAATAATACGCAAATTTAAATGATTAAAATTGGGCTGCAATTGAACCATATCAATTAATAATTGATTAAAAATAGATTCAATTTTTCGAAAACATAACACATGATCTATTCCGTTTAATGTATTCTCAACTATAGCCACTAAATAATTAGTAACAAACGCTGGTGCTGATAATACCACCGCTACTTGATCCTGACTAATTTTACTCTCAAGAATATTAACAACATGAATAAAACAATCAGCATCAGCAAGTGAAGTACCTCCAAATTTCAGCACTCGCATTCTTTTAATCTCCTAAAAAATGTTAAAATAAATTATACACAAACATAATAATACATATAGAAAAAGACAAAATCTTCATATTTATATATAACAATCGTCATAATCATATATACTATAACCATATTTATAATTACGTATACAAAAAATAATTTAATCATTAAATATCATATAAAAATATGATTAATTTATAGTCTCATTATATCCATACATAATCTCCAAAGTATTTATACTAAAATAATTCATAATTAACATTACATAAAATACATTGTTATATTAAATATAAATTTCAAATAAAACACTAATACAAACATAAAAATAATTTCAATATCATTAAAATTCAAACTATTCTATATTATCTATTTAATAAATAATATATCAAATATATACTACTAATAAATAAAATCTTTAAATACAATTAAAATTAAACCATAAACTAGTAATAGTAGTATCAAAAAAATAATATATATTATATTCAAATCCCAAAATACATTCAAAAATTATTAATTATTATTATAAATATTATACCATCATGGACATAACACTCTATTAATCACCAATGAACATACAATAAATCTCACTCTTTTAATAAAATATCATTTTCATAAAAATAATCACTGAATAATTTATACCCACTTAATTTATTAAAATTAATCCAAATAAAATAATACATATAACATGAAAATGATCGAAAAACATTGATGGATTTTATACTATATTGTGCATAAGTTCAAAATTAATTTTATATATAAAAATATATTACAAATATATTTTTTAAAAATTATCATTTAAAATATAATTAAAAAATTCATTAATAAAATAATCATTCATATTAAAATTTTTATAATATCTGTTTAATAATTATTATTTACTAAATAATATTCTATTTATATAAATATAATTAACAATAAAATACGCGATATTTACCGATATAACACTTCTTAATAATTTTAAAAATTACAATTATTGCATTACATATAATATCAATTAATTAAAAATATCACTAAATATAAATATAATTTAACAAATCAAAAACACACGTAATTATAGTTAAACAGCAATTCATACCAAAATAAAGCAATCATTTCAAATATCAACATAACACACACAACATTTTAAACAAATTTTTATCTATTTAAAAAATAAATACTATCACTACATACCTTGTAAATAAACTTTAAAACTTACACGCACTTACTAAAACAAATAATAATAACACAAACACAATTAACACGTACATACTATTTAAACACATATATCTTTATCTACTCTTTCTAACAATTTAATATTCATAGTTTTATTTAATACACGAACTTTACTAAAATGCAATAATGTACTACTTGGAATACCCTTAGATAACTCAACAATAGAATAAGATGAAAACATTCTAATATGCCCTATGTGTCGACTACTAATATCACATTCGTTAGCAATAGCCCCAACAATATGACGAACACTAAGCCCATCATCTCTGCCAAGATCAATGCGGTAAAGGTCCATGCTCCTATTTCGCGACGTACTTCTACGACTCAAAGAAGAACATTCTTTATTTGAACCTCTAGGACCAGTCAATGAAAACCGACCATGATGAATTTTACTATTATTTTTAAACTCGGACTCAATATGTTGTTGTCCCTGATCTGCAGATAATACTAATGACCTGCCGCCTTGTGCCATTTTTAATAATATTGCTGCAAGAGTCTCCATATCAAAATTATTTTGGGGTTTAATTTTATATAACAAAACACGATACTTATCCAAATCAGTACTATTTGCCAACACATGCTCAACTTGTGCAGAAAATTTAGTTAATCGACTATTAATTAATACAAGCAAAGATGGAATTTGCACTTTAGATATATTTAAATTCACACTTTTCTTAATATACCTTAATAAACGATATTCTGAATGTCTTATAAACAATAATGATCTACCTATACGACCTGCACGACCAGTACGTCCGATTCGATGTATGTAAGATAAAAAATTCACAGGGGCATCGTAATTAATGACTAATGTAACACGATCTACATCTAATCCTCGTGCTGCAACATCAGTAGCTATAAGAATATCTAATTGACCTGATTTTAAGCGCTCTAACGTCTGTTGCCTCATAACTTGATTCATATCGCCATTTAAAGCCGCACTGTTATAACCATTTTTTTCCAACATATCAGAAACTTCTATCGTGGCACCTTTAGTACGAACAAAAACAATTGCGGCATCAAATATTTCCACTTCAAGAAAACGAACTAAAGCATCATTTTTATGAAAACCACCAGACACAACCCAATAATCTTGTTTTATAGTAGTAGATATTTTTTCGTTATCTAAATATATTTCTTTAGGATGATTCATGAACTGACGTGCAATAGAACGAATTTCTTTTGGAAATGTTGCAGAAAATAAAGCAGTTTGACGATTTTTAGGTGCTTTAAATATAATGGATCGAACATCTTCTATAAAACCCATTCGTAACATTTCATCAGCTTCATCTATTACTACACTATGTAATTTTAATAATGTTAAAGTGGCCCGATTTAAATGATCTAACAATCTACCAGGAGTACCAACCACAATTTGAGGCCCTTTTTTTAGAGAACGAAATTGTATATTATAACTCTGACCACCATGCAAAGATACCACATTAACACCCTGAATATATTTTGAAAAATTCAAACAAACATCCCTAAGTTGCATAGATAACTCACGAGTCGGTGCCAAAATTAACACTTGTGGGAAACACAAAGTAGGATTAATATTCTGCAACAACGGCAGAATAAAAGCTGCCGTTTTACCACTACCCGTTTGTGCTAAACCCAAAACATCATGACCATTTAACAAATAAGGAATACATTTCTCCTGAATGAAAAAAGGCTTTACATACCCAAGATCTGATAAAGCTTTCAAAATATTTTTATTTAATCCTAAATCAAAAAAAGAAAGCTCAAGCTTCGACATATATACTTCCAAATCACATCACCACAATTATTAACAAAATATAAAACAACACATAACCAACTAACGGTATTCTCAACATAAAATTCATAAAAAAATACATAACTAAATTAAATATCTTTCATACTTAAACGAACACGACCTTGCCGATCTATCTCTAATACCTTAACTAAAATATCCTGGCCTACACTTAAATAATCATCAATATTATCCACATGATTTTTGGAAATTTGAGAAATATGCACTAAACCTTCTTTACTACCACCTAAAAGAGCAACAAAAGCACCAAAATTAACAATATGAGTAACTTTGCCAGTATAAACTACACCTATTTCAAGCTCACTTGTAATTTCTTTAATACGACGAATAGCGTGCTGTACATTAATATCACTAACAGATGCTATTTGAACAGTACCATCATCTTCAATTTCTATAGTAGTCTTGGTTTCCTCAATTAAAGAACGGATCACCGAACCACCTTTTCCAATTAAATTCTTTATCTTATCCTGATTTATTTTTATTATATGTATACGAGGAGCAAAACTAGAAATATGTTTTCGTGGCAGCTTTATAACACGATCCATAACATCTAAAACACTAAAACGAGCACCTTTCGCTTGATTTAACGCTACACCAATAATCTCATAAGTAATCTCAAAATTTTTAATGTCCATTTGCAATGCTGTAATACCATTACGATTACCAGAAATTTTAAAATCCATATCACCTAAACGATCTTCATCACTCATAATATCAGATAAAACAACAAAATTATCACCTTGCTTTACTAAACCCATTGCTATTCCAGCCACACTTGACTTAATAGGCACTCCTGCATCCATTAATGACAATGATGCTCCACAAATAGAAGCCATAGAAGACGAACCATTCGACTCAGTAACTTCTGAAACTACACGTATGGTATAAGGAAACTCATTCATGTTTGGCATGACAGCTAACATACCACGTTTCGCTAACCTGCCATGTCCAATTTCTCTCCGTTTTGGAGAACTCACTACCCCAATTTCACCTACACAATATGGTTGAAAATTATAATGCAATAAAAAACGATCAATTCGCTCACCAGTTAATTCATCAATATTTTGAGCATCACGTTCAGTACCAAGTGTTGTACTTACTAAAACCTGTGTTTCTCCACGCGTGAACAATGCAGAACCATGGGTTCGTGGCAAAATGCCAGTACGTATATCCAATTCACGAATCATCTGATAAGAACGACCATCAATACGAGGCTGACCTTGTAAAATTCGCTGCCTGACAATATTTTTTTCTATATCATGTAATATATGAGATATCTCATTTTTATCCACATTTCTATCACTTTGAGTCAATACATCAATAACTTCACCTTTAATAAAATCAATTTTTGAATAACGACTTTTTTTATCAACAATAGAATATGCATCTAAAAAACGACACCCAACCAAATTAGTTATAACTAACTGTAAATCATTATTTATTTCTCTTATTTGCACTTGACAATTTCGCTTGCCTGCCTCCATAACGAAAGCATGAATATTTTCAATAACTAACTTTTGTTGACGATGACCAAAAATGAGAGCCTCTAATATCTCCTCTTCACTTAAAAATTGCGATGCAGATTCTACCATTAATATAGAACTCTCCGTGCCAGCAATAACTAAATCCAAACGACTACGAATTAATTCATCTGTAGTAGGATTCAAAACATACTGCCCATTAACATACCCAACACGTGCCGCACCCACTGGACCAAAAAAAGGAACACCCGACAAACTCAACGCAGCTGAAGCACCAATTATTCCTAAAATATCTGGATTTATTTGTGGATTTACCGAAACCACCGTTGCAATTATTTGCACTTCATTCATAAATCGTTCCGGAAATAAAGGACGAATAGGTCGATCAATTAATCGCGATGTTAAAATTTCATTTTCAGTGGGACGACCCTCTCGACGAAAAAAACCCCCCGGAAATTTTCCAACTGAATAGCTTCTCTCCTGATAATGAACCGTTAAAGGGAAAAAATCTTGTCCTGATTGAACATCGGTATCAATTACCACAGTAACAAGAACTGCGGTATCCCCCATGCTCACCATAACTGCAGCATTTGCTTGACGAGCAATAACTCCAGTCTCTAATGTTAACATATGATTACCATACTGAAACTGTCTAATAATTGGACTGATCAAAATACCATCCTTTAATAATAAAATTTAACATCAATAAGCTAAATTAATTATGACAAAATTCTCAACACTACATAATACCATCTAACAACAAAATATTATATCACTAATTTTGTAATTACATTTATATTAAAACTCATCAAATACGACACAATAATAGTACCAAAAATCAAAATTTTACCCCATAATACTAATTTTCCAACACTACTATAATATACAATCACAATATTTGATTTAACGCCGTAAACCCAATTTCCCAATTAAATTCATATAACGACCCTTATCACTAATTTTTAAATAATTCAACAATTTTCGTCGTTGGGCAATCATACGTAACAAACCACGTCTACTGTGATAATCTTTTTTATGTTTAATAAAATGACTCTGTAAATGAGCAATACGACTCGTTAAGAAAGCCACTTGAACCTCACTGGAACCGGTATCATAAACATTATAACCAAATTGCTCAATAACTTTTTCTACTTCTTTTTTTACAATACGGTTTAACATATCAATGTCCTAAAAAAACCAAAAATAATTTAACAAATAACTCAAAAAAACAACACAAAATAATTAAATTTCATTAATTACCAGTTATATACCAATAAATAATTTGGTACAACAAATATATACACAACATCATCACTTTTTAAAAAACATTCATTTATTTTACTCTCAAAAAAAATAATCACAAGATCATTAAAAATTAAAAAATACTTTCACACAAACACATTCAAAAAATAGATAAACGATCTACTAATAAATACTTATTATCTACAATATTACCCATACCAAAGAATTTTCTGTTAACCCCTACGGTCATGCGAACTAATTTAATACCAGTAACATTAATACCAAACCCACTAATTTCTATTTTTTGTCCACATCGTAATAAACGATAAACACCTACTGAAACATTAACTTCTGGAAAATGTTTAACCATTACATCCACTGGATATAACAACGAATCAAGTTTCTCAAAATCACTGCTACTCATGTCATTATCAACGTACGTTTTTAATACTGTAACATGAATCATAAAATCAGAGGTAAAATGACCTAAAGAAGATCGTCTTAACGAGACAATATGTGCACCACATCCAAGATACTCTCCTAAATCATCCACAAACGAACGAATATAAGTACCCTTGGAACAAAATACCTCTAATTCAATATACATGTCATCCCATTGAAGCAAATTAATATTATATATATTAATCAACCTTGAACCCCTTGCGATATTTATACCATGACGCGCGTATTGATATAAAGGACGTCCACAATACTTCAATGCCGAAAACATAGGAGGCACTTGATAACTTTTTCCAATAAAAAAACTTAGAGTCTGATATAAAGATTCTTTATTTAATTTTACTGGACGAATACATATACTTCTTCCATAAGAATCATAAGTATCAGTACGTTCACCAAATTTTGCAACTACTTTATAAGATTTATCAGCTGCTAAAAAATATCGAGAAAATTTAGTAGCTTCTCCAAAACATATTGGTAACATACCAGTAGCTAAAGGATCCAAAGTACCAGCATGACCAACTTTTTTAGCTTGAAATAAAATTTTAACCTGACGTAATACAGAAGCTGATGAAATTCCAGATACCTTATCTAAAAACAACACCCCATGAACATCCCTCATAAACACTTTACATTACACCAAATATATTATATATTCTTTAATTGCAAAAAATTCTATTTAAAAAACGTCCTCAATGTCTATTGATTCACATAATAACCATTTGATAAATGTCTCTTCTCAAATGACTACATACTACTGATTTTTTTAGTTAAAACATGATAAACTTTCATTGTCTCTGATAAAGAATCATCATAAATAAATAACAATTCCGGTACTATCCGTAAAAACATCACGCGTGCTAAAGAACTACGAATAAACCCCGAAGCACCCCGTAAAATTTTTAATTTTTGATCCAACTGGTTGACAGTAATATTTCCCAAAAAAGTTACAAACACCTTCGCAAAAGATAAATCACTAGAAATATCTATCCCTAATACTGTAATTATACCTGCTACACGAGGATCTCTAATCTTAAACTGCAAAATAATAGCAATATTTTTTCGAATCTCACTAGAAATGCGACAAATACGATTACAATCTCTCACTCACATACCCTTTATTTACATTAAAACAACATTTTCAAATAACAAAATTAAATATAATCAATAAATAACAATAATTACCAATGATATACAACACAATAATCAAAAACTAAACACAAATTGTCCCAATATTATCAACATTTTCCTCAAAAATTTCAATATAATCTCCTGAATGAATATCATTGTAATTCTTTATTACTATTCCACACTCCATGCCAGCGCGAACCTCATTAACATCATCTTTAAATCGACGTAAAGACTCCACCTCACCTTCATGAACTACAATTTTCTTTCGCAACACACGAACCTTATTACGACGACGCACTACACCTTCTAAAATCATACAACCAGCAATATTACCTAATTTAGACGAACCAAAAACATTTCGAACTTCAGCGACAGCAACATTTTTTTTACAATGTCTCGGCATTAACATACCAGTAATTAATTTTTTAATATCTCGAATTAAATCATAAATAACAGAATAACAATAAACATCAACATTCTCTAATTCAATTATACGACGTGCTAATATATCAGAACGAACGTTAAATCCCAATAGTATAGAACGAGTGGCAATAGCTAACGAAACATCAGTTTCAGTAATACCACCCACTCCTGAACCTACAATATTAATTTTTACATCAGAATTAGATAAACGACTTAAAACATCGACAATAGCTTCAACTGAACCCTGTATATCAGCTTTTAACACAACGTTAAAATTTACAACTGAACCGTTTTCTAACGAAGAAATATCAACTAACGCTTGTTTAAATTTATCTTTTTTCTTTTCTTCTAACTTAACAGCACGAAATTTACCCTGTCGATATAAAGCTACCTCACGGGCTTTTCGTTCATTACGAACTACACTCATTACATCACCAGCAAAAGGAATGCCAGATAATCCAAACACTTCAACAGGCACTGAAGGACCAGCTGAATCAACATTAGAACCAAATTCATTATGCATGGCTCGCACCCGTCCAAACTCTAAACCACATAAAACAATATCACCGCACCGTAGAGTCCCTTCACGAATCAAAATAACAGCAACCGGACCCCGGCCTTTATCCAAAAAAGACTCAATCACTATACCAGTAGCCATGCCAGACCGAACAGATTTTAATTCCAAAACCTCAGATTCCAACAAGATTGCATCTAATAAAATATCTATACCAGTCCCTAATTTAGCAGATATACTAACAAATTGTGTCTCACCTCCCCATTCCTCAGAAACGACACCTTGTTGTGCCAATTCATTTCTGATACGATCAACATTAGCAACATCAATAGACTTATCAATTTTATTTAACGCTACTATCATGGGAATATTAGCGCATTTAACATGTTCAATGGCTTCAACAGTCTGAGGCATAACACCATCATCAATGGCTACAACTAACACTACTATATCTGTTATTCGAACACCTCTCATACGCATATTAGTAAACGCCGCATGACCAGGAGTATCAATAAATGTAATCATACCCTTATTAGGGATTTCAACACAATATGCCCCCATACGCTGAGTAATACCACCTGCTTCTAAATCCACTAATCTACTAGAACGTATATAATCCAACAACGAAGTTTTACCATGATCAACATGACCCATAATTGTCACAATTGGCGCTCGATGTTCAAGATGATTTAATAAAACATTACTACCAACATTAACGTCTCGATCATTCATAACCATAGATTCTAAATCGTTTTCATGACGTAAAACAACATTATGTCCCATTTCTTCTGCAACTAACTGAGCCATTTGCTGATCAATCACTTGATTAATAGTTGCCAACGTACCTAATCGAATCATTACTTGAATCACTTGTGAACTTTTTACCGCCATCTTATTCGCTAATTCTGATACAGTTATCATTTCTCCAATAACAACGTCACGACTAACAACATTAACAGGTTTCTTAAAAGCATGAGTTAAAACACTAGGCTTCCTCTGTCTATTCTTTACACCACGCACATACAAACGATGATCATCATACTCATCATATTTCATTTCAAAAAAAGAATCTTTGTGCTTTCTATTTTTTAAATTAATGTTTGCTTTATTACTTCGAGATCTAGAAAGACGAATTCGTTGACGGACACGAACACGACGATCAGTATTTATTTTCTTTTTATTACCAACAGTATGAGTTATACTAGTATCAACATCATCATATGAAACCTGCGAAGTAATATTTGTATATATTGGTTTTTCGGCTGCATCATGAACAATATTTTTAACTTTTTTATATTGATTAGATTTAAAATTTTTTATGACATCATTATCGCTCAATTTTGTTTTAATTAACGTAATATTTGACTGGTTATACTTATCTTGCATATCATTTACGACCATAGAAACACTATTTCTAGAAATTTTTGACTGCAAACAACTGTTTTTACTAAAATCAGTATCATTTAGAACATCAACCTTTTTATCTACAATTGCATTAGTATCTGTCTTTTCAATATTTTCTTGTTTAATATCATGTGATATATTTGAATTACATTGAATATACGTGCGCTTCTTACGTACCTCAACTTGAACTTTTTTACTTTTACCACCAGAACCAAAAACATTTAAAGTACTTCGTACTTTGCGCTGTAAAGTTAACTTACTTAACACACCCATCCGCTGTTGATTATAATTTATATATGTAAATAAAACATTCTTCTCCTCTTGACTAACATAATCTGAAGAAATTTTATTAATACCAATATCTGCAAACTGAGATAGTAATCGATCAATCGATATCTTAAGTTCCATCGCAAGTAACTTTACAGTCAGATCTATTGTCATTTTATATTCCTTATATATTACTAAATATCATTTATTGTATATTACCAAATATTACTCACCAACTACACTAATACGACTGTATAACTATAATACAACTGTACATTTTTAATACTGCCATACATTAACTAAACAAAACTATATATTTAATATAATTATAATTACTATTATAAAAATCTCTAAAAAGAACATAAACACTAACATCCACTAAAACATTTCATTACTTTCTTGATACTATCATCAGTAAATACAATAAAAGCCATTTCAAATATATTGAAATATCAATACGTTAAATCTTTAAACTAAATTATAATCTTTTTCTTCATCTGTAATAACTCCATTTAAAGCCTTCTGTGCCTGATCACGTAAAAAATATATCATATCTTTACTAATATTTTTGTCACCAAGACTAACCAATAACTCATTGATCGGAATATATGCTAATTCTTCCAAAGAAAAAAAACCTGATTCCACTAAAATACTTGATAGTTCTTCACTGATATCTAAACATCTACTAAACATTTTAATAGATTCATTACATTCTATTTGGCGTTTCTTTTTTAAATCTTCAACAGTCATTACATTTAATTCCCAACCACTTAATTGGGAAACTAAACGAACATTTTGTCCATTTCTACCAATAGCTTGAGCAAGATTATTGGACTCTACCGCAATATCCATCATATGTTTGTCTTCATCCACAATGATAGATACAACATCCGCAGGTGCCATAGCATTAATAACAAACTGTGCCGCATTGTCATCCCACAACACAACATCAATTCGTTCACCAGATAACTCACTCGATACAGCCTGCACCCGAGCACCACGCATACCCACGCATGCACCAATAGGATCAATTCGTTTATCATTTGTTTTAACAGCAATTTTCGCACGCGAACCAGCATCTCTAGCAGCAGCTTTAATCTCAATTAACTCTTCTCCAATTTCAGGAACTTCAATACGAAATAACTCCACTAACATTTCTGAACGAGAACGGCTAATAAAAAGTTGGGGACCACGAACTTCTGGACGTACAGAATATAAAACACCACGAATTCGATCACCAGCCCTGAAAGTTTCACCCGGCAACATCTCATCTCGATTAATTACAGCTTCCGCATTATTACCAAGATCAACACTCATACTATCACGATATACTTTTTTCACTATACCCGTAACAATACTACCTTCACGATCACGAAAATAATCCACAAGCATAGCTCGTTCAGCTTCACGTACCTTTTGTACAATCACTTGTTTAGCAGTTTGAGTAGTAATTCTATCAAATACTATGGATGACACTTTATCTTCAACATATTCATTAAGCTGTGCCGAAGGATCATCAAATTGGGCAGCCTCTAAAGTAATTTCACGAGTAGGTTGGGTAACTTTTTCTACAATTAACCAACGACGAAATGTTTCAAAATCCCCAGACTTGCGATCAATATTAATACGTACATCAACATCTCGTTCATATTTTTTTTTAGTAGCAACCGATAGAGCAATCTCAAGCGCTTCAAAAATTTTTTCTCTCGGAACACCTTTTTCGTTAGATACAGATTCAACAACAGCTAGAATTTCTTTATTCATCCCAGATGCCTCACACAAATTAATAAATACTAATAATATTTTTTAATCAATAACCTTCTTTAATTGACAAACTATACAATAAATCCTGTTTATAGTTTATGTATGTATAACGAAACAAAAAAACGAGATTTTTCCTATCTGGGAAAATACACTAAGCTTTACTTATGATGATATCAAATACGTTAATGTAAAAAAATACACACATATCCAACAACACACAACAACAGGCATATTTAAAACAATAGAACCAACGAATACTTATAAATAATACGACAAAAGTAACAATGTATCTACAAAAAAACATTGCCATATTATTTATTCTAAAATAATAATAAATTTATAAATAAAATCTTTCTAATACAGAAACGTTAGTATTATGAATTAACAAAATATTAACTTAAAATATCAAAACTATAAAATAACAAAACACAACACACTACCCAAAATAAATATAATTAAACAGAACACAAATAGCATCACTCAAACAAATCAATGCCACTACATCATACATACATGGCATGGTTGCGGGAGTTGGATTTGAACCAACGACCTTCGGGTTATGAGCCCGACGAGCTACCATACTGCTCCATCCCGCGTCTCATATCAAAACTATCAAGACATTAATTTTGATGATACGCCAATACAAATAAAAAAGCAAATTATCTTTTTCTCAATAAAATCTATACCGAGGACGGGACTTGAACCCGTACTCCCAACTGGGCACTACCACCTCAAAGTAGCGTGTCTACCAATTCCACCACCTCGGTATCTACCAACAGTATACATAATACAATTATAAACAACATTCACCACAATAACAAAAATCACACCATCAACATAAATATTACTATTTATCATATTAATACAAAAAAAATACACTAATTCATCTCACAAAACAAATATTAACATAAAAAAATTACCATAATAATGATTTGGGTATATTCTCTACTACACTGCTAACTTTAGCATCATCATGCAATTTTTGTAATGAACGACTATCATCAATACTACTATTCTCTTCATGATTATGTTGATTATTAATATTCCCTAATAACAAACTAAGAAAAAAAAACAACACCCCTAATACAGTTATTAAACGAGTCATAAAATTACCAACAAGATTAGTACTCCACCCTCCTAATGTAGACCGAACATTAAAAGCATCACCTCCAAAATCAATACCTCTCCCATGTTGCAACATAATTAATACAACTAAACTTATCGCTACCAACAAATATATTACCAAAAAAATAGTATACATATTATTTGATCCACACTATCATTATATTGTGTAAATATAAATATATTATAAATGTAATGAACTTTTTAAAAAAAACTATAAAATAATCAAACACAAAAATTAACTAAACTCATCATTAATATTTTTCAATACATCAACAATTTTGTTTGCTAAATCAGTAACTTGATTATAATACTTTCCTTCCACCATAATACGAATACATGGTTCTGTCCCAGACATTCGCAAAAAAACACGACCATCCCTTCCTAATTCATTCTTAACTTCTTGAATAATATTCCTAATCACACTATATTTCAAAGGATCACCAGAACATACAAAAGGAACGTTTAACAAGACCTGAGGGAATAAATAGATCCCTTTACATAAATCATATAAACTAATTTGATTATTAACCATCGCTAATAAAACTTGAAGACACGCGATAATAGCATCTCCAGCAGTAGATTTGTCTAAAAGAATAATATGCCCAGAATTCTCTCCACCAATATACCATCTTTTTTTTTGCATCATAGAAAAAATAGAACGATCACCTACATTAGAACGTACAAATGGAACGCCCAATGTTTTTAACGATAACTCTAAACCCATATTACTCATCTGAGTACCAACTACTCCTCCAAACAACTGGGAACTCCTATATCTGTCACGAGCAATAATATACAATATTTGATCTCCATCCACTTTATTACCTAAATGATCTACCATAATTACCCGATCAGCATCACCATCATACGCAATACCCAAATGAGCTTTTTCTTGTATCACCAAATTTTTCAACTGACGAATATCAGTAGTTCCACATTCCTTGTTAATATTAATGCCATTTGGTTGGCAATTAACACACTGCACGGTTGCACCAAGTTCACATAACACATTAGGAGCAACATAATATGAAGCTCCATTAGCACAATCTAATACAATTTTAAAATCTCTAAGAGTTAAATCACTTGGAAATGTCGCTTTACAAAATTCAATATAACGAATCGCAGCATCAACAATATAACTCGACTTGTTAAATCCTACAGAATCAACAACATAATTAAAAGTTTTTCTATTATCTATTTCTAACTCAATTGCTTTTTCAAAATCAAAAGATAATTTCACACCCTTCATAGAAAAACATTTCACACCATTATCATAAAACGGATTATGAGAAGCGGAAATTACAACACCAGCCATAGCACGAAATACACGAGTTAAATATGCTATAGCCGGAGTAGGTATAACACCGCTAAACATAACAGATACAACACCGGAAGACAATAAACCAGCCACTAAAGTAGCCTCTAACATATGACTAGAAATACGCGTATCCTTTCCAATAACTACTGTATTTAACCCATTCTTAGACAGTACACGACCAATCGACCAACCAAGCTTAAAAATAAATTCCGGAACAATAGGAAATTTTCCAACTTGCCCACGAATTCCATCAGTACCGAAATATCTATTTCGACCCATATGAAAAAATTTTCCTGTTTTCTTGAATCGTAGCACGAACAATTCGAAGAGCTTCTATAGTCTCTTTAACATCATGCACACGAAGTATTTGTACACCCTGCATAGCTGCAATAACCGCAGATGAAATACTAACAATTAATCTTTTACGGGGAGGAGTATCCCCAAACACATCTAACATTGATTTTCTTGATATACCAACCAATAATGGTAACTTAAAATGACGAAAACTCATCAAATTTGCTAATAATTTATAATTATGAAATAATGTTTTACCAAAACCAAAACCAAGATCAATCAATAAACGATTCCTGCTAATTCCAAAAAATTCACACCTATTGATTTGTTCTACAAAATAATCATTAACTTCCTGAACAACATTATTATAACGGGGGGATTTTTGCATGTTATCTGGAGAACCTTGCATATGCATTAAACATATTGATAACTTAGGATAATCTAAAAAAACCTCCATCGTTCCTGGTTTACTTAAAGAACGAACATCATTAATTAAATGAGCCCCAACTTCTGCACTTTCACGCATCACCAAAGCCTTTGAAGTATTTACAGAAATAAAAACATCAAAACGTCTAGATATCTCATCCACAACAGGAACAACACGACAAAGTTCCTCATCTTCATCAACTTCAATAGAACCTGGACGGGTAGACTCACCACCAACATCAATAAAATCAGCCCCTAAACGCACCATATTAGCAACATGATCAATCGCCTTATCAATAGAAACGTACTTCCCTCCATCAAAAAACGAATCTGTCGTACAATTCAAAATACCCATAACTTGTATTTCAGAAAAACTCAAAACGCTATCATTTATAATGTATTGTTGCATCATTCTTCAGACGTTGCTCTCCACATTATAATTAAAAAACAATAAATACAATCCCGCCATAATAGCTCAAAAATATATAACGATTAATTATTAATTAAATCCGAATCACTTCTTCTAGAAGAAGTATCAACTACGCCCTCATGATCATTATGAGGAAATACAGTTTTTTTAACAGAACCAATCTCTTCCTCATCATACCAATCATCTGGATGTCGTATTAACTTTCTACTCATTAAATCTTCAATTTGATTCGAATCAATAGTTTCATATTTCATTAATGCATCCTTCATAGCATGTAATATATCTATATTTTCTAAAAGTAAATCACGTGCACGATTATAATTACGTTCAATTAAAGATTTTATCTCTTGATCTATAATACGTGCCGTCTCATCAGACATATGCTTTGCTTTAAGTACGGAACGACCTAAAAAAACTTCTTCGTCTTCCTCGGAATACAATAATGGACCAAGCTTATCAGAAAAACCCCACTGGGTTACCATATTGCGAGCAATAGAAGTAGCAATTTTAATATCATTAGAAGCACCGGTTGACACTTTATCAACCCCATAAATAATTTCCTCTGCAAGACGACCACCATATAATGTAGAAATTTGACTCTCTAATTTTTGTCGACTAGCACTAATTACATCTGCTTTAGGTAAAAAAAATGTCACTCCCAAAGCACGACCACGAGGAATAATAGTCACCTTATGAACTGGATCATGCTCAGGTAATAATCGACCAATAATTGCATGACCAGATTCATGATATGCGGTCGATTCACGTTGCAACTCAGTCATAACCATAGAACGCCGTTCGGCACCCATCATGATTTTATCCTTAGCCTTCTCAAACTCTATCATAGAAACCACATTTTTGTTATCACGTGCAGCAAACAATGCAGATTCATTTACAAGATTCGCTAAATCTGCACCAGAAAATCCAGGAGTACCCCGAGCAATAACTAATACATCCACATCTGATGACAAGGGTACATGACGTATATGCACCTTTAATATTTGCTCACGACCACGTATATCAGGCAAACCAACTATTACCTGACGATCAAAACGACCAGGACGTAAAAGAGCTGGATCTAATACATCTGGACGATTAGTAGCAGCTATTACAATAACACCTTCATTACCCTCAAAACCATCCATCTCTACCAACATTTGATTTAATGTTTGCTCTCGTTCATCATGCCCACCTCCTAAACCAGCACCTCGTTGCCGACCAACTGCATCAATTTCATCTATAAAAATAATACATGGTGCGGACTTCTTGCCCTGTTCAAACATATCTCTAACTCGCGAAGCTCCTACCCCCACAAACATTTCTACAAAATCAGAACCAGAAATAGTAAAAAATGGCACTTTAGCTTCACCTGCAATAGCCTTAGCCAAAAGAGTTTTACCAGTACCAGGAGGTCCTACCATCAAAACACCTTTCGGGATTTTTCCACCTAATTTCTGAAAACGACTAGGTTCTCGCAAATAATCTACTAATTCACTAACTTCCTCCTTAGCCTCATCACAACCAGCAACATCAGCAAAAGTAGTTTTAATTTGATTCTCTGTTAACATACGTGCTTTACTTTTACCAAACGACATAGCTCCTTTACCACCACCTTGCATTTGACGCATAAAAAAAATCCATACACCAATCAATAACAACATCGGAAACCAAGAAATAAAAATAGATGCTAATAAACTCGGTTCTTCTGTAGGTTCACCAACTATCTTAACCTTCTTACTCAAAAGCATATCTAACAATTTAGGATCATTAACAGGAATATATGTAATATATCGCGTACTATCTTTTTTAACTACATTAATCTCACGACCATTAATACGTGCCTCTTTGATTTGATCTTGACTTAATTCAAATACAAATGTTGAATAATCAACCTTACGACTATTTGAATCGCTTGGCCCAAAATTTTGAAATAATGACATTAATACCACTGCAATAACCAACCAAAGAACTAAATTCTTCGCCATGTCGCTCAAAAGATTCACCTCATAAAATAATTAGCATATACGGGCGGGAATTATAATTTATTATATCCTTTTGCAACAATATATACCTCACGAGAACGTATATTAGAAGCATCAGGTTTACGAATTTTAACTGTATGAAATAAAGAACACACATTCCCTAAATATTCATCAAAACCTTCTCCTTGAAAAATTTTTACTAAAAAACTACCGCCAAATATCAAAATACACTTACACACTCGCAAAGCCGCCTCTCCTAAATCTATTGATTTAGATACATCAATATTAGCTATGCCGCTAAGATTTGGAGACATATCAGATAAGACAATATTTACTTTTTCGTTATTTACTAAATTAATTAACATATATAACATATTCGAATCACAAATATCCCCTTTTAAAAAATAAACACCACTAATTCTATCCATGGGTAAAATATCACAAGCTATAATACGTCCATGTTGACCTAATTTTCTTCTTACATATTGTGACCAACCACCAGGAGCTGCCCCGAGATCTACCACACTCATCACAGGATAAAACAAAGAATCAATACGATCTATTTCACAAAGCTTAAACCACGCACGAGACCGCACCTGAATCTGTTTTGCTCGTTTAACATATTGATCATTACAATGTTCTTGTAACCACTTACTATGCCTAATATGTGAAAAACGTTTAAATTTTTTCATCCATTTTTAAAAATTATACAAAAATCACACTTATAAAATAAACTACAAAAAATATATAATATAATAAAATTCCAATTTTAACATATTACTCAAAAGTATAATTACAACATGATATAAATAATTAATTTATTTATTCAATAAAAAATATTATAACTAAACCAATAACAAATTATTCTAAATTATACCAAAAAAATAAGCATTAAAATATATTTCAGCTGCAATGAACATTGAACTCAATACAATTTATTCATAAAAAATAAATCAAAATCTAAATATACTCATAATTGGTTGCATTTTAACATCGAGATACATCATGTGTATAAAATATTTTGTCAATTTTTACATACTGAATACAAAATTCCAAACATTATATAATACACAAAAACATTATTTTAAATATTCTAAGTATAAAAAATTCATCCACGACAAACATCAATAAATTATGTTACCCATATTTATTAAATATTATATAACTTTCTACTAATCATATAAACGATCTTAATAACAAATTCCTATAAATACTCCACCTTAAGTATTTCATATCCCACATTTCCTCCAGGTGTATTTATCATAACAATATCACCCTCTTCTTTACCAACTAACCCTCGGGCAATTGGCGAATTAATAGAAATCATATTCTCTCTAAAATTCGCTTCATCATCACCCACAATACGATATGTCTTCCGATCTTCCGTATTTAAATTTTCAATGCTGACAGTTGCCCCAAACACCACTCTGGTACTTGGAGATAATTTACTAATATCAATAATATGCGCATGAAAAAGTTTTTCTTCTATTTCTTGAATGCGGCCTTCACAAAAACTTTGTTGTTCACGAGCTGCATAATACTCAGCATTCTCTTTTAAATCACCATGTTCACGAGCTTCAGAAATATCTTTAATAATTAAAGGCCTTCGTACATTTTTCAAAAAATATAATTCCTTTCTTAACTGTTCAGCACCACGTAAAGTCATCGGAGTCTTTTTCATAATTAACCTCCATATAAATTACTGCACCTAAAAAAACAAAATACTCACAATACTATCAACCCATGCAAAAATACCCAATTATCAATAATAAAAAAAGTTAAAAATCAATTGACATTAAAACAACGAGAACTATTTTTATATTAAAAACATGTAATCCCAATCTATAAAGATTTAATAATATGGGTCTTATACTTACTAAAAAAATTACAATAATAACTGTTTAAAAGTCATGCAATATAATCAATATACATGCACATACAAAGATGTAAAACAATTAACCACAAATTAATCCTTCAAATAAAAAATAATCTAAAACATTTCATGGTTTTACACATTAAATACTCTACAAAACATAAACCAAAAATAACATAAATAGAAAAATAATTTAATATAAATTAATTCACACATACTTATGAAATTTATCTAATTTTATTCAAAATATATATCACATAGCATAAACAACAAAAATCAAACTTAAACAATAATAAAAATTATATCATCACTGATGCTAAAATTATTCATATAAACATGTCAGCCATTTACACATATCTAAAAAAACATCACTATGTAATATACTAATACACTAAAAATACTTAATAAAAAATATATCTTTAATTCTTTAATTAAGTATGACAATATACAATACGAATAAACAAATAAATTAAAGTAAATTAACTCAACGTTAATAAAATAATTATAAATAATTTAAAACACATTCTAATCACTTATCTCTATAAAAATAACCAAATAATACCTACACATATTTTATAAACAACCAAATACAAAAACACACCTACAATTACTACAAAACAACACACACAATACATGGTCAACTATACTTTTATACTTTAATGTAAATTAATACAATTTACACATCACGATATCAATTAAAATACTTAATAAAAACATGCTATCTTACAGAAGACTAATACATAATTTAATTTAATAATCCAACTTCTTTAATATATTCATCAATCATTAATAAATTTAATTAAATCTAAACATAACTCTTTAAGACCAAATTGATTTTTTGAAGAAATCAAATAATATTTATTCTTCCAATCTAAAGCATGTAGAATACATCTAACTTTATCGTTCAATTCATTAATACTTAATAAATCAATTTTATTAAAAATTAACCAGATCGGTTTACAAGCCAATTCTCTACTATAAGACTTTAATTCACTCATAATAATTCTAACATTATCTAAAATTACAGAATATTCAATAGGAACAATATCAATAATATGTAACAACATACGACAACGTTGCAAATGTTTCAAAAAAGATATTCCAAGTCCTAAACCAACACTAGCCCCCTGAATTAAACCAGGAATATCCGCTATCACAAAACGATCGCCATTAACATATACCACCCCTAAACATGGAAATAAAGTAGTAAAAGGATAATTCGCTACTTTAGGTTTAGCAGCAGATACAGCACGAACAAAAGTAGACTTCCCAGAATTAGGCAACCCTAACATTCCTACATCTGCCAACAATAATAATTCCAACCTAATATCACGCTGATTTCCAGAACATTCATGACTTTTAGAAGAAACACCTAAAAAATCTACTAATTCTTGATACGTACTATACTTTTTTCTATTACGAAATTTCCCACACCCTAAAGACGAACACACACCCCCTTTAACTATCATTAACTCATCACTATCAAACACTAAATCAGCAATTAATTCATTAGAACTTCGATCATACACCCGTGTCCCTATCGGAACACGAATAAAAACATCTCTCCCAGACCTCCCTCGACAACCACGACTTCGACCATTTTGACCATGTTCAGCAAAAAAACTCCTTTTAAACGAAAAATACTCTAACGTATTCAAATTTCTATCAGTGATTAACCAAACATTTCCTCCATTTCCCCCATAATTGACAAAATATCGACAACCACCTCTTTTCTGTTTTTTAAAATGCACAACAGTACTTCCAGCATTACCAGATCTCACAACAATATCAGCGGTGTCAATAAATCTCATATACAACTTCTAAAAAAATATCTCTAATTAACACAATTACATATATATAACATAAACCTACATAACATAAACTGTAAATTTAAATAAAATAACATTTAATATCCACTAAAATAAACACAACACAACAACAAAAACTAAAATATCCATAATGATATAATTTGATATACTAAACAAGAATAATGATGCACATCATTAATAATTAATACTAATACATATTATTCATCATGCTATTTCACTAGATCGATTTATAATCCATAATACTTGTTTGACAGTATAAAAAAATATAAACACATAAAACAAAAAAATTTTAAAAAACACCCCATCGACAATTTGCGTCTACATTAATCAATTAATAATTAATAATATTAACTAATTTTCGGCGCATTACTTTACTTCTCACAAATTGCACTCTTCCATCCCGCAAAGCAAAAATAGTATGATCTCTACCACAACCTGTATTTTTACCAGCATAAAATTTATTACCCCTCTGACGAATAATAATACTACCCGCTGTAACAAACGCCCCCCCAAAACATTTAACACCTAACCGCTTACTTTTTGAATCTCGTCCATTACGAGTAGATCCACCAGCTTTTTTCTGTGCCATACAAAACACCCCATAATTAATTATACATTTAAAAAATTCAAAATAATATTTAACATCATTTTTTAAAATAAAAAATCATGTAACACTAATAGTATTAATTTTTACATCAGTGAAAAATTGTCGATGTCCCTGAAATTTTCGAAAATGTTTGCGACGCCGAAACTTAATAATCATAATTTTCGAAAAACGACCATGCCTCACAACCTCCCCAAGAATATTACATGACATAAGAAAAGGTCTACCAAATTGAACACCACCTGTATGAGCAATCATCATTACTTGATTACATTTAAACATTTCCCCAACCGGAAGATCTATTTTTTCCAATCGAACAACTGTTCCTATACTAACCCGATATTGCTTTCCACCATTTTGAAATATTGCGTACATAATAAAATATCTCACCTTTGAAATTTATAATTATCACTACTACACTACTAAATTAGTAATAATATATTACCTACACTAAATCAACACGATTATATTAACATAAATAAATTTTAAACATCATTATCCTATGTGTTACATACATACAAAAAAATAAACTAAATACTCAAAATAACTTATTGAAATTTTTAATGATTCAAAATATAAAATACAAAAACACCATATATTTTTCCAATAAAATATTTTAACAATACTCTTAAAATAATATAATAATCTCAAAAAAAACTATCATAAAATAAAATACATAACAACATACATAACACATATGAACCGTAATGAATTTTAAAAAAATTGCAAATTTAACTGCACAAGATATGAGATCTGTTAACAAAATAATCAATAATCAATTAAATTCTAAAATTCCTTTAATTAGTAAATTGACTTATCATATTACCAACAATGGTGGTAAACAATTGCGACCAATGATTGTTATTTTAACAGCTCAAGCACTTAAATACAAAAAAAAACAACATATTACGATTGCAGCACTCATGGAACTTATCCATATCGCTACACTACTACACGACGATGTAATAGATAAATCAAATATCAGAAGAGGTAAAAAAACAGCTAACACAATCTTTGGAAATTCTGCAAGTGTTCTAGTTGGCGATTTTATCTATACTAAAGTACTTAAAATCTTGGTGACAATCAAATTTCCACGAATACTACAACTAATATCTAAAACAGTGCACACTATTGCAGAAGGAGAAATTTTACAATTAACACAACGTAACAATCCAAACACTACAATCAAAACATATATGGAAATTATTTATAAAAAAACCGCTTGCTTATTTGAAGCATCTGCACAATCTTCCGCAATTTTAATAAATGCAACCCGCAATCAAGAATTGGCATTACGAAATTATGGTCGATATTTAGGATTTGCGTTTCAACTTATTGATGATATGCTTGATTATAATACAAACAATAAAAAACTAAAACAAAACATAGGAAATGACCTTAACGAAGGTAAAGCTACTTTCCCACTATTACATTCCATGCAATATGGAACAAAAAAACAAGTATCAATTATTCAAAAAGCTATTCAACAAGGCAACAATAAACTACTTGAAATCATTCTTAATACTATGCACCAATATAATTCATTAGAATATACAAGACAATATGCCAACATGCAAGCAAAAAAAGCGATAACAGCACTAGAATGCTTAACGCCATCACCACACTTAAATGCATTAAAACACTTAGCATATATAATTATACATCGTGATTTTTGAAATTTTTAATCCACTAAATACTAAATACACAAAACAATATACATATTAACTCAAGGATAATAAAATATTTAAATTAACAATAACTACCGACGTTACATTGTAATTATATACAAAACATGATACATAGTAAAGACAAACATTTACGATTTTATGATCGTCAATTAGAGAAATTTTAACAATTTACTTCATGACATTCCTGTTTTTCATGCAAATATTTATAACTTGTTCATAAAAATTTGCATATTAATAAAAATTTTATAAAAAATATAAATTAATTCTTACACACATGTTCATTACTATTTCTAAAAAAAATTCTTAACAAAATATCTTAATATCTTATTAATACTATGCAACAACACATCAGACATACTTAAATACAAAATAAAAATAGACATTATATCAATTAAATATATAAAATATTCGACTAAAAATAAAACATTATGTTATAATTTAATTATTAATTTTTTTATTTATATCACCTCCATCATGATATTCTATGTTAATCAGTAACTATAGATACAAAAAAATTACTTGCTGCTAAAAATAAAATCCATATAAGGCTGATTTATGAATTTAAACAAAATACCCGCAGGGGAAAATATACCAAATGATATTTATGTAATTATTGAAATATCAGCTTTTAGCAAACCAATAAAATACGAAATAAATAAACAAACTGGCGTAATATTTGTCGATCGGATTATGTATTCCACCATGTTTTATCCATGCAATTATGGTTTTATTAATAAAACACTATCATCAGATGGCGATCCTATCGATGCTCTGGTTATCACACCATATCCCATACAAGCAGGATCAGTAATACGCTGTCGACCAGTAGGAATGTTAAACATGACTGATGAAATGGGTGAAGATAACAAAATAATAGCAGTACCACACCAAACATTAACAGAAGTTTATCAAAACACTAAAGATATTAACGATATTCCACCTATATTAAAAAACCAAATTATACATTTTTTTAAATATTACAAAAAGTTAGACGCTAAAAAATGGTCAACAATAGAGGGTTGGGAAAACGCCAAAGCTTCTCAAAATGAAATTTGTACTGCCGTACAAAGAGCATTATTAAAATAAAATAAATCAAAAAAAACAAAAAACCATAAATTAATTACCGAATAATATTTACATTTATTCATTTATTTAATACTTAAACTGATATACGACACTACATGTCTGATTTAAACTCCCAGATACAACTTCTAAATATAAATCAGGTAATACACAATAACGGGCAGATATTGTAGCTAACGAATCAAACACACCAATACTATATTTTACTTGTAAACCAGGAGCAATTCGTCCACTAAGTACTATTTTCGACTCAGAACCAAACCCATAAGTATCAAGAACTAAATTATTCACTTTTAATATACTGCCAATTTGCTTTACAAATTTTTCGACATGAAAAAGACCAAACCTTATTAAAACAGATCTAAACATACTATGACTATTCATATTTACAATATCTATTCGTTGACTATGTAATAAATAAGATATCACAGCTTCTTGGGACATCATATGATTAGAAAAAAATTGCAGCTCTGGAGCGGGAATACAACCAGTAATTCGTATACTACCAACAAAACTATTATTCTTGATTAATTCAGAATTACATATTGCTTCAATATTTAAATAAGGCTGATTATCAATTAATCCAGAAAATAACAATTGACCCTTTTTTATAAATAAACTTCGCCCGTAAATATTAAAATGTCCTTGAAAAATACTAATATAACCTTTTAATCCTAATCCGTTTTGATCTTGAATAACTTCTAAATTACCCCGAAGATTAGCATGTAAGCCAAATGAACTAATTTTAACATTATCACCAAAATGCAATATTACATGAACAATAATTTTTTTGAAAAAAATATTTTCACTTTTTTGAATATAATATGAATCATAATTAACACTATTGGCAATAACATATTCATCCGAAGAAACATCAACCACCTCAGTTTTTAAATTATCTCCCTCTAACTCAATATAACCATACGGAATATTTAATGTCCCTTTAATAATACATTCTAATGGAGTCATTTCAAAAATAATAACAGGAGAAATATCTACTTTAACAACTGGTGATAATACTATTTGAACATTATTACCAACAATACGAATATGTGTATAAAAAGATCGAAAACTATTCCAATGCATATTACCAGTCAAATATAATATTCCCCGAGTTGTCCTGATCGCTCCATTTAATACCGCGCGAGACCTAGTAAAACTTAACGAAACATTGGAAGAAGTCATAACAAACGGAACATGAGAACCTTTCACTATTAAATTCCTTAACTCAACATTCCCATAAACTTCTGGATACAAAAGACTACCAGAAAATCGCAAACACACATTCAAGGTACCATTTATAATATCAGCAGGTTCTAAAAACATATTTGAAAACAATAATGACATATTATCAACACGCAAATTTCCAAACACTGGATATTGATCATATAAAAATATTTTAAATTTCCCATCACATTGACCATGACGATAAGTTTTAATCACCCAATCACACAACAACCACTCTTGATTTAAAACAATATTGAAAACAAATTTTTCATATGCAACAATAGATTTCTTCTGGAAAAACATATTAGTCCATTCCAATCGATCTCCTAATAAACATATCGTCCCGTAAGGAACAAAACTATTTCTATCCCACATTAAATCCAATAAAAATGATAATTGACCATTAATACTCAAAGACTCTACAAAACATGAGTGTTTGATTACTAAATGAACATTCTGCACACGTTGTATAAATTTTTGAATTCCTACCTTTCCTAAATCACCACAAAAATTAACTTGAAATGTAGATCTACATAAATCATCTGAAAAAATTATCAATTGATTTGGTAAATTACGACAAAATATCGATAATCTTTTATCCAACTGACAAAAAAACACATTCTTTACAATACTGATTTTTAAAATATTACCAATCCAGTTATTGTGAACACAATTGACAGATCCATTAATATTGAAGGCAATATTAAATAAATCACTATATAAAAATATTTCTATATTATGTCGTTCTATACTACCAACAAACTGACAATGAAACTTAGAAATAGAAAAGGTATAATATATAACATCATCTAATTGACATTCAAAACTACCTTCCAAAACATCTCGATATAATAAATTGCTCTTAATAGCAATATGATTAACATTTAAATGTTTATCTTTCCATTGAAACGATTCGCTAACAATATTTATTAAATATTTAGAATATGTAGGAAATTTGAAATAAGTTATAGTACCAAATATACTGCCATTTAAATTGGGAAATATATCATGAATAGATGGGAATTTAATAATACCAACAACAGAAGAATGATCATTAAAATCACCATCAAGTTTTAATATATTAGATCCGATAGATAACACAAATTGCAAAATACTCCACTCCTCCAAACGATTTCTGACACAATAACACCGAAAAATAAAAGGATAATAATTTTCAACGCTTCCACATAAAGAAATATTCAATAATTTTAATTTTAAAATATCATTAGATATACCTCCATCTATATTAATTTCACCACAAACGCTTATTGGCCGAATAAAATTATATTGAGAAAAATTAATATTTTTTAAAATTAACTTAACATTCCAATCAACCGTATCTTTCCATTTAACAGCAGCAGTAATGTCTATAATGCCACCCAAACCTTGTACATTGCAATTAGATAACACTAAACTATTATAATCACCATAAGCACTCATAGAAATATTAAAATAACATGACAAATCTGAAGAAAATGCAATTAATTTTAAATTCATACGATAATCATAAATACTACCATCAAAATATAAATTTAAGTTTTGCACTAAAAAATGAGTATTATAAAATAATGAACTATGCATGCTATCAACATTTAACATGAAATTGACTGGAAGATCTATTTTATCTAATTCTATTTTTAAAATTAAATAACCATTTAAATAACCTAAAAAATCAGAATAAACATATAACGTACTACCAATATGACCAGAAATAGTAAAACTAATTTTTTCTTCTTTCATTAACAAAGAAGAACGAAAAACAGAATCAACCACTAAATATATTAAACGATCCTCATTACATTTTATATTGCCAGAAATATGAATTTTTCCATTCAATGTCATTACATCTAATGTAATCAATCGAACACAATCGTTTGAAATCATTCCTTTTAAACAAAATCTCTCAATCAAAAAATTTTCATGATCTACAAAAAACAAATTTTCTCCTTCTACACCTTCTAAAATTAAATTATATGATAAAGTTTCTTTTACATTTTTTTTTTTAAAAAAAGACACAGAAAATAAATCACTAAACCATGGAAAAATAAAAGACTTACAACATAAAATATCTTTCAAAGAACATTCTTTAATATTTGGCAAACTAAAACGTATAAAATGAGAATAATTAAACAACTTTAATCCTGAAAAAAAAGTAGATGTTAAAATTAATGACTTTTTGTCCCAAATCAAACCAGTATCACATTTGTACAATGTAATAACCATATCATTTAATTTAACACATACATTATCTAATATAATATGACGACATACTACTGAATACAAACTGAAAATATAACCAATTGTTTTATTTTCATACACTTCAAATAATACTGCATTAAACTTAGGCACATCAACACTAATAAAAAAATTCTTCACAAATACAGAACTAACATAAACATTTTTATCCCATAAATGACACAAATCCAAAGAAACATATAACTCAGCACCTTCTATCAACACTCCATCCTTTTGATAACATATGTTTTTTAACGTTAAACCACTAAAATAATTTCCATTAATGTCACCAATACTTAAACCAGGTACCAAATCTGTAAATGTCCTTAACATGAGACAGACACCACGATCAGTAGCAAAAAAAAATACTACAGAAACAAATAACAAAAATATTATTGTCAAGAAAATCAAAAAGATTTTCTTTAAATATTTCATAGTTCTGGCCCTAAACCAACATAAATATGCAATAACTGCAATACACTGCCTGCCTTATTAAAACATGACAAAGGAACAGCAAAATCTAACCTAGCAGGTCCAATCGACGACTGCCAACGAACACCAACTCCAGTACCAAAACTAAAACAAAAATCACCATTAATATTTTTAACAATATTTCCAGCATCAACAAAAAATACACCCCACCATCTCTCTACCACATTATACTGATACTCTAATGAACCAAACATAAATTTAGATGGCACATATAACTGATCTAATAATGTATTCTTAAAAAATAAAAATTGATATTTATAACCACGAATTAAATAATTATTAAAAAAAATAAACTCTCTAATAAATGAAAAAATAGATTGAAAATCATTACATTTCATCCAACCTAAATTATTACGTATAATCACACGATTATTATTTAATAAAGTACGAATCCAAATGTTTCTGGATTGTAAAAAGAAAAAATTAACATCTGAATGCCATAAATCACTAGATATATTCATCGAATAACACTGATTATCTCCCCAAAAGGGCATCATCCCACCTCGTTGACGAATGCGATGAATACTAACTCCAGGATATATTAACATCATCGACTGCAATTTTTTTAATTCATTACAACAATTAAGACACCAATTTACATTTATACCCCGATTCCAACCAATTACGGAATCCCAACAACGAGAAACATTCATAGTAACTAAAAAACTAGATTGCGTATCACAAATATTTTCATGTTTAATCACACCCTTTAATAAATAATATTTTTCCAAAGGAGAACAAACTAAAGGAATTTTATAATTTAAATCTACATACTGTTCTAACAGAGAAAAACTAAATATATTTTTAAAACTATGTCCATACGAATTAATGCAAGGATTTTTCCAAACTATTTTTAATCGACTACCTATATCACCAGAATAACCAAAATCAAATTCAATATTATTGGTAATTGCAGGGACAAGAAATACATCTAATGGTATACTTTTTACAGTTCGATTTACACTATTAACATAATTTGGAGAAATAACTACTGAATGAAACCAATTAGTAGCAAACAAACGACGATGGCAATCAATCAACAATTGATTATCATAATGCATTCCAGAACGCACATAAAACAAATTTTTTAAATACTCTATTTTAACTAATCCACCACCATAAAAATGAGTATCTCCAAAATAATAACGCTGACCACTATCAAAATTAATACTCCAAAAAGACTTATAAGAAGCAGGTATCACAATAAGCTTGCTATCGTAAAATTTAAAATCAAAATAACCCTTAGACAAAGATAAATTCAATAATTTGTTTTTAAAGTTATCATACTTGTTATGATTTAATATCTGCCCTATATACGATTGAGATTCTATTAACAATTTTTGATAATCGCTATCATGAGAAATATCACCGCTTGAATTGACATCAACTTTTGAAACTTTTGTAGGTTCACCCAGATTAACACGTACAACAAGTATATAATTTTCTTGCTTATTGGAATCTGAAGATGATGGATATAAAAAAAAATTTATAATTGAAGAATAATATCCCGAAGAACGTAATCCAGAATAAACCACACTATTAATTACATTACGAAAACACTGATCAATCACAATATCATTACTTCTAATACTAGACAATTTTGATTCAATATGAGATCTTAATACATCATTCAAGCCTTCTAACTTAATCTGCACATTATCTGCATACACTATTAAAATTTTAAATATGATAAGAATAACTACAAATTTTAAAATCAACATGCTATATAAATCACATTAAATACCTTTATTATACCCAAATGATGACTTCTAGAACACTACATATGTAAATAACATACTTCTTGAAACAAAACATACTACAATAAAAAATATATTATATTGAAAAAAGGTGAATTTTACACTCATAAATACTTAATAACAAAATAAAACATATGCATCTTTAACATTAAAATGCACACATATACCATGATACTATTTATTAATATAATAATTAAAAATACAATACATTAAACTACAGACGCACAAAATCCAGAATACATAAAAGACGAACACACCTTGCCGTAATACACCAAAGGAGCACCACTCCAATCATTAATAATAGCACCAGCAGCTTCAGCTATAGCATGACCAGCAGCTATATCCCAAATATGCATAAAAGAAAATCTGGGATATACTTGCACAACACCTTCCGCTAATAAACAAAACTTCAAAGAAGACCCAACAGTGATTATTCTATAATGCATAAATTTCATTAAATAATTTTGCAATTGTCTCAAATCGTTGTGAAAACGACTAATAACTATAACAGGAGGATATGAATGATGAGCCGAAATTTTAACACAGTATTGTGTATTAACATTCATCTTCCACGCCTGACCATTGACAGCTGCATATAAAATACCAAACGCTGGTGCATATATCACTCCCATGACAGGTCTTCCATGCTCTATTAATGCAATATTTACTGTAAACTCATAATTATGAGATAAAAACTCCTTAGTGCCATCCAAAGGATCCACAACCCAAAAAGAATCTACCTCTTTATGATATACCCACAAAGAACAATTCTCCTCAGATAAAATTGGAATTTCAGGCGTTAAATTCTCCAAACGAGCAATAATTATATCATTAGCAAATAAATCAGCAGAAGTAACTGGAGTATCATCCTTTTTCTTATTGCAATGAAAGACTTTTTCTCCATCATATACCTGCATTACTTTTCTTCCAGCCTGTAAACAAATATTAATAATGGACTCAATCATTAAATACTCCAGCAATATACTCACAACATCCAATAAACATAATAAATTTTCAAAACAACAACAATAATTAACATTTAATATATTACCACCAACTACAATAATAAAAACCACAAACAATGTATGCATTATTGTTAACAACATTTATTACAAAAATTAACTACTGTAAACAATCACTACTCACGACTGATTAATCACATGTATATGTAAAATGGTAGATATCTTACGATAAAATTTAATAACAACATCATAATCACCAAGAGCTCGTATCTTTCCATCAGGTAAAAACACATTATTTTTAGAAATCTGCACTCCAGACTTTGTAACAGCATCTGCAATTTCACGCGTGCCTATGGAACCAAATAACTTTCCTAAAATACTAGATTTTGATGTAATAGTCACAGATCCAATATTCTGAATTTTAGAAATTTTACATTCAGCCTCCAAACGCATCTTGTTTGCATTACTTTCTGAAAAAATACGATGAGATTTAAAAAATAAAACATTCTCTTCGGTAGCCAACATAGCCTTAGCACTAGGTATTAAAAAATTACGCGCATATCCAGATTTAACATTAACCTCTGTACCAGCAATACCAAGATTTTTAACTTTATCTAATAAAATAACCTTCATATATCCTCATATAATAATAATACATATTTAACTAACAGCTTCTAACTAATAACTACACTAATGATGATCAGTATATGGTAATAAAGAAAGATAACGTGCTCGCTTAATAGCTACTGCAAGTTGGCGCTGATATCTTGTTCTAGTACCAGTAATTCGACTAGGAATGATTTTACCACTCTCTATAATAGAGCCTTTCAATACATTAAGATCTTTATAATCAATATTAACAACTTTATCTACTGTAAAACGACAAAATTTCCGATAACGTAAATAACGTGCCATAAAAAACTCCTACAGTACCTTTTTAGTCCAATACAAAATCATTGAACTGATTCATTATAAAACATCATTACATACATTCTACAAAAAACGATATAAAAAACATATAATCTACATAATATATATTCTAAAAAACATTCAACATTAAAAACATAAATTACACAATAATACATCATGAACTTAAAATAAACAAAATAACAACATACCCAAAACTATCAATATCTTTATCTTTACTTAATCCTATGTATATAATTAATATTAAAATACTTACTGTAATTTTACATGCGAACGAGCAACATATTTCATATTATTCAAGATGTCATTTGATTCCTCTTGTTCCTGAATACGCATAATAGGAGATGGTTCACTTACTGCACACCTAACACGTATAATCATATTACGAATAACAGCTTCATTAAAACGAAAATCAGCTTCCAAAATATCAATAAATTCAGGTAATACTTCTATGTTCATTAATACATAATAAGCCTTCCGTAATTTTTTAATTGGATATGCCAACTGTCGACGACCCCAATTTTCCAAACGATGAATTTTACCTTTAGAAACACTAATGATATTTTCATAATGATTAATTATATTAGAAATATTATCATTTTGATCAGGATGTACCATAAAAATAACTTCATAATGACGCATTGATATTTATCTCCACTTCATATTAATTAATGCTTTACTTATTTCTTTCCTATAACTTAAAACATGTACAATATTTAAATAATCTTTATTTGATATTTTGATGTAACAAAAAACATAACTAAAGAACCATGCAAAACACCTTGCAAATAATCAGTAATTAAAGTAAATTTAATAAAACAATACCCACTCAATATAAAAAATTTAACGTTTTATTCAAAAAACTTCATATTTATATTCACAATTTTTCATAATTATAATATACGTTAACTAAAATTTATAAAATAATTATCAACAAAAAACATTCAATACAAAAAAATAGTAACACTATATTAATTATTTTAACAAAATATATCTTAACTGTTCATAGTCATAATATATATTTATTAAAATAAATATCTTATAACATGTAACTACATATAAGCACGTTGTCTTAATATTTCAAATAAACAAATTCCTGTAGCAACAGAAACATTTAAAGAAGTCAATTCAGAAACCATTGGTATATTAACTAACTCATCACAATATTTTTTAGTTGAACATCTTATTCCTATTCCCTCAGAACCCATCACCAACCCTAAACGAACAGCTAAATTAGCTTGAAAAATACTTTTTTTTGATGCAAGCACAGTACCCACAATCCATACATTATATTTTTGTAATAATATTAAAGTACGTGCTAAATTAACAACACGAACAAATGGAACACTATCTGCTAACCCAGCTGATACTTTACGAACAACAGCAGTTAACCCCACTGAACGATGACGAGGAACAATCACCAAATCTACTCCAAAAGCAACCGCGCAACGTAAACACGCTCCCATATTTCTTGGATCAGTCACACTATCTAATATAAGCAATAACAAATCTTTCCTGTTACGTGCTTGTAATAAGCACAACATATCTTTTTCTTGAAAAGAACACCTTGTATTAATTTCAGCAACCACCCCTTGATGCGCAGCACACTTAACTTTCTTATTTAAAAAAACACGATCACAATATTGTACTGGAATATTAAATTGTTTTGACTGCTGACACAATAAACGCAAACGTTTATTCAAAGAACCTTTTGAAATATAAATATACAAAAAACGATCTGGATTGCTATTCAATAATATCTGTACAGCATGAATACCATAAATTAATTCACTCATAACTCATATACGATAAAAAAACTAACAAATACACCAATATTAAAACTTTTGTTTAAATTCAACTGCTTAATATGATACACCACGCTATAATTTACTCAACAATCTCTAACATCTATTAACATTACACATTATACATTAATAAATATCAACATAAAAACTACTAACCACCAATAACAATAAAAATAATCACTATATTACAACACTATAAACTATAACATTCATCATTTTTACTCAAAATATAAATAAAACCACTCTTATCTATGATAATAATGATCATATAAAAAAACTTATAATCACTATATTTCAAAAAATAAAACAATTCCTATAAAATCATAAAAAAAAGATAATTAACATCAAAAAATAATCCATAAACATTCAATATATAAAACACCCTTACCATATTGATTACAAAATAATATTACGTTTCGTCTATCCTCTGTAACTGCAACTATAATCATGCCCACATTATACAGTTAATTTACATGACATATATAATTAATAAAGAAATTAAAATAAACATCACATCATATAATATTATAAATATTTGTAGTTTTTACAAATAAACAACACATCAAACACTGATTACATAATATTAACAATCTAACAACAATGGATGCCGTATAACAATTGTCTCATAACGACTGGGACCGGTAGAAATAATATCTATAGGAACATTAATAATTTCCTCTATACGCCGAATATAAATACGAGATGCTTCTGGAAGCTGACTAAATTTTTTAACACCAAATGTTCTTGCTCCAAGCCACCCAGAAAATATTTCATACACCGGCTCAACAGCTTCCCATGTATTTAAATCCAATGGAGCACAATATATTACTTTCCCATTCTTCAAACGATAACCAACACATACCTTTACTTCTTCCAACCCATCTAGTACATCCAATTTAGTTAAACATAAACCAGAAAAAAAATTAACTTTTACCGCACGACAAACAATAACTGCATCAAACCAACCAACTCTTCTGCGACGACCAGTAGTAGAACCAAATTCATTACCATAATCACATAAACGAGCACCTATATTATCACATAGTTCAGTTGGAAAAGGCCCCGCACCCACACGAGTAGAATAAGCTTTTAACACACCTAAAATATAATCATTATCACGTAAAATAACTCCGGTACCTGAAAAAACAGCACCCAAAGTAGTATTTGAAGAAGTAACATAAGGATACGTACCATGATCAATATCTAATAAAGCACCTTGGGCACCTTCAAATACAATTACATCACCCCGCTGACGAGCACTATACAATAAATCTGACGTATCCACAGCCATACTTAACAAATAATCAGCAATCGACAAAATTTTCGATAAAACAATTTCACAATCAATAACATCTACATCGTAATAATGTAATAATTGAAAATTGTAATAATCTACTACCTTTCTTAATTTATTCGCAAACTGTTTTTTATCAAATAAATCAACAATACGTAATGCACGACGAGCTACCTTATCTTCATATGCAGGACCAATACCACATCCAGTAGTACCAATAGCATGAACACCCGCAAATTTCTCACGTGCACGATCCATAGCTACATGATACGGTAAAATCATAGGACAAGATTCAGAAATCAAAATACGTCCATCAACATTCACACCCTCTGACCTTAATACATTAATTTCTTGAACTAAACTAAAAGGCGACAAAACTACACCATTAGCAATGATATTAATGATATGATTATGAAAAATACCAGAAGGTACTATATGAGAAACAATCTTTTTAGAATTTATATAAAAAGTATGACCGGCATTATCCCCCCCTTGATAACGTACAACATATTTAATACACTTAGTAGCAACAAGCAAATCTACAACCTTACCCTTGCCTTCATCACCCCATTGACCACCTAATATAACAATACTCTTACTCTTACTCATGCTTTTAATGTACCAATTATATTTCTATCTTATAATTATAATATATATTATATTATATAATGTATACCATATTATACATTAAAATTAATATATTTCATAATAATACAACACAATATTCACTACTATGTAATACATAAAAATCACAAACCACAAATTCACTTAGAAAAAAAATCATCAGGAGCTTTCATAAACCGAAAGAACTCACTCTCTGAATTTAACACTAAAACATCATTATTAGCACCCATAAAGCTATTCTCATAAGCACGAAGAGTACGAAGAAATGCATAAAAATTTGGATCTACACTAAACACACTCGCATATAATTTAGCAGTTTCAGCATCTGCTTCTCCACGAATTATCAATGATTCTCGTTTTGCTTCTGACAAAATTTTCGTCACCTCATAATCCGCAGCAGCACGCAATTTTTCAGCCTCTTCTTGCCCTTGTGACCGATGACGGCGAGCCACTGCTTCACGTTCAGCACGCATTCTTTGATAAATTGCATCAGATACTTCAGTGGGCAAATTAATCTGTTTGATCCGAACATCAACGATTTTAATTCCTAATGCTGCCATACTATTAGGATTAATCGATAATGAAGATGAATATACAGAAGAACCATTTAATTCATCTACACGGGCTGTAGCAGACGCAAGTGTACGATCTATCATAGTAGTAGTATATGATTCTGAATCTTCACCGGAATTTCCATAATTAAGCGCTTCACGAACATCACTCATTAATCGGTTTCGAGAATCTGTAACAATACCTTGAACATTTAATTTTCCTAACTCTGAACGTAATCTATCTGAAAATTTTCTCTTAATTAATACTTCCGCTTGTGAAATATCACCACCACCAGTAGCTAAATAATATCTACTAAAATCACTAATTCGCCACTTAATATAAGAATCAATAATTAAATCTTTCTTTTCCATAGTAACAAATCGATCTGCTTGATTTTCCATAGTTTGAATTCGAGCATCTAAAATTTTTACCGACTCAATAAAAGGAACCTTTACATGCAATCCTGGATCATAAACTAACGCTTGATTATTAATATTACGCAAAACCTTCCCAAAACGTAAAACAATACCTCGCTGGCCTTCCTGCACAATAAATAAGGAATTCAAACATAATATTAAAAATAAAGAAACCACACCAATAATCGAATAATTACGCATACCTTACTTCCCCCTATTGCCACGTGCTACAACCATATCATGATTCTTTTCACTAATTTTTCGATGATTCATCAGTGATGAATCAAGATTAATAGAAGATGGAGAAGAACGTGAAATATCATTAGCTACTACATTATCATCACCACTAAAAACTGACAACACACCATTAATATTCCCATCACTATTACCATACTGAACATCTTTACGATGATTATTAACACGATCAATACGATTGGCAGGTATTAATAATAAATTATTATTCCCTTTATCACTAATTAAAAATTTTTGATTCTGACTTAAAACCCGTTCCATTGTATTTATATATAGTCGTTCACGAGTAATTTTAGGTGCTAACTTATATTCAGGTAATATTTTAGAAAAACGCTGTACTTCTCCTTGTGCTTCTAATACTGTGCGGGCTTTATATGCACGACCTTCCTCTAAAATACGTTGCGCTTGACCATTAGCACGAGGTTTAACTTCATTAGAATAGGCTTCAGCCTCACGAATATACTGTTGTTCATTTTCACGAGCAGCAATAGCATCATCAAAAGCTGCTTTTACTTCTTCTGGAGGCCTAGCAGTTTGAAAATTAACATCCAACAAAGTAATACCCATATTATATGGATAAATAGTACTTTCTAAAACACGACGGGTATCACTACGAACTACAGTACGACCTTCAGTCAAAATTAAGTCCATAGTATATTTTCCAATGACTCCTCGCAAAGCACTATCTGTCGCTTGCCGAAGACTATAATCAGCATTAGTCACACTAAATAAATAACGCTCTGGCTCAGTAATTCGATATTGCACATTCATCTCCACCCGAACAACATTTTCATCAGAAGTCAACATCATACCGGATGCTGCTAATTCACGTACAGATTCTACATTTACAGGAATAACAATATCAAAAAACACAGGACGCCAATTAAGACCAGGCTGTACTACATGATGAAATTTTCCAAAACGAAGCACCACTCCTCTTTCAGCCTCTTTAATAGTATACAAACCACTTCCAATCCAAACTAAAACACACACAATAATAAAAATACTCACAACAAAATAATACTTTTTCCCAGGCATCTTATTAGATCCAATGCCCCTGTTATTAAATAATTTTACTGCATGATCTAATTTATATAAAAATTTTTCTATAAAATCCAAAAAATATAACTTATACCTGTTTTGTTTAGTATGACTAATGCAATTACTACTAGAAGAATGCTCAATCAATTTTAACGTATCAAAATCATATTTATAACAATAAACATCATCCCACATTACATGTCACTCCAAATATTATTAAATATCATAATTTATACCATCTCATCAAAATTATAATTCTAATTTATCCACCACTAAAAAAATACTTATATAGTACAACATAAATACTTAAAATTATCACATTTGATAAAATACAGACCAAACAATCAAAAAAAAATAAAACTATTTCAGTAAAAAATTAAAATATAAATAAATAAATTTTGTGTAATATCATAATCTCAAATTAACTAAAATATATAAAACCTAATAAAAAACAATAAAAACATCTTCACACAATAAACATCTAAAAAAAACATTACCAATAAATAAATAATTCTAAAATTCATCAAAGTTCAAGCTACAAATAATAAATAATACATATGTAAAAATTTACTATACACAAAAGTAATACATCTAATATTTATAAAAAATAATAAAAAATAAAAAAAAATTAAAAACATCAGAAAACAACAATAAAACTTAAAACAAAACACAAATTATGCCGTTTTAAAAAATATACAACATATTTATATCCCAAAACACCCAAAATATAAGCACCAACAATACATCATACAAATATTAAATAACCACACGATCTAAATTCACAACACGATTAATTTCGTCCACCCAACCATATATATTACTTTTACTATCCAACCAATAAATATTAGACCATTTACGCAACCAAGTTATTTGATGGCGAGCAAGTTGACGAGTAGCACAAATACATCTAAAAATCATTTCATGATAGTTTATTTGATCAGACAGATATAACCACATCTGACGATACCCTATACAAGAAATCGATGGAGAATCTCGATGTAAATCAACTCGAGAAAAAAGTTTTCTAACTTCCTCTTCAAAACCAATTTCTAACATATAATAAAATCTATTCTCAATACGCTTATGTAATATCATACGATCCACCGGCGGAATGGCAAATAAATAAATTGAATAATCCACTAACAAATTTTGAGTTGACACCATAGTTAACTCAGTCAAAGTTTTCTTTGAAACATAAAAAACCTCTAACGCCCTTAATAACCTTTTATGATCATTATAATGAATTTTACTTGCCGCAATAGGATCAATCTCTTTCAATTTATTATATAAAGTCATCCACCCTAATAATTTTGCATCACACATAATATTTTTTCGTACTATATCATTTTTAGGTGGTAAAAACGATAAACCCTCTAATAATGCTTTAAAATATAACATACTTCCACCTACTAATAATGGTATACGATTAACACAAGTAATTCTTTTAATAGCGCAATAAGCATCATGACAGAAATCCGAAACAGAATAAAACTCACAAGGATCACAAATATCTATCAATTGATGAGGTGCTATAATTAATTCTTCCACAGTAGGCTTAGCAGTACCAATATTCATTTCTCGATAAACTAACGCAGAATCCACGCTAACAATATCTACAGAAAAATTCTTACTTAAAGTAATCGCTAATTCAGTCTTACCAGAAGCAGTTGTACCCATTAAACAAATAATTGCTGGCTGATATTTAATACTTGTTTTCGTAAGCATCATTAAATTTATATTTTTTATAAAATAATAAAAAAACAACTAATAATCTTTACCAACTTATGCTCAAATAAATAAGAATAGTAATAATATTATAACACACCATCTTATAAAAAAAATTTCAAAAACATACAAAACAACAATTAATAACTAACAATCCAACTCTTTCTAACAAAGTTTCAAAAAAAATCTAAACGCAATACTATAATATCAAACAATCCATACAATAACAAAATCTTCAAAACATCCAACATGATTTACAAAATTAAACTCATTACTTCAAAACAATATAACACCCATGAACAAAATAAGTTCATTACTTATAACATTTTTCCACTCATACTCTTAATATTATAATTATAAGATCTCTTAGATTCTATTTTCTTTGAAACATAAGAAACACACTCCCCAAAATACGAACGTAACCCTTTATATAAAGCACAAGCTATTTTTTCTTGATAAAAATCACTACCAAGTAACTTTTCCTCCCCTGCATGAGTAATAAAACCAGTCTCGATTAAAACCGATGGAATATCTAAAGAACGCAAAATTCCAAAATCAGAATATTCTGGTACATATTTATGTAATACACCAATATTTTCCAACTCACGCAACATCTTCAATGCAATGTCATACCCAACTTTTTGAGCATGAGAAAACTGTAAATCCAAAATTACACGATTAAAATAGGGATCAGAACTAACAGATTCACCCAATATATCACTGACTGCTCCACATAATTGTGATAATTTGTTCCTATTTTCTAACCAATGACTTATTTCAATATCAGCACGACGATCAGATAATACCCACACTGAAGCACCTCGAACACTATTACTTTTAACGCGATTTGAAACAGCATCAGCATGAATCGATAATAATATCTTAGCACCCTTATTACGAGCCAACTCAGCACGTTTCAATACAGAAATAAAATAATCCCCTTCACGGATCATCACAGGATTAAAGACTGGATCAGTATCCAACAATTTTTTAAACTTTTTGGCAATAGCTATCGTAACATCTTTTTCACATAAACCACTATACCCCATAGCCCCAGGATCATGACCACCATGCCCCGCATCAATAGCTACTACAATGGGCACAGGAAATATTTTCATTGGGCACGACAAAACTTGTTGGGATAACTTATTTCCTATATAATCACAAAATGAACTTTTATTCTTTTGCAATTTAGATAATTTAATATTCGAATTTTCAATACTTTTTTTACGAAAATTAAGATCTAAAGAACTTACATCATGTAAAAATGATAAATTTCGAGTAATTATTAAAAATACTGTATAATACCCACTAATATCTTCCAACAAAACATCATCTATACACGATATATACGATAGATCAAATACAAAACGTACATTATTTTTATCTATTGTTTTATTAACACGAACACGATGAATTATATTTTCATTAGAAAAATTCACAGGAAATTTCTCACGATGCATTGGAATAATAATATTCGAAATATCTATAACCAATCTTTCTGGATTATGCAAAACATAAAACTTATAACTAGGAATATCTTGAAAACTGAATACTATTATTGATTTATTACAGTCATTCATAATACAAAAATTATTAAGTACTACCGAAGCATATACCTCATGTATTATAAACAAATAATACGCTACTACCAAAATTACACTAAATTTCAATCTTAACATACGTGCATACTTCCATAAATACACAACTTTTTTAAAATTGATTCTCCCAAAAAACTATAAGATCGAAATGTGATTTTACGAATAAACAACGAGCGATGATACTCCAGAAGCACAGATATATCTTCCTGTGGTAAAATATTTTCTACTAAATTTGGCCATTCTACCAAACACAAAGAACAACAATTAAAATAATCCCGAATGCCGATATACTCAACTTCTTCAAAATTACGCAAACGATAAAAATCAAAATGATACACAGTCAAACAGCTAAAAACATAAGCCTCCACTAAACTATAACTTGGACTTTTTACTCGACCGGAATAACCTAAACCTCTCAAAAACCCTCTACAAAAACTGGTCTTTCCCAACCCAATATCACTACGTAAATAAATATTACAGGCTACACCTGAAATACTAGCTAACAACTTCGCTAATTTAATCGTCTCTAATTCAGAATTAGAAAATATCTCATATTGTCCCATATACCACAATCAAACAACAATACGCAGTATTCATAAAAAATGTACTGAAATACATAACTAAATTATTATACATTAAAAATGTAATTTTTTAATACCACCGCATTTTAATAAACATAAAAAACAAAACAAATTCACCGAATTATCATTAAAAACAACAAAAAATTAAGCGGGAAACGAGACTCGAACTCGCGACCTCAACCTTGGCAAGGTTATGCTCTACCACTGAGCTACTCCCGCTAATACTACAATCATACCAACTATACTTAAATACATTCAAATATAATTCATCACAAAAAACACACAAACACACCAACACTACGCCACTTACAACATACAAAATTATTTTTCACAAAAAAAATATAAAGAATAATCATTAATGATTATATAAATAATATATCCACTACTTACCTATAAACGTATAAAATGTTCACGATAATGAATCAACTCAGCAACTGATTTACGTATGTCATTTAATGCTGTGTGATCAGAATATAATTGATATCCAGATAAAATATCCGGTTTCCAACGACGCACTAATTCCCTCACAGTACTCACATCCAAATAACGATAATGAAAATATGCTTCTAACTCTGGCATATAACGAAATAAAAAACGACGATCCTGCGCAATACTATTACCACAAATTGGAGATTTGCCCTCTGGGACCCAATTTCGTAAAAAATCCAAAGTTAAAGCAGATGATTCTTCTTCATTAATACAACTCTTTCTGACTCGATCTATCAACCCAGTACTTGTATGAACACGAACATTCCAAAGATCCATCGCCAATATATCCTCTTCTAATTGACGTATAGCCAAAACAGGACCTTCGCTTAAAATATTCAATTCTTTATCAGTAACTAACGTTGCAATTTCTATTATACGATGACGGTCTGGATCTAATCCAGTCATTTCAAGATCAATCCATATTAAATTATCATCACTTATTAACATTTCAATCTCATACAAACAATCATTATAGTCATACCAACAATTATACAATTAACTTAAAATTGTAACATAATAAAAAAATATATACAACCACACACAAAAAATTCATAATAACGAATAAAAAATATACACATCTTCAATAAATATTAAAACAACCAACAATAATTAACTTAAAAAATATTTTTTTTGAAAATACAGAAAATTCTACTACTTTATAGCACTTCTAATACAATTAATCATACAACTTTAAAAAAATCGTATGATCATAAAATACTTAAATATTTATCAATCAATCACATATATAAATCTCAAAATAATAAATATAAATGATATACTTAATTATAAATATTATAAATAAATATAAATTATAAATAAATATACAAATACTTTTTATCAAATATTTTAGAATCTATTAAAATACAACTAATTTTTTTAAAATCACTTTAAATAAAATAATTTTTAATAACACTCCTAACATAACTTAAATTGCACCCAACTTAATTTTATAGGATTCATTCTATGCTACAAAAAATACAAATAACATTACAGTACCTATTACCAAAACGTGGAATAACACAATTAATTGGCCTAATTGCAAATTATAAAGGGGGATTACTAACCCAATGCATAATAGAATTTCTTATATATATTTACAAAATTGACATGCAAGAAGCACAAAAACAAAATTCACGAGATTATTTAACGCTTAATGAATTTTTAACTAGAAAATTACATAAAAACGCCCGTCCTATATATACAGATCCACAAATAATAACCATGCCAGCTGATGGGAAAATAATACAAATGGGAAAAATTAATTCAACAGGAAATCTGTTACAAGCAAAAAATCATACATACAACCTAGAAGGACTCCTTGCCGGACAAGACGCAATCATTAACCATTTTTATAATGGAGATTTTATAACAATCTATTTATCACCCAAAAACTATCATAGAATTCACATGCCATGCAAAGGTATATTAAGAGAAGTAATATATGTACCAGGCGAATTATTCTCAGTACATCCTACAATAGTAAAAAAAATTGACAATATATTTGCACGGAATGAAAGAGTTATTTGCTTTTTTGAAATTCAATTTGGTTATATGGTACAAATATTAATAGGATCTACAATTACAGGAAGTATTGAAACTAAATGGCTAGGAACCATAACACCACCACGGGAGGGAATAATAAAACATTGGCACTACCCACACACATCTAATAATCCTTTAACTTTATTAAAAGGAGAAGAAATGGGACTATTTAAAATAGGTTCCACAGTTATTAACTTATTTAGTCATGGAACAATTACTTTCGAAAAAAATCTAAACACAAACGACATTACAAAAGTTGGACATCCACTAGGAAAAATAGGAGTAAATGAATACACAAAACTATCTCATAACACACTTAAACAATAGTTATCATTATTATTATTAATATGCGGATCATCATTATTTTTTTAATCACATTATGGAACGTAAGTACCTCTTTTTCATTAATCGCTACAATATTACCAAGCAATAACATCCTAGATGAAAACGAAATACAATATAAAATAAAAAATATTATCACACAAGATAATATATCTAACACAGAGAAAGAAAACATTGTAAAACAATTAACATCAGCACTACAATCAATATCGGAAACAAGATACTCTGAAAAAAAAATAGAAGAATACCAAAACATTATAAATAACTTTTCATCTATAATACACCAACTTCATGAAGAAAAAAATATTGAATCTCATTCTAAAAACAACAAAAATAACATAAACATCTCTGATAGTAATAAATTAAGACAATATTTACTACACATAAACCAACAATTAACTAATTTAGATCAAGAATTACAACAAGAACAAAATTTACTACGTTCTATAAACGATTCTTTAATCTCATTACCTCAACAACACACCAAAATAAAAAAAGAACTAAACGATATACATCAAAAAATATCTAATTTTTCAACAACAATGTCTTATTTAGAACAAGCTAAAATAATTGCACTACAAGCAATAAAAGAATCTAAACAAACAAAAATCACTGAAATAGAACTCGCTCAAATAAGTGCCAATAATCGACAAGAACTATCAAAACTACGCATTGAATTACTAAAAAATAAATATGAGCGACTAGATAATGAATTACAAATGACACATATCCAACTACACAAAATGCGACAACAAGAAACAGCACACACAATCGAAGAAATAGAAACACTCATAAAAACAACAGAAAAAATAGGAATATACTCAATAAACATTGCTCAACAACTAACAATCAATCGTCATCTTTCACAATCGTTAAAAGAACAAATAGAACACATAAACCTAATCACTCTACAACAACGACAAACCGCCTCACATATTCTTCAAGCGAGACAAACACTGGCTAAATTATTGGAACAATCGCAATGGATTGACCGATCTCCAGCACTTGGAGAAACACTACGTTCACAAATCTTTAAACTATCAAAAAAAAATACCCACCAAACACAACAATTAAACCATGAAATGAACAAACTAAAAAAAAATCACTTAGAATATGAAAAACAAATTTACAAACTCTCTGTAATATCATCACAAAACATAAAAAATAATGAAATATTATCACCTAATCAAATACATATTTTAAAAACACAAACAGATACCCAAAAAAAACTATTAAATTCATTATTATCAAATTGTGATATTCAAATTCTCGAATTAACCAAACTAAAAATTGCACATGAACAACTCAAAGATATTATTAAAAATATAGAATGCGCTGCACATAATTATTTATTTTGGATTCCCGATATTCATCCAATTAATCTATCTTATCTATACAAAACATATCATGATCTGCACTTATTATTAAATAGTAATACTTTATTTCAATTAACATCCGCAATAAAAAAATCTTTTATCAACAATCAAAAAAGCTCAATATTATCTTTAACACTCTTGTTATTTATATGTTCAAGCCATATCACATGCCAAAATAAATACTACTCTTTTTTGAAACACTCCAACCAACAATTAAAATACACAAATAATTTTTTGCTCACATTACAAAATATCTTTTGGTCAATAATTATTGCTATACCAATACCAATACTATTAATGTTATTCGGATATAATTTATATCAATCATGGGAATATCCAATCGCCTCAGCTATCGGGGAAGGCATAATAACCGCTGCACCAATTCTATGGTTGCTAATGATATTTTCATACTTCACATCACAAAATGGATTATTTATCAGTCACTTTAAATGGAAAAAAAATAAAATAAAACAAGCATTATATCACCCAACTTTTTTTATAATAGCAATCACTACACTACTTGTTACGATAAGTACTTGCAATAATTATAACAATAAAGAACTGTACGATACTTTAAGTCGATTATTTTTTACTATATTATGTATATGCTTAACATTAATAACATATCGGCTAAAACAAGCAAATTTTCCGTTGTATACAGACAAACACACATCACCTAATAATATCATCAACCAATACCTATGGTATATAATGACATACTTCCCAATAATCAGCGCAACTGCCGCTTGTTTCGGATATTTATCAACCGCTCAAACATTATTATTACAATTAGAAACATCACTGATAATAGGAATTATATCATCAATTATTTATTATACTACACATCGTTGGATCATTATTCAAAAATACAAAATTTTGTCCAAACGCGTAAAACAAACAAAACATATAATAAATACAAAAAAACACAATATATCATTATTACCTAAATCTTACACAAAAACTAACAATACAATTAATATACCAACAGCACATTCCATAATTAAAAAAAACATTCATGATCTATCAAACAATGATTTATATCATATTAGTAACCAATCACTACAATTAATACGATTAACTATTAATTTCATCACAATTGTTATCATATTATCACTATGGTCTGAACTTCATTACATATATGTATTTCTAGAAAAAACTACTATACTAGATACAATAACATCTATAATTGTAAACACAAATAATATTCAACCAATCACCATAAAAAAACTACTAACAATTACATTAATATGTTTTTTTACAATAAAATTCACTAAATATTTACCCTCTCTATTGATACTAACCATATTACAATACTTGAACTTTACACCTGGAACAAATTACGCTATTATTATTTTAACAAAACATACTCTAATACTATTTAGTATTATAATATCCTGTTCACACTTAGAAATTGAATGGTCTAAACTACAATGGTTAATAGCCGCAATAGGTGTTGGGCTAGGATTTGGATTACAAGAAATTTTCGCCAATTTTATTTCTGGGCTAATAATACTGTTTGAAAAACCTATCCGTATCGAAGATACAATAACAATTGAGAATTTAACTGGACACGTCACACAAATAAACACCAGAGCAACTACAATCACGGATTGGGACCATAAAGATATCATTATCCCAAATAAAGAATTCATTACTAAAAAATTTATTAATTGGTCATTATCAGATACAATTACACGAATCGCACTAAAAATTCCTGGCCCACCAGAAATCAACACCGCAACAATAACACATATCATACTAGAAGCCGTAAAAAGCTGCCCTCTTGTACTACACATTCCCCAACCAGAAGTATACTTAATAAATTTAGAACAAGGAATACCATTATTCGAAATCAGAATTTACACCTCAAACATAAAACACAGAATGACAGTACGACATCAAGTACATATATTAATTATTCATTTCTACAAAAAACATGGCTTACAAATACCATTCCCGCACATAAAACACATTAATACAAATGAACATAACACATAATTTAATTAATAATAACAACATAACAAGACAAACCAACATCTTTGTTTATTAAATAAATCATATACCTTCCCTACTAATACGGGCAACATATTCAGAAGAACGAGTATCAACCTTAATCAAATCACCTTTCTCAATAAATAACGGAACTTTAATAACTACATCAGTACTTAAAATAGCCAATTTTGTAGATGCAGATACAGTATCCCCTTTAATAGCCGGCTGTATATCAACAACCTCCAGATTAACAAATTTTGGAGGAGTAATAAAAATTGGATTATCATTCCAAAATGTTATCTCATAACATGACTGCGCTATTAACCACTTTACATTATTCCTAACAATCTCCGCAGCAAGAGATATTTGTTCAAATGTAAAATTATTCATAAAATACCAAAATATTCTATCATTATATAAATATATTAAACATAACTCCTCAACATTAGCTAATTCAACAGAATCCCCAGACTTAAAAGTTTTTTCTAAAATCTTACCAGTAATTAACTTTCGAAAACGCACACGACTAAAAGATTGGCCTTTACCAGGTTTTACAAACTCATTACTAATGACAATACATGGCTCACCATCTTGCATAATTTTTAAACCTACACAAAACTTATTTATATCATTTAATCTTATTATCATAATCTATATCTTTACTCTTAAGATCTATTAATAATTTAAATACAAAGATTCTCTAAATTACTCATGCAATCATCTGAAAAACTACTATTGTTATAAACAAAAATAACCCCCAATCTATAATACTTTTGGGGGTTACATAAACAAAATAAAAAACAACAAACGTAAAACTACTTAAATTTACATCATACCACCCATTCCTCCACCTGCACCACCAGCAGCACCTCCTAAATCTGGTTTATCTTCTTTAGGAAGCTCAGTAACCATACATTCAGTAGTTATCATTAAACCAGCAATAGAAGCCGCATATTGCAAAGCCGAACGAGTGACTTTTGTAGGATCTAAAATGCCTAATTCAATCATATTACCATATCGTTCAGTAGCAGCATTGTAACCAGTATTACCTTCTCCTGATCTAACATTGTTAGCAATTACTGAAGGTTCCTCACCAGCATTCGCCATGATTTGACGTAAAGGAGCTTCCATAGCCCTACGAGCTACTTTAATACCAACGTTCTGGTCTTCATTTTCTCCACGTAAATTTCGAATAGCATTTGCTACACGAATTAATGCCACACCACCACCTGCAACCACTCCTTCCTCAACAGCAGCACGTGTAGCATGTAAGGCATCCTCTACTCTAGCTTTTTTCTCTTTCATTTCAACTTCAGTAGCTGCACCTACTTTAATTACCGCGACCCCTCCGGCTAATTTGGCAACACGCTCCTGAAGTTTTTCACGATCATAATCAGATGTAGCTTCATCACGCTGCTGATTTATTTGCGCAACACGACTATCTATAGCAGATTTATTTCCAACACCATCAATAATCGTAGTAGTATCTTTAGTAATAACAACACGCTTAGCTTGACCCATATCATCCAAAGTGGTTTTTTCTAACTCTAAACCAATCTCTTCCGAAATAACAGTTCCAGAAGTTAAAACTGCAATATCTTGTAACATCGCTTTTCTACGATCACCAAAACCAGGTGCTTTTACAGCTGTCACTTTTACAATACCGCGCATATTATTGACCACCAAAGTAGCCAAAGCCTCACCCTCAACATCCTCGGCTATAATTAACAAAGGCTTACCAGATTTAGCGACAGACTCTAACATCGGTAACATTTCACGAATATTTGATATTTTTTTATCTGCTAATAAAATGAACGGATGTTCCAACTCAACAGCACCACTTTCAGGCTTATTCACAAAGTAAGGCGAAAGATAACCTCTATCAAATTGCATACCTTCAACAACATCTAATTCATCATGTAATCCAGATCCCTCTTCTACAGTAATCACCCCCTCTTTACCGACTTTATCCATAGCTTCCGCAATAAGCTTACCAACAGTTTCATCAGAATTTGCAGAAATCGTACCCACTTGAGCAATGGCTTTACGATCAGAACATGGTACTGATATTTTCTTCAACTCTTCAACCGCCGCAACTACCGCTTTATCAATTCCACGCTTTAAATCCATGGGATTCATCCCAGCAGCCACAGCTTTTAATCCTTCATTAACTATAGACTGAGCTAATACAGTAGCAGTAGTAGTCCCATCACCAGCCGAATCATTTGCCTTAGAAGCGACCTCTTTTACCATTTGCGCTCCCATATTTTCGAATTTATCCTCTAATTCAATTTCACGAGCTACAGAAACACCATCCTTTGTAATCACTGGCGCCCCAAAAGATTTATCCAAGACAACATTACGTCCTTTAGGGCCTAAAGTAACTTTCACTGCATCCGCTAAAACATTAACACCTCGTAACATCTTCACACGAGCATCGTTACCAAATTTCACATCTTTAGCTGCCATTTTTTTGTTCCTTAAAAAAAAATTTGTTCAGTTTATCAGTTGATCAATTAATAAATATTTTACGCGTAAATTATTTTTCAACAATAGCAAGAATATCACTCTCTGACATAATTAAAACTTCTTCATTATCAATTTTTTCCACCTTTACACCATAACCATCATTGAATATTATAGTGTCCCCAATTTTCACATCTAACGCTTTTATTTCACCGTTTTCTAAAACACGTCCGTTTCCAACTGCTAACACCTCTCCGCGAGTAGATTTACCTGCTGCAGAACCAGTCAGCACAATACCCCCCGACGATTTTGATTCAACTTCCTTACGTTTCACAATAACACGATCATGCAATGGACGAATTTTCATTTTTGACTAGCCCCCTAAGATAAGAATAGTTCAAATCTTTACTAACTATTTCAATATTTTAAATTTTAAAATTAATTAAATTAAAAACCAAACTACTGACTACCAACTACCAAACTATTAACCTAAATAAAATAACAATACTAAAAAACCCGAAAATACTAACTCTAAAACATTTACAACTCTACTTTACAGTTAAGTAGATGGGGATATTTAAAAAACCTTCAAGGGTAATCAACAAAAAAATTATATTTCATTAATCAGAAAAAAATAAATAAAAAAATATAAAGTAACACGAATAATACTATACAATAATTATTACCACAAACAATATAATAATAATAATATTGATGATGATAATGATAATAACACTCTTCTAATAATTTTTTTTATTATCTTTACTTAGTATTTTTGATATTTTATTATGTAACTTTTTTATTATGTAACTTTTATTGTAGTTGTATTTTAATCTTTTCTGCAAATGTTACATTAAATTACTTTAAACACACCAAAACCAAATAAAATACTCCAAAAATACTCCAAACAAAACTATCTAAAAACCATTCATTAAAACTATTTTAAAGACTTGATCTATACTTCAAATTGCAATAACATTACATAATGCACGATAACACAATATATAAATTTTAAATTTTATAATCAAAATTCACTAAAAAAAACCACAAACCACAAGACAACGATGAATATTACACCACTCCAAAAAAAAATCAATCATAACATTTTAATAAAAAACACCATTATTATCATCTGTACTGTACCAAATGATAACAAATCCACACATCTCTCCATCGCAAAAACATTAATAACAAATAAACTAGCTGCGTGCGTAACTATACTACCTAACACACATTCCATATACTATTGGGAGAATCAAATACAAAAACAAGAAGAAATACAGCTAATCATCAAAACATGTGCAACATTAGAACAATCCGTCTTTCAATACATAAAAACTAAACATCCATATCAAATTCCAGAATTGCTAACATTGAAAATCACTAACGGAGAACCAAATTATCTACTATGGATCTATAATTTGTTAAATTAACACTAAAATTACACTACGGAATATATTACTCGTACTAATAATACTAATAACATTTAATAATCACTTTACTATTATTACACGTATTTTCTAAAAAAAATTTAACACAAAAAACCAATTAATTAAAACATAACAACATTAAAACATAACAACATAAATAATAAATAAACATAAACATAAACATAAGTTAACTTGAACCGTAAAATTAATACCGCGCCAAAATCTCGATGGATCCTGAATATCAATAAATTTTGTAATATATCTGAAAATATATTACAATATTCTGAATAAATTTATTCAATCTAAACTAACTAGTTACTAGTTAATTTTAATTAACTAACTATAACTGTAATTAACTAACTAAATGAGCTTAATTTATCAAATTATATTTATATTTATATTGATAATGATGTAATAAATCGAATATAGTCATTGTAATATAATATAGCTAACAGTGGACAATTACAATAAAATACAAAAACACCTTAAGCCCGGATAGCTCAGTAGGTAGAGCAGAAGATTGAAGATCTTCGTGTCCTTGGTTCGATTCCAAGTCCGGGCATAGTCACAATAAAAAACCACGTCAATTAAAAAACATTAGTATCTATTTCCTTCTTAACTTAATCTTAACTTAAATAAAGAAAACTATCCCTACCATTCATATTTTTTTCATTAACTTATTTATAATGTACCTCCCAATTTTTATCAAAAATCCTTACCCAAGAAACAAAATTTCTCTCAAATAAATAATAACAAAACCATTATCATAATAATAAACTAAACCAAAAAATCAAAATCATAATATATCTCACACACAATCCTGCTTGTTGATATATCATCCTTTTCCATATCTACCAACAACATAACATTCAAAAACCAAACAAATACTACCAACACATAAAAGTAAACACAAAAAATATAAACACAATTTAAATCCGTCGTAGTAACAGTTATTTACTAATTAACAAAATAAATTATAATATAGAAATTAAACAAAAAAATTAAAAAACAAACAACAGATGATTGCGAAACTATAACTATACAACTAATAAAAAAATCAACTCAAAACAATACAAATCATTATTATGGAAAAAAATATAGAAACAATATTAGTCAAAGCTGGAAGGAAAAAAAAATATACCCAAGGTGCCATAAATCCTATTGTACAACGCACATCATCAATAATATTTGACTCTATCCATCACAAAAACCAGGCCAGTAAAAATAACAACAATTATGAATTATTCTATGGTCGAAAAGGTACATTAACACACTTTTCATTACAAAAAGCAATGCTTAAATTAGAAAATGGATTCGGTTGTGCATTATATCCATGTGGTACAGCAGCAATTACCCACAGTATCCTCTCATTTATATCAGCAGGAGATCATATTTTAATAACAAATTCTGCATACGAACCTACCCAAAACTTTTGCCAATATTTACTACACAAGATGAACGTCACAACAACTTGGTTTAATCCATTAATTGGCGATAAAATTAACACATTAATACAAAATAACACACGATTAATTCTATTAGAATCCCCAGGATCCATAACTATGGAAATAGAAGATATTCCAACTATTATAAACTCAATACGCTATAAAAATCCTAATATTATCATTCTATTAGACAACACTTGGTCTGCCGGAGTATTCTTAAAACCACTTGACATGGGAATTGACATTTCTATTCAATCAGGTACTAAATATATCATTGGACACTCAGATGCTATGATTGGTACTGCAGTAGCCAATCAACGTTGTTGGACACAACTACGCGAACATTCTTATTTAATGGGACAAACAATTGATCCCGACACCGCCTATTTAGCAACACGAGGATTACGTACATTATACACAAGACTAAAACAACATGAAAAAAATGGATTAATGGTAGCTCGCTGGCTTTCCTCACACCCGCAAGTTGCACGAGTTAATCATCCAGCTTTACCAAGTTGCACAGGACATGAATATTTTACAAGAGACTTCACTGGATCATGTGGACTATTTTCATTTATACTAAAAAAACGTTTAAACAATCAACAATTAGATAATTATATTAATAATTTTCAACATTTTCAAATAGCATATTCTTGGGGCGGATTTGAATCATTAATTCTTGCCTATCAAGTTGAAGAACTACAAAAAATACGTAAAAATATTAAACTAGATTTTACAGGAACATTAATTCGACTACACATTGGACTAGAAAATGTTGACGACTTAATTTATGATCTCGACAATGCCTTTAAAAGAATATTGTAATAAAACCACATAATAATATTTATGTAAAATCGATAAAAATCATATATTTTGTCTTAACTTAAAAAATTTTACAATAATTCAATAATATTATTAAACTACATTCCATTATATTAAATAAACCTATAAAATAAGTCTATATTATTTATTATAAACTAGCAAGAATCACGTAACATCACTTCTTGATTTAGCTCCTCAATTTTATTTTTCATCAATATATAACAATTATCAGTTACTATATCTACTTCTTTGATAGTATAATTCGTAGTTTCTATAGGAGGTAAAATTTCAATAATGACCGATCCATTAGACCAACGATTTAAACGTATCTTATCCCCACTAAGATTAGAAACACAAATTGGAACTATTGGTACCCCAGCAGAAATAGCTGCATAAAAAGCACCTTTTTTGAAAGGCAACAACCCTCTTCCTCGACTACGAGTCCCTTCAGGAAATATACAAACTGAAATATCATATTTTTTAATATTTTGAATAATTCGATATAACATTCGATGAGATTTAATACTGTTACTACGATTAATCAACAAATTACCACTTAACCAATATAATAAACCAAATAACGGTATCCACAATAAACTTCTTTTCCCAACTGTTATTGTTCGTGGTTGTACTACATATGCTACAGTTACCATATCATAATTATTTTGATGATTGGCAACATAGATACAATTTTTTGGAATAGCTGTAAACAATAATTGACGAATTTCTACCTGAATACCAAAAATAGGAGCCATACATCCAAATAAACGCCCAAAAAAAGAAACATGAGACGGATCTCTCGGATTAAATAAACAATAAATAACACCAAATATACAAATAATAATAGATATAGTTACAACTAAAAACATTCGAACAACAGCAAGCATAACCTCTCCATTATCATATAAAATTCCCAAACAATACACTTTCACCGTAATAATTCACTAAACGAAAATGTATCAAAAAAATAAAATACCACTAAACGAAAAAACAAATAAAACAAATAACCACAATTAAATGCTATATAAAAAAAACATGCTAAATCAATAAATCATTGAATTATTACGATCATTATACTCAAAATATACATAAATTTTCCATATCCACACATGACATACTACACCCCTCTTTATCAACCTCTTTCACATAATAATATATCAAATAATTTTTAACTAATTAAAACAATCAACATTAAATTAAATTACCCAAAATAAACCACCATATAATATGGACACAAACACCAAAAATCTTATTTCACACAGGACACAAATAATATTATTATACAAATCATTTTTTAAATTATAAAGTTTTTGATAATACACAAGTTATTGACCTAACCCACACAAAAACTACAACACTACACCAACAATATCTTTAACCATAACAATAAAATCTGTTTGATAATATTTACACTACAGCATCACCACTACATTCAATTAATAAAAAAACAACCTCTAATTAAAAAAAATAAATCACTTCCCTAATATGTTCCTAAATAATTAATTAAAATACATATCTCTCATTAAAATCCACACACATCTACTTAATTTATTTATCTTATTTTTTATTTATCTTACTTATTTATCATTATTAATTATCTATTAATGCACTATCACTCAAAAATAATAAACACCCTTTAAAGATATTCTATCAATAAAATAATTGGCTAAACTCAAAAAACACTCTTAAACATATTATTTATACAATATCTTCTAACAAAAACACCAAAAAACCAAAAATATATCATCATTCTTATACAACAATTTACATTTAAATACTTATAATATTTCTTAATATAAATAATAAAATGTTCTGAACAAATTATACATGCAAAACAAATAAAACATACATCTAATTCAAAACATAAAAAATTATATGGACATAAAAAATCTTAAAATATAATATCCAATATACATAAATCAAAACTTCTAAACAAAATACACAACAAAAAATTTTAAAATCTTTTACTAATCAATACATACTATATAATAATACTATACTATATAATACCAACTAATAGTTAAAATTTTATTTATCTTTCGATTGTTGCAAAACATCAATCATTTTACTACTTGAACAATTTAATTCAAAATCTAATGTATACACTTGACCACCATTAGCCATCACTTCCTGACTTCCATCTATCTCACAAAACTGGTAATCCCCTCCTTTTACTAAAACATCAGGCAACAAACTTCCAATTAATCGCTTCGGACTATCTTCATTAAAAGAAACAACCCAATCTACAACACTTAATGCGGACAAAACAACCATGCGCTTCTCTAAAGAATTAATTGGCCTATTTATACCTTTTAAACGCTTAGTAGAGGAATCACTATTTACAGCTACAATTAATCTATCTCCTAAACGCTTAGCTTTCGATAAATAAGTGACATGACCAGAATGTAAAATATCAAATACACCATTCGTCATAACTATCTTTTCTCCTCGCTGACGCGCTAAATCCACATTTCTTAATAAATCATCTTCACTCAAAACACCAAAAACAATATCCACATGACCATTAATTACACTTTTTAATTCAGATAAATTAATAACAGAAGTACCTGATTTTTCAACCACAAGACCAGCCGCAACATTAGCTAAAAAACAAGCTTCCTCCAAACTTTTACCAACAGACATAGAAGCAGCTAATGTAGCTATTACTGTATCACCTGCACCAGTAACATTATACACCTTTTTAGCTCTAGCTGAAAAATACAACGGTTCTCTTCCTCGTTGTAATAACAACATTCCATTTTCAGAACGAGTAATTAACATAGCCGACAATCGACACTGTAAAATAATCTCCATACCCCGAGTAATTAAAACATCTTCACGGTTATAACAACAACCTAACGCATGTTCAAATTCTAATAAATTTGGAGTTAACAAAGTAGCCCCTGAATATTTAGAAAAATCTGAACCCTTGGGATCTACTATTACTGGCACAGAAAACTCATGAGCTATAGCAATAATGTCTTCCAAACAACCATTTAGTAAACCTTTAGCATAATCTGATATAACTAACACGTTTACAGATAACAATGCTAATTTAATATATTCAATAAAAGACAAAATATCACTATTTCTAAACTTTTTTTCAAAATCTAATCTAATCAATTGTTGATGATGTGACAACACTCGCAACTTAATAGTTGTAAGATAATTATCATTATAAATAAAACTATAATCTACATTAAATAAACTTAACTTTCTTGCAAGAATTTTTGAGGTATCATCAACACCAACTACACTAATCAATTTTACCTTTGCACCTAAAGCAGCAACATTCATGGCTACATTAGCTGCCCCTCCAGGACACTCTTCAATACGATCAACATTAACCACAACTACTGGAGCTTCCGATGAAATACGTGGGGTATCCCCAAAATAATACCGATCTAACATCACATCTCCTATCACCAAAACACGAGATTGTGAAAAATCAGGAAAAATAAAATTCACTATAAACTCCACAATTAAAAATAATCAAGTAATCAAAAAATTAAATATAAAAATTCACAAAATAAATACCATTTTAATTACATAAAACATTAAAACATTATGACAATTGTCATTACAGAATTGCAAAGAAATAACATATTACTATATAATCCCACAATCATTACACAATCTAATTATTATTATTTACTTTTAATATTTAAAAATTAAACAATAAACACACAACATTTCGAATACGTTAATTATTAATAAACATCATCATGATAAAAAATGATAAAAATCTCACATACTATTTTAATAAATAACGGTCTTAATCATGACTGATGTCTATAGTATATTGTCATATATATACATAACAATATGCACTATAATATAAATATACATAACAATATTCATTATGCACTATATCTAATCAAAACACATCAAACATAACATCTAACAATAACAAAATATATATTTTTAATAACACATAATAATAAAAAACGAAAATCATAACACTTTTACTAAAGTTTTTTTATAATAATTTATTATCAAAAATTAAAAACCAAAATATAATTATAAACATAACTCATAAATTTCTTTTGTAGTAAATAAAAAATGAAAAAATATTTAGTAGGAGGAGCAGTACGAGATAGTTTGTTACAATTACCAATTAAAGAAAAAGATTGGGTAGTAGTAGGCACCACACCTCAAGAAATGTTAAAAATAGGATACGAACAAGTTGGAAAAAATTTCCCAGTATTTTTACACCCTATTAGCCATGAAGAACATGCACTAGCCAGAACAGAAAAAAAAACTGGACATGGATATACTGGTTTTATCTGTAATGCATCCCCAAAAATTACATTAAAAGAAGATCTATATCGAAGAGATTTAACAATTAACGCTATCGCTCGTGATAAATATGGAAATATCATTGACCCATATAATGGACAACGAGATATGAAACTACGAATATTGAGACATGTTTCCGTTCTTTTTAAAGAAGATCCACTACGTGTATTACGTGTTGCTAGATTTGCCGCTAAACTTTTCCACATGCATTTTTGCATAGCTACAGATACTTTGAAACTCATGAAGGAAATGAGTCCAGAACTATTATTTTTACCTCCAGAAAGAATATGGACAGAAACAAAAAAAGCTTTAATGACAAAAAATCCAGAAGTATATTTTCTAGTATTACAAAAATGTCATGCATTAAAAATACTATTTCCTGAAATAAATAAATTGTTTTGCATACCATCATCAAAAACATATAGCAATATTGATACAGGTACTCATACCATGATGGCTCTTAAAGCATCTGGAAAACTAAGTAACGACATTACAGTACGATTCGCCACACTCTGCCATGATATAGGAAAAGGTGAAACACCAAGAAACCAATGGCCCTACCATAATAAACACGAAGAAATTGGAACAAAAATAATTGAAAATCTTTGTCGCCGATTTAAAATAGAAAACCACTTGTGTGCATTTTCAAAACAAATCGCTAAATATCACACATTATTACAAAACATAGAAAATATCCCACCAAAAACAATAATAAACCTATTTCACTCCTTCAATCTCTGGCGACAACCAAAAAAATTAGAACAAATAATACTTACTATAAAAGCTAACATTCAAGGTTATAACAATAAACAACAATTTCCACAAGAATATTTTTTACATCAGGCATTCTTAATCACAAAATCAGTATGTGTTACAAAAATAATCCAGGACGGATATGAAAAAACAGCAATTAAACAAGAACTAAGTTTAAGACGAGAACATGCTCTATACCACTGGAAAATTTTACCGAAAAAAACATATAAATCAAAATAAACAAAAATAAATTAATAAAACAAATAAATTAATAAAACAAACAAAGAACAATAGCTACAATAAAACGATATACAGCAAACGGAACAAAAGAAACACATCGAATAATTTCCATAAAAAATTTAACTGTAAATAAAGATGTAAAAAACGAACTTAAAAAACCAATAACCAACACAGGAAAATATTCCCAAGTAATAAAATAAAAATTTTTATATAAAACTAACACTGTAGCACTAAATATCATTGGAACTGCCAACACAAAAGAAAATGTTGATGCTACATAACGATTTAAACCTACCATCAATCCACCACTGATCGTAACTCCGGAACGAGAAAATCCCGGGCATAATGACAAACACTGAAAACACCCAATGACAAAAGCTTGCAAATAACTTAAATCATCAATGTTAGAAATATGATCCAAAACATAAAACTCACGTGTAAACCATTCAGCTATTAATAAAAGCACACCTCCTAAAATCAAAAAATAAATCATATATTGTATTTTAAATACATTCTTAACGTTCTCATAAAATATTAAACCTAATACTACAGTAGGCAAAACTCCCAAAATAATATGACCACACGATAAAAATGACCCACTAAAAAATCCAAAATTACCAAAACATACTCTCTTAATGAATACAACGAAAAAACTTTTCCAAAAAACAAATACAATAGATAACACCGCACCTAATTGAATAACAACATTCAATACAATCCCCACTTTATCATCACTAAATCCTAATAATTCACCGACAAAATTCATATGTAATGAAGAAGAAATAGGCAAAAACTCTGTTAAACCTTCCACCATCCCTAAAATAAAAGAAATAACCAACAAATACAAATCTAACATTATTTTACCCCAAAAAACACAAACTACCCACCTCAAAATATCCAGAAATAATTTTAAATATTTTTTAATTGACCCTTTACCTGAATGTTCATTGTATTCTAAATTATTGTATTATGAAATTAAAACATATTATCTTTTTTTACCCCTTTCAATAATTATACCTACATCAACATCCTTAGCAAGAGCTCCAAATTTACTAACCTTAACACGAATCCATGGAATACCAAAACGAAACATTAATTCACTGGCAACACATTCTGCAACAGACTCTAATAAAAAAAAACACCTATGTGACACTAGCACAGACACAACATCACTAACATCTTGATAATTCAAATAATCTTGAATTTGATCATTAAAAATTTTTGTCTGATCATAATAATAACCAATTTCTAAATCAAAAATTAATTTTTGTAAACAATTTCGTTCCCAATTATATATTCCTATAACAGTTGTAACAACTAACCCTTTAATAAACAAAATGTTCATAAATTAATACCAACTTAGACAACTTGTCACATACAACACCACGATATAATATGCATAATGATTGTAATTATTCATATATATATTATTATTGTTATTATTATTTATATTATTGTTATAATATTTTAATATATTATCGTTCAATATATTATATTACTTATTATTTTATTATTATATTACTGTTATAATATTATTATATAGTAATAACTATAACATATAATTTATAGATATAATTTATAGTAATAACAGTTATAATATATAATTATAATATATAATATAAGTAATAAAAATTAAGTAATAAAATAATATAAATAGTAAATATATATACAATAATATATCAATATAAATATAATAAATATATGATTATATAATAACAAGTCATCAGTATACAGATATACAGATCTCTAAATTCACAATTATAATAACACTATTTTAAAAAAACTATTAAAAAAATTACGGACAGTTTAAAATATTCAATACAATCAAACTTAAAAAATTAATTTAAGGTATATAATTTATGAATACCAATACACTTATTCTTATAGTATTCTCTTATCTTATTGGTTCAATTTCAAGCGCTATTTTAATTAGTCAATATAAAAATTCCCCAGACCCACGATCTTATGGATCTAAAAATCCAGGAGCAACAAATATATTAAGAAAACTAGGAAAAAAAACAGCTACCATTGTGGTAATATTTGATATTCTAAAAGGTATAATCCCTATTTGGATAGGATCTGTGTTTCTGAAAATCAACTCGTTAGAAACAGAAATACTAGCCCTCAGTACCTACATAGGACATATTTATCCAATATTTTTTAATTTTCGCGGTGGAAAAGGCGTAGCAACTGCATTCGGATCACTATCAATAATTAGTATAGACATTGCCGGAATCATGATCACGACATGGATATCCAGTATTCTAATTTCCGGATATGTCTCATTAGGAACTATTATTACATCCTTCATCACTCCTATATATATCTGCTGCATGCATCCACAATTCACAGCATTGTCAATAATATTATCTCTACTAATATTAATTAGACATTATGATAACATAATGCGTTTATATCAAGGTCAAGAAATCAAAATATGGCATAGTAAAATAAAACAGTAACATGATATAAAAATCAACATAAAATATAATATATTAACATAATATTGTACCTATATTACAATATATCTTCACCTACACTACAATACATCTTCAATAGACCAACGAGGATTGACCATAATAGATAAATCTTGACTAAATAGTCCCGATCGAAAACGCAACATACCCACATAGGCAATCATAGCGGCATTATCAGTACAAAATTCAAGAGGAGCACAAAGAATTTCCACTCCCTTCGCTGACAACGTATCCGATAAACGTTGACGCAAACAACGATTAGCACTAACCCCGCCACCAATTAATAATAATTTACAACCTGTCCAATCTAAGGCACGTTTACATTTAATTAATAAAGTATCTACCATGGCATCCTCAAAAGCACGCGCTATATCATAACGAGTTTGATCATTATCTTTACTCTTTGCAATGACATTTGCTACACACGTTTTTAAACCAGAAAAACTAAAATCAAAACCTGATCGATTACTCATGGGACGAGGAAAAATATAACGACCAGAAACACCTTTTTTCGCAATTTCTGACAACATAGCACCTCCTGGATATTTTAACCCCAGTAATTGTGCAATTTTATCAAAAACCTCTCCTGCCGCATCATCTAATGAATCACCTAACACTTTATATTTCCCTATATCATGTACAAAAATCAATTGGGTATGCCCCCCGGACACCAAAAGAGAAATAAAAGGAAACATTAATATTTTCTCTTTTAACATTATGGGGGTTAATAAATGACCTTCCATATGATTTACTTTAATAACAGGAACTCGCCAAGCATAAGCAAGAGCATGTCCCACTGTTGCACCCACCATTAAAGCACCCATCAAACCGGGACCAGCAGTGTAAGCAACAGCATCTACACCTATAGATCCCGATTCTAATATTGCATGCTGAATCAAAGGAACTATCTTTCTTATATGATCACGAGAAGCTAATTCTGGAACCACTCCACCATAACAAGAATGAATTTCACTTTGACTATATAATTGATTAGCAACTAATCCAGAATCTTCATCGTAAACTGCTATACCAGTCTCATCGCACGATGTTTCAATACCCAATACACGCATACTATAATTCGCATTACATAAAAAAATTTAAAATTATTCTAACCTTAAAATCTATACCTATCATCCTATCATAAGGAAACAATCACAATATTAACAATAATAAAAAAATAAAATGTTTAAAAAATTCTACAAACAAAATCCTATTAAAGTTGAATATTGCGATCGTTTTTTTTAAATGTTATACTAAATATAGTTGATTTTATCAAACTATAAAAATAAAAATTATACCACGAGGGAAACATGCCTATTATAAAAGTTAGAGATAATGAACCATTTGATGTGGCCTTACGCCGTTTCAAACGATCCTGTGAAAAATCAGGAATTTTAGCTGAAGTTCGACGACGAGAATTCTATGAAAAACCAACTACAGAAAGAAAACGAGCAAAAGCATCTGCTATTAAAAGGCATATTAAAAAAATAGCACGTGAAAATATACAACGAAACCGTTTATATTAATATTAAAGATATTTGCGAAACGAACAATATAACAAATAAAACAATTTACAATTTAAACTCAAAGTAAATATTACACCTGTCTTGCCCCAATAACACGCAAGATCAATAAAAATATTCATTTTTGAAAATTAAACTATTATGTAAAATATTTTACAGTACTGTCCTGTTAATGCTATTAATATTATATTGATAAGAAAACCAAATTTCATAATTCATATAAATATAATATATGACACATTTAATACCATCATCAATAATACATGACATATTATCACGAACAAATATAGTCGATTTAATTAACACACGAATAAAATTAAAAAAAACAGGAAAAAACTTTTATGGTTATTGCCCCTTTCATCAAGAAAAACACCCATCTTTCAGTGTAAGTTTTGAAAAACAATTTTACTACTGCTTTAGCTGCGGTGTACATGGTAACGCAATTGATTTTTTAATACACTATGAACACATAGGATTCGTTGAATCTATTAAAGAACTAGCATCCATACATGGAATTAATATAACGCCATATAATTCAAAATTTAACAGTGCACAATACCAAGAACAACAAGAGCTATACAACTTAATGAACAATTTGAATATTTTTTATCAAAATAACTTAACGCAAAACTCAGCTATACAAGCTCGTGAATATTTACAAACAAGAGGATTAAATCCTACCATAATTAAATATTTTAACATTGGTTTTGCAAAAAATGAATGGAAAAATGTCGCGAAAGAAATTGGAACATCAAAAAAAACTCAACGACTACTAAATAAAGCTGGCATACTAATTATAAACAATCAGGGTCATATGTATGATAGATTTCGAGAACGAATTATATTCCCAATACGAAATAAGAACGGCCAAGTAATTGCATTTGGAGGACGCGCGATTGGAAATAAAACACCTAAATATTTGAATTCACCAGATACCGATATCTTTAAAAAACGGAAACAACTGTACGGACTATATGAACTTAAAAAAACAAACCAATCACCACCGTATATTCTTCTCGTAGAAGGCTACATGGATGTTATCACTTTAACACAATTTGGAATTCATCATGCAGTAGCCTCACTAGGCACGTCAACATCCGTAACACACATACAATTATTATATCACAATACAGAGAAAATTATCTGTTGCTATGATGGAGATCAATCAGGACAAAAAGCAGCGTGGCGAACATTAAAAACAACGCTTCCTTACCTAACTGATAACAGAATATTATCATTTGTGTTTCTTCCAAAAACAGAAGATCCTGATACATTAATACGAAAAATAGGAAAAACAAATTTCTTGAAATATATACAAAACGCAGAACCATTATCTATTTTCCTATTCAAAACACTATTAAAAAAAGTAGACATAAAAACTATAGAGGGACGGTCAAAATTTGGCCACTTAGCATTATCAATAATTAATGTTATACCGGGAAAAATATTACGTATGCAACTGCATCAAGAACTAGGAAATAAAATTGGTATTTTAGACGATAATAAACTTAAACAACTATCCGCATATAATACCACTAATAATCATAAAACTAAACATCAAACACCAAAAATAAAAAACACTACAATTAATATTCTAATAAAACTACTATTACAAAAACCCCAACTCGCTACACTAATATCAATCAACAAAAACGATTTAATAAATATCAAAGAAGCTTATACTCACACACTAATTGAATTAATTGAATTTTGTAAAAATTATCCACAAACAACACTTGGATATATTTTAGAACATTATAGACGAACAATAATGTATAGAACAATTAAACAATTCATTACATGGAATTACGCGCCTAAAAATGATATTATTCAAACAATTTTCAAAGACACTCTACTTAACTTAAAAAAATTAATACTAATAGAACAACAAGAAACATTAATTGCTATGTCTAGAAACAACAAATTAACAAAAGAACAGTCTGAAAGACTGTGGCATATTAACAAAATATTAGCAAAAAATAAATAATAAATATGCAAGAAAATATTTCTTTTTTAAAAATAATGATTTAACATTAACGCATATAAAAACTAATAAAAATCAACTATAAAATGAAAATAATAAACAAAAATAATTAAAAATATATATGAATCAAATATTATAACAAATATTGTAACAAAACATTATAAAATTATAATTACAGTACAGATATAATATAATGATACTATTGTATTATTATAATGATGCTACTATATAATATATTAATACTAATAATATATTATTTAATATAAATAAAGATATAATACAGACTTTAATGATAATTTAATTACATAATAATTAATAATATATAATATAATAATAATAATAATATATAATATAATAATATTGTAATCAACTTGCGTTATATTGGTATGATTGTTATGGAACATAATCAGGAATCACAACTTAAACTACTTGTTACACGAGGAAAAGAACAAGGATATTTAACATTTGCTGATGTTAACGATCATTTACCAGAAGAAATTATTGATTCTGAACAAATAGAAGACATCATTCAAATGATTAATGACATGGGTATACAAATCATGGAAGAAGCACCAAATATCGATGACTTCTTACTCTCAGAAAATACTGATAATAGTGATGAAGACATAACAGAAGCTACTGTACAAGCTCTATCCAACGTAGAAGCAGAAATAGGACGAACAACTGATCCAGTAAGAATGTACATGCGCGAAATGGGAAGTGTAGAATTACTAACCAGAGAAGGAGAAATAGACATTGCAAAACGTATCGAAGATGGAATTAATCAAGTTCAATGCTCGGTAGCTGAATACCCAGAAGCAATTACTTATTTACTAGAACAGTACGAACGTGTAGAAACTGGAGAAACACGACTATCAGACCTAATCACTGGATTTGTTGACCCCAACGATGATACATTAGAAATCAACAACAACACAATACAAATAAACATTACTCATGAAATAAAGGAAATTTTATCACGAACAAATACAATATCAACAGATGAAGATAACGATGAAAACAATAACGATGATGATCACAATATAGATCCTGAATTTGCTCATACAAAATTCAAAGAACTACAAAAACAATATGAGATAACTAAAAAAATTATTAAATTTAATGGTCGTAACCATTATCAATCATTACAAGAAATATTTAAACTATCTGAAATATTCAAACAATTTCGGCTGGCACCAAAACAATTTGACTACCTAGTCAACAATATGCGAGCAGTCATGAATCGTGTTCGCATTCAAGAACGAATAATTATGAAATTGTGTATTGAAATCAGTAAAATGCCAAAAAAAAAATTCATTGATTTATTTTCCGGAAATGAAAGCAACGGTATTTGGCTAAATACCGCAATAGCTATGAACCAACCATGGTCAAAAAAATTACTTGATGTCAATAAAGAAATCAATCATAGTTTACATTTATTACATGACATTGAACACGAAACCGGACTCACAATCCAACAAATGAAAAATATAAATCGACGAATGTCGATAGGCGAAGCTAAAGCTAAAAGAGCTAAAAAAGAAATGGTGGAAGCTAATCTTCGTTTAGTTATATCGATTGCTAAAAAATATACTAATCGCGGATTACAATTTTTAGATTTAATTCAAGAAGGCAACATTGGACTCATGAAAGCTGTTGACAAATTTGAATATCGACGAGGGTACAAATTTTCTACATATGCCACTTGGTGGATTAGACAAGCAATTACTCGATCGATCGCCGACCAAGCAAGAACAATTCGAATACCGGTACATATGATTGAAACTATTAACAAACTCAACCGAATTTCTCGTCAAATAGTGCAAGAAATTGGACATGAACCAACACCAGAAGAGTTAGCAGAACGAATGTTAATGCCAGAAGACAAAATCAGAAAAGTATTAAAGATTGCTAAAGAACCAATTTCAATGGAAACACCTATTGGTGAAGATGAAGATTCTCATTTAGGAGATTTTATTGAAGATACTTCATTAGATTTACCGTTAGACGCAGCTACATTTGATAATTTACGTACTGCTACTCACGATATACTATCCGGATTAACCCCACGAGAAGAAAAAGTATTACGAATGAGATTCGGAATTGATATGAACACAGACCACACCCTAGAAGAAGTGGGAAAACAGTTTGACGTAACTAGAGAGCGTATTCGACAAATTGAAGCTAAAGCACTGAGAAAGTTACGGCATCCAAGTCGATCAGAAGTATTACGAAGCTTTCTAGAAGATTAAAATAAATAAAAAAAGAGCAATAATAAAAATTCAACTTATATCTTAAATTCTCGGCCCCTTAGCTCAGATTGGTCAGAGCAGGCGACTCATAATCGCTTGGCCGCTGGTTCAAATCCAGCAGGGGCCAATAAATAATAAATAAGTAATATATGTTGTTTGTGCTAAAACAATAATAATTTTGTTTTTCACTATCTGAATATTATTTTTTTACATGTGATATCTTAAAGAAAATGACTCTTATAATACCAATTAATACTACCACAAAAAAAATAACAATTAACAAAAAATACACTACTTGTTGATGATCGTACGATTGAATTAAATCCGTTTTTCCTAAAAAGAATCCTAATACAGTCAATATTAATATCCAACAAAAAGCACTAACCCAATTAAAAAAATGAAAACGGATGCCATGAAAACCAGATAAAGCAGCTAACATAGGCAACAAAGTTCGAACAAAAACAACAAAACGACCAATAAATAATGCAAACAATCCATAAGAATCAAAAATTCGAAAAGCCAAACAACGATAACGTTGGGGTAAATACGCAAACCAAGAATTTTTTAAAACCGCGCTTTCCAACCACCTTCCCTGTATATAACCTACCCAGCTACCTAAGCTAGCTGCAACAGTTAATATACATACTGTAAGCGGAAAACTTAAAATACCTTTTGCTATCAACATACCAAAAAAAATTAACAAAGTATCACCAGGCAAAAAAGAAGTAACAAGTATTCCATTTTCTAAAAACAATACTATAAAAGCCAATAAATACACTACTGTTACTAAATTACTAACATCAGAAAATGATTTACAATCATAATTCCAAAATGCATATAGCACTTCCTCAAACACACGCATTATATATGATACTCTATAAAAATATTTTTACTGAACAATAATACAATATATTTTATTTAAAAAATAAAAATTAATAAATAACATTAAATATGGAATCTTAACAAGAATTTCAACATCTGTTTATAAATCTTAAATTTATATATAAACTTATACATATATAAATATATAATATGACGTATATTCAATATATAAATATTATGATACACATACTATAAAACAACAATCATAAAAAAACACAATACAATCATTCAAGATTACTATAAAAACACACACAAGATGGGGAGTTGACCGATAAGCCGGGTTCTGTCATGGACAATCATCTATCTAGACCAGCATTCACATACTAGCTCAAAAGCGGCTCACCCAAAAGATTAAGGCACGGGCCATACCTATTATTTATTGTTGTTATTATAATATCTTTCCAATTTAGCCTTGCTCCAAGTGGAGTTTACACTGCCATATATTGTTACCAAATATGCGGTGCGCTCTTACCGCACCTTTTCACCCTTACCTTATAACTATAATGATTAATAATTATATAATATTATAAGGCGGTGTATTTTCTGTTGCACTCGTCGTGGACTTCACATCCCCCAGGAATTACCTGGCACTCTACCCTGTGGAGCCCGGACTTTCCTCTGCTTCTATAATTAAAAATAACGAAATAAAAACAGCGATTGTCTAATCAACACCACCATCTTACAATAAACAAACTACGTTTTCTACATATTATATTTGATATAACTTAACATTCAACATTTTATTCTAAATTTCTTCCTTTAATAGATATTTATACACCATGTTTTTATTGACTCCACATATCTTCACCACTAAATCTATTACTCTTCTATATGGCAACTCTTTTGCTAATAAATCTATTATATATCTAACCTCCATGGATAACATTTCTTCTCTTTTTTTCTGCTTATTAATGCAATACCCTGCAACAACTAAAACTATTTCACCACGAATAGAAATCTGACCATGTTCTACCCTATCTAATACCTCTTTTAACACCCCCCTATAGATAGATTCCCACATTTTTGTTAATTCACGAACTAAAACAACATAACGTTCTGAACCAAAAACAACCACCATATCTCGTAAAACATTTAACATATCATACTTTGAAACATAAAAAATCAACGTTCGTGTTTCATTAAAAATTTTTCTTAAATAATTTATACGCACTCGCTGTCTGGACGGTAAAAAACCTTCAAAGCAAAAACGATTCGTAGGTAATCCAGAAGCTGATAATGCAGTAATTGCAGCACATGCACCAGGCAACGGCACTACACGGACACCAAGTAAACAACAAGAACGCACTAAACAGTATCCGGGATCATTAATTAATGGTGTTCCTGCATCAGAAACTAAAGCAACAGCATGGCCTAATCGCAATTTAGATAACAACACCGGCACTCTCTTTTTTTCATTATACGCATGAAAAACAAATAATGGAGTATTAATAGAAAAATGATTTAACAATAAACTAGTGTGCCGTGTATCTTCTGCTGCAATAAGATTGACTTTACGTAAAACCGACAAAGCCCTATATGTAATATCCTCTAAATTTCCAATAGGAGTAGGAACTATATATAATGTCGAAGAAATAGTTTTTCTCCATAAGAAAAATCCATCTTTATATTTTATAAATACAACATAACAATTAACCTGAATATCAATAAATAACTAAAAAACACATTCTACAACAACTATAATTTAATATTAATATTTAATATTAATATATATAAATAAAATACAATAATTTACTTGAAAATACAACACATATAAAAAGATACCTATAAAAACATTTTATAAACAAAAACATAAAAATTATAAATCACAAACATTATAAAAATTTTTTATTTATTACAATATAATATATCTAATAACAACCATGTTAAAGAAATCATACACAACATTAATTAAACATCCAACAATGAAAATAAGATCCAGTCATTAATATTATTAACTAAGGTCTAAAATGAAAATATTGAATACTCGGTATATCACACTAGGATTAGTATTACTTCTAATGTGCACAATACTACAACAATGTTCAGGAACACTCATACTTGGAACAGCTACTCTTGCTACTAAAATACTTAAAGACCCACGAACACTTGGAACACAAATAAATGATAAAACATTAGAAATACACATTGCTAACGCTTTATCCAACAACAAACAAATAAAACAAAAGACAAGAATTATCAGTTCGGTCTATCAAGGAAATGTCCTACTAACAGGACAATCACCTTCAATTACTATCATTCATCAAGCTGAAAAAATCATAATGAACATTCCAGGCACTAAAAAAGTGTATAACGAAATTCGAAATATTAAACCACTAACATTAAATAAAATACTCATGGATTGGTGGATTAGTAGCAAAATTCACCTATACTGCCTAATGAACAAAAATATAACATTATCGAATATAAAAATTGTAACTGAAAACAAAGAGGTATTTCTTTTAGGACAAACATCACACCAAGAAAAAAAAACAATAATACGCACTGTGAGTAAAATACAAGGTATCACACATATAATACTTGGGATACAATATATTTAGTATTTAAATTAAAATTAAACAATCCCGATTAGTTAATAATTTATAAAAAAACTAAAAAAACTCAATCAATCAAATAAAATAACAAATTATTAAAATAAACAAATAATAATAATTACACTACCGTTTGGAAAACTGAGGTCGACGGCGAGATTTACGAAAACCACATTTCTTTCGTTCTACCCGTCGAGCATCACGGGTAACAAAACCGACTTGACGCAACAATACTTTTAATGTTTCATCATATTTCAACAAAGCACGTGATATGCCATGACGTATGGCACCAGCTTGCCCAGAATTACCACCACCTTTTACTGTAATATACAAATCAAACTCATCTAACATATTTACTAACGTTAATGGCTGTTTCACAAGAAACTGGGTAGTACGCCTACCAAAATACTGATCCAAAGCACGATTATTAATAACAATTTCACCCGTGCCATCTTTAAGAAAAACACGAGCCGTTGAATGTTTACGACGACCGGTAGCATAATAATATTTATGAGAATTTAACTTCATGATGAATAACACCTAATTTACTACAAATCAATATACGGCTTGATTCTTTTAGTTTAGTATCTTTTTTTGCTATTTGATAACTCTAACACACTAGGCTTTTGTGCTACATGAGGATGTTTAGAACCAGAATAAACCCTTAATTTTCGATACATTATCCGACCTAATGGTCCCTTTGGCAACATTCCTTTTACAGCAATTTCAATAACTCTCTCAGGCGCACGTGCTAACATCTCAGAAAACGTACACTCCTTAATACCACCAGGATAGCCAGTATGATGAAAATATCTTTTATTTATTTTTTTACGACCAGTAACAACAATTCTGCCAGCATTTAATACGATACAATAATCCCCATAACTCAAATATGGAACATACTCTACTTTATGTTTCCCGCGCAACAAACAAGCTAGCTCACTGGCCAAACGTCCTAAAATTTTATCCGACGCATCTATAACATACCATTTCGATTTTTTTTTTGTAACCTGTAACTCTTTATTCATTAACAAAAAATACCCCTGCCCTAAAAATCACTAAACTAAAACTACACACAGAAAACACAATTTAATTCAAATATTGTCAAAATCTAATCTAATAAACCATGTACAGAATTTTAAAACGAGCAGACACCCACAACAAAAACTCCATTAACCATTCAACAAGCAAACAACTAAATCTAAAATTTTAATTTTACTAAATCTATAACATTATTTTAATAAACTAAATTTTAACAAACTAACACATTGGTAATGTTAACATAATACAATAAAAAATTTCAACACTAAACAACGAATTTTTTTAATTAACAAATTAAAAATTCACAAAATATAATCTATCAATTTGTTTACTGATATTATTTTATTGTAACGAATTTATTGATATATAACGAGTATATAATCTTTTTAATTTTAGAAATAAAATATTTATTTTTCAAACACAAAATACTTAATTACACAAACTTAATTATATAAATTTTACTAAAATTATTTAAAAAGTAAATACACCTTGTAAATACACCTTGCAAAGGAAAATCGGAATAAAATACTATATGCTGATGAATACGGATTAATTAAACTAATCGCTGGATTTATATTAATATATTAAGAATATTTACAATAAAGCTAAAAAATAGTAATCTATACCAGAAAAATCAAAAAATCCACAGAAAAACACATACCAACAAAATGACACAAAACAATTGGACAAATATTCAGAAAGAATTAAATAACTTTAACCAAAATACACAACTATTATTAATAAATTAATTTAAAAATTAAGATGTTATTGCTAATAACTACCAAACACTATACACATAATACTCAAAAATTCAAATATTTTCATCACTAACCAAAATAATACAAACAAACAAAATAATCAGCAGTTTGATTTAAATCAAATATGATATAAACATGATATGATATCGTAACTAACTACTAATCATAACTGATACTAATACTAATAAATTTTTAACAATAACAAAAGTACCAAAAGATTATCCTGAATATTAAAGATACATGCGATCAAACACTACGATCCAAATACTAAGTAAAAAAAATACCTAAACTACACTAAATCCAAACTCACAAATCATAAACAAAATATACATGAAAAAAATATTTTTAAATACATTGTTGATACTAACTATATCTACAGGAATGAATCTAAATATCACTAATCAAGCTGCATTACCTAATGAAATACAAAAACAAGAAAAAGAAATACCAAGTTTAGCTCCAATGTTAGACAAAGTACTACCAGCTGTAGTTAGCGTACATGTAGAAGGTACTCAACCGGTACGACGACTAACTTTACCAAAAGAGTTTAAATACTTCTTCGGTCCCGAAATTCCAGGAGGTAGCATAGGATCACGGCCATTTGAAGGATTAGGATCCGGAGTAATTATTAACTCTAAAAAGGGATACATAATTACCAATAACCACGTAGTTAACGGTGCAAACAAAATAAAAATACAACTTAATGATGGAAGAGAATTCAATGCCAAATTAGTCGGACATGATGAACAAACGGACCTGGCTCTCTTACAACTACCAAAACCCAAAAATCTTATTGAAGTTACAATGGCTGACTCTGATGTTCTCAAAGTGGGAGATTTCGCCGTAGCAGTAGGTAATCCATTTGGTTTAGGACAAACAGCAACTTCTGGAATCGTATCAGCATTAGGAAGAAGTGGATTAAATCTTGAAGGACTCGAAAACTTCATTCAAACAGATGCTTCTATTAACCGGGGAAACTCTGGAGGTGCATTAGTCAATCTTAAAGGTGAATTAATTGGAATTAATACTGCTATTTTAGCACCAGGAGGAGGTAATATTGGCATAGGATTCGCTATTCCAAGTAACATCGTAAAAAATTTAAGTCAACAATTAATTGAATTTGGTGAAGTTAAACGAGGACAATTAGGAATAAAAGGCACTGAATTAACCTCAGATATTGCTAAAGCATTTAACATTCATGCACAACGAGGTGCTTTTGTTAGTGAAGTACTACCAGGATCAGCAGCTGCTAAAGCCAATATCAAAGCTGGAGACATTATTATATCTATTCAAGGAAAACCTATACAAAGCTTTGCAGAATTACGCGTGAAAGTTGGAACTACAGCTCCTGGAAATACCATTCAACTAGGCCTATTACGAAACAGCAAATATCAAACTGTTTCTGTTGTATTAGATGACAGCAGTTCTGTCAGCACTACCGAGGAGGTATTAACTCCAGCCCTACAAGGAGCTTCTTTAAGTAATGGAAACCTAAAAGATGGAACAAAAGGGGTGCAAGTTGAAGATGTGATAAAAGATTCTCCAGCTGCAGCTATTGGATTACAAAAAGGAGATATTATCATAGGACTAAACCGAGAACGAATACGTAATCTTTCACAATTAAAAAAAGCGTTAAACGGAAAACCAGCAGTCATGGCCCTCAATATTATAAGAGGAGATGCTAATATTTTCTTACTATTACGTTAATATACTAATTCATATTCATGATACAAACATATTAATTAATAATTCAAAATAATATCATCGAACATACACATAATTCGTTTTATATTTTATTATTCATCAAAAACACGATCGATATATGCACCAAGATTACATAATTTCTGATCTATACAATCATATCCTCGATCAATATGATGAACAGAATGTACTGTGGTTAACCCTTCTGCAATACAACCAGCTAACACTAAACTGGCAGAACCTCTCAAATCACTTGCCATAACATGAGTCCCAACTAAAGTATTAACCCCATAACACACCAACATATTGCCCTGTATATATACTTTGGCACCCATACGCACTAATTCTTGGATATGCATGAAACGATTTTCAAAAACACTTTCTACAATTACCCCGTTCCCTTCAGCAATAACATTCAATAAACTAAATTGAGCTTGCATATCAGTTGGAAATCCTGGATACGGACTAGTTCTTATCGATACTGCCTTAGGACGCCGTCCAAACATATTCAAACGTATCCAATCATTACCTATCGTAATCTTAGCCCCAGCTTCATATAATTTTATCAACACATTTTCTAAAACCAATGGATCAGAATAGCGACATATCACATCACCGCGAGAAATTGCTGCTGCTACTAGAAATGTTCCAGTTTCAATACGATCGGGAATAATATAATAACTCCCCCCCCCTAATTTCCTCACTCCTTTAATAATAATTTTATCACTACCTGCCCCAACAATATGTGTCCCCAATGTAATTAAAAAATTCGCAGTATCAATCACTTCAGGTTCACGAGCAGCATTTTCAATTACAGTTATACCCTCAGCTAAAGTAGCCGCACTCATTATACTCACCGTGGCACCTACACTAATTTTCTCCATAACAATATGAGCACCACGCAAGCGTCCATTTACTGATGCTTTTATATATCCAGATTCTAATTGTTGAATATGAGCACCTAATTTCTGTAATCCGTGAATATGTAAATCTACAGGTCTCTTTCCGATAGAACAACCACCAGGTAAAAATATTTCACCATAACCAAATCGAGCTAATAACGGAGCTAAAATCCAAATAGAAGCTCGTATACTTTTTACTAAATTATGTGACACACAACAAGTATTCACAGTACTAGCATCTATAAATATAGCACCATCACTCTCTACTTTAGCACCCAATTGATGTAACAATTGAATAGTAATATCAACATCTTTCAAATTAGGTATATTTCTAATTTCCACTGGCTTATCAGTTAATAAGCTAGCAAATAAAATCGGTAAAGCAGAATTTTTTGAACCTGAAATTAAAACCTCACCTTTTAATTCTGTAGGACCTTGAATATAAAATTTATGCATAAATGACAATGTACTTAAATAAATATACATATAAAAATTATTATTATTGCAAATTCAATTTGCACGCTTCCTCCCATTCAATGACAGTAAAAGACTGAATGAAAACTGAATGAATATAACCATCTAAAATATACTGCATCAATACCGAATAAACCATTTTTTGCCTTTGCAACATATTTATATTCAAAAAACAATCACCTATAACAATAATCCAATAATGTTTACCATCATCTTCATTAATATATACATTATTTAACTCAAGACGGCGAATCAATAAATTCTTAATTTCACTAATATCCATAATCAAAAACTACATTTTCCAAAATATTAAACATATAATCAAAACACACACAATATATTATAATATATATTTTATAAATGATATACTGATATGAGTTAATTCTATATAACACAAAAAAACACTAATATTTATTATATTCAAAACTTGATTATATTATAATGGACAAAAATATAACAGAAAATAAAATCAAACGTGACATTCATAAACACGATAATACTAAAATAACAACGCAAAAAACATACAAAAACTGCAAAATTATTTAAAATACAACAACAAAAAAATCTTAATAAATTAATTACAATTAACAACACACAAAATCACATTTAAAATAAAATAATCAGCATATACACAATGTTTCAAAACTACTGCTATAAAAAAAACTCAAAGTAATTTTCATAGAACAATTACAGAAACGTTTGATATAATACAAACAAACAGTACATGAAACACAACATTCACAAAAACAAATACCATTATAAATCATTATTTAAAAAACAAACTCTAGTATTATTATTTATCAGCACACAAAATACACAAGCACTCATTCAAACTCACAATATAGAAACACCAATACACATTTATGCTAATCACCAAAGCATTGACATAACAAGAAATATATTAACTATTACAGGCAATGTAGTTATTCAACAAAACAATATTATTATTTATGCAGATAAAGCTATCATTAATAAAAAAAAAACAAAACATACAATAACAACTTACGGAAACCCAAGCATTCTTTATTATTCAAAAAATAACAAAAACCAAATATTAATCACATCTTCATATATATTATACAATGAAAAAAAAAATACTGTTATATTACAAGGACAAGCTTATTTAAAAACAAATAACAACATATTACAAAGCAATTGCTTAATTTACATTATTAAAAAAAGATATGTAGAAACATGCAATCAACGCAATGATTGTACTAAAACAATAATCACAATCGATAATATACATAGCAAAAAAAACGTACATAATAACATTTCACACAATACCACAAAATAAATACATAACAATGTCTATTTTAGCTGCATATAATTTAAAAAAAACAAAAAAAAAACAAAAAATAATCCACAATGTCACTTTAGAAATTAATTCTGGAGAAATAGTAGGATTATTAGGGCCTAATGGGGCTGGTAAAAGTACCATATTTTATATACTATTAGGCATCATTCAACATGATTCAGGATATATCTTACTGAATACAATAAATATTAGCACATTACCACTATATTTACGAGCAAGACATGGAATGAGTTACTTACCTCAAGAAAATTCAATATTTCGTCAATTAACAGTCTTCAATAATTTAATGGCCGTATTAGAAATTCAAAAAAAAATGAACAAAACACAAAAATATCAACACATCAAAAAAATAATGAATGAGTTTCAAATTTCGCATTTAAGTAATATTAAAGGTGACATGCTATCAGGAGGTGAACGAAGACGAGTGGAAATTGCACGAGCAATTACCGTTAATCCAAAATTCATATTACTTGACGAACCATTCTCGGGAATAGATCCAATTGCAATCAATAACATCAAAAAAATTATTAAGCAATTAAAAAAAAACGGTATTGGTATACTAATTACCGATCATAACGTTCAAGAAACACTAAATATTTGCAATAAAGCTTACATACTCGACAAAGGAACAATAATCGCTACAGGTAAACCTAAAGCAATCTTGAACAATAAATACTTACAACAAATATATCTCGGTAATCAAAATAACACTTAATATACAATCAACAATATTTTTTTGTTAAAAAATACAATATTATATGCTTTTTTATACAAAATCATTATCAACAGCAATTACCATAAACCAATTAATACACAAAACAACATCATTAAAATACAAATCATCCAATACCTGATACAACTTCGTCGTATATATCCATAATATTTGTCATCTACAAAAATACCAATTACACTAAAATACAACTACATGTCTATATCTGCCAAACAACATTGATAACAAAAAAAAGATACTATTACATAGTACAATAACCGGACCAGGAGGTAATAACATATAAAACGCGCTTAATAAACCTATTAACGAAGATAATATTGCAATACATACCGACATACATAACATTGTTAACAAATTACAAGTCCAATAACAAACAGACAATGAAGGAAAAATCATTAATCCAACAGACATTAAAGTACCAATTACCTGAAAACTAGCTACTAAATTTAATACAACCAGTAACAAAAACAACATATGAATATATTGAAAATACTGTACTGAACAACACTGCAGAAATGTTGAATTGAATGTTTCAATAACTAATGCTCGATAAAAAATAGACAAACTAAAAAAAGTTATAGTGCTAACAATCCCAATAAATCGAATCTGGGCAACATTAATAGAAAACACAGAACCAAATAATAAATCTAATAAATCTAGATTAGAGCCATGTACTGATACTAAAATAACACCAAAAGATAAAAACATAAGATATACAGCAGCAAAACTAGCTTCTTCTCTCAAAACATTTTTTAAACTTATCCACCCTGAAAATATACTCACTAATACTCCAGAAATTAATCCACCAAAACCCATAGCAATTACAGATTCACCGAAAAAAAAATATCCAATTGCTACTCCTGGTAAAATGGAATGAGACAATGCATCACCTATTAAAGTCATGTGTCGCAATAACAAAAATACACCTATAGGAGTACTACTTAAAGATAATGCACAACAAGCAACAAGTGCTCTACGCATAAAACCATGACAAATAAAAGGATCAAATAATAAAACAAATATATCAAACATAATTTAACAATAAACAATAAACAATGCTATAACCAGTAATCTAAAAATAAATATAACTACACTACTACATAAAAACTATAAAAAATAAATACACATAACAACACCTTGCTGGCATACATAAAAAAATCAAAAAATTAAATATGTTCCCAAACATGCACACTGTTACTTAATAACAAAGTATCAGAAAAATACTCAGTAACAATATTACTATTATGTAATACAATAATAATAGTAGATCCTCTATAATGTAATTGATCAATAACAGATAACATCAGATCACATGTCTGACAATCAATACTATTAAACGGCTCATCTAACAAAATCAAAGAAGATTGTTGAACTAACAAACGAGCAAACAACATACATTGAAATTGCCCTGCTGACAAAACAGATATATCTTTTTGTAATATTCGATCTAATTTTACACATCGTAAAGATTCTAAAATCACACTATTTTGCTGTTCATCAATTTTCTTTAATAATCCAGTAACTGGCCAACAACCCATAGCCACAACATCAAAAACACTCAATGGAAATCGATAATTTACCCGAATTCTTTGAGGTAAATAACTAATTCTTGGCATCTTGCACGTATTGAATTTTAATTCTCCACCAGCTGGAGGCAAAAAACCAGCTAATGTTTTTAAAAAAGTCGATTTTCCAATACCATTGGTACCAAGAATAGCAGTCATACTACCCCGTTTAAATTGTCCAGTAATACTAGGCAACTTAATACTCCGACCAGAATATCCAATAGATAAATTGTTCAATTTTATCATATTATCACACCAATATTGTTGACCAAAAAACTGCTAACCACAGCATTACCAATATCACTACAGCTAATAAAAATCTAGTCCAGGCCGAAGCCATAAATAACTTTGTGCTTGAAAACAAATTCCTTTTCATAAAAACGACCACCTATAATTTCAAATTAGTTTTAACATATTATCCATGTTATGTTATAACATAACATAACATATTCAAAAAAAATAACAATCTCAACAATAAACAATCTATACCAAAATTTACCCACTATCATCAACAACATTTATGATTCATTAACAAAAAATCTGCCGAAGGCCGGACTCGAACCGGCAAATCCACACGAGACGATTGATTTTGAGTCAATTGTGTTTACCAATTTCACCACTTCGGCTTAAATACAAACAAAAGTATACTAAATTAACAATAAACATCCAAATTACTAACAAAACATGCTTCCAACAAATTTAACACTTCTATGCAACATACATACAACATATATATAATACATAACAATAAAAATTTCACAATAATTTAATATCACTAAAAAAAACAATTCTAAAAATCTAACACAAAAACCACCAACACCACTAACATACATTATATACACTATACACAATGTAATACCTTTTAATAATACAAATTCTTAAAATACTAACAAAATTGTTACATTCAACAAAAAATAAACTAAAAAATATAAACAACTTTAATTTATAACAAACAAACTAAACAATATAATTCAAAATATTTTTATTATTAACGTAATCTATATAGTTGTACCATACTAAAAATTAAAAACACCATAGTAGGTAATACAGCACCAATAATTGGCATTATACTATATACCAAACTCAACGCAGAAATAACCTCGTTTAAAATATAAAAAAAAAACTATAAATAACGCCAATTAAAATATGAACACCAATATGCAATTTATGCAATAATGATCTTAAAACACATGACAAAGCTACTAACATCATTACTATCATAGATATTGGAAACAATACTTTCTTCCAAAAAAATAACTGATACTGAGAAATATTTTGACCACTTTTTCTGAAATATTGAATACAACCATACACATCAAATATCGATAAAGCAGTAGAATGATATATAGATTTAATTATTATTGACAAATAATGAGGAGTTAAAACAGTCACCCATATACCATTAGTATAACTTTTTTCAAAGACTTTTCTAAAATCATTAAAAATGATCTCATAAACATCTAACAAATCCCAAGAATTATTAACAAATTTTGCATATGTTACATAACGATATGATTTTAAAGACTTTTTATTATCGAAATGATAAATATGTATTCCCGATAATACATGATCTCCAAAAATTTTCTCAATTCGAATAAAATTATATCCATCCTTAATCCATACATTATTATATTCAGAGCGTATGGATACATTATGAATCATTTTATAACGATAACCCTGTGCTACACGTTCACTAACAGGCGAACCATACTCATTAATAATGAAACCAAATATTATCACAGGACATGCAATTTTCATCAATGATGAAACCATCTGTAAACGACTAAATCCAAATATTTCCATCACTATTAATTCATTACGCGTCGAAAATATACCCAACCCCAACAACGTACCTAATAATACTGCCATTGGTAAAAACCGCTCAACATCCTTTAAAATATCTAAACAAACATAACACCATGCTTCCCAAGCACCATAATGTCCTTGACCAATTTTACGCAATTCATCAACAAATTTTATTACACTCGATAATGATATTAGTATAAATAATATAATAATCATATTATAAAAAACAGTCTTACCAATATAACGATCTAAAAGACAATACATTAACATTAATCCGAGTCATAATTACAAAAAAATAATCTCACTTTCCAACGAATATTACGGACAAGTGCACTATCCCAAAAATTTAATATTACAGCAATAAACACATACAACACATTAATAATCCAAATCCAAATCAAACTAACACTACCTTTAGAAATATTAGCACGTAAAAATATTTGCAACAAAAAAAATATTAAATACAAAACTACCGATGGAAATGTGATTAATAGATAACTATGATTCAATTTCATCAATGATAATGGAAAAATAATCATTACCATAATAAAACCAATAATAACCAACGTTAAACGCCAATGTAATTCTACTTGAGCTTCTATCGAAGAAGAACGCCATAACTGCAACATTGACAACTCTGCAACTGAATTATTACTACACCTATAATAATGTGCTTGGTTGCCAATTAAAAAATTATATTTATCAAAATGACTCATATAAAAATTCGAATGAATAATATCTCTATCCCAACAATAATAATTACCAAATTCTAAAACAAACCATTGACTACCATCAAAAAACTTTTTAATACAACCAAAATCAGATACCATTACTGAAGAATGTCCATTCGACAAAACTCTAATTAAAAAAATATCTTTAAAATTTTTTTCATAAACACCATTAATAAAAAACATCATATTCATATTTTTCACAAAATGAAACTTACGTTCAAATAACCGTATAGAAGTAAAATCAAATTGATATTTAAACACTATTTTATTTTGATAATACAAACATAATGGAGACAAAAACAAAACATTAATCATAGAAAAAATTGTAGTTATAACACTTAAAAATAATACCCCCCTTACAATAAAAGTATACCCCAAACCACAAGAATACATCGCAATAATTTCATGATTAGTATGCAAATAATTAAATGTTATCAAAATACCAAAAAACAAACTTACAGGTAAAATTAACTTAATAACTTCAGGTAAACTCAACCCAAAAAAAACACATATCAAAAATTTCGGAATAGTACCATCAGCCACTGCACCAAATATCCGAATAGATTTTTGAGAAAAAAATACTAAAAATAATACTATAAAAATAATCAATTGATATCTTAATATTGTATACACCAAATACCTAGTTAATATCACATCTATTCCTATAACAATATCATATAGAAAATATTTTCTTCGTAACGTTTAATTTTATTTTAATTTTACATATAGAATGCTATAATTATTAGCAGCATCGATGATCATCACATGAAAAAAAATCATAAACGCAATTATTAAAAAACTTCGAAAAAAATAACAAACAAAATTTTAAATATTAAGCAAACAATATTTATATGTATTTTATTTATATGTTATATCTTACTTTAAATCAACAATCTAAAAAATTTTACAAAATTTCATTAATTAACAAATAATATTAAAGCACAGAAACTTGAAAAATACATTCACCATAATTAATCAAAAACATATCACAAACAAAATCTAAAATTTCGATAAATACTGCGTTATTTAGGAATAATAAGTTATGAAATATAATATTGCATTTGATATAACAAATAATTACCAATCAAAAATATACCACGACTTCTGCATTATTGGTGGATTTTTTGAAGAAGGAGAGTTATCTCCTGCCATTCATCAAATTAATAATAAAAATAACAAATATATCACTTCAATATTAAACAAAAATGGATATACAGGAAAAATAGGAGAAACATTACTGCTATATCATATTCCTGATGAACCATCGAAAAAGATTTTACTTGTGGGATGCGGAAAAAAAAATAAATTTGATAGAGATCACTACAAAAAAATTACTTATCACGCCGTTGATACACTAAAAAAAACTAAAATTACACAAATAATATCATTTTTAACAGAACTAAATGTTAATGAAAAATACAATAATTACTGGAAAATACGAGACGCAATAAACATTATTCAAGAACTTTCATACACATTTGAACAATTTAAATATTCTACAAAAAACATACCGCAAACACTACAAAATGTTATTTTTTATATTCATGAAACTGATACACTTAAAGACAGTCAACAAGCTATTATCGATGGAACAATAATTTCAAGAAATATAAATCTTGCTAAAGACCTAGGAAATATGCCGCCCAACATGTGCAATTCTGAATACCTTGTACAAGAATGTAAAAAATTAGAAAAAATGCACGACCATACCACAATTCAAATCATTGATGAAAATCAAATGCAACAAATTGGTATGAATGCCTACTTAGCTGTAGGACAAGCATCAAAAAACCAATCGTTAATGGCAATTATAAAATATATTGGAGACAACGATTACAAAAAAAAACCACTGGTCCTTGTAGGAAAAGGGGTAACATTCGACTCAGGAGGTTTATCAATTAAACCGTCAGAAAAAATGGATGAAATGAAATATGATATGTGTGGAGCAGCTGCTGTGTACGCTATTTTACGTACATCCATACAACTTAACTTACCAATAAACATTATTGGAATATTAGCTACTTGCGAAAATATGATCACAAATACTGCTCTTCGACCGGGTGACATAATAAAAACTTTGTCTGGACAAACAATAGAAATAAAAAATACCGATGCCGAAGGACGATTAATATTATGCGAAGCTATAACATATGCTACTCGATTCAATCCAAAAATAATTATCGATATTGCTACTTTGACTGGAGCATGCCTAATTGCATTAGGAGAACATTTTACAGGTTTGATGTCTAATAATGATGAATTGGCTAATGAACTAATAATAGCAGGAAAAGAAACAGATGACAAAATATGGCGATTACCGCTTGACAACCAATTCCAAAAACAAATTAATTCCAATATAGCTGACATGACAAACACAGGAGGAAAAGGAGGAAACACAATCACTGCTGGTTGTTTTCTACAGCGATTTGTTGGTAAACACTACTGGGCCCATTTAGATATCGCTGGTACAGCTTGGAAATCGAATTATACACAAAATCACAGCGCCACAGGTAGACCAATTACCATGATTATTCAATTTCTTATGAACTATATAAACAAACAAAAAAACAAAAAATGCTATTTCACACAATAAAAATTATCTAAAATCTAACAATAAAAATATAAATTTGATACTTTTGCATACAAAATATTTTGAACACCATTATAACCAACACAACACATAAATTTAATAATACACATTAAAATTCTTATGCATGAAAAATATAATCCAAAAAACATAGAACAAACCTGTTATACAGAATGGGAACAATCAGATTATTTTCAACCAAGTAATAATATTAACCAAAAAAATTACTGTATCATAATGCCCCCTCCTAATATAACAGGCACACTACATTTGGGACACGCATTTCAACATACTATTATGGATATATTAATCCGTTACCATAGAATGCAAGGAAAAAACACTCTTTGGCAACCAGGAACCGATCATGCTGGAATTGCCACTCAAATCTTAGTAGAACGATACATAACAGAAACCGAAAATAAAACACGACATGAATATGGAAAAAATAATTTCACACAAAAAATATGGACATGGCAATCAAAATATACCGATATCATGAGATATCAAATGAAACGCTTAGGACTTTCAGCACACTGGAAGCGAGAAAAATTCACAATGGATCCAGAAATATCCTTCGCTGTAAAGGAAGCATTCATTCAACTTTATAAAGAAAACCTAATATACCGTGGACATCGTTTAATTAATTGGGACACTGAAATACAAACAGCTATTTCCGATCTAGAAATAGAAAATAAAAAAATACAAAGTAACATGTGGTATATAAAATATCCATTATCTAACAAACAAACAAAAAATACAAATTATCTCACCGTAGCAACTACTCGACCAGAAACAATATTTGGAGATGTAGGAATCGCAGTCAACCCAAACGATCCTCGATATACACAATTATCCGGACACTATGTACATATCCCAATAACATACAGAAAAATACCAATTATATTTGACACATATGTAAATATGAAAAAAGGAACGGGCTGTATGAAAATTACTCCCGCTCATGATTTTCATGACTATGAAATAGCTAAAAAACATAACTTACCAATGATTAATATATTCACTCTGAACGGCAACATTCGAGACAAACCAGAAATATTCAACACTACTAGCCAACATATGTTCAATAATAGCGAAATTTATATTCCAAAACAATTTCATAATGTAAATCGCTTTATAGTACGAACACAAATAATAGAAATATGCCATAAATTACAATTATTAGAAAAAACAGAAAATTATGAAATCACTACTCCATATAGTAACAGAACAAACACACCAACTGAACCAATGATAACCAATCAATGGTTTATTCGAGTACAACCTTTATCGAAAGCAGCAATCGAAGCTGTAAAACACAAAAAAATAAAATTTATTCCTAAAGAATACAAAAAAATATATTTTCATTGGATGTATAATTTACAAGACTGGTGTATTTCACGTCAATTATGGTGGGGGCATCAAATTCCAGTCTGGTACGACAAAAACAATAAAATATATGTAGGACACAATGAAAAAGATATCAGAAAATATCATCAACTAGATGACAACATTCTTTTATATAAAGAAACAGATGTACTAGATACTTGGTTCTCTTCAAGTCTATGGACATTCGCAAGTCTGGGATGGCCCACAAACCTGACAGTATTAAAAAAATTTCATCCAAGCAACGTGATAGTTAGTGGATTTGATATTATATTTTTTTGGATAGCACGAATGATCATGTTAACCATGCATTTTATTAAAAATAAACACAATCAACCGGAAATACCTTTTAAAACAATTTATATAACTGGTCTTATTCTTGATGAAACAGGAAAAAAAATGTCTAAATCACAAGGCAACATTATTGATCCATTAGACATTATAGATGGAATTTCCATTACCAATTTATTGAAAAAACGAACAACTCATATGATGCAACCGAAATTATCTGAAAATATAATCAAAAATACCAAAAAACAATTCCCAAATGGTATACAAGCATATGGGGCAGATAGTTTACGATTCACTTTAACTGCATTAGCATCTACAGGGCGAAGTATCCATTGGGATATGCAACGATTATCAGGATATTATAATTTCTGTAATAAATTATGGCATGCAGGACAGTTTGTTCTAATACACACAACAGAAAAAAAATTCCATGAACTATTAAATAAAAAAAAAACTCTCTCTACATCAGATCAATGGATTTTAACAACACTACAAGAGACAATTAAGACATTTTCTCAAGCATTAAATAACTACCGATTTGATCAAGCTGCAAATATTCTGTATACGTTCATTTGGCACCAATTCTGCAACTGGTATATAGAATTCACTAAAACGATAATCTATGAAAAAAATGAATTAACAACCGCTGGGACACACTATACCCTCCTAAAAGTATTAGAAATACTACTAAGATTAGCTCATCCAATTATACCATTTATTACAGAAACCATATGGCAAAAAATAAAACATATATTCGAATACAAAAAAAGCATCATGATTCAACCATTCCCAAGTATCGAAAAATCATTAATCAATATTAATGCTACAATTGACATAGAATGGATCAAAACAATAATTATAAATATACGTAACATACGTAATGATATGAAAATTGCAAAATCAATACCACTAACAATAATATTTCAAAATCCCGAAAACCACATACAAAAACGGATAAAAAATAATTTTAATATTCTCACTAAAATGGCTAATATAAATCATATACATTTTTCAAATAAAAATAAAATACATAAAAAGTTAATCACGATACCCATCGAAGATACAACAATGTTTATTCCAATAACTGATGAAAATCACTATAATACAATTCAATTAAACCACATAGAAAGAAAAATTAAAAATATTGACAAAGAAATTCAATATATAACAAATAAAATAAACAACGTGCACTTTATAAATAATGCACCAAAATCTCTAATCACTAAACAAAAAAATAAACTTAAAGATTTACAAAAAACTAAACAACAAATACTACAACAACAAAACATACTCTTTAAATAAAAAAAACAAAACTGTTAAAATTACCATTCTACAAAATACTTCTTTATTAAAAATAAAATTTAAAGTATTCTTAATAAAATTTTTAAAACACCTTATATAGCACTTTAACAATAACATAAAGAAATTGTATTATGAATACATTATATCAACGATCATTTTTACGATTAATGGATTTCACACTTGATGAAATTCACAGTCTGCTAGAACTGGCATATAAACTAAAAAAAAATAAACATGAAAAAAAAGAAACACCTCAACTTATCGGAAAAAATATTGTGCTTATTTTCGAAAACAACTCTACGCGGACGCGCTGTTGTTTTGAAGTTGCCGCATTTGATCAAGGAGCACGAACAACTTGTTTGCACCCTAATATTAGCCAGATGGGGCATAAAGAATCTATTAAAGACACTGCTAAAATATTAGGAAGATTATATGATGGTATTCAATATCGAGGATATAGCCAAAATATAATTCAAACATTTGCTCAATATTCAAATATTCCAGTATGGAATGGACTCACTGCTAAATTTCATCCTACACAACTACTTGCAGATCTCATGACTATACAAGAACAACTTGCTCACAAACCATTTAATCAAATAACGCTAGCTTACGTTGGAGATACACGCAATAACATAGGAAACTCTTTATTAGAAGCATCAGCAGTAATAGGCATGAATTTACGACTCATCTCTCCACGAATTTTTTGGCCAAAAAAAAACTTTTTCTCTCAATGTCAACAACTTGCAAAAAATAAAAATGCCGATATCATACTTACTGAAAATATTAACGAAGGCGTAAAAAATGTAGACTTCCTCTATACGGATGTATGGGTCTCTATGGGTGAACATGAAAAAATTTGGGAAGAACGTATTACATTACTAAAAAAATATCAAGTAAACATATCTATGATAGAACAAACTAACAATAAAAATGTAAAATTTTTGCATTGTTTGCCAGCACTCCACGACGAAAAAACAATAATTGGAAAAAAAATTGCTAAAAAATATAATCTAGAAAATGGGATTGAAGTGACAAACGAAATATTTGAATCAGACTATAGTGTAGTATTCGAGCAAGCCGAAAATAGATTACATACTATTAAATCAGTTATGTTAGCGACATTACTACCGGATGGTATCATAAATGCCAACATAAATAATACCTAAATGATACTTTTTTTATTATGTAAAAATGATAGAATAACATAAATTGCACAAAAATTAATTTATAAAATTAAATAATATTATTATATCAAACTTATTTTTATATTCGTTAATAACATGATGCACAAAACCATCATTAACACTAAAAATGCTCCTACCTGTATAGGCCCATACGTGCAAGCTTTAGATACAGGGAAAATTATTTTTATCTCAGGACAAATTGGAATATGTCCTGAGACTAAAAATATACCTAATGATATTTACCAAGAAACATATCAAGTATTGGAAAACATTAAATCAATTGTACAAGAAGCAAAACTTCACGCAAATAATATCGTTAGAACAACCATATTTATTACTAATATAAATAATTTAAACAAAATTAATCTTGCTTATAAAAACTTTTTTGAAAAAAATCAATCAACGTTTCCCACCCGATCATGTGTAGAAGTTAGTAATTTGCCAAATAATGCAAACATTGAAATAGATGCAATAGCAATACGTACATTATTTTAATTAAATAAAATCATGCTCTCAAAACTTGATTACTACCAATCAACCTAATCCAACTCGTTATACATCTTTATATTCTATATTTTTTTAAAATCATCACATGTGTCTCTCACTCTAACCCAGAATAATATATACAATACATAATAAATCAACTATATTTTACATTTTTTCTTACTCGATTCCTTAAGAACATGAATACCTAACATCTCAGCTTCATACTGCAATGCTTGTATATTATTATACTGATTTTCCCACTTAGAAATCACTAATACAGCTAATGCATTGCCTACAACATTAAGTGCAGTACGCGCCATATCAAGAACACGATCAACACCTGCAATAAATGCCAATCCCTCTAAAGGAATGCCAACACTACCTAATGTTGCCAATAAAACTACAAAAGACACACCAGGCACACCAGCAATACCTTTTGAAGTCACCATTAAAGTTAATACTAATATAATCTCTTGACTAACAGATAACTCAATTCCATATAACTGCGCAATAAAAATTGCAGCAATACTTTGATACAAAGTCGAACCATCTAAATTAAAAGAATAACCAGTAGGAACTACAAAACCAGTAATTACCGATGGAGCTCCATATGCTTCCATCTTTTCAATAATACGAGGTAAAACAGTCTCAGAACTAGCAGTTGAAAAAGACAAAATAAGCTCTTCTTTTAATATACAAATTATTCGCCAAATTCTAAGATTACATATTCTTGCTACTATACCTAAAACTAACAAAGCAAAAAAAATAATTGCTGCGTACACTAAAACAACTAATTTAGCTAATGGAATTAATGAACTAAAACCAAAAGTTGCTACTGTCATTGAAATTAACGCAAAAACCCCAACAGGGGCATAACGCATAACAATATGAGTAACTTTAAACATTGTTTTCGCTATTGCATCAAACACCTCGAGAAGAGGTACTTTGTTCTTTTCAGGAAGAACAACTAAACCTAAACCAAAAATTACTGAGAAAAAAATAACAGGCAACATATCACCTTTAGACATCGAAAAAATAATATTTGAAGGAATTAAAGATAACACAGTATTCACTAAATTATAACCATGAGACTCCATTTCAGATGCTGTTTGTTCGTACATTGAAATATCTACACTTGATAATTTAGACATATCAATCCCTGTCCCTGGATGAAATACATTTGCTAATGTTACACCAAGAACAATTGCTAACGTGGTAATTACCTCAAAATAAATTATAGTTTTTAATCCAATACTACCCAATTTTTTGACATCACCAATACCTGCAATTCCAATTATTAAAGTCGCCATTACAATAGGTACAACTATCATTTTTATCATCCTAATAAAAATCTCTCCTGCTGGCGATAAAATAACAGCAATAATCCAATCTCTAAGCGCGCCTTGATCATGTAATACAGCACCTACAATAATACCTAGAACTAAAGCAAAACATATCTTCCAAGCTAATGTAATTTTTTGCAATATTTTCATAAGAATACCTTCCATAGTTTAATTATTTTAAACGTAACAACTTCCGCACATAAATATTATACAAATTTCAAAATATACCAATTATTGACTTAAAATATTATTAAATTATTAAACAATCATCTTACTATAATAAATTTTATCTTAATTAAAATATAACTATAATATAAATACTTTAAAAACACTAAAATAACAACTAATTTAATTAATACACTTTGAAATAATATATAGCACTATATTAACAAATAACACATTTCTAAAAAAATAATATATTTAAATCCAACTGATTGAAATATCATTTAAGTAATCATTACTAAAACACTATCATATCATCAATAAAACACATTCTACCATTAAAATAACATTATTCAGTATTACTGAATACATAATAACATATTAAATATCATAAATTTTCTAGAACTATTTATATATTATTTTAATATATAATCAAACAACTACTAAATAAAAAAAGACCACTCGAAACTATTTTATTTAACTACAATATTTATTTAACTACAAATATACATATTAAAACAATAAAAATTCAAAAAATAAAATACAAAACACATAAATAATATATACAACTACCATTATATATATCAAAAAAAACTAAATATTCTGATTTTGTAAAATTTTATAATCATAACATAATAAGATATTAAAAATACAATTCCGGATCCGAAACATATGACATATTTTAATGTATTAACATAATTTCTCTTGAAAGTTAAAAAATATTATACAAACACAAACTATAAAAATTTACCAAAAATATAACATAAAAAAATAATGATAATTATTATTCATCACCAACTAACAACGCTTCTAAAAAATCTAAATCACGCAATAATTTCGTTAATGTCTCATTGCTAATCTTCTGTTGTGCACGTAAATGATAATATTCACCACGTTCAGCATGCAAAGCATTTAATCTCATACGTCTTTCTAAATCTTCAATGAGCATAATATGTTCAATATTATCTGTATTATTAATACGACGACGCAAATTACCGATAATTCGTGCACTCACTTCATTAAAAATCTGAATATCAATATTTTCTTCATGACTGTTAATTAAACGTTCTTCCATTTTATGTAAACTTTCGATAGCAACCTCGGCAGCTATAGTACGAGCCATGCGCTCTTCTTTGAGTTGTAAAGATTTATCAGATACAACAATACCTTCTAACAAGATAGGCAAAATAACAACTCCACACAATAAAGACAATAATATGACCCCAGTGGCAATAAAAACAAGCTGATACCGAGCAGGAAAAACAGACCCGTCACTAAGAAACAAAGGTATCGACAAAACACCAGCTAATGTAATTGCCCCACGTACACCAGCAAAAGAAACAATCAAAATTTCACGAATACTATATTCACTAAATACCATTGGACATTTTGACATGAACTGCAATGTAATACGTTTCATGAAAATTAACCAACAAAAACGTAATATAATTAATGCACTGTAAATAAGAATAACATATGTGACCAACATCCAAATATTAATATTTGGATCAAACTCTGCTTGTAAAATAGACGACAATAAAATATCCGGTAATTGCAAACCAAGTAAAATAAAAACCATACCATTAAAAACAAATTCTAACATAGCCCAAACACTATTCCCACGTAAACGCATCGATAATGGTGCATGACGAATAATGCTAGATTGGCCAATAGTCATACCAGACGTAACAGCTGCTAAAATTCCAGAAACATTAATATGCTCAGCAATTAAATATGCTGCAAATGGCAACAATAATAATAAAATAGTTTGAGTAGCAAAATCACCATGACTAAGTTGAAATATAAATCGCAAAGATTTACTGTATATCCAAGTAACAATAATTCCAGCTAACAAACCCCCTGCTGCAACTTTTAAAAAATCTAATGAAGCGGCTCCGATTGTGAATACCATAGTCCCCATTGCTACTGCAATAGAAAATTTCAATGATACCAATCCAGAAGCATCATTCATAAGTGCCTCACCTTGTAAAATATCCATTAACTTTTTAGGAATACGACCATCACCTACAATACCTGACAACGCTACAGCATCAGTGGGAGAAAGAACAGCCGCTAATGCTAATGCTGCTACAAGTGGCATACCTGGAATCATCCAATAAATTAAATATCCAATGCCAACTACAGTAATAATTACTAATACTAATGCTAAAATTACAATTTCACTACCATGACGCAAAAATTCTCGAATAGGAGTTTTCCATCCATCAGAAAATAACAAAGGCGGAATAAACAAAACTAAAAAAAGCTCCGGATTAAAATCTACATGTAATCCAAATTGAGGCCATGCTAATAAAGCACCGAGTAAAATTTGTACTAAAGGCAATGGAATTTGAAATGAAAAAATACGAGATAACAATCCAGAAATAGAAACCAGTAATATAAGAATTAAAATAGTAAAAAAAATTTCCATATTTTAATCCTTATATTATATTTCATAAATATATTCCTAAAAAAACAAATATCAAAATCAAATAATCTCTTATACCTTAAATAAATATGAAAATATGATTTTTTATATAATTTAATTTATTCATTAATTTTCTAACACAACGACACCTATTTATATGGAATCATATAATCCATCTATTTCAATAACATTAAAATTATAAATAATGACTTAAATAATATTTGAGAATCTAATAAAAAACAACATTCATGAACACAAAATCAATAAAAAATTCCACTAAAAAAACTTAAAAAAGATACTCTAATGTTCACAATATAAATTACGAATAAACACAAAAACTTTCAATATTTATATTCTTAAGTATTATAAATACCAAATAATAACTACCAAAATCCATTACATCAAACAACCTGTCAATAATCATCAACATATAAAAATCTCAAACACTTTTAAACAAAAAACACATTTAAAATTAAAACGGAATATCCTCATTAAAATTTACATCTAATTCACCATCACTAATATTATTATTATCCGAAATATTTTTTTCCAATAAATTACTTGACAATTTATCTTCAGAAACACTTTCTATCTTCATATCCTCTACTCGCTTACGAGTACCTAACATCTGCATTACACCACCAAAACGACCAACAACAACCTCAGTTGTATAACGATCCTGCCCATTTTGATCTTGCCATCTCCGAGTCTGTAAAGACCCTTCAACATATACCTGTACACCTTTGTGTAAATATTCAGATGCAATCTCAGCTAATTTTCCAAACAAAACAACACGATGCCACTCTGTCTTTTCTCTAAAATCACCAGTTTGCTTATCACGCCAATTTTCTGTAGTTGCCAAAGTAATATTAGTTATTACACCACCATTAGGAACATACCTCACATCTGGCTCTTGACCAAGATTACCAATCAAAATTACTTTATTAATACCTCTAGTAACCATAAATATCATTCCTATAATAAATAACCAAATAATAAATAATAAAAAATCATTAATTCATATTAATTATTAATAATGTAGTATTACACTATTAAAAAAACGAACACCACTGTTGCCTACAACAACATAAAACAAATATATATGCCATATAGCATGTGATATGTAATATATTATATATAATATCAAAAATCAACTACACCAATATATAATTACAACCACTATGTTAATAATAAAAATAAAAATCTGAAGTTTTATATAAATATCAATCAAAAAATAATTTTAAACTACAAATATATTAAAATAAAAAACATACATATTATAAGAAAATATCAAAAAATTTAACATACTAACTAAATTTCCTTGAATTTAATTACACACATTTCAAGAACAAAATTAAAAATATCAAAATACTACCATAAAATATTAAAATATCACCCTGCAATTAATACTGAATACCAGAATAATTATCAAAACGAGACCATTGAGCATTAAAAGTTAATCTTACAGTCCCAATGGGACCATGACGTTGCTTACCAAGAATTACTTCAGCAACACCTTTCATGCTACTATTTTTATTATATATTTCATCACGATAAATAAACATAATTAAATCAGCATCCTGCTCAATAGCACCAGAATCACGCAAATCGGAATTAATAGGATGCTTATCAGCACGTTGCTCTAAACTTCTGTTTAATTGCGAAATAGCAATCACTGGAACTTGTAATTCTTTAGCAAGCGATTTCAAAGAACGAGAAATTTCTGAAATTTCTAATGTACGATTATTTAATAAAGAAGGTACATGCATTAATTGCAAATAATCAACCATAATTAAACTTAACCCATCATTCTCACGAAATAATCTACGAGAACGTGTCCGAACTTCAGAAGGTGTTAAAGACGAAGAGTCATCAATATACACATTTTTCTTCTCTAAAAGCAATCCAACAGTACTAGAAATCCTTGCCCAATCATCATCATCTAACTTACCAGTACGAATACGAATTTGATCCACACGTGATAAAGAAGCTAACATACGTATCATAATTTGTTCACCAGACATTTCTAAACTAAAAATCAATACCGGCTTTTTTTGAGTCATAGCTGCATATTCACATAAATTCATAGCAAAAGTACTCTTTCCCATAGAAGGCCGAGCTGCAATAATAATTAAATCAGATTTTTGTAATCCATCAATTTTTTTATCAAGGTCTTTATAACCACTAGAAATACCGGTTGTTCCATCAGTTTTTTTACCAATTTTCTCAATATGGTTTACTGTATCCAACAGAATACGTTCTATATTTTTAGGATTAATTTCATGTTTATTATCCCGATGCCCAGAAATTTTAAATACGAGAGATTCAGCTAAATCTAACAATTCATCACTGCTCCTTCCTTGAGGATCATACCCTGCATCTGCAATTTCATGTGCTACAGAAATCATTGAACGCATAACTGATCGTTCATGTACAATTTCTGCATAAAAAACAATATTAGCAACACTGGGCACACTTTTTGACAATTCGGCCAAATAAGCAAAACCACCAACTACATCTAACTTACCAGCTCGCTCTAAAGATTCAGACAGAGTAATTAAATCAATAGGTTTCTTTAATTCTAATAAACATTGCATTTCACAAAAAATCACACGATGTGCATAATTAAAAAAATCATCTACTGTAACTATATCTAATATATGATCCCAAGATTCATTATCTAACATCAAGCCACCTAATATTGATTGCTCCGCTTCTAAAGAATAAGGAAGCATTCTAACATTATCTAAATTTTTCCTTTTTTTAGTTTGAGAAATTACTTCATGACCATGCATTCTATTCTTCACCATAAATAGTAGTTATTAATTAATTAATACAGATATTACACACAAAACAAAAAACAATACAATTTCTATGCATCATAGAAATCATATATCTCCCGATTGCAATACATAAAAAACACTCCCTAAAATTTAATACAACTCATGAAAATACGTTTTCACTTAAAACTCTAGTTAATCTATAAAACACAATAAACATATTAATGAATATGACAACAAAACATACCATTGTCATATAAAATATGGCATATTTAATATAATATTTAGAATATATCATTCAATACTAAACACACATAAAAAAATTAAATAATCACAATACATAAAAATATATAAAAAAATCTATATAAATCAAATATATTTTACTCAAAACACGATAATAATAAACATACAATTTGCAATATAATACCAAATAAACTGTTTAAAATTACAAAAAACACATCAACAGATATTATAAAACACTGTATGATTACTACCAATTATTTTATTACTACCATAACGAAATATAATTACAATATCAGTACATTATCAAAAAATTTGACATAATTACACACACAAATATAATTGAAATAAAAAATGGCAATACATACAACATTAAACATTATCAATGATCAAAGCATACCATAAACATGTGTAATCAAGAAAAATTCTTTCTGAAAATTCAACAAATATGCAAACAACGACACGCACGTCTAACCCCACAGCGATTAAAAATATTACATTTAATATCTCAACAAAACAACGCTGCAATCCGAGCATACCATTTACTACATTTACTCCATAAATCATCACCTCAAGCTAAACCATCTACAATTTATCGGGCATTGAAATTTCTACTATCGCAAGGATTTATACATAAAATAGAATCAATTAATAGTTTTATACTTTGTCACCATTTTTTCAAACACTCACACACATATGTATTTTTTATCTGCAAACTATGTCAAAAAGTCACAGAAAAAACAACCGACAAAATTGAAAAAACATTAAAAAATCTCGCCACAAAAAACCACTTTCAAATAACATACAACATCATAGAAATACATGGTATATGCCTAAATTGCAAAAAACAAACATTAAAATAATCAAACGATAAAAACATTAACGTCATGCATATTTACACAAATAATAAATCTAAAAAAATTCCTAAAAAAATCAACATACCAACATAATGATTACTTAAAAACGCTTGAAAACATTTATCCCTATTACGACCAATCATCAATATTTGCTGCCATATAAATAAAATAGCCACACCAATTAATGAAAAATAAAATACTAAACCAATCCTGGTCTTTAAACCAACAATAATCAATAAACACAATACTACTACTTGTAATCCACCAATAAAAAATCTTTCATACTTCCCTAATAATAAAGCAGACGATTGTACGCTAAAAAAAATATCATCATCACGATCTACCATGGCATACTCAGTGTCATAAATTATAGTCCAAAGAATATTAACCAAAAACAACAACCAAGGCAAAAAACTACATAAAGAAACACCAATAACAGAAAACACAATCAAAATAGAACATCCAAACGTTATTCCCAAAAATAACTGAGGACAAGGTATACACCTTTTAGTATACGGATACATACAAACTAACAATAACGTTATACATGATAACAAAATAGTCTGTCTACTAGTATCAAGCAAACAAAGTAAAACAAACGAAATAACTAATAACACCACAAATAATATTAATGCCTTTTGTATACTAACCATTCCAGACAACAAAGGCCGACTACTAGTACGACGAACATAACAATCAATATCTTTATCAACACAATCATTAATTACACAACCAAATGAACGCACCAAAAAAACACCTATAATAAACATTGCCAACACATAATAATTAGGTATTTTTTCCTCAGATAGCCACAAGGCCCACAACGTTGGCCAAAGTAACAAAAAAAAACCTATTGGCTTATCTACCCGCATCAACTTAAATATACCACGCCACGGAAATAAATATATTGTACAAAAAACTGTCATAAATTTAACTAAAAATTTATTTTTTAATGTATTTAAAACAAATTTCACTAAAATATCACCATATTTCAAGAAACAATCAAAGATTATTAATTATATTTACATTGTAAAAATTCAACAATCATATTAACTATACTTAATCATTTTTAATTTACTAAAAAAATATTTCACATACACCTAATAATCATTACTCATAATTAAAATGCTATTAATACATAAACCACAGCATATTAAACAAAATTTCAAACAACACAGACTATTAACTATTAACTATTAATTATTAATATCAGTAAATACCATCACTATTAAACAAATTTAATAATAATTAAAAAATAAAATATAAGATGATTACTATTCACATAGTATTTCACTAAAAAATACACATCCCAAAAAGTTTAATAAATAAACAATCATCATCAAAAAAAATACCCTCTAAAATCTATAAAATCATTCAATATCCAAATTATAATAACCAATTTATATACAAAATTAAAAAAATCTTTATAAAAATAAACTACCATATGAAATAATAATGTACCATTAAATAAAATTTCAAAATATACATTTCTCTCCTCAAGCCGAAAATCATCACTAATTACGAGTCAAGAGAATAGTTATATATTAAAAAATAGCGTATGTTTCCATGATACATTTATTTGCCGATTTAGAACTTCATATTAGAATTATGTTAATCTGTACATTAGTTCTCATATTTATTTACGAAGCCATCAACGGATTTCACGACACATCAAATTCAGTAGTTACTGTAATTTACACCTGTGCTTTACAATCTAGACCAGCAGTCGCTATTTCAGGAATATTTAATTTTTTAGGAGTTACTTTTAGTGGATTAAGTGTTGCTTATACAATCATTCATCTGCTTCCAATGCAATTAATAATCAATAACAATCCCCATCATATTTTAGCTATGGTATTCTCAATACTATTCGCGGCTATTTTATGGAATCTCTCCACATGGTATTTACGATTACCAACATCCAGTTCCCATACTTTAATTGGTGCACTAATTGGTATTGGAATAATCAACACAATCACAACACACTGTCAATTTGCACAGGGATTAAATATTCAAAAATTAATAGAAATACTTTTATCATTAATCATTTCTCCACTAATAGGTTTATTCTTTGCTAAAATAATAATGTTAATATTATGTCAATACTGGAAAAATGATAAACAAACTTGTTATATACACATGACACCATCTGAAAAAGAACAAAAAAATGGAAAACGACAACCACCTGTTCTACTCAGAAGTATATTAATTGTTTCTTCTGCTGGCGTTAGCTTTTCACATGGAGCTAATGACGGACAAAAAGGTATTGGTTTAATCATGCTGCTCCTAATCGGTGTAATCCCAACTAGTTTTATAATTAACATGAATACCACTCAATACGAAATCGAACACACTCGTGCAGCAATCAACTACTTGCATCAATACTACATAAACACATATTCTCAACAAAATATACATCAACTCAACAAAATTTACCAAAAGCAAGGTCTTATCTTAAAACAACAAAAATTCATACAAGATTCACAAATAACGCTATCTAATAAACAAATTCAAACAACAAAAAACAACACAATATCATATAAACAAACAAACAACACACATCAAATACCAAATATAAAAACAAAACACGACACGCTCACGCTATATGATAATGATCTTATATCTAATTTAAATATCATAAACCACACATTATTATTATTAAAAGACCTACACACATATGATCAACTAAACCCTCATGAAAGGTCACAATTACGATATTTATTACTATGTATATTAGAAATCATAGACGCAATATCAAAATCACCAAACGTCTCATCTATCGAAAAATATCAATTCACAAAATTAAAACAACATTTATTACACACAATTGAATACGCTCCATTATGGATTATTATCACAGTTGCAATATCATTATCATTAGGAACTATTATTGGTTGGAAACGCGTTGCAACTACTATAGGAGAAAAAATAGGAAAAAAAGACATGACATATGCCCAAGGACTCGCTACGCAAGTCACAACAGCCATTGCCATAGGTATAGCAAGTTATGCCGGCATGCCTGTTTCAACCACCCACGTTCTATCGTCATCCATGGCAGGCAGCATGTTAATGTCTGGACATGGTATACAAAATAAAATAGTGAAAAACATCCTGATAAATTGGATATTAACATTACCGATTTCAATTATCTTAAGCAGTCTATTATATTGGATAATACTAAAATTTTTTTTACAATAAACGTATAACAGATTTTCATAATCCATAAATTAAATCACCAACATACATAAATAATAAACTACTAAATACTTTGACCTACAATATACATATAAATTCAAATTAAACAACACTAACATCGAAAACATGATACAACAATAAACTATCTACATTCCATAATAATATTTCAATAAACACTTTGTACTCACCACTTTATTACAAAAAGAAAAAAATAAATCAGAAAATTCTTCTGAACCGCCATGAATAAGAATTTTATTCAAAAATAATTTCCCTATTTGAGAATTTAACACTCCATGATCTATAAAACAATACCAAATATCCGAAGCCAACATATCAGACCATAAATAACTATAATACCCTGCAGCATAATCACAAGAAAAAATATGACTAAATGAATGAGGAAACCTCTCCCATTCCATGTGTGGAAATATTAATAATTGCTCTTTTATATTATTAAATATCTTCATAAAATCAAAATATTCATTAGAACGAAACTCACTATATATACGTATATCAAATATACTATATATTAATTGATATAATAAATTATATGATGATTGATATTTCTTTAATTTTAAAAGTTGATTTATTAAACTCACAGATAATGACTCACCCGTTAAAAAATGTGAAGTAATTACTTTTAATACTTCAAAATCCCAACAAAATTTTTCCATAAATTGACTAGGTACTTCCACTGCATCTAATGGCACACCATGAATCCCAGACACCCCGGGAATATCAACAATAGTCATAATATGATGCAACACATGTCCAAATTCATGCAATAACGTGCTTACCTCATCATGAGATAAACAAATGCACTCCTTATCATTCATAATATTAAAATTACATATTAGATATGCAATAGGCCTTTGTTTAACACCACAGACATTATACATCATAGACACAAAATCATCCATCCAAGCCCCTGGAAATTTATCATTACGAGAATACATATCTAAATAAAAACCACCTAACCAGTGACCATCTAGATCTAGAACATCAAAAAATCGCACATCAGGATGCCAAACATCAATTGTATAACGTTCATAAATACTAATACCATAAATGCAATTAACTATTTTGAAAATACCATTAAGCACATGATTAACAGGAAAATATTCACGCAATTCTATTTCAGATAAAAAAAATAAATGTCTCTTCTGTTTTTCAATATAAAACAGTATATCCCATGGATATAATTTATTATATCCATAATATTTTTGAACAAATTTTTTTAAATCTACAAAAAAAACATTCGCATGCGAACATATGCTAGCAGATAAATTTTGAAGAAACGATATTACTTGATGAGAATTTTTAGCCATTCTATTTATTAAAACTGTATCAGAATAATTATTAAATCCTAATAATTTAGCTAATTCATAACGTAATGATAATATTTCATCTATAACTAAAGTATTATCCCAACGTCCCAAGTCTGGTCCCTGATCAGAAGCTCGAGTATTATATGCCCAATACATCTCTTCACGTAAAACACTATCTTCACAATACTTCATTACTGATAAATACACAGGATACTCTAAAGTCAACAACCAACTACTACAGTTCCTATTGTGTATGTTTGAATCATACGCGATCATTTCTAAATCATAATTAGACAATCCATATAATCTTTCTTTATCAAGTATCACTTTTTTCCAAGAATTTGTAGCATTTAAAACATTATCATTGTATATATTAATTAAACTTGATAATTTTTTATAAATTCTTGCATATCTCGTTCGTTTTACTATTGACAACTCACAACCAGAAAATACAAACCCAGACAGAGCGTTTGTCACAAATCTTTTTTGTGATCTCGTTAAATTTAAATAACCATTGCTATTTCTTAAACTATAATATGCACAATACAAAGAATAATTTTGACTAATCCAAACTTCATACTCAACAATAATAGCTTTACTTTTCTTATATGACTGACATAACCCGGGGGTGTTTTTCACAGCATATAAGTGCTCTATTGGAGACCAAACACGGCATAATTGATTTTCTGATAATAATAACGGATAACACAAATTGTCCCAAGTATGAGGAAACTGCGATAAAACCTCCTCCACAATTTCATAACAATAACTTACTATCACCCTAACAGCACATTCAATATCCGAACTATGAATTAAAGAAAACGGTGGTAAATAAAACTGACTTAATAAAGGATTGACCATATAATTATAACTATTTTATCAAAAAAACATATATACATTAAAATCCTACCACAATATTCATGTATAAAACTGACTATTCATTTATAAAACTAACAAAGCAAACAACATATTAAAATTATCAATACTCATTAAAATTTCTAATACAAATATTATTCCAACTGATATCACATATCAAAAAACACATACAACAAAAACACATAAAATAAAAAATGCGAATTGCAAAAAGATATTCACATTAACTTCAAACAAATAACACTAATAAAACAATATAATCATCGAATTATAATCAATTAATATTTTTTTCTATGTCAACAAACATACTAAAAATAATAAAAGTACTTTTTTAAAACCATATTGTATGCTATCATACATTATGTTATTCATATAACAAAATCTTCATTTTTCAAAAAAAAATAACCTTGTATAAGGAGAAATTATGACTTTTACATTACCAACATTGTCCTATCCATATAATGCATTAGAACCGTTCATTGACGAAGAAACAATGAAAATACACCATACCAAACATCATCAAACATATATTAACAATGCTAATTCAGTATTAAAAAATCTAGAACAATATAATAAAACCTCTATAGAAAAACTAATTAAAGAACTAAAAAACATAACAGGACAATCACAAACAACACTAAGAAATAATGCAGGTGGCCATATTAATCACACCTTGTTTTGGAAAATGCTAAAAAAAAATACAACCCTGGAAGGACAACTGAAAAATGTAATCGAATACAATTTCAACAGTATACACGCTTTCAAAGAACAATTCGAAAAATGCGCTATAAACAAATTCGGATCTGGATGGATTTGGTTAGTAAAAAAACACGACAATACATTGCATATAATTTCAACAAGTAATCAAGATAACCCGCTCATGGGAAAAGAAATATCTGGAGAAGATTATTCCTACCCAATTTTATGTTTGGACATTTGGGAACACGCCTATTACTTAAAATATCGAAACAACAAAATAAATTACATCCAATCATTTTGGAATATTGTAAATTGGGAAGAAGTATCACGACGACTGAATGATTCATTTTAAAATTTAAAATAAAGAAAAGAACTAAAACATTTAATAAATTAAATTTATAAATCAAAATCATCTAACCACCATTCACTGAATGGTGGTTATTTATTTTTTTCCAGAATATATATTAAAAATATATTGCGGATGACAAACTATCTGAAATAACAAACACATTATTTCATTCAATAATGATAACCGATTCAACCGAAGACCTTCATTCTCAGACATCACAACTACAGATCTAAAAAAGCAGTCTACAGGATCATATAAAGCTGATAATAATACTAACGCACCGTAGTAATCACTATCATTATACAATAATTGAAAATTAGAACTCAAAACTTTGAGTTTATTTGCCAAAATAATTTCTTCCTCTTCAATCAATAAAACAGCACTGACACCACATTTTAACCCACTAACATTTTTCAAAATATTAAAAATTCGTTTAAATATAATAAACAATTGCTGAGATTCTTTTTTTTTTAATACACAAAAAGAACTTAACGCATGCACTTTTTTGTCAAAATCTACTAAACTCATTATATTCTCAGGTAATACAGCTTGAATAATACTTATTCCATAACCTTTTCTTTCATACAAAATGCATAACCGTTTATAAATAAAACTATTAATTGCATTTAATCCATGATCAATCGACAAACTTACGTACGAATCATTAAAACCAACTAAACTAGTTTTATACAAATTCAAAGAATATTTTATTAAATGCGACAAATTAATGTCCAATTTTTTTTCCAACACAATACGCAAAATACCAAAAGCAGCTCTTCTTAAACCCCATGGATCACCACGTCCTTTAGGATTCTCTCCAATTATAAACATACCTGATATTGTATCAATTTTGTCAGCAATAGATACTATACATGATATAAGTGTACTAGGTAATACATCAGAAAAAAATCCGGGTAAGTACTGTTCCTTTTGAGCTAAAGCAACTGATTCTAACTCACCATCACGTCGAGCATAATACATACCTATTATCCCTTGAGCCATAGGAAATTCAGATACCATACAAGATAATAAATCACATTTAGACAAAACCGAAGCACGTTCTACTTGTGATACATCCACACCAATCTTATTAGCAATCCAAATAGATAAAAATTTAATTCGCATGGTTTTATCATACAAATTACCCAACCTGCTATGAAATGAAACAGTATTTAAACGAAATAAATAATCTTCTAAACGATATCGTTTATCACAATTTAAAAAAAACTCAACATCAGAAAAACATAAAGACAACAATTTCTCATGTGCACATATAATTCTTTCACTATTGTTAGTAATTATATCTATAACAAAAATAAAATAAGGTAATAATTTTCCAGAAAAATCATAAACAGGAAAATATTTTTTTTTCACTTTCATTATATATAATAAAATTTCATATGGTATACATAAAAACCTCTCATCAAAAGATCCTAACAATATCACCGGCCACTCTGATAAAGAAGTTACCTCCTCCAATAAATCATGAATCTGATTATCTATTACTCCTTTTACTTTCTTAACAAAATCTTTAATACCAGAATATATAATTTGTTTTCGATATTCATAGTCCGCTATAACAAAACCAGATTCTAATAATACCTTTTGATAATGAGCGGCATGATCAAGAATCATATCCCGATTTGCCATAATATGATGACCACGTACCACCCGATTTGAAGGCAATCCAAAAAAATTTGATGTAACAACTTTATCATCTAACAAGATAGTAATACTACGAACCGGTCGAATAAATTTTCTATTCTCATCTTTCCATCTCATCATTGTTGAAGTTGATAATTGAGTTAAAGCATCAAAAACTATAGTATTCAACAATTCTGTAATATCTTGTTGCACAAATTGACTACTATACACGTTATTTTTTAACTCTTCTTCACTAAACATTGAAATATCAATAACCTGAAACGCTAAACGTCTAGGAGAAGCAAACCACAAAAACTGCTCATAATAAATATTAACTTGCTTAAATCCACGTTTTACATTGTTAGCAAACGACTCACCCAACCTTCTTAACATCTTCGAAGGTAACATTTCAGTACCAATCTCTACTAACAAAACATGCTTAACCATAATATATCACTATTTATCTTATTTTATCATTTACACACATAGGAAAACCTAATGATTTTCGAGATAAATAGTAAGCTCCAGCAACTATTTTAGTAAGATTACAAATACGCAAAATATAATTCTGCCTATCCATAACAGAAATCACTTTTCTGCTCTCTAATAAATTAAAAACATGCACTAATTTCAAAATATACTCATAAGCTGGAATTGATAACGGAGGTTCCAAATGAATCAAATACTGAACTTGTTTTTCATACTCCGCAAAACACATAAATAAAAAATTAACGTCAACATATTCCAAATTATACTGAGACTGTTCTAATTCATTTTGAAAAAAAATATCACCATATGTTACCGGACCTAATAAATAATTATCCCACACAATATTATAAACATTATCAACTTTTTGCAAAGACATAGCTAAACGTTCTAACCCATATGTAATTTCAGCCATAACCGGATTGCATTCTAATCCACCCACCTGCTGAAAATAAGTGAATTGCGTAATTTCCATTCCATCTAACCATACCTCCCAACCTACACCCCAAGCTCCAAGAGTAGGATTAGACCAATTATCTTCTATAAATTTAATGTCATGATCCATAATATCTAATCCAATTGATTTCAAAGAAACAAGATACAAATCTTGAATGTTTTCTGGAGGTGGTTTCATAATAACTTGAAACTGATAATAATGCTGCAACTTATTTGGATTTTTAGCATATCTACTATCTACTGGACGTCTAGATGCTTGAATATATGCCACACATATAGGCTCTGGTCCAATTGCACGTAAAAATGTTATTGGATGTGAAGTAGCCGCACCAATTTCCATATCAAAAGAGTGAGCTATCATACACCCATGACATCTCCAATAACTCTGAAGATCAAACACCAACTCTTGAAAAGTTTTCACAGGACTATTTTCCATTTCAACTCTATCTATCAAAAAAAAATTTACTAATTAAATTATAAATATCATTAAAAAAATAACACACAGCATTATTAACTAACATAATCATATCCTAATTTCAAGATCGAATAAAATTACTGTATATACACGTAAAAAACAAATAATCAAATAAAAATAAACAACTACAAGTTAAACGTTAAATTTATATTTTGTTTGAAAAATAAAAAAAAATAACAAAATTCTTAAAAACATATAATAACTCCATAAAAAAACCAACAAAAAAACCTAAACCTACTTATATTAAATATTGTAATTTTATAACAAATACAAAATATAATATAGAATAAACAATTATTAATAATAATACTACTTGATAACATAATACAAAAACAATACAGACACCCCTAAAACATCCAGAAAAATGATATTTTATCACACATAACTAACACCTATTTTATTAATCATCTATCAATTAAAAACACATATATAACAATAAAACAATAAACTATATACACTACACATAACATAAATAAAATGAGATAATCCATACTATGTAATGATTTTACTATATATAAAATAATGATAAAAAATGATAAATAAAGAATCTTCCATAAAAATGATCAGCTATTTACTAACATTCACATTAATCATTGTTATTATTCCATTACATCTTTTTCCTTGTTTCATTTCTGGATTACTTTCATATGAAATTATCATTTCACTAGCTACAATATTTGAAAAAATAGTTGGCAGCGAAAAAGCTAAAGCTAGATGGTTGGTAGTTGCCTTTATTTCTACAATAGTTGTGAGCAGTATGACATTAGGTATAATCAGCTTAATCACATTCTTAGAAGATTTTCAAAAAAAAATTGACCTAATTACAGAAATTAATCGAATTTTCAATGATGTAAAAAAACATGTTCCGATATTTCTTCCTTCATGGCTGCCAAACAGCACTGAAGAACTTAAAGATCAAATTTTTATTTTTATCGAATCCAATTTAATTTTCATCCGAAATATGGGACATACATTTTTGCATGGATTAATTACATTATTTATTGGATTAATAATTGGTACAGTCATCGCATTAAGTAAACCAACAACTACAAAGCATACATATTTCATATCTCAATTATTACAACGCATACATCACTTATCAAACGCATTTCATAATATTGTATTTGCTCAAATAAAAATATCTTTAATAAACACATTATTCACATCTATAATAATTTTTATTATATTTCCTTTAATATTTAATGACAAACTACCACTTAGCAAAACATTAACATTAACTACTTTTATCTTCGGATTATTACCAATTGTAGGAAACATCATGTCCAACATCATAATTACTATCTCTGCACTTTCAATTTCATTAATAGCAGGTGGAATGATGTTAGTATATTTAATTTTAATTCATAAACTAGAGTATTTTCTCAACGCTGAAATTATCGGAAATCGCATAAAAGCCCAACCGTGGGAATTAATGTTAGTTATGTTATTATTTGAATCAATTTTTGGATTAGAAGGCATAATAGCAGCACCAATTTATTACGCTTATTTGAAAACTGAACTACGAGCACACAATCTAATTTAATGAAAATTACACTATTGCCACTACTATACCTTCACTTCTATACATCATAATAAAACAACAACACTATTCTTAATAATTATAATAATTAATTGTAATAAAAAAAATTAACATTTTAAACATGCAACAACAACTGATAAAAAATACGACATATTAATAATTAATCAATAGAAATACGACAAGGTTTCATAGATTCAGGAAGATGTCTCTCTAAATCTATATTTAACAAACCATTACCAAAACGGGCATGTTTAACCACCATATTTTCAGCTAAGGTAAATTCCAATGAAAATTCTTTAGAAATTATACCCTGATGTAAATATTCTTTTATTTGATCTTCTCCATCCATATTTGGACGACCTGAAATAGTTAAACGAGTACCTTGTAATTCAATAATTAAATCTTCTTGCTTAAAACCAGCTAACGCCAAAGTAATACGATATTGATTATCACTCGATTTAGCTATATTATAAAGCGGAAAACTTAATCCTCCCTTTTCTTCCTGCATATCATTTGCCAATTGATCAAATCCAATCCATTGACGAAATAATGGTGAAAAATCATAATCACGCATATATCATTCTCCATAAAATCACGAAAACAATCATAGCATCTGTATATAAAAAATATACAAACACCACTACTGTTCACTATTTTAATTTTAATTCGATTAGACTTTAAAAAAAAATTTTACCAAAAAAACGCTTTAAATATACATTTAATAATCCACTTTTTAAATTAACATACATTACCTTTACATTCTCTGATACACCAAACTGACATTTAAAATTTCATTTAATTATACCACAATACAAATACTTTTTTATAGATATATTACAAATACTATTACCAATAATAATTAATATACTACCTTTCAATATTGTAACATAGAATATTCCTCACTTAACATGAAAATAATCTAAAAAAATCAAATTCTTTTGTTAAATATATCATAGAAATATACGACGATAAAAAAATATTTTTTTATAACATTTAACACTCCAATCACTACAAGAAAATGCATCATAAATAATTTTTAGTATAATTACACTAAAAAAAACCATAATTTTGTCTTAATTACACATTTATTAATCACAATACAGCACAATCAGCTAAAATATATTATCAATATAAATTTATCTATTTACTTATTATAGTATAATAATCAAATAAGTACTTGTGCACCAAAACCTAAACATCTATATTACTTGCCTGTAAAGAATATTTTTCAATAAATTTACGACGAGACTCAACCGAATCTCCCATCAAAGTGTTAAACAAATGATCAGCCAATAAAGCATCTTTCACAGTAACACGTAACATTGAACGATTATTAGGATCCATAGTCGTTTCCCATAATTGATTAGGATTCATTTCTCCCAAACCTTTATACCGTTGTATAATCAACCCCTTACGAGACTCCTGCAATAACCACGCAACCAATGATCGAAATGAATCAACACGCTTAGAAAACGCACCCTTCTCAACATAAGTATCTGATAAAAACACGCCTTGTATTTTTTTACCAAAATACATAAGCTGTTTGTATTCAACACTATTAATAAAATCAGCATTTAATAAATAATTTGTAATTTCACCATAATTTTTTACTTGAAGTATCGACTCAAAACATTTTTTTATAGAATCTAATTGAATTACAAAACTATAACTAGTACCATGTGCTGAACAATTATTTAATTTTTGTACTAACAATTGCATCCACATATTAACACGTTCAAAATACCGACAATCTGTCTCTACTAAAATTGGATGATAAATTAATCGATCCAATAACAAAATTGGGAATCTATACTGCATACGAGCAATCACTTTTTGTATCTCATGGTATTCAGCTACTAACGTCTCTAAATCTCCCCCAGAAATACGCGGAAAATCATTCTTTAAATTATATAAAGAAGCACCATCCACAGCTATGGAAATTTGATATCGATACATAGACTCTTCATCTTTAAAATATTGTTCTTTGACCCCTTTTTGTACCTTATACAATGGTGGTTGCGCAATAAACACATGACCTCGTGCAATAATTTCAGGCATATAACGATAAAAAAAAGTTAATAACAACGTTCGAATATGTGAACCATCAATATCAGCATCTGTCATAATAATAATATTATGATAACGTAACTTATCTGGATTATATTCATCACGACCAATACCACATCCTAATGCGGTAATCAACATAACTAACTCTTGCGAAGATAACATCTTATCAAATCGTGCACGTTCAACATTAAGAATCTTACCTTTCAAAGGCAAAACAGCTTGATTTTTTCGATCTCTACCTTGTTTGGCAGAACCACCAGCAGAATCACCTTCAACTAAATATAATTCAGACATACTAGGATCCTTCTCTTGACAATCAGCTAATTTTCCAGGAAGACTAGCAAAATCATACATACTCTTTTTACGAGTAATGTCACGAATCTTTCGTGCCGCTTCACGAGCACGTGCAACACTAACAATTTTATTTATAATCACTTTAGCATCATTAGGATGTTCCAATAAAAACTCTAATAATTTTTCGTATATCAAAGATTCAACTATAATTCTAACTTCTGAGGATACCAATTTATCTTTTGTCTGAGAAGAAAACTTTGGATCTGGAATCTTAACAGCTACTATAGCAACTAACCCCTCTCTAACATCATCACCAATCGTAACCACCTTGAATTTTTTATCATATCCTTCTTTATGCATATAAAAATGCATGGTTCTTGTAATCGCCGCCCGAAAACCTGATAAATGAGTACCTCCATCTTGCTGTGGAACATTATTAGTAAAACAATAAATGTTTTCTTGAAAACCATCATTCCATTGTAAAGCCACTTCAACAGAAACATTATCTTTAATATTCAAACAATAAAAAACATTAGAATGAACTGGTACTCTATCCTTATTTAAATACTCTATAAACGATTTAATGCCTCCCTGATAATGAAAATTATCTTCTCTGTGAGGACATACTCTACAATCTCTCAAAATAATCGACGCTGAAGAATTTAAAAACGATAATTGACGTAACCTCCTGGATAAAATACTATATTGAAATTCAATTTTATTAGAAAAAATAGAAAAATTCGGCCAAAAACGTATATAAGTGCCATGATCACACTTTGAACACTTCCCTATAATTTTTAATGGAAATTGTGGTTTCCCTTCATAATAAACTTGTCGGTGAACTTTACTATCCCGCTTGATAATTAATTCTAACTTTCTGGACAAAGCATTAACTACTGATACACCCACCCCATGTAATCCACCAGATACTTTATAATTAATATTATCAAATTTAGCTCCAGCATGTAATACAGTCATAATAACTTCAGCAGCAGATACACCTTCCTCCTCATGAAGATCAGTAGGAATTCCACGACCATCATCCTCTATAGATACTGAACCATCCTGGTATATAGTCACAATAATTATTTTACAACAACCAGAAAGCACTTCATCAATAGCATTATCTATAACTTCAAACACCATATGATGTAATCCTGTACCATCATCAGTGTCACCAATATACATACCAGGACGTCTACGTACAGCCTCTAAACCCTTAAGCACCTTAATGCTTGAAGAATCATACAAATTTAACATTAATAATTTCTCACAATAATTTTGAATTATAAACAATGTTTTTAATATAAAAACACACAATATCACTTACAAACAACAACTACATGCAACCATCCATAAATTTAAAGTACATTTACGTAAACATATATCAAATTATAAACGTATAGGCATAATAATATACACACTAATATCCATTGGATAACTCACAATCTTCACACTAGAATGTTCATCCGTTAATAAAAAACGTACCGTATTCGATCTTATAACATTCAATATATCTATAATATAATAAATATTAAAACCAATTTCCATATCCCGTCCAGAATAAACAACATCTAACAATTGTTCCGACAATTCATGTTCAGGATTACTACTAACAATCTTTAACTGATTAAGACCTAACAAAAATCTAACTACATGAAATTTCTCACTACATAAAATCATAGCACGTTTAATAGCTTGTTGTAACTTCTTAACAGCTACTTCTAAAACAAATTTTGATTCCTTAGGAAAAACAGATTTATAATTCGGAAAAATACCATTAATTAATTTAGAAGTTACAACATAATTACCGACTACAATAGATATATTTTGCCTACCTATTTTCAATTTGATCTTTTCCTCATTAACATCTAGCATTCGTGTCATACTAATTACATATTTACGAGGAACAATAATAGAAAAAGATGAATTTATATCTACTTCTGTTGACACAATTAACACTGAACAATATGCTAATCGATGGCCATCAGTAGCTACCGCGCACAGATTTTTCATATTGAACTCGAACAACATACCATTTAAATAATAACGGACATCTCGTTTACCCATCGAAAATTGCGTTAATTCAATTACATTCCTTAAAACATTTGATGACACAGTAAATTCTATTTCAGCATCCCACACACCCATATTAGGAAAATCCAACGGAGAAAATGTAACAAGTGAAAAAGAACTACCTTCAGAAGATATAAACAATTTGCTTTCCTGATATCGTAGAATAATTTTCGAAGTTACAGACAAAGCACGACATATATCAAAAAACTTTTTTGCTGGAACAGTAATTTGACCAATATCATATATTTTATATATAGGAATATATACGACAATTTCAATATCAATATTAGTACCAATCATAAACAAATTATTATTACGAACTTCTAATAATATATGGCCTAAAATCGGTGAAGAAGATTTAACCCCCCCAACAAAACCTAATACATTCTGTAATGCATGAAACACAAAATTCCGCTCAATAATAATATACATAAATTTCAAGAAAATAACATGTTAGTTAAATGTAAAAAATCTTCCTTAATACAATGATTTTCCTCACACAATCGTTTAATTTTTTTACAAGAATATAATACTGTAGTACGATCCCTACCACCAAAAGCATTACCAATTTCAGATAAACTATTATTACTTAACTCTTTAGACAAAGCCATAGCGATTTGTCTTGGACGAACAAGAGAACGAGAACGACGTTTAGATAATAAATCCACAATTTTTATTCTATAATATTCTGAAACAATTTTTTGAATATGATTAACAGTCACTATACGCGTTCTAAAAGAAAATAAATCCTTCAATGACTCACGAACAAACTCAACCGTAATTGATTTTCCAGTAAAATTAGAATTAGCTACTACACAATTAAAAGCTCCTTCCAATTCACGAATGTTAGAATGCAAACGTTTAGCAATAAATAATGCAACATCTTGAGGAAATATAACATTCTTCTCTTCTGCTCGCTGCATTAATATTCTTACACAAATTTCTACTTCAGGCGACTCAATGCCTACTGTCAATCCCCATGCAAAACGAGATTTTAACCTATCCATAAGACCCTGAATTTTTTTAGGATAACAATCAGAAGTCAAAACAATCTGTTGATTACCTTCTAACAACGCATTTAAAGTATGAAAAAACTCTTCCTGAGAACGTACTTTATTAGCAAAAAATTGAATATCATCAATCAACAATGCATCAACAGAACGATAATATAGTTTAAACTTTTCAATAGTATTATTTTGTAAAGCCTGCACCATATCTTGAACAAATTGTTCAGAACGCATATACACCACTTTAGCACTAGAACATTTCATCATAATACCATTTCCCACAGCATGTAACAAATGTGTTTTACCCACACCAGTACCACCATATAAAAATAAAGGATTATAAATACCTCCTATATTATGCTCAACTATCTGTTGAGCTGCAGCTCGAGCCAACTGATTACATTTACCTTCTAAAAAATTATTAAAATTGTGCTTGGGATTTATATTAGATTGATAAAATAATTCCGATTGAGATGATGAATTACTCCATACCACAAATCCTGAACTTCTTCCAATAGAAGATAAAATAGACGATCGACCAGAATTATATATATTATCTTTCCCAGAATCACTAATATGTAAAGGTTTTTTCCCTATCTTAAAACATAATAACGGCGCATTCGTACCACAAAAACTATTTAAACAGGAACTAATATGACTCAAATACTTAGCCCTAATCCAATCTAAAACAAAACGATTAGGTGCATAAATTGTCAAAATATTACTAATTAACTCTACCTGCAAAGGGCGTATCCAAGTACTGAATTCTGTAGCAGATAATTCTTTTTTCAAAAAAATAAGACAATATTGCCAAATCGAAAATGACACAACAAAAAACTCCACATAAAAATTAAAACCACTATAATGATAAATGTTACGTTTTTAAAAACACTCTTATGTTGTACAAAAATAAAAAAATATCAAATAAAAAACTACTACAAAAATACAGCTTTTATACCCAAAAAACATCATAACAACTTAAATTATTATTTGTTAATTAAAAATTAATATAATATATTCAAAAATAATACATGTTTCATATTGCTGCATATAAAAAACACACATAAAAGTTACTTAAATATAATACCAAACATCATAGCCAACTAATACAACACATCATCATAGCCAATCAATACAACACATAAACAATATATAAATTCTTAACATAAATAATATATAAATTCTTAAATGTACCTTGTAAACACAAAATTTAATATTTTACAAAAATAATCATACATAGACTGAATAAAAAAATTACTATCTATACTATACAATAGTATATTTTTAATAAAAAAATCATATAGAATTTATAATTCTATACTTCAAAAAATTAAAAAATATCTTGCATTTTTTAACTTATTCTATAAAATTCAGACTGCATAAATTTAAAGTTACAAATATTTAATAAAATTTTTTTTTACTACCATTCGGTGTTATACAAAAAAAATAACCATTAACAATTATCATATCATCAGTAATATTAGTAATTTTACAAATAAACATTAAATAACATGAAAAGAACTTTTCAACCATCTGTAATAAAACGAATCCGTACTCATGGGTTTCGAGCACGCATGGCTACTAGTAATGGAAGAAAAATATTATCACGACGTCGCGCAAAAGGAAGAATAAAATTAACTGCAACAAAAAAAAATCACTGAACAAATATCGCACATAAACTACTAAATAACTACCAATTTCAAACCACGTCAATAATTTACGATTTTCAAATTGATTAACATGAACGTGAAAAAATTGTCTTTTTCAAAAAAATTACGATTGCGATCTTCACGTGACTATTTTTTCGCCTTTAGAAACTCACATAAAATTCTCACGAACGAAATAATTACATATATTAATATAAATAATTTAAACTATCCACGTATTGGAATTATAATTAGCAAAAAAAACATTAAACATGCACATAAACGAAATCATGTTAAACGCCAAATACGAGAAAGTTTCCGACTATATCAACATAATATATTATCTAACATAGATTTCATTATCATAATAAAAAAAGATATCTTATCATTACATAATGATACCTTAAAAAACATGTTAAAAAAAATATGGCGATACCATGCCTCTACTCATAAAATTATTAACAAAATTAATACAAACATATCAAATAATCATCAGCCCATTAATGCAACCTCGTTGTCGATTTCAAAAAACATGTTCACAATATGGAATTGATGCAATAAATAATTTTGGTGCACTAAAAGGCACATGGATGCTTATAATACGCATATCGAAATGTCACCCTTTTGTTAAAATAACAAAGTTTAAATAAAAACATATTTCATTCAACAAAAGAATCAACAAAAAATCAATTAAAGATTCAAGATAGGAAAAATTTAAAATGAATTCACAACGTGATTTTCTCATCATATCTTTATTAATTGTATCTTTAATTATTTGGCAAATATGGCAAACAGATCAACAAATTCAACAAAAAAATATTGATAATAAAAACAATTATCAAGAACTAACAATAAACAAAAATCATGTATACAACACTACCAACAACAATAATACACATAATAATAAAATCATTATAATACAAACAGACGTATTATTATTAAAAATAAACACTTACGGTGGAGATATTGAAGAAGCTTATCTTTTAAATTATTCAGAAAAATTAAACTCTAAAAAACCTTTTCATTTACTACAAACATCAAAAGAATTTACATATCAAGCAAAAAGCGGTTTAATACACCCCAACATTCCCGACGGACCTTTTCAAATACAAAGACCGCTTTATACAACCAACAACAACCAAAACAATAGATATATCTTGAAAAATAATCAAAAAACAATTCATGTGCCATTATATTACACTAATAATAATGGCATTAAATATACTAAAACATACGTTTTAAACAAAAACGACTTTTCTGTACATGTACATTATAATATAAACAATACAAGCGCACAAACACAAACCATCGAACTTTTTGGCAATTTAATTCAATCCATACACTATCCTAAATCACGAAATAACAATAATTTTCTCTCTTTATACAATTACAGAAACACAGCATATTCTACTGTAAACAAAAAATATCAGAAATACTCATTCAAAGACATCAAGAATCATAACCTACATATTATAACAGAACAAAATGGTTGGATAAGTATATTAGAACAATACTTCATTACTGCCTGGTATCCAACAATACCCAATAATAGTATCATCTTTTATACAAAATATTTAAATAATGATAAAATTTCAATAAATTTTAAAACATCACCTATTGACATTCCAGCAAATAACAAACACACACTAAAAACCATTCTGTGGATTGGACCTAAAATACAAGAAAAAATGGCCCTTATAGCTCCAAATCTTGAATTAACTATCGATTATGGGTGGCTATGGTTTATTTCACAACCACTATTTAAATTACTACAATTCATTCATCATTATATTCATAACTGGGGATTTGCTATTATTATTATCACACTGATTATACGATTTATTACATACCCATTAACAAAAGCACAATATATATCTATAGCAAAAATACGACTTTTACAACCAAAATTAACAAAAATACACAATCAATTTAAAAACGATAAATATAAATATCACCAAGCAATTATGACACTATACAAATCTGAAAACGTAAACCCATTAGGAGGATGTCTACCGTTAATAATTCAAATGCCTATTTTCTTAGCTCTATATTACATGTTATCCAGTTCTATTGAACTACGACATGCTAAATTCGCACTATGGATTCATGATTTATCATCCCAAGACCCTTTATATATTTTACCAATTATTATGGGAATTACTATGTTTCTTATACAACGATTATCACCATCAACCAGCATTTCTAATCCCATGCAAAAAAAAATAATGACATTTATGCTAATAATTTTTACAATATTTTTTCTATGGTTCCCATCTGGACTAGTGTTATACTATATTATCAGTAATATTATCACCATTGTTCAACAACAAATTATTTATCATGAATTAGAAAAAAAAGGACTAACAATAAATAATAAAAATAAGTAATGATCATAACATAATAATGATAATAATTAATACTGAAACTTTACAAATCTTAAATCACACAACAACAATGCATAAACGATTATATTTAATATTAAAATTCAAAAAATGACTACTAATCATCATTATTATTTAGATACTATCGTTGCACTTGCTACTCCTCTGGGACAATCAAGCATAGGTGTTATACGAATATCAGGAACACTCGTCCCAAAAATATCTCATAAATTATTAAAAATATTACCATATCCACGTCAAGCCACACATCTACCATTATATGCTCACAAACACAAAAACATACTAGACAACGTTATTGCACTCTTTTTTCCAAAACCAAATTCTTTTACTGGAGAAGATATACTAGAAATTCATGGACATGGAGGACCTATCATTTTAAATACAATAATACAAAATATCTTAAATATATCACCCGAATACATCAGAATAGCACGACCAGGAGAATTTTCTGAACGTGCGTTCATAAATAATAAAATAGACCTAATTCAAGCAGAAGCTATTGCTGATCTTATTAATGCCACTTCATATCGTTCAGCACAATTAGCATCAAACACACTACAAGGAAAATTTTCTAAAAAAATACACACATTAGAACAACAACTATCTAATTTAAGAATGTACATTGAATCAAATATTGACTTTCCAGATGAACAAATAAAAATCATTGATTACACTAACATAAAAAACCAAACAAACAATATAATTAATAAAATAAAAAAAATATATCAAAACGCACAAAATAACATATTAATACAACAGGGTATAAAAGTAGTAATTACAGGTAAACCAAACTCTGGAAAATCTAGCTTATTTAACACATTATCAGAAAAAGAAGCAGCTATTGTAACACCAATCGCCGGTACTACACGCGATATATTACATGAACACATACAACTTAATAACGGCATACTAATTCAAATTATAGACACTGCAGGTCTACAAGAAACAAACAACCTGAAACAACAAAATACACAAAAACACATAACAGAAAATGAAATTGAAAAAATTGGAATTAAACGAGCATGGAATGAAATTAAACAAGCAAACCATATTCTACTTCTTATAGACAGTAATAATCCTTCTTCATATCAAGAACATCTACAATTACAATTAAAAATAAAACAACAACTCATTGATGACAAAACACCCATAACGATTATACGAAATAAAGCTGACTTAACAAATGAAAAAATAAATATCACACACACAAACCAACAAACAACAATTACTATTTCTGCAAAATACAACAAGGGAATTGATTTAATAAAAAAACACCTAGAAAATAACATAACACCATTCACAAATGACCAAGAAAAACATTTTATAAGTCATCAACGACATATAGAAGCATTAAAATCAAGCTATCAACACCTACTAAAAGCAAAAAAAATAATAAAAAATTACAGTAATAACACACAACAAGAATATGATGAAATCTTAGCAGAAGAACTACGATACGCATACATAGAATTAAAAAAAATCACAGGAAAATATAATTCAAACGAACTACTTAAAAAAATATTCTCTACTTTTTGCATAGGAAAATAACTACAACAAATTTAATCACCAAATACTTTCAATCACCATTATCCTTTTTCAAAATACGCTTCCAAGAAGTAATAGGAAACTGACGAACTCGGCTAATTATCATTTCATCCGGTAAAACATCACGAGTCACAGTAGTGCCAGCACCAATTTTAGCTCCTGCTCCAATTGTAACAGGAGCTACCAATTGACTATCCGCACCAACAAAAGCATTATCATCAATCACTGTCTTGTGTTTATCAAAACCATCATAATTACATGATATAACACCAGCACCAATATTGACCATATTACCAATATCCGCATCACCCATATAACTCACATGATTAATTTTAGATTTTTCCCCTAGTCGAGTATTTTTTAATTCAACAAAATTCCCAATAACACTTTCCGACCCTAACTCACTCCCAGCACGTAATCGAGCAAATGGACCAACTATACTATGAGAACTAATCTTAACACCATCAATCAAACTATAAGGATAAATTACGACATCATCATACACAACACTATTTTTCAAAATACAACCTATCCCAATATTCACACGATTTCCAAGACACACTGTACCTTCAATAACTACATTCACATCAATATATACATCGTCACCATGATACAATTTACCCCGTAAGCTAAATCGATAAATATCCGATAAAAACACACCATTAGATAATAAAAATTCAGCTTGTTTCTTTTGATATATCCTTTCTAATTCAACAAGCTGTAATTTATTATTGACACCACTTACCTCATTATTATCTTTAGGAAAAACAGTATTTACTGTACAATCTTCCAACCAAGCCATATGTATAATATCTGTTAAATAAAACTCTCGATTCGCATTAACACATTTAATACAATTTACCCAACGTTTTAAATCTCGACCAGTTACTACCATAACACCAGTATTAACCTCATGAATATCCTTTTGATCTTCAGTAAGATCACTATCTTCAATAATATTACTAACCTTTCCATTTTGTCGTATAATTCGACCATATCCACTATTTTTTCGCAAAAACGCAGTCAACAAACTTACACCTCCTACAGGTTTAGCATCAAATAATTTACGCAATGTATAAGGTGAAACAAAAGGAACATCACCATACAAAATCAAAATATCAATATCATCAGACAAAAAAGAAAGTACCTGATTTACTGCATGCCCAGTACCACATACTGGATTTTGCAACACCCAATCAACAAAATTATTTTGTGCACCCAAAGTATCTTTTAAAATATTCTTACCATAATCATCACTATATACTACATAGATATCTTTTGAACCTACCCGTATAGCAGTATCAATAACATATTGAAGAACAAATTTTCCACCAATCCGATGCAACACCTTGGGTATATTTGAACACATTCTTCTACCTTTTCCAGCAGCTAAAATAATTGTACTAAATATTTTACACAACATACAATAAAACTTCTTAATATAATCAATAACATTAATATTTATAAACTATTAAACTAACTTCGCTAAAAAAATACAAAACAATAATGACAATTACCGCTTCACGCGTTCAAGCATTCTAAGTTTTCTAATTGCTTTAGAAATCTCTGCAGCAATCTGAGCATAACCTAAATCATTATTATAAAAATTACTAATAGACTTTTGTACTTTTCGTTCGGACTCCACAACCTTATTTTCATCAAGATCTTCAGCACGAATTGCCACATCTGCTAAAATTGTCACCACATCAGGCTGGACCTCTAAAATACCACCAGATAAATATATATATTTTATCTCATTATTTATCATAAAAATATGCACTATACCAGGTTTGATATAAGCAAGTAACGGGGCATGACGTGGAAAAATGCCCATTTCACCCTCACTACCTACTACTTGAATTTTTTTAACGAAATCAGAAAATATCTTTTCCTCAACACTAACAATATCTAAATAATAAGACCTCATCAAATAACATACCTCTGAAATATTATACCACTCACTACACTAATATGATATGATTAAAAATCATACCTCCATAATTCAAACAAGATGACACACCATTATAACATTCTATCATCACACAATGTGTTTACTTTTTTCTATAACATCTTCAATAGAACCAACCATATAAAAAGCTTGCTCAGGAATATGATCATACTCACCATCTATAATACCTTTAAAACCAAAAATAGTATCTTCTAGTGGTACATATTTACCAGGTAAACCAGTGAAAACTTCAGAAACAAAAAAAGGCTGAGACAAAAATCTTTGAATTTTTCGAGATCTCAATACTAATAACTTATCATCTTCAGATAACTCATCCATACCAAGAATAGCAATTATATCTTTTAATTCTTGATACCTTTGTAAAATAGATTGTACAGATCTAGCTACCTCATAATGTTCTTGACTAATAATTAACGGATCTAATTGACGACTAGTTGAATCTAAAGGATCAACTGCTGGATAAATACCAAGAGCAGCAATTTGTCGACTAAGAACCACAGTAGCATCTAAATGAGAAAAAGTAGTAGCAGGAGATGGATCTGTTAAATCATCCGCAGGAACATATACAGCTTGCACAGAAGTGATCGAACCTTGTTTAGTAGAAGTAATACGTTCCTGTAAGACACCCATTTCTTCCGATAAAGTTGATTGATAACCTACAGCTGATGGTATCCGACCTAACAACGCAGATACTTCAGTACCAGCTAAAGTATAGCGATAAATATTATCAATAAATAACAACACATCACGACCTTCATCTCTAAACTTCTCTGCTATAGTTAAACCAGTAAACGCTACACGGAACCGATTACCAGGAGGTTCATTCATTTGTCCATATACTAAAGCAACCTTATCTAAAACCTGAGAATTACGCATTTCATGATAAAAATCATGTCCTTCACGGATACGTTCTCCCACTCCAACAAATACAGAATACCCTGAATGTTCAATTGCAATATTACGAATAAACTCCATCATATTTACAGTTTTTCCAACACCTGCACCACCAAATAATCCAACTTTACCTCCTTTAACAAAAGGACATATTAAATCAATAACCTTAATACCAGTAACTAAAATTTCTTGAACATTAGATAATTCCTCATACAATGGAGCGGAACGATGAATTGACCATTTTTCATTTGATACAATATCACCTTTCATATCAATAGGATCACCCAAAACATTCATAACACGACCTAACGTTCCTGTGCCAACAGGAACCTCGATAGTCTTTTTTAAATTTAAAACTTCTAACCCACGACGTAAACCATGTGAAACTCCCATTGCAATACACCGAACCACACCACCACCTAACTGCTGCTCAACCTCTAAAATCAATTTTCTAGAATCACATTTCACTTCTAAGGCATAATGAATATTAGGTACTGAATCTATTGAAAATAGAACATCAATAACCGCACCAATAACTTGAATAATCTTACCTTTTTCCATTGTATGATCCATCCTATAAAACAATCTACACCAAATTATTAAATAACTGCAATAGAACCAGAAATAATTTCAATCAATTCTTGAGTAATTTTTGTTTGTCTCACTTTATTATAAATCAATTTCAGGTCTCTCATAATATTCTCAGCATTATCAAACGCTGATTTCATTGCTACCATACGGGCTGCTTGTTCACTAGCTAAATTTTCCACAACACCTTGATATATTTGTAACTCTATATATCGAACTAATAATGTATCTAACAATATTTTTGGATCTGGCTCATACAAATAATCCCAAAATTTATTTTTCAAATTCTCTTCTTGTTGTTCACCAAAAGGCAATAAAGGTAAAATTTGAAAAATATGTGGAACCTGCGACAGTACATTTTTAAATTTATTGAAAATAAGATAAATCTTATCAAGATAACACGCATCATATAACTCTAAAATACTTTTAACAAGACTAATTAATTCAGATAAACCAGGATTATCACCAATCCCAGTAAGATAATTCACAATTTTTTCTTTCATAAAAGAAAAAAAAGCACAAGCCTTAGCGCCAATTAAAAATAAACTCACTTCTATACCTTCAGAATGACAATTTTCAATATCACACAATACTTTCTTAAATACATTAATATTTAAACTACCAGCCAATCCACGATCTGTAGATATTACTAAATAACCCACACGACGAATTTTACGGATAGTTAAATAAGGATGTTTATATTCTAAATTACCTAACGCAACATGAGTAATAACCTTGCGAATCATATCTGTATATGGACGACTAGCCAACATACGTTGTTGAGTTTTTTTCATTTTTGATAAAGCCACCATTTCCATAACTTTAGCAATTTTTTTTATACTTTGAATACTATTAACCTGAGAACGTATCTCCTGCATACTAAACATTATTATATTCTTCCATCACCAAAAATATTATACATAAAACAAAAATATTACTGTAATTTTAATTAATTCAAAATTATACAACACCATGCTTCTTAAAAAATCTACCAAGATTGAGTACGCTTAAAGAAATCTAACATCTCATGAATCTTTAATTTAACATCCTCATTATAAAACCCATTCTCATCTATATACTGCATAAATTTTTTATTTTCACGCTCCATATATGATATTAAAGAACGTTCAAAATTTGCAATTTTTCTAAATTCGACATCATCTAAATAACCATACATAACCGAAAACAATACTATCGATTGTTGCGAAACAGACATTGATGCATATTGATTTTGTTTTAACAACTCAGTAACTTTCTTACCATGCTGTAACTGTTTGTTTGTAATTTCATCTAATTCAGATGAAAATTGAGAAAAAGCAGCTAATTCACGATACTGAGCTAATGTTGTACGAATACCACTAGACAAAAATTTCATAATACTAGTTTGCGCAGCACCTCCCACCCGTGATACCGAAATTCCAGGATTCATTGCAGGACGAATACCCTCATTAAATAAACTAGATTCTAAAAAAATTTGACCATCAGTAATAGAAATAACATTAGTAGGAATAAAAGCAGACACATCACCAGCCTGAGTTTCAACAATTGGCAAAGCAGTTAAAGATCCACTTTTTCCTTTCACTTTGCCATTACTAAGACATTCAACATAATCTGAATTTATACGAGCAGCTCTTTCTAACAACCGAGAATGCAAATAAAATATATCACCTGGATATGCTTCACGACCAGGAGGCCGCCGCAACAATAAAGAAATTTGACGATACGACACCGCTTGTTTAGAAAGATCATCATATACAATTAATGCATCCTCACCAATATTTCGAAAATACTCACCCATTACACAACCAGAGTATGGTGCCAAATATTGTAATACAGCAGGCTCAGAAGAAGAAGCCACTACTACAATAGTATTCAATAAGGCACGATGTTCCTCTAATTTTTTTACAACGTTCGAAACATTGGACGCTTTTTGTCCAATAGCAACATAAATACATTTAATATGCTTATCGCGTTGATTAATAATAGTATCAATAACAAGAGCAGTTTTTCCAGTTTGTCTGTCTCCAATAATCAATTCACGCTGTCCACGACCAATAGGCACCATACTATCAATACATTTATAACCAGTTTGAATAGGCTCATCTATAGCTTCTCTCTCAAGAATTCCAGGAGCATCCAATTCAACTGGAGATAAAACAACATTTTCCAATTCCCCTTTCCCATCTATAGGCTGCCCTAACGCGTTCACCACTCGACCTAATAAACCAAAACCAATAGGTACTTCCAAAACATGACCTGTACACTTTACTAACATACCCTCAAGCAAACCAACATGTGATCCCATAACTACTGCCCCTACAAAATCACGTTCCAAATTCAATACAAGAGCAAACTTATTTTCCGGTAATTCAATAACTTCACCTTGCATTGCATCAGATAGACCATATATACGAAGAACACCATCACTAATCGAAACAATCACACCTTCATTACGTACCTCATAATCAAGATTGCACCCTGCAATACGTTGTTTAATTAACTTACTAATCTCAACAGCACTTAACTGCATATTAATTTTACCCCTATTTTAAACCTTCAATATACCGTTTTTCAATCGTTCAATACGACTTCTTATACTACTATCTATTACAACATCATTAAAATAAATAACAAAACCACCAATAATTGAATAATCCAAATTAATAGTAACATTAACTTTACGTAACAATCTTTTCTCCATAAAAGAAATTATTTTTAATAATTGATCATTTTTTAATACATTAGCCGTAACTATTTTAATTTCAGTAACTAATTCACAATCACGGCGAAAAGAAAGAAATTGTTCAAATACAACTGGTAACAAAGATAATCGTTTATATTCAGCCATAACTCGAATAAAATTTTGAAAAAAACAATTAAAATTATGACTCCCAATAGAAATTAATATCTCTGATAATTTAAAAGGCTCTATACAATCAACATTAGATAACACTTTTTTAACCATCACATCTTGAATAATACTTTTCGCAGAAAACAGCATAAATTCCCATTTGTCTAACGTCTTATGCTCAAACGCAAAATCAAACGCTGCTTGAGCATATGGACGCGATAAAGTTAAAGAGCATTCAGTCATCTATATATTCTTATTTATTTTATTATTAATATTAAGTTCCAAATCGTTAAGCATTATATTTGTAATATTATAATCAATGTTTTTATTTATAGAACATACCATAACTTTTTCTAAAGCAGATATAAGCATTAGACCCATTTCTTTCTGTAATTCTTCAATAACACGCTTTTTTTCAATAGACAAAATCTGCCGAGATTGGAATAAAATATTATTTTTTTCAGACTCTGCATCAAATTTAGCCTGATTAATCAACTGCAAACTATACTCGTTCGCACGTTTTATAATTAATTCAGCTTCACATCTAGCTTGTTGTAAACAATTGTTAGCTTCAATTCGTAATACCTCCGAATTTTTTTTAGATTGCTCCGCATTTGCAAAAATATCAGCAAGCATTTTTTGTCGCTTTTCAATAACAGTAATTATTGGTTCCCAAACATATTTCATACAAAACAAAACAAATATAACAAATGATATGGCTTGACCTAAAATTGTAATATTAATATTCACAACACCAATCCTATTTACTTTATCATCAAAATACTAAAAGCTAACCAATAAATATTCATTAATATATCAAAGTTATATATTTCATCAATCTTACTCGTTCATATTTATATTACAGCAAACATAATATATAAACCAAAAGCTACAGCAATCATAGGAATAGCATCTACCAATCCCATAACAATAAAAAATTGAGTACGTAAAAGTGGAATTAAATCAGGCTGACGAGCTGCACCTTCCAAAAACTTACTACCTAAAATACCAATTCCAATTGATGCACCAATTGCTGCTAATCCTAACATAATAGCTGCCGCCAAATACAATAAATCTATGTTATTTAATAAATGATCCATTATTATGATCCTCGATAAATTTATTATTAACGCAAAAAACTAAACTTATTATTAACATAAAAAAACTAAACTTAAACCAATCTACACTAAATTATATTCATCTTATTAATCTTCCTCGCATGCTATAGATAAATAAACAATCGTTAAAATCATAAAAATAAAAGCCTGCAATACAATAACAAAAATATGAAAAATAGCCCAAGGTACAGTAAATATCCATTGACACCACCATGGCACAAAAGTAGCAAACAAAATAAAAACTAATTCACCAGCATACATATTACCAAATAATCTTAAACCCAAAGAAACTGGTTTAGATAACAAATTAACAATTTCTAAAAAAAAATTTAGTGGAATACACAAAGGATGATTAAACGGATAAAATATCAAACTTTTAATAAATCCACAAACGCCTTTATGCTTAAAAGAATAATATAACATCAGAAAAAAAACACCAATCGCCATCGAAAGAACAATATTAATATCAGTTGATGGTACTACATGCAGTACCGATACACCAAATATATACTGAACTATATATGGTAAAAAATCTATTGGTAATAAATCCAAAAAATTCATTAAAAAAACCCAAATAAAAATTGTCATAGACAATGGAGCAATTAATTTATTACGTTTATGAAATATTTCTTTAACACTGTCTTCAACAAATAAAATTATTAATTCTACAAACATTTGCAATTTTTCAGGAATATTACTCGTCATATATTTTGATAAAAAAACAAAAAAAAATAAGAAAGAAATACCTAATATATTTGAGAAAAATAATGAATCAACATTTAGTATCCAAAATGACGAAGTATTTTGTGATTCATTAACCCACTCAAATGTACGCAAATCTAATTGAAGATTTATTAAATGATGTTGAATATACTCCTTTGGAGCAATTGTAACATTAAACATAACTATACATCCTAATACTAATAATACTAATAGAATTACATAATATATATATTAATTAATAAAATAATAAACAATAAACTTAATAAAACAATAAATTAAAATTTTTTCTATACTGTAAAATTTTTTTACATTAATCCAAACAAGACATAAAACCTTGTTTTTTTAACCATATCAACAAAATAGAAATAGATGATGGAGTTATTCCAGAAATTCTTGAAGCTTGCCCAAGTGAAGTAGGTTGATAATTATTCAATTTATGAATTACTTCTGTAGATAAACCAGTAACACAAGAATAATCAATGTCATTTGGCAAATATGTCATTTCATTTCGTAATTGACGTGCAATCTCATTATTTTGACGATCAATATATCCTTTATATTTAATTTGAGTTTCTATTTCTTCAAGAACAAGAGGACTAACCGAAGATTTAAATAAACCTAAATTAATTAATTTTTTAAAATTAATTTCAGGTCTACATAATAATTTTTTAATACTAATTTTACTTTGTAAAGGTTTGCTTAACAAATTCGATTGTACATTAGATTGATCACAAGGATATATCCATATATTTTTTAATCTTTTGTATTCACTCTTAATATTATTTTGTTTTTCGCAAAATATATTCCAACAACGATCATCAATTAAAAACAACTTTCTTGCAATTTCTGTTAATCGAATATCAGCATTATTTTCTCGTAATAATAATCTATGTTCAGCACGAGATGTAAACATTCGATATGGTTCATCTACTCCTTGTGTACATAGATCATCTATAAGTACTCCTATATATGCTTGATTTCTTCTAGGAAACCAACATTCATGGTTATTGACAAATAAGGCAGCATTTATACCAGCTATTAAACCTTGTGCAGCTGCTTCTTCATAACCTGTAGTTCCATTTATTTGACCTGCAAAAAATAGTCCGTGAATTAATTTACTTTCTAAAGTTAGTTTTAAATGTGTTGGATCAAAAAAATCATATTCAATAGCGTATCCTGGTTTAGTGATTTTTGAATGTTCTAATCCCTTTATAGATCGAAGAATTTTTATTTGTACGTTTAAAGGTAAGCTAGTAGAAATACCATTTAAATAAATTTCAGAACTATTTGATCCTTCAGGTTCTAAAAATATTTGATGTGATTCATGATGAGGGAATCGTATAATTTTGTCTTCAATAGATGGACAGTATCGAGGTCCTATACCTAATATTTTTTTTGTAAAAAGTGGACTGTGGTGTAAATTATTAGAAATGATTTTATGTGTTTCTTTGTTAGTGTGAGTAATATAGCATGGAATTTGTTTGGGATGCATATTAATTGTATTAAAAAATGAAAAAAAAGGTATAGGTTGTTCACTATATTGAGGAACGAGTGAGGAAAAGTTGATGCTATTTTTGTTAACACGGGGTGAAGTACCAGTTTTTAATCGACGTGTTTGAAATCCGATTTCTTGTAGTTGTTGAGATATTTTAGCAGTTGTTATTAATTTTAAATTTCCTATTTTTTTGTTGTAATATTCGTTCATTCCAATATAGATTTTTCCATTTAGGAAAGTTCCGGTACATAAAATAACTGTTTTTGTAAATATTTTTTCTTTAGTTAAGGTAAGTACTACTCCTTGTATTATATTATTGTAAATAATTAAATCACTTACTGTTGCTTCTAAAATAGTTAAGTATTTTTGTTGTTTTAATTTTAGTTGGATGTATTTTTTATATAATTTTTTGTCTATTTGTGCTCGTGTAGATCTTACAGCACGACCTTTGCTGGTGTTTAATGTTCTGAATTGTATGCCTGAATAATCGGCAGCATGTCCCATTAGTCCTCCCATTGCATCAATTTCTTTTACTAGATGACTTTTTCCTATTCCGCCGATTGATGGGTTACAGAACATTTCTCCTATTGTTTTTATGTTGTGGGTTAATAGTAATGTTTTGCATTTTTTTTTTGATGTGGTCCATGCAGCTTCAATACCAGCATGTCCGCCGCCGATGATAATAACTTCGAAATTAATTTTTGGTAGGGGTAGTGATAGTGGTGTCAT